>JBGUPS010000055.1:0-43155 GCA_045130395.1 Candidatus Cryptobacteroides sp.
ACAAAAACCAGTAATAACAGTTAAACCCGAGTCAACTTCTAGACGCGATAAGACACGCGGACAGTCAACCAAAATCAGGAAAAGTCATCCTGCGCCATCACAATGCCTGAGAAGCCGATTTGCGGCGCCGGTTCACCCACACAAAAACTGACCTGCGCCAAATGCGCCCAAATTTTGGGGAAGGCTGATGTTCGGAGCGAAGCGACTCAAGGGGTCTTGGGGATTATGCCTCGGGCGGGACTACTTATTCATTTGCGGATGTGGTTGATAATTAAATAATTATCGTGGCCCTATATGATTTTAGGGTAACATTTTGGAAACTTTTCTGTCAGTTAGTGGCTTACTATTGCGTTAATTGTCAATAAAGGAACCCAAAGGCCCATAAGGGGATCTTGTGGAAAACAGCCGAATCAATGTATACACGTAAATTCCCTTTATTGAAGTTTTGCCTTCAGCCGTTGGCGGGCTTTAGTAACGGAGGTGGGCGAAATCCCAAGCAGGATAGCCTGCTCCGACACGGGGAACTGGAAGTGAGATAGGATGTAGATGCGGATGTCGCCCTTGGTGAGTCCGGGGTAGGTTTCTCGGAGGGATTCCGGTGTATGGTTGGAGGAATTCCGGAACACCCGTTCCAATTCACCCCATTCTTCGTCCTGGATATAGCGGGGGACAGCGTGGAGTTGCTGAAGGAGATGGTTCTGACCGGTCAGGGTGTGCAATATTGCATAAGAGTCCACGTCGCCGACAGGCCCCGCTCCCGCTCCGGGAATGAATTTTTCCCTGTCATCGGCCCCGGCGCGGATAACCATCAGGAAGGCGCGCACGTTTTTCCCCAGGATTTCGGAGACCTGCGGAATGGTAAGCGTACTGCCGCCCCGGGTGCAGGTCTGCGCCAGCCCGAGCGCCAACAGAACCATCTGGTAATAAAGCAGTTCCGCATCCGGCTGTGCCAAAGAGAAGGAAGCCATGATAGCCGCAAGGCTTTCCTCCTTAAAACCCACATGCGTGTCAATATAATCCCTATAGGACGATGCCGGCGCGTCCGCATCCATAATCATTGAAAACAGTTGCGGCTCGTCCATAGCGAACCAGAGAAGGGCAATACCGAACCCTTTGAACGGCGGGTTGAGGGAAAAACCAGCCCCGACTCGCTTCTGATAAAGGTTCCGGGCTTCTTCCTTGACGGCATCCCGTACCCCTTGGATGGAGCCGAAGGAGGAGAAAACAGCATTGGCGCCGCAACCCAGGACGCCACAAAGGCTTCTGGCCGTCAGGGCCGATGCCCCGCTCGTGCGCACGACATAAAGGGCCGCCGCAAGGATTTTTTCTTTGGTGATGCTTACTGGTCTTGCCATAATTCCTGTTCCGAAATATCTGCATACAAAAGTAGAAAAAACACCGGCTATGTCCAAGCCCCCGGAGGCCTAAATCCCGCAATTGTCCACTTTATTGTCCATGTCGATTTTTATTTCGGAACAGAATATCCGTTAACTTTGTCCTCAGAAAAATATGGACAGACTATGAAAAAGTTGATCGCAATTCTGACACTTGTTATGATAAGCCTTCCCGCCCTTGCCAAAGGAAAAGGGGACTGGAAGGGAAAAGTCGTGGATGAAAACGGAGAGCCCGTGGCCTATGCCAATGTCGCCATCCTCTCCCCGGTGGATTCCTCAGTAGTATGCGGCGCCGTGACGGGTGATGACGGTACCTTTAATATAGTAACCTCCGAGACCGACGGCATCATGATGGTGGCGTTGCTTGGTTACAAGACGGTTTATCTCACCCCGTCCGACGGCGCGGTTATTACCCTCGGCATGGACACCGCCATGCTGGAAGGCGCAGCCATATCGGCCGTAATGCCCAAAACCAAGCTCACCGGCGAGGGCTTGCAGACGGCTGTGAAAGGTTCCGTGCTGGAGAACGCCGGTACGGCCAAGGACGTACTGTCCAAGACACCGGGCCTCATCAAAGGCCAGAACGGACTGGAGGTCATCGGCAAGGGAACGCCGCTGGTGTATATCAACGGTCGCAAGGTAACGGACAGCAGCGAACTGGACCGCCTTCAGAGCAATGAGATTCAAAGTGTGGAGGTAATTACCAATCCTGGGGTACAATACGATGCCTCCGTGGGAAGTGTAGTCCGTATCCGTACCATCCGGCGCAAGGGTGACGGTTTCGGCTTCAACCTCCATGCCTCCGACGCCCAGAGCCTTCGTTGGACCGCCGGGAACGACCCTTCCGCTTCCTTCAATATGAACTACCGAACCGGCGGTGTCGATATTTTCGCCGGCATAAACTTCGACCGGAATACTTCCCGGCAGGTGAGTGACCTCACCAAGAACACCTATGCCATCGGCCATACGCTCCTCAACCAGGGGGACCTCAGGAACGAATACGACGGCAACAGCCTCTACGGCAACGCCGGCGTCAACTGGCAACTGGCCGATTATCACTTCCTTGGCGGCAAGATCGAATGGGGCAATACGCTGAAGTACCATGTCCGTACGACGGTGAACGACAACGTGTTCCTGGATAAGCAACTGGTCGATAAACTCACCACCGTTTCCGACGACCTGCTCGACGGGAAAGGGATGAGCAACCTGGGCGCGAACGTTTATTATAATGGCCTGGTGGCCGGAAAGTTGGGCATCGACGTAAACTTCGATTATTACGGCACCACCAGCAACTACAGATCCGAGTCGGAGGAAAAAAGCTCGATTACCGAGGACCGTTCCATCCGGTCGACCAGCGGCAACGATGCCAAGCTTTACGCCGTTAAGGCGGTGCTGTCGTATCCCATCTGGAGGGGACAGCTCCAGGTGGGCACAGAGGATACCTTCACGCGTCGCACCGACGCCTATCAGATTACCGGTATCGACATACCTGCTTCTCAAGCCAAGGTGCTGGAGGATAACTGGGCCGGTTTTGCCAACTATGGCTGCATGATTCCCAAGGTGGGACAGCTGAGCGCCGGCGTGCGCTACGAGTATGTGCGTTATTCTTACGAAGATGCGCTGTCCCCGGACAATAACATCAACCGCAAGTACGGCAACTGGTTCCCGATGGTCTCCTGGGCTACCGTCATCGACCCGAACAATGCCAATGTGCAGCTCATGGTTAATTACAGCGCCAAGACACAGCGCCCCAATTATGCCTACCTGTCCGGTTCGGTGCGGTACAACAGCCGTTATATCTGGCAGAGCGGCAATGCCCAGTTGCAGCCGGAGCTCAGGCACAACTTCAGCTTGACGGCCCTGTGGAAGTTCATAACGCTGGTTGTCAATTATTCCCGCGTACAGGATGCCATCATGACCTGGTCTTCCCCCGTGGGAGACGAAGGCGTCGTACTGGTGCAGCCGCGCAATATCGAGACGCCGCAGCGCAAGATGGCTGTCTATATGACCTTTACGCCAACCATCGGCCCATGGACCATGAATTACACCGTTGGCATCCTGCCCCAATGGCTCACCATCAATGCACCGGATTCCAGGGAGCCGGATGGCATCCGCGTGACCAAGTTTAGCGATAAGCCCATCGGTATCGCTCAACTCTTCAACACCTTTACCATCAAGGGCGGCTGGCAGCTGGAACTGGGCGGCACGGTATGGACGCCGGGTTATAACCAGAACATGTACATGAAAAACTGGTACTTTGACCTTACTGCGGCGGTACAGAAGACCTTCCTGAAGGACGGCTCCCTGGTGCTCCGTCTGGAAGGGGGCGACCTCCTGGGCAGGGCTCACTTTGATGTCGATACCGATTTCGGCAGCCACACCATCATGCAGACCAACCTGATGGACACCCAGCGCATCAAATTCTCCATCCGTTATAACTTCAACACCGCCCAGAGCAAATATCGCGGCAGCGGTGCCGGTCAGGACAACAGGAGTCGAATGTAAAAAAAGCGTATCTTTGTAAGTATGGAAAAAGAAATGAAATTCTGCCAGAGCTGCGGCATGCCGCTCACCGACGGCCTCTTCGGCACCAATGCCGATGGTAGCAAAAACGAGGATTATTGCATCTACTGCTACAAGGACGGCAAGTTCCTGCAGGAGTGCACCATGGAGCAGATGATCGAGCACTGTGCTCAGTTTGTCGATGAGGTGAACAAAGGCCTGCCCCAGCCCATCACCAAGGAGGAGTACATCGGCAAGATGAAGATGTATTTCCCGCACCTGAAGCGCTGGCGCAAGACGTTGAACATCAGCGGTGACGTGCCTGAAAATCCGGCCCTGGCTGGTATAAAGGACCTGATTGCCCAGATGGCCGATAAACTGCCCATCGCATATATTTCTTCGGTCGATGAAGAAGGCTTCCCCTGGACCAAGGCCATGCTGGCTCCGCGCAAGCGGGAAGGCATCAAGGTGTTCTATTTCACCACCAACACCTTCTCCCTGCGGGTGGCCCACTACAAGGCCAACCCCAAGGCCAGCATCTATTTCTGCAATCTCAAGGGATTTAAGGGCATGATGCTTCGTGGCACGATGGAGGTGCTCACCGATGCCGAGAGCAAAGAGATGATTTGGCGCAAAGGCGATACGCAGTACTATCCCGGCGGCGTAACCGACCCCAACTACTGCGTCCTCAAATTCACCGCCACCGACGGCCGTTTCTACAGCGATTTCTATCCCCGCAGTTTCGTTCTTTAGGATATGAATCCAACAGCAACCGATGAAGAAAGAAATCGATCCGAAAGAGACCAGCCGTGCACAAGCCTTTGAGTTATGGATGAAGGCTCCCAACCCGATGGTCACACTCTTCAAGACGGTCGATGTTACACGACTGGTAAGAATGAGCCGTAAGAAGGGATACAAGTTTAATATGCTGCTGGATTGGTGTATCGGAAAAGCAGCTTCAACCATTAAGGAATTCTATCTTCTTCCTGTCGGAGACAAGCTGATGCAGTATGATAATCTTGCGGTCAATACAATCGTCAAGAATAATATGGGAGAGGTTTCTTCTTGCGACATTCTATACACTGACGATATCGATCAGTTTAATCGTCAGTACCTGGAATATACTTCGATGGTTGCCGAGAGTCGCAACGACAGAGATTTATCGGGAGAATGTATGGTTATTGGCACATCGGCCATTATTGATACTGAGATTGACGGGGCTGTGGGGATGAACAGTGGCATTTTCAATAACCCGTTCCTCATCTGGGGTCGATATCGTAAAAAATGGCTTCGCTACAAGCTCCCCATATCCTTCCAATTCCACCATACGCAAATGGATGGTGCCCATGCCGGGAAGTTCCTGGCCAATCTGCAAGAAGTGATTAATAACCTACACTAGTATATTCCAATTTGTATGAATAAGATACGGATTACAGCTATCCGACAGACGGTTTACCCGGACCTGATGGCCCAATACGAGAATCCCATTGAACATACCTGCGATATAAAAGTGGGCCAGCAGTGGGTTTCCGTCGATGGAAAATGTCCCGATGGGATGTGTCCTTCTGCATGGTCTTCTATGCGGGAGTTCGTAGAGTCTTTGGCTAAAGGAGAAGGCAATTTTTATGATGGATGGATGAAAAACCCGATGAGTGCCATGATCAGCTGCAATGACGGTTTTCGTCCATTCAGTTTCTATATTGAGGTAATTTGATAAATCGGGCATTCTTTTTTTCATTTTTCTCTTGACTCGTACCCTACGTCACGTATTATCTTTGCGGCAAATAACAAAAGTGCACAGTTGTTATGAAGACAAACAGATTAAAAATCGGGGAGTTTTCACGCCTTTGCCGCGTTACGGTTCGGACGCTACGGCATTATGAGGAGATAGGCCTGCTGGTCCCGGAGATTGTGGACCGGGATACCGGGTACCGCTACTACAGTGTAGACCAGTTTCAGAAGATGCAGGGCATCTTGTCTCTCAAAGGGATGGGCTTCAGTCTGGAGGAGATTCGCGACCTCTATGAGGACGATACTCACGTTCCAAGCATCGAAGCGCTGGAAGAGAAGATTCGCGTATGCGAAGAAGAACTAAGGCAGCTAAATGCCCGCAAAGCGCAGCTCAAGGCGATGGTGGCTTCCCAAAAGAAACTCAAGAAAATGGAAAAGATCACTATTGAAAGCCTGCCTGCCATCATTGTGGCAAGCCATCGTACAACCATTCCCTCTTTCGACGATTTGGGCCGACTCTGCTATGAGGTCATCGGCCCAGAAATGGCCCGCCTGGGCTGCGAATGCCCGGAGCCCGGTTACTGCTACACCATCGAGCACGGCGGCTACAAGCCAAAGGACATCGACATCGAGTACTGCGAGAAAGTCACCGCCAAAGGAAAAGACTCGGCAATCATCAAGTTTAAGGATGTTCCTGAAGTGCCCACTGCCGTATGTATGAAAGTCTATGGCCCTTACGACCGCCTGTACCAGAATTACATCGACCTTTTTGCCTGGATGGAGAAAGAAGGCTGGAAAGTGGCCGGTGATGCCAGAGCCGTCTACGTGGATGGAATCTGGAACCAGGAAGATCCTGAGAAGTGGCTGACCATCATCCAGGTGCCGGCGGAAAAGGCATAAATTCTGGGGATTAGGCCCCCAGTAAATCAAATTGTTAGGCATGAAAAAAGACCGGACTTACCGGTCTTTTTTCGTGCCTCGGGCGGGAATCGAACCCGCACGGCCGTTTCGGGCCAAGGGATTTTCGTACCACTATGGCTTTCGCCACCAGTAACTGTTTGTGGTCTGGACTATTCCTTGAATTTACGGCATTCCTCTTGGTTTTGTCGGCTACATGGCGCAGGTCAGCTGAAAGTGCCCCGTCCTGCGCCATCACAATGCCTGAGAAGCCTATTTGCGGCGCCGGTCACCCACACAAAAACTGACCTGCGCCAAATGCGCCCAAAGAAAAGTAGTATCTTAGCATTTGATAAATCGGGATTGATCGGTTTGCGGTGCAAAACAGGCCTATTCTGCCCCGGCCCCCAGTGTATCGAAGATATTAGGCATAAAATAAGACTGAACTGGCCGGTATTTTTTCGTGCCTCGGGCGAGAACTAGAGGACTGGTTGCTATCGTGTATTCTTTGGGACTGTTGAAGGGTTTGTCTATCAAGTTTGACTGGTACACAATTTTGTGGTCCACAAAGTTGTGGAGTGAAAATAGTTGTGCGGCATAAGAATATTTCTTATATTTGTGGCAAATATAGATTGAAATGAAAACAACTACAGTTGCATTAGGGTCTCATTTTGACGAGTTTGTCCAGGCCAGTGTCCTTGGCGGCCGTTACACGAACGCCAGTGAGGTGATTCGTGCCGGGCTCAGAAGGCTGGAGGAGGATGAGCAAAAGATAGCAGCTCTCCGTGCTGCCATTGAGGAAGGTGAAGCAAGCGGGTATGTCGAAGACTTTGACTTCGAATCCCACTTGGAGGAGTTGAAGGCAAAACGGAGGAACAATGGCTAAGATTCGATTATCCAGAAAGGCCATTGCCGATTTGGACAGCATTTGGGACTACACAGTAGAAACTTGGTCTGAAGAACAGGCGGTCATCTATTATCGGCAAATATATACCGCTATTCAAGGACTGAATAATTTGCCTGTTTTCCTTGAAAAGGAATATAATGTCGTAAAGCCCGGGCTCTTTGGTTTCAAGGTCGGGCATCATATTGTTTTCTATAAAAAGCACAAGGATGGTTCCATCTGGGTGGATCGTGTTCTCCACGAGAAGATGGACTATCAAAGACATGTAAAATGAGAAGTTCTATACTCTCTGAAATTGGATTACTTTTGTAAGGAACTGTATAGTTAAACATCTTCACGATATCATATATGAGCATCCGCTTTTTGAAGAAACCTCTACTCGTTCTGTTTATCCTGTCAATAATCATCACGTTGGTTTTAGGCTTCTCAAACAGAATAGTATGTACGAGATACACTATCGACAGCGATAATATCACCGGCAGAGTTAAAATAGTAGTCGTTGCCGATTTCCATGGGTGCAGATATGGTGAACATAGTGAACCGATACTAAAAATCATATTAGAGGAAAATCCGGATGTCGTGCTTCTTTGCGGAGACATATACGATGACGAACTACCTTTTGACAAGTCAAACGACCTTGTCAGGCAACTAACAGAGGTTGGGCCGGTCTATTATGTGAGCGGAAACCATGAGTACTGGAGCGGCCAAATCGATTCAATCAAAGCAATGGTAACCCGTTATGGCGTGCGTGTCCTTGAAGGCACAGGGGAAGAAGTTCATATCGGTAAAGATACGATATTCATAGGGGGCATAGATGACCCGACATATTTGGGAATGGAAGCTGTGAAAAGTCAGGCCAATAGCATTCTTTTTCCGTCAAATCATTATTCAGTATTGCTAAGCCATCGACCGGAATTGACGGAACTCTTTTCAGCGATTCCCGTTGACCTTGTCATTTCTGGTCACGCACACGGAGGCCAGGTCAGGATTCCCTATTTGTTGAATAGCGGCCTGTTTGCACCAGATCAAGGATTTTTCCCCAAGTATACTACAGGTATCCATGAGCTGAACAGTCGGACATCGTTGCTTATCAGCAGAGGCTTGGCCAAAGAAAGTACCAGAGTGCCTCGTTTCTTTAATAAACCAGAAATTCTCTCAGTGACGGTGAAGTCTTCCCATTGATTATTTGTTTCTGACTGGGTTTGCAGATGTCGTAGGTGCGACCAAATGTGGTCAAGTTTTGGGGATAGAAAAATTAAAGACCTTGTAAGTGTTTGAAAATTAGCAATTTACAAAGTCTTTATTGTGCCTCGGGCGGGAGCTAAGATGTTGGTGACAGGTGGGGATTATTGTGTGTTCGTTGGTGACCATTTCAGGGAAGATTCAGGAAAAAACATTAACTTTGATAGTCATTCAATCTAGTTAAGATGAAACAGGTTCTTGGATACTTTCTTGGCTTTGCCATTTTTATCGCAGGGATTCCGGCCGTGATGTGGCTGGTTTCCGGAATGCCTGCTCCTGCGGATATTCCCGTGGGGCGGTTGTATTTATCGGCCCTTGTTGCCCTTGCCGGGCTCTCGCTCAGCGTGTGGAGTATCGTTTATATGAAACGCGTCGGGAAAGGCAATCCTTTTGATGCGATGGGACACGAGGTGGCACCGAGGACCAGGCACCTGATGACTGACGGGCCATATAAGATGTCCCGGAACCCTATGCTGTCAGGGACTTATCTTTATTATGCCGGTGTTGTCGTTGCCCTTTGGACCTGGTGGGCACTTCTTGTTTTTGCCGCCGTGGCCGGGCTGATGATGCTTCAGGTGCGCTCTGAAGAGAAGCGCCTGGAGGCCGATTTCGGGGAAGAATACCTTGAATATAAAAAGCGTACAGGCCGATTTATAACTTTGAAGAAATGACTTTCAACACCTACGGAGACAAAGCGAATCCCGGTCTGCTTCTGATACCCGGGCTGGGGGTATCATATGAGATATTCCTCCCGCTGATCGATATCCTGAAAGACCAGTTCCATATCGTTGCCGCCGGAATTGACGGCTTCCTTCTGGGGAAGGAATCGGCCTTTACTTCCGTTGACGACCAGGCAGGGCAGATTATTGAATACGTTCAGGAGAACCTGGGAGGTTACTTGGATTGTGCTTATGGTTTGTCGCTGGGCGGAAAGATTCTTTCACGTGTGCTTGAGCGCCGTGAGATTGTCATCGATCACGCCATTATGGATGCCGCCCCCTTATTGCCATTGCCCAAATGGCTGGTGGATCCCCTTCGCTACTATCAGAGCCTTAATGTCTGGACCTGTTACCACTGGACCGGCTTCTGGCGGTGGGTGTTCCATTCCCATTACTTCGATGTGCTTTTGGATGAATGCCGGAAAGTATGGCCCTACGGTAAGGGAAAGGCGGTGCGCGACGGATACAAAGACGTCTATACCCACAAGTTGGAGTCAATTCAAGGGGCCGATATTCATTATTGGTATGGAACAAAAGAGGCCTTTGTAGCCAAACCGCAAGCCAGGCACCTGAGTGCCCTTCAACCCGATACTCACGTTGAGGTATTCCCCGGGATGAACCACGGACAACTCCTCATTGACCACCCGGAAGAGGTGGCCGGGAGAATCAGAAGGTTAAACATAGAGTAATTCCTTTTATCTGGTAGATACCAGGTTGCCTGGTATATTCTTCAATAATCTGATTATATGGATTACCGAGAAGAAGCCATAGAATGCGTTAAAGATTGTGTCCTCCCGGTTCCTCTGCCAGAAAGGGCAGTTGACATTACTGATACTCCAGCCCTTTAACTGCAACGCCGATGTTGACGGGCAGATGTTCCATTCCGCCCAGGGCTACTTCCCGGACATAACTGCTCTTGAGGTATATATTGAAGTCCATACTCATCTCCCAGAATTCCTGCTCATCCTGTGTTTTGGCAAGGAAGGCCTGTAGAGCTTCGTTATTGCATCCGACAATCTGGAAGGCGATGAAGTATCTGCCCGGTTCCAGCAGAAGGGTTTCTTCCGGCTGGATGTCGAAATCCTGCGGATCATTCGAAACGGCAACGTTGAAATAGATGGGCTTGTGGAGCACGTTGACAAACGATTCCTTCCTGCCCTCGATGCGGTAGATGTTGATGGATGCGACGCAGTCGGGGATGTGGTTGCTGTGCACAGTGAACAGGATGTCTTGCACGAGGAACGGCTTTTTGGCCTGGGCAACGGAACCTATTTCCCGCCCCGATGGGTGTTCGCTCCGCAGGACGGTGCTGATGACCCCCATATTCTTCAGCACATTCGTTCCGGGGCGCATCAGATACTTCTCTTTCGTGTTACCGCCAATGGATACGGCGGGTGGCAGTTCCCGTCCGTGAAGGACGATGACCACGTCATCGTCAGGTCCGGTAACAGGATAGGCTGCCGGCTGGTAAGATACGTGGAAAAACTCCAGCGTATCACAAGGCATATCTATTTCAAAGCGGCCGTCGGCGGCAGAAATGGACCCGATTTGGAGTTTGGGAACACCGAGCTGGACATATTCGACAGCCTCACCTTGTTCATTGATGATCCTCCCTTTGACGGTGACGTGCTCCTGCGCCGAAAGCAAGACCGGGAGCAAGGAGAGGGCGATAGCCAACATAATCCGCATAAATCTACTTTTTTGTCTGCGGTATCGATAGACAAAGAAAGTGCCAGTTTTATCGGCCTCGGTCTTCATTCAGGAAGAAAAAGGTGACCAAAAGTGTTCGAAAAAACTATCTAGTTCTAGAGGGTCTGAAGAATAATGATTAACTTTGAGAGTTAGATAAATCGGAATATGTCGGTCAAAAATATCTATGATGTTCTTTGTAAGAGGATGAAAAGAGAGCTTTACATAGCCATCGCACTGCTGGGAACGTTCTTGTTCGTCTCTTGTCAGAAAGACGAACTATCCGGAAAAATGTACAGGGGGTATTATGACCCTTTGCAGCATATGCTCATTGTTTTTAAAGACAATTCCAAAGTAAAAGCACATATGTCATCGGCAGAAGTTCTTGGCTCTTTTTCTGATGATGTTTACGGCCATTACGTTTATCGGCCTCCGTATATTGACATTGTCTGGGAGAAACACGCACGAGGGAATCGCGTTTATAATATGTATTCTCCGCTACCAGTTCCAGATTCTCTCCGTGTCAATGAAAGCATGACGGAATTGATTTGGTTTGAAGATGAGAAAGAATACCACCTCAAGGAAGATACATTGTACCATATCAACAAAGATGATCCTTTTTATAAGCAGGCGTGGGATTTTTTGAAGGAATCTTTGTTCTACGTTTTTCTCTTTATCATATCGCATTTCATCCCAATATGCATAATCATTCTTGTCTTCATTATTGTTTTAGACAGGATTAAAGCGTGGAAAAGGCAAAAATAAGTCATCCCAAAGGTTTATCTTTAGGCCCCCAGTCAATCGAAGATATTAGGCATGAAAAAAGACCGCCAATCAGCGGTCTTTTTTCGTGCCTCGGGCGGGAACACTAACTTTTAGTTATAAATAAATAACAATCAGCAGATTGTTTCGTTGTGATTGTTTTTTAGGGTAACATTTGGGAAACATTTCGTGATTTTGGCCACAAAAACAGCAAAAAACAAAAACACAACTAATTGTTATTCAATTAGTTGTGTTTTCTCGATGCCTCGGGCGGGAATCGAACCCGCACGGAGGTCAAGCATCCGCTGAACAAGATTGCATCCAGCCATTTGGCCCGCCGCACCTTCGCCGGAAACATCTATCGGCAAGTCAAGGACCCGAACCTTGTTGCCTCCTTCACCGGCCATGCCGAAGGCTCCCGCGCCTTCAATCGTTACCGTGAAATCGACCTTGGGATGAAGCAGGATTTGGTGAAGATTCTGGAGAATAAGAAATAGTTTCATTAAATTTGCAGAAATACGTTGAGGCTTATGACGACGCAAGAAATACTGAAGCTCTGTGGGAAAGGCGAACAGACACCAGTTCAGTTGAAGGAACGGGTGCTGGATAATTATGAGGTTGGTAAGGAGATGGTCTGCTATGCCAATGAGCGTGGTGGAGGAACCATCATCGTCGGAGTGAACGACAAAACAGGAGAGGTCAATGCTCTTTCGCGCTTGGAGGTTCAAGAGCAGACCAGCCTGCTTTCCCAGATTGCGGAGCAGAATGTCAAGCCCGCCATTTCCATTAAGACGGAGAATGTGGATGTGCCTGGCGGGCAGTTGATTGTTGCGACTATCCCTGAGGGCATCAATAAACCTTACAAGGATAACAAGGGCATTGTATGGGTAAAGAATGGAGCCAACAAGCGCCGGGTCATTGACAATGCCGAGATTGCCGAGATGATGTCCGACAGCGGCACCTTCCGGCAGGACGAGGCATTGGTTCCAGGGGCAAGCATGGCCGATTTGGATCAGGAGATCATAAAGACCTATTTGAGAATTCGCTTTGAAGCTTCGTTCAAGGCCAAAAAGATTACCTATGAGCAGATGGAAGATGCTTCTGCCGACGAGTTGGTTGGGATAGCTATATCAGGAATGACGGTCGAACACTTGTTCAAGAACTTCGGATTGATTCGTCCCAATAACGGTATTACCTATGCCGCCATGCTGCTTTTCGGGAAGCACACCCAGCGTTGGCTTCCCACTGCAACCGTGAAATGTGTCAGTTTTATTGGCAACAGCCAGGGAGGAACAGAGTTCAGGGATAAGATGGACGATGCAGAAGCAGACGGCGGCCTGTTGGTTCAATACAATGCAATGATGTCCTTCCTCAAGCGCAATCTCCGCAACGTTCAGGTGGACCCGGATTTCAATTCACTAGGGCAGTTAGAAATACCCATCGGCGCGCTTTCCGAGATTTGCTCGAACGCGCTTCTGCATCGCTCGTATAGCAGGGAAGCGCCTGTCAGACTGTTCATTTTTGACAATCGGGTTGAGATTCATAGTCCTGGAATTCTTCCTGGAGGCTTACAAGTTGAAGATGTCCTCACTGGAACTTCCTTTCCTAGGAACAAAATGGTTTTCACCCACGGGGCATTTTTATTACCGTACACGGGTGTTGGCAGTGGTTTTATCAGGGTGCGAGAACTGGATGACAAGATAGAAGTACTCAACGATGAAAAGAGGAAGGAGGTCATAGTTACTTTTTGGCGAGAAAGTAACGGAGAAAGTGTCAGAGTAACGGAGCAAAGTAACGGAGTAACCAAGAACAGTAATGGAGTTAACCAAAAAGTAACGGACCTTGGTAACGGAGTAACGGAGCAGAGTAACGGAGCTAAAACAACGAAAGATTATTTATCTGGAAAAACCAAGGATATCATTAATTTTTGTACTGTTCCAAGAACAGCAGGCGAAATACTTGCAAGAATGGGTTTGACAAATCAAACAAAAAACAGAAAGAAATACATTAATCCTTTGGTTGAGGCAGGAGTACTTAAAATGACTATTCCAGAGACGCCAAATGATCCTAACCAGAAGTACGTGAAGGCGTAGTCCAACCCGAAAACTTGCACAAACCAAGTATTTTATAGAACTTTGTATCGCTGCATGGACTAATGCCCGTGCAGCGATACATATTTTTAAACCTTTATTTCTGGTTCGATATGAAGAGAGAGATTTGTGCGCCGGAAGTGCCGGCAAGCCAGATGGTCCTTACCATCATCACCGATGAGCAGTTGGAGGCGTTCGCCGATGCTGTCATCACCAAGTATCAACAAACCATCGTCCGCCACAAGGCGGCAGAGAAACCGCAGGAAGAGTGGATGACCCGAAAGGAAGTCATGACGCTTCTCCGGCGCTGCGACTCTACTATGACCAAGTGGGCCCGGCGCGGCTATCTGGTGCCGTCAATGGTGGGCAGCAAGCATCTGTACCGGACGGCCGATGTTATGCGTATTCTTAACGGAGGGAGGAAGCAGCCATGGGACAGATTGACCGCACCAGCATTTCCCTGTCCCGAAGAACCTTCGCCCGCCTGGACTGCTACAGTTTCTGGCTGCGGCGAAATGCCGGGCAGAACTATCCATCATACAGCGCTTTGCTGGACGCACTTTTGGATAAGGTGCTGGAGGCCGATGAAAAAGCCGCCGCCTTCGTAAAGAGGTACAGCGAAGCCTTTTGACATTTTCCTTTTCATCGTTTTAGACAGGCGACTCCGGAGCCTGTCTTTTTTGTCTGCCGGAGGCGTAAAAGTGTATGACATACACCCATCTTGCAGTCCGCACCTATCGTTATCCATTTTCGCATGATTGAATTCCTCCATGCCGGTGCAGACATATACATACAGGTTTTAATGGAAAACAAAGCGCCATATCATAATGAATGCTATCATTGCTATGTTGAATACAATTATGCAATCATGTAAGCATGATTATCCGTTAGTTCAAACTGCGAGATGTGCGTTCGTGACACGAACGTGGCTCAAAGAGCCTCCTCTTGCGCCTAACGGCGAGCGTATTTGGCTCCATAGTCTCCGTTTTGATTTGAGTTGATGTCACACTCGAAAGGTGACTTTCGGAGAAACAAAAAGAAATTATTAAATTTGCATTTATTGCAATTACGAATAATAGCTACAAGATAATAACATGGATAAGTATACCTTTTCTGGCCATGAATCTTTCTTCTGTAAGCCATTATGGCTCAAGAAAGCTTACGATGCTAAAGCGGCGGGAGTAGATTTTAATTCACCTGAAGCCGTAGCCGCTCTTGGTGTTGGCAAAAACATGGTCTCTTCTATTCGTTATTGGACTCGTGCTATGGGATTGATTGAAGAAGATAGGAATACTCCTTTTGCTTTGTTCTTTTTTGATTCCGTAAATGGAGTTGACCCTTATTTGGAGGATGAAGGGTCCTTATGGCTTCTACATTATTTTTTGGTCACAAAAAAGATTGCCACATTGTATCATTTAACTTTTCTCGGATTTAAACGTGAGAAAATAGAATTCACTAGGAAGCAACTAGAAAGTTACATCTACAGGAAATGCCTTGCGGCTAATCAAAAAAATGTTTACAACGAAAATACCATAAAGAAAGACATCGGCGTTCTCCTTCATAATTATGTGCAGCCATTAGATACTAGGACGAACGATGATTTTTCTGCGTTATTTTTAGATTTAGGCCTTATCAAGAATATAGAATCTGACCGCTACGCCTTCAATGATACCGAACCCAGTCATATTCATCCTGACATCCTGCTCTATGCCCTCCTGGACTACAAAGGTGAAGACAACACCATTTCTCTGGACGGCATGCAGGAAGTCGCTCTGATTTTTGGTCTTTCGCTTACAAATCTCATTGAATTAGTTCGTGAGGTTGTAGCACAGCATCCAGAAGACTTATCTTACACCGATAACAGCGGAGTGAAGAACCTCCAGTTCATTCACGACATAGATGCAGCCGCCGTTCTTAATCATTATTACACGGAGGCATGAGATATAACGCATCAGTAAATATCGAGATTGGAGTCCAAGAAGATTTCCAGTATATCGTAACGCCAAATGTGCAGCGCGTTCTCGGGGACATTGTCTCCAGCGTTTCTTCCGGCGTTCATTCCTTTTCAGTTATCGGCACCTATGGTACCGGCAAATCCAGTTTCATCATGGCTCTCGAAAGGGGCCTGCTGGGTAAAGACGATGCTCTTATCAAGAAGAAGACAGTTTTCTTTGGCCTGGAGTCCTTTGAGATATTCAACATCGTCGGCGAATATGATTCCCTGCAGGGCCTTCTTGCCCGCAAACTGAAGGTCGAAAACCGGAACGCACTGGATTCTCTCAAGCAGTTCTGCAAAAAAGCAGAAGCCAAGAACAAGGCCGTTATTATCGTTATCGACGAATTCGGTAAGGTCCTCGAGCATGCAGCCAAGAATAACCCGGAGGAAGAACTGTACTTCATCCAGCAACTTTGCGAGCTGGTTAATGACCATCGCCGCAAAGCAATCCTGCTTTCCACTCTCCATCAAAACTTCAGCTCATACGCTTCAAAACTGACCGAGTCCCAGCGGAAAGAATGGCAGAAGGTGAAGGGACGTTTCAAAGAGGTTGTTTTCAGCGAGCCGGTAGAACAACTCCTTTATCTGGCCGCTGAACAGCTGACTCTTACACCAGAGCAGAAGGCTGATGAAACCGATTTCGCCACTGTATATGCCCTTGCTAAGCAGTGCCGCTTTATCTCGGACAGTTTCTCAGAAGAAACCGCCCGCAAACTGAATCCCATTGATCCCCTCGCTGCTTCTTGTCTCACGTTGGCTATACAGAAGTACGGGCAGAATGAGCGGTCGCTCTTCTCGTTCCTAACGACCACTGGGCAGTATTCAATACTCAACTATGTCGGGAAACCGCACCAGACCTATAACCTGGCTGACGTTTATGACTACGCCATCTACAACTTTTATTCGGAAATATCCCAGGTAAATCTGGAATCCTCAGGCTGGTCAGCTATAAAGGTCGCCCTCGGGCGCATAGAAAGTGGCATCCTTGCCGGTGAGTTTATTGCCGATGCACAGAAGGTGGTCAAGTCTATTGGCCTGCTAAGTATCTTTGGCTCTTCCGAAACTTCCCTCAACCGTGAGGCTCTTGAAAAGTACTGTCAGTACGCTCTTGGAATAGAAAACGCTGGCGAAGTCATCCGGGAACTGGAAAGAGTCAAGGTAATCAGGTACGCCACATACAAGTCCCAGTACATTCTCTTTGAGGGTACTGACATCAACATCGAGGCAGAACTTCTACGCGCCGCCACAATGGTTCCCACACCATCTGCCACGGTAGATGAACTTCGGGATTACATCAAGCCGCGTATTGCTTCTGCTTCCGCTGCTTTCTATACCAAAGGAACGCCTCGTTATTTCTCGTTCATTGTACTAAATGAACCAGAAGCAAAGGTTCCCGATGGCGATATTGATGGATTCTGCGAACTCATCTTTCCGCTTGAGGAAGGTTGCATAGGTCAGGTCAAGGCAGTATCGGCCTCCAGCGAGGAAGCGCTGCTCTTTGCGGTGTTCAATAATGTCTCTGACATTGTAAAGCACCTCCACGAAATCAAGAAACTCCAGTATATCGCTGAAAAGGTGGCCGTTGATGACCAGGTGGCGAAGCGGGAGATTTCAAATATTCAAGAGTTTGAGAAGAATTGCCTGAACTCTGCCTTGAATGACTACTTGTTCGATGGTAGCGGAAATGTCACATGGATATTCAAGGGACAGGAATGCCAGATTCGCTCCAAGAAGGACTTCAACAAGCTGCTTTCTTCTGTTTGTTCTGAGGTCTACTCCGGGACGCCCGCTATTCAGAACGAACTATTCAACAAGCAGAAACTCAGTTCTGCTATCTCCTTGGCCAAGTCCAATCTCCTGGATAGGATTCTTGCGTATCCGGACCAGCCGGACCTGGGCTTTGGAGAGAACGAATTCCCGCCTGAGAAGACGATATACATCACCCTCCTCAAAAATACCGGCATTCACCGCCAGGACGAAGACGGAGCATATGTGTTCGGCGCTCCTACTGATGAGAAGGTCATGGAATTCTGGAACGCTTGCGAGGCGTTTGTGGCAAGGACAGTGGATCGCCCCAGAAAGGTCAGCGAACTCATCAAGATATTGATGTCACGTCCCTTCAAACTTAAGCAGGGCTTCATCGATTTCTGGATACCCATTTACCTCTATATCAAGCAGCAAGATTTCGCCATGTACAATGCAAGTGGCACCTATGTCATGAACATTAACCGCGAAGTCATTGACCTGCTCTGGAAGCATCCGAGCGAGTATACCATCAAGGCATTTAGTGTCAGCGGGGTAAAACTGGAGTTTTTCAGGAAGTACCGGCAATTCCTCAAGAAAGACGATGAGATTGCGTTGAGCAAGGACTCTTTTGCCAATACATTCAAACCGTTCCTATACTTCTTCAAGAACCTCAACGAGTACGCTCAACATACGTACAAATTCAGCAATCCCAATGTTGCGAAGTTCCGTGATGTGCTTGCCAATGCAGTTGATCCTGAGAAAGTGTTCTTTGAACTGCTTCCGGAATCGCTTGGCTATCGCGGAGATGCTTTGGACGATGACTTCATTCAGGACTATCTGGATAAGATTCGTGATGCTGTTCGTGAACTGAATGCCTGTTATCCGGAACTCATTAAAAGGATAGAAGACCGACTCGTTGAGAAACTTGGTCTTCCTGCCGATTATGAGTCATATAAGGCCGTGTTAACCACGAGGTATGCCAATGTTAAGAAACACCTTCTTACACAGAAAGCACGGTCATTCCTTGACAGAGTGCTGGCCCCAGCAGAGACCAACAAGGAGTTTATCGAAAGGATTTCCAGCGTAGTCCTTGACAAGCAGTTATATAAGTTGAGGGATAAGGAAGAGGAAGCACTTTTGGACAACATCATCTTCCTCTTCTATGAACTTGACCGCTATATTGGCATTTCCGAGGTGGCAGATGCGGAATCTGATGACACGCTGTATAGTTTTGGCCTGTTGAACACAAACGGTGTTAATGAGCAGCAGAAAACCTATCGTTTGCCGAAACCCAAGCAGGCAGAGGTACAGAAGAGGAAAGCTGAGTTAGAGAAACATCTTTCCGGCGATTCCAACTTGGACGTATGCATCCTGCTCGAAATGCTGGCAGACAAGATTAAGAATTGATTCTATGTTAAGACACATACTTGGCATATCTGGCGGCAAGGATAGCGCAGCCCTCGCCATCTACATGAAGAATAAGTACCCTGACCTCAAAGTCGAGTACTACAATTCTGACACGGGATGCGAGTTGGCTGAGACAGAATTGCTCATCGCTCGGTTGGATTCATATCTTGGAGGCATCAAGATATTAAGAGCGGCCGAAGGTAGCCCTGAGCCTACTCCGTTTCATCATTTCCTCAAAGCCAGTGGTAATTTTCTGCCTTCACCGCAGGCCCGTTGGTGTACCCAGAAGATGAAATTGGCAGAGATGGAGAAGTTCGTTGGGGAAGAACCGGCCATTTCCTACGTTGGTATCCGCGGCGATGAAGACCGTGAAGGTTATATCTCCACAAAGCCGAACATCCAGGCCATCTTCCCGTTCAGGAAGAACATCTGGAGCCTTGATGTCATCAATAAGGTGCTGAACAACGACAACATTGCCCAAATCCATGAGTACTATGAGACGATTTGTCCTGACGATATCCGCCAGGAGGCATTGAAAATCGTTGATACACCTCTTTCCAAGACGTTCTTCTATTCCAAAAAGCTAAACGCACTTCTGGACCTTGACGTGAAGGTGTTCAATAGAGTCGTGTTCGCTTTTTTGAAGACTACAGACTATCCAGTTGGCCAACTTGATGAATTCCCTCTGGTGGACAACGATGATGTACTTGTGAAAGATGACATCTTCCAGATACTCGAAGACAGCGGCGTTGGCGTTCCAGCTTATTACAAGCCGATTGTTTTTGAGGTGGACGGGAAGAAAGGTACCTACAACCGGAGTCGCTCCGGCTGCTACTTCTGCTTCTTCCAGCAGAAGATTGAGTGGGTGTGGCTCTATGAACAACATCCGGACCTTTACGCAAAGGCTATGGAGTTCGAGAAGGATGGCTATACCTGGAACCAGAACGAAAGCCTTGCTGAACTCTGCCTGCCTGAACGTGTGCGGCAGATCAAACTGGATGCCATAAAGAAACAGGAGGCCAAACGTGCCGGTGCCAGTTGCCGGCTCATTGACAACCTGGACGATGATAATGATGCTTTTTGCGCAAATTGTTTTTTATAGTATAATCGATAGTCTTCATAATATATGGCACTGAACATCAAGGAATCTTTTTTGACTGAAAACAAAAGCGTTTACGATTTTCTAAATCTTCCTGGCCAAGGATTGTATATTCCTCTTTATCAAAGAGATTATAGCTGGGATAATGATAACATTGAACAGCTTATCGAGGATTTAACAAGGGGTATTCAGCGAATTGCATTAGGTGAAGTCCTTGATGACTCAAAAGAGATTCGTTTTTTAGGGACAATCATCTCAGTTGTTGAACCTGACTGGCGGCATATTGACCCTGTTGATAAGGAAGCGATTCCTCCAAGAATAGAAAAGCTAATTGATGGACAACAGCGCGTGTCAACAATAGCTATTATGTCCACACTTCTTGTAAAGCGTTTATCGGAGATAAAGGAACGTGTTAAAGCGAAAAGCCCGATTGTGGGAAGCATTAACGAGATATGCGATATTTGGACAGAGAAACTCTTAACAATATTTAGCTTTGATTTACGTAGAGGCACACCAAGATGGAAGCCAAAGATTGTAAGGGGACAATCAGATTATTGGACACGTGATAATAGCGTGGACGAAGCATATAAGTCTGAATTGTCGAATTATTTAGGCCATTTTATTGAGGCACACTTTACTGAAGGGTTGTCCTATCCCAAGTTTTCTGATAGGCAGAACCCTTATTATGGAAGTGCTGTGTATAAGAATGGCCGTAGGATTGAAGAGTGGCTTAAGAAAGACGTTGCGATGGCTCATATTGAACAATCTGATGATTTTGCAACAGCGTGGAGTATTCTAGCCCATCTATCGCAATCATCTATCTGGGAGTATGAACGTCCGGATCTATGTGCTATTATTGAAGAGAAAGACTTTTCTGATAAAAGAGCAGATTCTTATATTCTGTGCGAATTAGTTCAAACGCTCTCTGTATGTCATTATTTACTTGACAGGTGTTGCTTCACAATTATTCAACCGACGAATGAGGAGTGGGCATTTGATATGTTCCAATCACTTAATGCTACCGGAACACCATTAACTGCCATAGAAACATTTAAACCAATGATTGTCAATACTGTTGAAAAGACATTTCATGAAAAGTTTAAAGATTCTAAAAGCGGAGAGTTCTTTAAAAAGGTTGAATCATTCCTCTCTGACGAAGGTACAGCAACTGCTCAGCAAAAGAATAAAAGAACGAATGACTTCTTAACATCTTTTTTCGTGGCAGAAGAAGGAATAGCTCTTTCTACACATTTTAGTTTGCAAAGGAAAGAGTTGCTTAGCGTATACGAGAAAGCCGAAGGAGCCGAAGAGAAATTGTCTTTCGTAAAAAGAATGGGGAATTATGCTGATTTTTATCAGAAGTGGAGCCAATATGATATTAGAGGAAATAAGTTGTTCCCTGATATAGGCGCAGACTCAGATGCAGATGTTGCTTCTTTGCTATTATCATTCCTTAAATCGTCTAATCATAAAATGGCGATTACTATTCTAGCACGAATGTATAGTGAGGTATTGGACGGGAAACCAAATGCCACAAGTGATTTTACATCTACAGTAAAAGCTATCGCCGCATATTATTTTATTTGGCGAACAGCGTTATCAAATTCCGGTCTAGACTCTTCATATAGAGATTTCTTTAAGCAACTTAACGAGCCTTTGACGATTAGTGTAATAAGGCATTATTTTGGCGAGAAACTTAAAGAAAAGGAGATAAACACTTTTGACCGTTGGAAAGAGAAAGCTCGGGGGTATTGCAAGTACGATTCAACTGGGAAGGAGATTATTAGATTGGCCCTTATTCTTTGTGCTCATGATGTCATTCCCGACGCAGATAATCCTGGTTTAATGAAGAGAGGGAAGGATGGCTGTTGTAAATACTTGTGTTTGGATAAGTGGTCGTCACCATCCCTTCGAACGATTGAACATATTGCGCCTCAAACTAATAATGGAGATTGGGACGAGTCTCTTTATGATCCAATTCTTGAACCATATCAAACTCTGGGAAATCTAACACTACTACCCCAAAAACTGAACTCTTCTGCGGGAAATAAGGGATGGATTGAGAAATTGTTGTACTATAGATGTGTCTCTGAGAACGATGAACAAAAGTTGGCCAAAATCGGAGAGCAAGCAACCGAACTCAGTATTTCATGGAATCTTGATACCCAAGAGATGCTGATGGAATGTGAATACAACGCGCATCTTAAACCTCTTTCAGTGATGAATGTAACAGATAAATGGGATAAAGATTTGGTTGACAAGCGAACGGAAAAGATGCTTTCAATCATTTGGGATAGAGTCTCTAACTGGATATTCTCAGAATAGCTGTTGTCCAAATGTTGTCCAACTAAATAAAAACAGCCCGCAGAGCTCACTCTACGGGCTATTTTCGTGCCTCGGGCGGGAATCGAACCCGCACGGCCGTTTCGGGCCAAGGGATTTTCGTGCCACTATGGCTTTCGCCACCAGTAACTGTTTGTGGTCTGGACTATTCCTTCACCATGGGTTTCCCTTTAGGTGTGCCGTGTCTAGTCTCTGCACCTTCCTCTATTTAAAGGCTTGGCTCAAGATTGCCTTCGGCTTTATCCGTTAAGGTTTCCTTGAATTTACGGCATTCTACATCTCTCTTTTCAGAGAGTGCACTCAAATTGTCTAAGTCCCTCGTGTCTACCATTCCACCACCAAGGCAAAATGTGGGAGTGCAAAGTTACGGAAAAAAAGCGAATTTACAACTTTTCCACGAGTGAGGCGAGGCGGGGGGAGCCCAGCTGGCGGACGATGGCGTCCCACATGCGGGTGGGGAGGACGGCGTGCCAGAACACCATGGACCACGAGCCGGCGGCCACCACGTAGCGGGTACGGGGGCGGCGCGAACGCACGGCGCGGCAAATGGCGCGCGTCACCACCGACGGGTGGGAGAACAGGCTGGTCCCGAACATCTTGCGGATCATGGAGGCTGCTGCCAAAGTCGGCTCCTCGTACGCTGTTCCGCTACCGCAGGCCTCCAAGTTATCGGCCGTAATGAAGCCCCAATTGGTGCGCGTGGCGCCCGGTTCGATGAGCACCACCTTTACCCCGAACGGCGCCATCTCGATACGCAGGGCATCGGAAAATGCCTCCACGGCATATTTGGACACATTGTACCAGCCACCCAAATACAGGCTCGCCCTTCCACAAACGGAAGAAATATTGACGATACGTCCCTCCTGGCGCTCGCGCATTCCCGGCAGCACCTTCTTGCAAAGCGCCGCCAGGCCAAAGAGGTTCACCTCCATCTGCCGACGGCCCTCCTCCAGCGAGACAGCCTCGATAGGTCCGAAAGAGCCATAACCGGCGCAGTTCACCAGCACATCCACGGGGCCAACCAAAGCCAGGCAGGCATCGATCGACTCCTCCGATGTCACATCCAGCGCCACCGGCGTAATGCCCTGCGCCTTCAGCGGCTCCATCCGTTCTACCCGCCGTGCACCGGCAAATACCTTATAACCCGCCTTGGCCAATGCCTGGGCCGCATCGAAGCCGATGCCACTGCTGGCACCGGTAATAAGTACAGTCTTCATCTCAATACAGTAAAACGCCGGCTCCCGGCCTGTTAAACGGAACATCCACGCGCTGCTCGAGAGCGCTCTTGGTGGGCTTGGCAAGCGGCAATCCGTTTATGTGCCCCAGCGCCACGGCCAGCATGGCCTCGGAAGGGTCTCCCAGGTCGTACCCGTCGCGCGGGTCGTCGTAGGCCTCATAATCGACAGGAATCCCGTCCGGCATGCTCAGCGTTACGCCGTTGCAGTCCGTATAGCGGGACGCGATGACGTACAGCCCCCATTTCTCGGTATATTTGAACGCCTCGTCAAAGTCGATATCGGTCTTTTGCTTCTGCAGCTGCTTGAACCAGTTTTCGGCCGTAACCAGGTACCCTCCGCAGAACTTGCCCAAGGTCTGGGAACCCACCAGCCGCACGTCCAGATAAGGCTTGAGACCGCAGATAATCAGTTCCGAGGCCGATGCGCTGCTCCCCGTCACCAGCACCCACAGGCGCTCGATTCCCGGATTGGCATTGAGCATGTTCAGCATGATTTTCCCGCTGGACAGCGTGAGTTCCATAGTGGGGGCAAAGGGGGTTTCCGTATCCATGTCCGGGCCGATGAGGCTGTTGAAAATATCCTTGCAGAAGATATCCTTTTGCTGAACGACGGCGGGCGGGGCAATCATGGAGGCGAGAACCTGGCTGGTAGTCACATAGCCGCCGCGGTTGTAACGCAGGTCCAGCACCAGTTCCTGGATGCCATCGGCCTTGAAATGCCGGAAAACATCCACCAAATCCTTGCAGGCATCCAGCGTGAAGTCGGTGAAGTGCAGGTAGCCCACCTTTTTGCCTTTTACATCCAGCGTCTTGGCGATGTGTACCGGGTTCGAATACATCTTGACGGCGGTCATCGACACGGAACTTCCGTCCATCAGGCCCAGCGTAAGGGTCTCGGGGAAGTAGTATATCTTTTCATTCAGGAGTTCTACGTAGTTGCTCATATTGAGCGTGGTTCCATCCACGGTCCGCACAATATCGCCCCGCTTGAGTCCGGCCTTGCGGGCGGGAGAATCGGCAAAGGTATAGATGATTTCCATGACGATATCGTCACTGTCCTTCAGGCGCAGCAGCACGAAGTCCAGGCCGAAGGTTTTCCCGTTGCCGGTGATGCTGCTTTGGAACGGCGTGTAGTCCTCCATGAGTTCGGTCCAGCGGTCCACCAGTTTATCCCCCTCCTTGTATCGCAGGGACTTCACCTTTTCAATCGGGTCCATGCCGGAGTGCCAGTCCTCCAGCTCCGTCAGCATCTGGTCCCGCCACAAGTAGTACGGGTTCATGACGTTATAGGCGAACAAGTTGGTATAGTATTTTTGGTCGCGTACGGGAGTGGCAGGGGTATCCGGACTCTCTTGCTTTTTGCAGGAAAAAAGCAGCAGCAGGGAAACCGACAGAAGGAAAAACCGTCTCATGGTATTAGAAATATTTTTTCTCATTTCGATACAAAGATAAGAAAATGAAAATTAAAATGGTGAAGGCCCACAGCGACGAGCCGCCGTAAGAAAGCAGGGGCAGGGGAATGCCGATCACCGGCACCAGGCCGATCGTCATGCCCACGTTGATGAACAGGTGCATAAAGACGCACGCCGCTACGCAATAGCCGTAAGTGCGCGTGAACTTGCCCCGGCAGCGTTCCGCATCCAGCACCAAGCGCGTAATAAGGAAAGTATACAGGCCGATGACAAGCAGGCAGCCCGCAAAGCCCCATTCTTCACCCACGGTGCAGAAAATGAAGTCCGTCGCCTGTTCCGGCACAAAGCCAAAAGTGGTCTGCGTGCCTTGCAGGTAGCCCTTCCCGAAGAGCCCGCCGGAGCCGATGGCAATCTTGGACTGCATCACGTTATAGCCCACACCGGAGGGGTCCTCCTTCAGCCCCAGCAGCACTTCGATGCGGCTGCGCTGGTGCGGCTGCAACACGCTCTGGAAAATGTAATCGGTGGAGAAAATCAGCACCAGTCCCGCGAGCCACACCCCCAGCGAGATGCCCAGGAAGCGGTCTTTCTGGTTCCAGGCCCGGAGCGCGAGCAGCGGCAGCGCCACCGCCGCCATCCCTAGCAGAATCCACAACGGATTCACGTCCAGCAGGAAACTCCACGTATAATGATAAGTTTCATGGGCCGATGGTACCCACACGCGGGAAGACAGGAAGTCCATGTGTGCCTGCACCTGCCGGCAGAAGTGGCGCAGCACCGACGGGAACGAGCCCATCACCAGCACAAAAATGCCTCCGTACAGGAGCCGCCCCTTGCGCAGTTCTTTGGGCCCCATGTAGGCGTTGCAGAGCACGAGCATGGCGGTCATGAACATCAGCGACCAGTATGCGCTCCACTTCAACGTTCCCACAAACAACATGATAACCAGGCCAATGGCCCCCAGCCACCAGCCGGAAAGCCCCTCCCGGTACAGCACAAAGATAAAGCCGGCATATACCAGCGCGCTGCCGGTTTCGCTCTCGCCGATGATCACCAGCATAGGGACGCCGATGATCAGCACCACCGTCCAGAAGTCCTTCCAGCGCGTGATGCGGAAGTTCTGCTGGCTCATCACGTAAGCGAGCAGCAGCGAGGTCGATATTTTGGAAATCTCCGCCGGCTGGAAGCGGACAGGCCCCAGGTTGAACCACGAATGAGAGCCCTTGACATCGGACGATACAAAAATCACCAGCACCAGCAGTCCCAGCACGGCCACGTAGAACGGAATGCAGCCGGACTCCCAAATCCGGGCCGGAATCAAGTACAGGATGATCGCTGCAAGCCCTAACGAAGTGAGGATCCACACGAACTGCTTCCCGGCGCGGGCGTCCCAGGAGAGGAGAGACCCCGCCTCCGAGCTATGCGTGGCGGCGAAAATATTGAGCCAGCCAATCACCACCAGCACCAGATACGTGCCGATGAGCCACCAGTCCACGGACTGTCGGGTATGTGAGTGCTGCTCAGTCATGTTTCACTCGGTCCAGGAGGTTGGCTTCCTTCATCCGTTCTTCCAGGTCCGGACGGGAAGTCTTGCCTTTGAGGTATTTTTCCGCCATCAGCGAGGCGATAGGGGCCGCATAGGCCGCTCCAAAGCCACCGTTCTCCACATACGCCGCCAGGGCAATCTTGGGATTGTCCTTGGGAGCGAAGCAGATGAATACGGAGTTGTCGGCGCCGCGCGGATTCTGCGCCGTGCCGGTTTTGCCGCAGATATCCAGCGAGTCCACATGGGCCACCCGGGCCGTTCCGCCGGCCCCGGAGGGTGCATTGACCGCCAGCCACATGCCCCGGATGACCTTGGGGAAGTGCGTGGTATCCACCATGGTGTACTGCGGCTCGTAGAAGCGCTCGTCAATCTCCACGCCTTCCGACGCCTTCACGATGTGCGGAATATAATAGTGCCCCCGGTTGGCGATGGTGGCGCAGAGGTTGGCCAGGTGCAGGGGCGTAGCCAGGATTTCTCCCTGGCCGATAGAAAGGGAAAGCACCGTGTTGGAGTTCCAGCGCCCGCGGCCATAGGCCCGGTTGTACGTACGCGAGGAAGGGATGCTGCCGGAAAGCTCGGCCGGGAAATCGCTCCCCAGCTTGCGCCCGAAGCCAAAACTCTTCACGTACTCGTTCCAATGCTCCAGGCCGTCCGCCACCGAGTCGTATTTGCGGTTATCGACAATATTTTTGAGGACGTAACAATAGTAGGCATTGCAGGACATCATGATGCTCTCGTCCAGGTCGATGGGCGAGCGGTGCCCGTGGCAGCCCAGTTTGTGTCCCGCGCCGTAATGGTAGCCATGTGCGCAGGGATAGCGCGTCTCCGGCCGCAGCACGCCTTCCTCCATGCCGATGAGTGCATTCACCAGCTTGAACACCGAGCCCGGAGGATAGGAAGCCTGCACGGCCCGGTTGTACATGGGCTTGTAAGGATTCTTGACAATCTCGTTATAATGCTTGCCGATATCGGCCAACTGCTCCACGTCGATGCCCGGAGACGATACCAGGGCCAGGATTTCGCCGGTGGACGGCTCTATCGCCACAACCGAACCCACCTTGCCGGCCATGAGCTCCTGCCCATATTGCTGCAGCTGCGCGTCGATGGTGGTGACGATGTTCTTCCCCGGAACGGCCTCCTTGTCCATGGCGCCGTCCTTGAACGGCTGCTCAATCTGGTTGCGGGCGTTGCGGAGGTAGATGTGATAGCCTTTCTCTCCGCGGAGGTCCTGTTCCCGCGCCGCCTCGATGCCCGTCATGCCGGCATAGTCGCCGCGGCGGTACTCGCCGGGATGCCGTTCCATGTAGCGCTGGTTCACCTCCGACACATAGCCCAGCAGGTTGCCGCCGGCGTTCACGGGGTACTCGCGCATGCCGCGCGCCTGGCCGCGGAAGCCGGGGAACTTGTATTTCACCTCGTTGAAGCGCATATAAGTCTCTGCAGGGACCATACGCAGCAAGGTGACGGCCTGGAAGCCGATGGAAGCGCGTTTGCGTCGATATTCGTCCATCTTTCCCCGGATGAATTCCGGCGTCACGCCCAGGGCGGTGGCCAGGGCCAGCGTGTCGAAAGCCTTGACCTCGCGGGGGCTCACCAGGATGTCGTAGGCCACTTTGTTGCCCACCAGCACGGCTCCGTTCCGGTCGAAGATAGCGCCGCGGGTAGGGTAGATGGTCTCGTAGACCGTTGAGTTGCGGTCCGCATCCTGCTTGTAGCGGTCGTCCAGGATCTGGATAGAAAAGATGGAGCCCAGCAGCAGCAGAACGGCTGCTCCCAGGCCGATGAGCAGGCGGATATGACGGCCGTTATCGTTCATCGGTGCTGGTCTGCGGCCAGGACGTTCAGCGTCATGAGCGACACTGCGAGTCCTGCCGGCAGGGAGGCAAAGAAGCGGGCCAGGCCGAACCAGAACGGACGGAGGCCGGCACCATCGGCCCAAATGTAGAGGGCCAGGAAAAGGGACTGCATCATGAGGATGGCCATCACCACTTTGGCAAAACCGTGGCTTTTTACGGTGAAGTCTTCCTTGCGGGTGAACAGGCCTTCGCCATAGACCAGGTGGATGACGGGATTTCTGAGCAGCGCCACCGGCACCAGCGAGAAAGCGTTAAGGCCCAGGACGCCCTCCGACAGCCAGTCTACGATGAGGCCGCTGAAGAAGGCGATGAGCATGCACAGATAAGGCTGGATGCGGGTGGAGATGCAAAGCACCATTACGGGGAGGATGCTCAGCGTAATGTAAGGGGTGAAGCGGAAATAGTTGCTCAGGAGGATTTGCGCCACCAGAAGCAGGGAATAGGCTACCCAGAAACCGGACTTTCTCATGGCTCAAATTCTTCTATTTCGTCAAACGCATTGTTGTGCACCACTGTTACGTAGCGCACCGCACTGAAATCCTGGAACAGGCGCACCTCGATTTCGCTGGTGGCGCCGTTCACGATTTTGGAGCCGCCGGCGATGCCCAGCGGGATGTCCGGCGGGAACAGCAGCGAGTGGCCGCTGGTGAACACGGTGTCTCCGGGATGGTACTGCTGCTGCAGCGGGATTTCCTTGAGCACGGCGCCGTTGGTGTGGATGCCGTCCCAGACCAGCAGGCCGCTCTCTCCTTCGCTGCCCAGGCGGGCGCTGATGGAGATGTCGCTGTTCTGGAAGGAGAAGGCGTAGGAATAATGGGCGCTCACCGCGTCCACGATGCCCACCACACCGTTTTGGGAGATGATGCCGGACTTTTCCTGGATGCCATCCTCGTAACCGCGGTTCAGGATGAGGTAGTTATGCTGCTTGTTGCGGCTGATTTTGGTGACTTCCGCCGCGATGAGGCTGAACCCGGGCCGGGGAACCAGCTGGAGGGAATCGACCCGTAACTGCTGCAATTGCTCCTGGGCCTGGAACAGTTGCTCCCGCAGGGCGAAGTTCTCTTGCGAGAGCTGCTGGTTGATGGCCGCCAGGGAGAAATAGTCCCGGATGCGCTGGCTGGTGCCCCAGACGTTCCCCATGACCCAGTGCGAGCCCCTCGCCAGCCAGGCCTTCTGCATATCCCCGTTGTGCTTGAGCATATGCAATGACGCGATCTCCAGCACAAGGAAGACCGCGAAATTGATCCAACCGGTGAGGGCTCTCTGCTTCATGGGCATTAGCGCATGAGGAAGGAGTAATTGTCCGTATTTTTAAGGGCGATGCAGGTACCGCGGGCCACGGCGCGGAGCGGGTCCTCCGCCACGTGGAACTGGATGTTCATCTTTTCCGAGAACCGCTTGTCCAGGCCGCGGAGCAAGGCGCCGCCGCCGCTGAGGAAGATACCGTTTTCCACGATGTCCGAGTAAAGCTCCGGGGGAGTCTGCTCCAGAACCTGCTGGATAGAGGACTCCAGGCGGGCGATGGACTTGTCCAGGCAGTGGGCCATTTCCTGGTAGGGGATAAGGGCTTCTACCGGGTGTCCGGTCATCAGGTTGGGACCGCGCACAAGGAACGGTTCCGGTTCTTCGTCCAGCTGAGGGATAACGGCACCCACGGCAATCTTGATTTTTTCCGCGGTGGTTTCACCCACTTTAATCACGTGCTGCTGGCGCAGGTAGTTCTGGATGTCGGCCGTGAAAACGTCACCGGCGACACGCACGGAGTCCTGCACTACGATGCCGCCCAGGGAGATGACGGCGATTTCCGTGGTACCACCACCGATGTCCACCACCATGTTGCCCTTAGGCGCTTCTACATCCAGGCCGATACCCAGGGCCGCAGCCATGGGCTCATAGATGAGATATACATCGCGGCCGCCGGCGTGCTCCGAGGAGTCGCGGACGGCGCGGATTTCCACCTCCGTGGAGCCGGAAGGAATGCCCACCACCAGCTTAAGGTTGGGGGCGAACAGGCTCCGGTGGCGGGAATTGACCTGCTTGATGAAGCCGCGGATCATCATTTCCGCCGCGTTAAAGTCTGCGATAACGCCGTCCCTCAGAGGGCGGACCGTTTTGATGCCGGGATTGGTTTTCTCGTGCATCAGTTTGGCCTTTTGCCCCAGGGCGATGCATTTGCCGGACTGATTGTCGATAGCCACTATGGAAGGCTCGTCCAGGGCAATCTGGTCATTCTGGAAAATGACGGTGTTGGCAGTGCCCAGGTCGATAGCCAATTCTTGATTCAAAAAGTGAAATGCCATAACTAACGCTCAAATCGAAAATACCTCCAAAATTACGAAAAAATAATTACATTTGCGTAAAGAATTGTGCCAATGGAGAGAAAAAAATATCTGGTGGTCACTGCAGGCGGTACCGGCACCCGGATGGGGGCGGCTGTCCCCAAGCAGTTTTTGGAGTTGGACGGGGTTCCCATCCTGCGTCGTACCATAGAAGTTTTTCTAAAGGCCATCCCTGATATTCAGGTAATTACGGTGCTGCCGGAAGGGCATGTGACCTATTGGCGGCAATACTGCCTGCAGGCCAATTTCGTGTGCCCGCAGCGGCTTGTCAAGGGCGGTTTCACCCGCTTCCATTCCGTAAAGAACGCCCTCAAATACATCCCGGACGGCGCCCTGGTGGCTGTGCAGGACGGTGTGCGTCCGCTCATCTCCGTAGACAAGATTCGGGAACTGTTCAAGGCCGCGGAAAAGGCCCCGGCCGTCATCCCGGTCCTGCCCGTCACCGATACGCTCAAAGTGCTGGAAAAACGCGGCGGTGCCCTGGCCGCCACCGGCGAAACCCTGGACCGCAGCCGCATCTACGGCGCCCAGACGCCCCAGGTGTTCCAGTCCGAGGTTCTCAAGGCCGCCTACACCCTCCAGTTCGACACCACCTTCACGGACGACGCTTCCGTGGCGGAGCGATACGGAATAGCGCTCACCTTCTGCGAGGGCGAGCGCTTCAATCTCAAAATTACCACCCCGGAGGACCTGATCCTCGCCCGGGCCATCATTCAGTCACGGCCCGTATAAGTGGTCGATTTAAAATCTTTCACCCACACCTGGCGCTCGATGGGCTCGTCCAGGGAAATCATCGTGTCCGTAGACTGGATGTAAGGGATTTTCTGGATGGTGTTCAGCAGCACCTCCATGAGGTGGTCGTTGTCCAGGCAGTAGAGCTTGGCCAGGATGGCATACTTACCCGTAACAAAGTGACATTCCACAATCTCCGGAATCTTCTTGAGGTTGGCGATTACCTCCGGGTATTTGGTGGACTCCGAAAGGGAAATGCTTACAAATGCGCATACGTTGAGGCCCAGGGCCTGCGGCTTAACCTGCAGACGGGAGCCTGTGATGACTCCGTTTGCCTCTAAACGTTTGAAACGCTGATGAATAGCTGCACCGGAAACGCCGCATTCGCGGGCAATCTCCAAGAAGGGCATACGGGCATTTTTAACCAGGTAAGAAAGGATTTTCTGGTCGATCTGGTCGATGTGATAAGTTGCCATTTGCTTTCAATTTTTAACTAACCGATGCAAATGTACAACTTTTTTTTCATTCTAACGCTTTCCCGTATATTTTTTTGCCGTGCCGGCAGCCGCGATAATCGCTTGACAATCAGCCTCCGTTAACTTGGCGGCATCCTTGCCCCGGGGAATCTTATAATTAGTAACCCCTTGCTTGATATACGGACCGTATCTGCCGTTCAGCACCTTGATATCGCCGAATTCTGCGATGGGGGCGGCGGCCGCCTTGTCTGTATCGGCCTGTTCCTTAATCAGGCTGATACACTCTTCCAGGCCGATTTTGAGCGGATCGGCGCCCTTGGGGAGTTTTACGTTGCGCTCGCCGTATTTGAGGTAGGGACCGAAGCGTCCGCGGGTGGCCACGATGTCTACGCCGTCCAGCTGGCCCACGGTGCGGGGGAGTTCCAGCAGTTTCAGGGCATCCGCCAGGGTGAGGGTTTCGATAAGCTGACCCTTACCCAGGGATGCACTCTGGCGTTTTTCGCCCTCGCCCTTCTGGACGTACGGGCCGAACTTGCCAAAGGCGGCTATCACTTTTTCCCCGTCCGGGGCAACGCCCAGTTCGCGGGTAACTTTGCTATAACTGCGGTCCGACATCACCTGCTCCACATGGGCGTGGAAAGGGGAGTAGAAGGCCGCAATGGCTGCATTCCACTGCTTCTTGCCCTCGGCCACCTCGTCGAAATCGGCCTCTACATTAGCGGTGAAGTCGTAATCCAGGATGTCGGTGAAGTTGCCCACCAGGTAATCCGTGACGATAAGCCCGATCTCCTGCGGCAGCAGTTTGCCTTTCTCGGCACCGACGGTCTCTTTCTTGACGCTGCTCTTGATGGCACCGTTCTTCAGGCTCAGGTTGGTCACCTGGAAGCTCTGACCTTCTTTATCGCCCTTGACGGCATAGCCGCGGCCGCGGGTAAGGGTATCTACCGTGGCGGCATAGGTGGAAGGACGCCCGATACCCAGCTCTTCCAGCTTTTTCACCAGCGTCGCCTCCGAGTAACGCATTGGCGGTACGGTATATTTGCACAGGGCCGATACACCATGCTCCAGCATGCGGTCTCCCTTGTGCAGTTCCGGCAGTACCACCTCTTCCGGGGCCGATTCTTCATCGTCACGACTCTCCAGATACACCTTCATGAAGCCGTCGAAGAGCAGTTCCACGGACTGCAGGCCATAGCGCTCTTCGCGTTTGTCGGAGCCCACTTTGAGGGTGGTGTTCATCACGCGGCTCTCGGCCATTTGCGAAGCAATGGTGCGCTTCCAGATGAGCTCGTACAGTTTTTTCTCCTGCGCGGTGCCGTCGATGGATACATTATCTATATAGGTAGGACGGATGGCTTCGTGGGCCTCCTGTGCGCCTTTGGATTTGGTCCGATACTGGCGCGGATGGGAATACTCGTCGCCGAAATTGTCCAGGATGAACTTTTTGGCGGTACCAAGGGCCAGGGACGACAGGTTGGTGGAGTCCGTACGCATGTAGGTGATGAGACCGCGTTCGTACAACCCCTGCGCCACGCGCATGGTGGTGGAAACCGGGAAGTGGAGCTTCCGGGCGGCCTCCTGCTGCAGCGTGGAAGTGGTGAAAGGAGCGGCGGGAACCCGCACGCCGGCCTTCTTCTCGATGGAGACGATTTGGTAATTGGCGCCCACGCTGTCCTCCAGGAACTTGCGGGCCTCGGCCTCCGAGGCAAAGTGCGTGTCCAGGGTGGCTTTGACGCGGGTGTCCGTGTTCTCCGGCTGGAAGGTGGCTTCCACGCGGTAGTACGGTTCGGGCTTGAAGGCCATGATTTCCTTTTCCCGGTCCACAATCAGGCGCAGTGCCACACTCTGTACGCGGCCGGCGCTGAGCTTGGGCTGGATTTTGCGCCACAGGATGGGCGAGAGTTCAAAACCTACCAGGCGGTCCAGCACGCGACGGGCCTGCTGGGCGTTCACCAGGTTCATGTCGATATTCCTGGGATGCTCGATGGCTTCCAGGATGGCGTTTTTGGTGATTTCGTGAAAGACGATACGGCGGGTTTTATCCTCGGGAAGACCCAGCGTTTCTTTCAGGTGCCAGGAAATGGCCTCTCCTTCGCGGTCTTCATCGGATGCCAGCCACACGGTAGAGGCGTCCTCCGAGAGCTTTTTCAGTTCCGCAACCACTTTTTTCTTGTCGGCCGGAACGATATACTCCGGGGTGAACCCGTTGGCTACGTCGACGCTGAGCTTGTGCTCTTCCAGGTCGCGGATGTGGCCGATGGATGCCTTTACCAGATATTCCTTTCCCAGGTATTGCTGGATGGTCTTCACCTTACCGGGGCTCTCTACAATAACTAAGTTTTTTCCCTCCATATCGATAGCATTTACGGGCTTGTGGCCCGATAATTTTCTGCAAAGTAAAGCAGAATTCGCGGATAAATCCAAATTTTCTGTTTAATTTTGTAGGCTGAACTTTTGACAAGACCTAAGGTCTTGCACACGGTGAAAAATTTTATCGCATGACGGACAGTGCAAAGAAGAAAATAAGTAAGTGGTTCTGGATTCTTCTGGTAACCCCGGTGGTGCTGCTGGCACTGCTGCTATGTGCCGTATGGGCGTTCGCGGACATCCCTTCCATCGAGGAATTGGAGAATCCGGATTCCAAGCTGGCAACACAGGTAATCGCGGAGGAAGGAGAAATCCTTACCACTTATCATATAGAGAACCGTACCTTCGTAGGGTACGAGGAACTGCCCCAGTCGCTGGTGCAGGCGGCGGTAGCCACGGAAGACAAACGCTTCTATGACCATTCCGGCGTAGATCTCCAGTCCCTGGGCCGCGTGCTGTTCCGTACGCTCCTCTCCCGGGATTCCTCCCAGGGCGGTGGCTCCACCATCACCCAGCAGCTGGCCAAAACGCTGTATCCCCGTGGCGCCCACAAGGGCAAGCTGGGCATGGTCTGGATTAAATTAAAGGAGTGGATCACCGCCATCAAGCTGGAGCGCAATTACACCAAGGAGGAAATCCTGGACATGTACATGAACGCCGTGTTCTTCGGCTCCAACTCCTATGGCATCTCTTCCGCAGCCAACCAGTTCTTCGGGAAACAGCCCGCGGAACTGCTCACGGAGGAAAGCGCCGTGCTGGTGGGTATGGTGAACAAGCCCACGCGTTACAACCCTTCCCTGAATCCGGAGAACGCCCTGCGCCGCCGCAACCTGGTGCTGTCCCGCATGGAAGACATGCACTACCTTACCAAGGCGGAATGCGACTCCCTCCAGGCACTGCCCATCGTCCTGCACAGCCGCAAAGGAGACCGCACCACCGGTGTGGGCCCCTATTTCCGCGATATGCTCCGCCGCATCATGAGCGCCAACAAGCCCAAGCGCTCGTCCTATTCGTCCGCGGAGGATTATCAGGTCGATTCCCTGCAGTGGGAGGATGACCCGCTGTATGGCTGGCTCAACAAGAATTTCAAGAGTGACGGCTCGGCCTACGACCTGGACAAGGATGGCCTGCGCATCTATACCACCATTAATTATAAGATGCAGCGCTATGCGGAGGAATCCATCGCGGAGCACCTTGGAAAGGACCTCCAGAAGGCCTTCTTCCGGGAACTCAAGTATCGCCGCAATCCGCCGTTCATGTCCGATACGGAGCCTTCCATCATCGAGACCACCCTCAAGCAGGCCCGTCGCTGGAGCGACCGCACCCGCATGATGAAAGCTTCCGGCTGCAGCCAGGCGGAAATCGACAAGAGTTTTTCCGAGCCTGTCAAGATGCGCGTCTTCACCTGGGACAAGCCCGGGTATCGCGATACGGTCATGACCCCGGACGACTCCATCCGCTATTACAAGTCCTTCTTCCGTGCGGCATTTTTGGCCATCGAACCGGGAACAGGGCATGTTAAGGCGTATGTAGGCGGCCCGGATTACCGCTACTTCAAGTACGACAATGTCCGTCAGGGCCGTCGTCAGGTGGGTTCTACCGTAAAGCCTTTCATCTACACCCTGGCCATGGAATCCGGCATGACGCCTTGTGACCCTGTGCTCAATTCGCCCGTGGTCATTGTGGTGAACGGAGACCAGACCTGGACCCCGCAGGACACCCACGCGGACGGAACCATGGTGGACCTCACCTGGGGCCTCGCGCACAGTTCCAACTCCGTGGCGGCCTACCTGATGAAACAGTTGGGACCCGCCTCCATGGTGGCCATGATGCGCAAACTGGGCATCAGCGGCTTTATCGACCCTGTAGCGTCCCTTTGCGTGGGCGCAGCGGACCTGTCCGTCTTCGACATGGTAACCGCCTATAATACCTATCCTTCCGGCGGTACCTATACTTATCCGCTCTTTGTTACGCGCATCGAGGACCGCGACGGCAACATCCTGGGACAGTTCAGCGGACGCAAGCGGGAGGCCCTGTCACAGCGGGCCACCGGCGCCATGATCCAGATGATGCGCGCCGTGGTGGACAACGGTACCGGCGTCCGCCTGCGCTTCAAGTATGGTCTTAAAGGTGAAATCGCCGGTAAAACCGGTACCACCAACGACAACTCCGACGGCTGGTTCATCGGCTATACGCCCAAGATTACAGCCGGCGTCTGGGTAGGTGCAGAGGACCGTTACGTGCACTTCTCCAACAACAACCTGGGTCAGGGTGCCAACATGGCGCTGCCCATCTGGGGCCTGTGGATGAAGAAAGTCATTCAGGACGGTACCCTGGGTATTTCGGCAAGCGACGTCTTCCCGGAGGAACTCAAGGGTGAGTATTGCGGCGGTTCCCAGGAAGGGGAGGCCGTACAGGGAAAGGATGAACTAGAAAATTATTATTTCGAATAAAATGGCCAAATATCAATCCATTGCCGTCATTTACGGCTCTGATTCCTCTGAGTGGGAGGTGGCATGTCGCAGCGGCGAGTTCGTCGCTTCGCGCATCGACGAATTCCAGTACGACGTTTACGAGATTTTCGCCCGTTTTGGCAAGTGGAATCTGGTGGCCATGCGCAAGGCCAACGCCATGCGCCAGCCCTTCCCGGAGGGTGCCCAGCCGGAAATCGACAAGTCGGATTTCTCCGCCATGGTGCTGGGAGAAAAGGTAAAGTTCGATTTTGCCTATATCATGCAGCACGGTGCTCCCGGCGAAACCGGCCTGCTGCAGGGCTATCTGGAAATGCTGGGCGTGCCGTTCTCCAGCTGCAGCGCCTTCGTCACCACCGTGGCCTTCGACAAGTATTCCTGCAAGAGCTACCTGCGCACGGCCGATTTCGTGAAAATGGCTCCGGACGCTTTCGTGCGCCAGGGGGACGATGTGGAGGCCTTTAGCAAGCAGGCGGTGGAACGCCTGGGCCTGCCGCTCTTCGTAAAGCCCACCTCGGGCGGTTCCAGCTTTGGTATCTCCAAGGTGGAGAAGGCGGAAGACCTTCCTGCGGCCATCCGTTTCGCCTTTGCCGAGGGCGAGACCGTCATCGTGGAGGCTGCCGTCAAGCCGGAGCATGAGCTCACCTGCGCCGTGTACTTCGACGGAAAAGAGGTGCAGGCACTGCCCGTCATCGAGATTATTTCGGAGACCGGTTGGTTCGATTACGACGCCAAATACAACGGTTTCAGCCGCGAGGTCTGCCCGGCGGAGATTCCGGACGAGCTCCGGGACCAGGTGCAGGACATCACCAAGCGCATCTACCGCTATCTGGGCTGCAAAGGCCTGGTCCGCATGGACTACATCGCCGCCAAGGACGGGATTTACTTCCTGGAGGTGAATATCATCCCCGGCATGACCAACGCCTCGCTGGTGCCCAAGATGGTGCGCACCGCCGGTATCGGCATTACCAATTTCCTGACAACCATTATCGAAAACGCGTAAGGAATGCTGCTGGTGGATTTTCTGAAGGAGGGGATTGCCGCCCTGGAACCGCTGTACCCCACGGCGGAGGCTAGGAATATTGTCCTGATGCTGTGCGAGGAAACCATCGGCACCAAGAATTACACCCATATCGTAGACCCGCAGTACAAGATTGACAAGAAGGGCGAAAAGGCCTTGCTGGACGGTCTGTCGCGGCTCAAGAAAGGGGAACCTATCCAATATGTGACGGGTCGGGCGGAGTTCTGCGGCCGCGTGTTCCATGTGACGCCGGATGTGCTTATTCCGCGTCCGGAGACGGAACTGCTGGTGCGGGAGGCCATCAAGATTGCCAGCCGCATTAAGCGCATGCGCAGCCCGTACGGAAAAACCGCGGAACCGGTGCGTGTGCTGGATTTGTGCACGGGATCGGGCAACATCGCCTGGTCGCTGGCGCTGTCGGTGCCGGGTTCCCGAGTGGTGGGGGTCGATATTTCCACCGGTGCCCTTTCCGTGGCCCGCGGACAGGATTTTTCGGCCGAATTAAAGGCGACGGGTGCATTGGCGCCTACGTTCATCGCCACGGATATCCTGGATACGGAGCAGGAGTTTTCTTTCGGTCCCTTCGACCTGGTCCTTTCCAATCCGCCGTATATCATGGAAAAGGAGAAGTGCCTGCTGCGACGGAATGTGCTGGATTACGAGCCTTCGCGCGCGCTCTTTGTTCCGGACGATGATCCGCTGCTGTTTTACCGGGCGGTGGCGCGTTGGTCGCACCGTTTCCTGTCGCCGGAAGGGAAGGGGCTTACGGAGATCAACGAGGTGCTGGGAAAGGAGACCGAGGGTCTTTTCCGCGATTCGGGCTTTTCGGAGACATCGCTCGTAACGGATTTTTACGACAAAAACCGTTTCGTTTTTTACAAGAAATAGGCCTTCTGCATATGCCAGAGGCCTATTTTTCATTTTATCCGTTTCTTTTTTGTTTACACCGAAACTACTTCCGTACTTTGCAAAATGAAGTACGGAAAGTTTTTGGTGGGCGTTTTGAGCGTCCTGTTCGTGGCCTTGGAAGGCTGTGACAAACAGATGGAGGAAGCCCCGTTGCTTCCGGAGGAGAGCCCTCGCAGCGTAGTCATGCTGGAGGATGTAGCGCAATTGCTTTCCACTTTGCCGCTGGGCGTGGAGCAAATGATGGAGGTGCAGGATGCCGCAGGGGCATCGGCAGGGAATGGGTACGACGAAGAATACCGCATGCAGGACTTGTTCGCCTCGCCGGGGCGCGGGGTGGGAGAGGGTTCGGAGACCAAGGCGCAAAAGTACGGGCGGCCCCTCAGGGACCTGCTGCGGGAGGCGCTGGCCACCAAGGCTTCGGAGGCTGGCGTCGGGGCGTCTGACGGCTGGCTGGACTCGCTGGCGCTTTCGGACGTACAGATTTATTGGCCCGGTGCATCTGCCTGGGATGGGAATCAGCTGCCGATAATCACTTATGATCCCGGCGACGGCGCCTCGGAGAACGAGGGATATGAGTTGTTGCCGGATGGATCGACCCGAAAGATAATGGTGGACGAGCCTATGGCCGCTGAACGGCCCGTGTGGGTGGTGAACCGCAATTCGGACGCAGACTACAAGAGCCTGGAACTGCTCCGCCGGGAGGACCCTGGCTGGGGCCAGGGCGGCGGGGGACTCATCGTCAAAGGAGAGGTGGAAGAACTGCGAACCTTGGTGCTGCGATCGTTCAAGGCCCTGCGGCAGTACGACAGCTGGTTCTGTGGGGCTTCGGAGTTCTGGATCAAGATTGGCGCCGTGGAGGACTTTACGGCGGCTACGGAGCCCGAACTGCGGCTGTATCAGCCCAGCATCACGGACTTCATGCTGGTCGTTCGCCGGAACCAGGTGGGACTGGAACTGCCCGTACAAGCCATCCTGGTGTCCGAATGGACCCAACAGCTGAGTTCAGCGGCGTACATGATGCTTGAAGACGATGGTGGAACAAAGACAACTTGGAAATGTGCGGCCGTCGTCCGGTATAATTCCAAGAGCTATGGCTTTGAGCTGGAAATCCCTTTGAACAGCCGGGACGATATTGTTTGGCGCGGGGCTCTGACCCATGCCTTCATCGAGAAAAACAGCGGACAGCCCATCCGCTTCGGCGACGTGGAACTGGTTTTGGAACTGATTTGATTATGCAAGCTGTCACCTCAAATGTTGTTACGGATTTGTTTTTCTGTAATAACTTTCCTACCTTTGTCATTCACATGGACAAAAGTATGGAAACCACTATCATCCGCATCGGAAACAGTAGGGGAATTATCATTCCTGCCAGAGTGTTGAAAAAAATCGGCCTTAAGGAAGGTGCCAGGGTAAAGTTGGAGGAGAAGGGGGACGGAACCCTTTCTCTCTCGGCTGTGCCGGAAGTGGAGCCCTATACGGGCCCCTTTACCGGTCCTTTCAAGGCCTTGAAAGACATTGTGGATCCGGACGCTTTCGGCGGTCGGGATTTGGATCCGGTGGAATATGTGCGTCAATTACGGTCGGACGAAGGAGTGGAAAAACGTAAATTACCTTGGGATGAATAGGATGTATTTAATAGATTCGGATACATTGATTGCTTTGGGAAGAGGACGTTCCGTTGTTCAGGAGAAAATGAACAGTGTCGGAATGGAGAATTGCTTTTTGTCCGAGATCAGTTTGGCGGAATTGTATGTGGGCGTATATAAAGGATTCGGGAATGAGGCCTTTATCGCTTTTCTGGAGCAGAATTTCAAGGTACTCCCTGTCAGTCCGGCGATAAAAACCTTTGCACAAATCAGGGCCCGGGTGGAGCAGAAGGGGAATCGAATCGACAAAATAGATTTGTTCATTGCTGCAACAGCTTTGTGTAACGATTACACCCTCGTTACCCACAACACCCGTCATTTCTCCCGGATCCCGGGTCTTAAACTGGAGGACTGGTTATGATCGCTCTGGAACTGCTGGCTCCGGCCAGAACGGCACAGATTGGCATGGCGGCCATAGACTGCGGTGCGGATGCCGTGTATATTGCCGGCCCGGCGTTCGGCGCCAGGCAGGCGGCGGGCAACAGCGTGGAGGACATCCGGGAACTGTGTACCTATGCCCACCGTTTTGGGGTACGCATCTATGCCACCGTTAATACCTTGTTGGAGCCGGAGGAAATCCCCCAGGCGCGTGCGCTGGTTAAGCAGTTGGAGCAGGCCGGGGTGGACGCTTTAATCGTCCAGGATCCTTCCGTGCTGAGCATGAGTGACGCTCTGGTCATGCACGCATCTACGCAGTGTGCCATCCGCACGCCTGAAAAGGCGCAAGGGCTGCAAAGCCTGGGCTTCGGCCGCCTGGTGCTGGAGCGGGAACTGTCCCTGGAGCAAATCAAGGCTATCACCCAGTCCGTCGACACGGAAATAGAATTCTTTGTGCATGGTGCGCTCTGTGTATGCTATAGCGGCCAGTGCTACTTGTCCGAATACCTTACAGGGCGCAGCGCCAACCGGGGCGCCTGTGCACAGCCCTGCCGCAACCTATACGACCTGCAGGACGCCTCCGGCAAAGTGCTGGTGCGAAACAAGGCGCTGCTTTCCCTGAAGGACTATCAACTCATCCACCGTCTGGAAGACCTGGCGGAAGTTGGAGTGACTTCCTTCAAGATCGAAGGCCGGCTCAAGAACGAATCCTATGTCCGGAACGTGGTAAAAGCCTATTCAGAGGCCATGGATGCCCTGATAGAAAAACACCCCGACCGCTATCGCAGAAGTTCCTTCGGCCAGGTTCGCGGCGGTTTTACGCCCAACCTGCAGAAAACCTTCAACCGCGGGTACACGGAACTGTTCCTGGACGGCACACGCGGGCAGTGGGCCGCTATGGACGCACCTAAATCCATGGGTGAGTATATTGGCACGGTAGCCCGGCTCAAAGCGGACTGCGTGGTCCTGAACCCTGCCACACCGGGCCTGGCGCTCACCAACGGAGACGGCTTCGCCTTTGTGAACAAGGACGGCAGCATCACCGGTTTCCGGGGCGATGTCTGCCAGGGCTACACCATCTACTGCCGTAAGCCGGAAGGCCTTCGGGAAGGACAGCAACTCTACCGCAACATCAGTGCGGCCTTCGAGAAGCAGCTGGATGCAGCAAAGCCGATACGCGAAGTGGAGGTAAGCCTGTCCGTCATGCTTCAAGACGGCCTTTTATGCGTTGAGGCACAGTCGGAGGATGGCCGGTCCGCCGTGGAACAGCTGCCTGTTGGGGTCGATGTAGCCAGAGACCCGGTCCGCATGCTGCAAACCCTCCAGGAGCAACTGGGCAAACGCAGCGGCCATTATGCCTTCCGCCAGGCCGCCATACAGGTGAACGGCCCCGTTCCCTTCCTGCCCGTATCGGCCATCAACGGCATTCGCCGGAACCTGGCCCAGCAGCTGGATGCCCTGCCCGTGAATGCCTTGCCGCTCTATCGCGGTAAGGTTAATCCGGCGGCTTCATTCCAGCTCACCTATGCTTCCGGCGGAGAACTCATGCGTTCCAAATACTGTGTCCGCCACGAACTCGGTCTTTGCCCCAAACAGGGAAAAGCCCCCAAAGCTGAACCCCTCTTCCTCATCAACGGCACAGAGCGTCTCCGCCTGGACTTCCACTGCTCCACCTGCGAAATGACCGTCCGCCCGCATAAATCCCCAGCACTCCCTCTATCCTTGTTTAGGCCCGTTTTTGAGGATGAAACCAAGTATGGTACTCCTTCGTCCTTATATTGGGCGCTTTTTAAGGACAAGCACCTCCCTGATCGCTAACCCACTGATTCACAGTAACTTCCAGTATAATCCTCGTTCAAAAATCGAACGAGGATTATACGCATCTTGCTGTGTGTCAATAATTTACAGACCAGCGCAAAAGTTAGGGTGTCTACTTTATCTAACCCCGGGCTGGTTAGTAATGTGTTGAATATCATTTAGTTCCTGATAATCCTCGGCGCAAATGGAGCCGAGGAATATGAGCAAGGTGTTGATTATTGGATGATTACCAACCAGCCGGAGGGGAGCCGCTGCACACAACCAGGTCGAGTGGCGGCCGCCGCACGCAACCAGGTGCGGCGGCTGGGTGGACACGGAACCGCCGCCTTGCAATACGAAGCAAGGCGGCTAGCGAGAACCCTCTCGGGCTCCGTCAAAGGGCCCAAGAGGGTTCCGCTTTCCTTCCGGCAACATCCCGGCATTAAA
>JBGUPS010000056.1:0-33116 GCA_045130395.1 Candidatus Cryptobacteroides sp.
CCGAAAATTCCGTTTGATAACTTCTTTATCAGACTAACTCTATCTTTTGCTTTACCTCTTAATCTATTCTCTCAGTATTGTCAATGAGCTTGTCGAGATTCCCGATTAGGTCGGGAATGACGCGGCTTTTGGCCGTAAAAAATCCCGTTCGTTTAAAACGGGACTGCAAAGGTAGTAACTATTTTTTAATCCACAAACTTTTTTTCATTTTTTTGCGTTTACAAATAGCGAAACGCGCGCCGCCAAATACGTCCGGACATCGCCCCATTTATAATAAGGACCGCTAACTGCCTGAAGGAAGCCAAGTTGCACTTCTTCCCCATTGTGAAGCACCTTCACCAGCACGTCTCCGCCTTTCTTTTTGGGCGTATAGAACACGAACTGAAGATTGGTGGCCATGGGCGAACGATAGGTCTGGAACACGCGAATCAGGTCATCGGGCGAGGACGGGTAACGGCTAAAGAAGTCGATATCCATAATCATGAGCAGTGACATCACGATATGGTCGTGCCCGAAACGAAGGTCCGCGCCCTTCTCCCCTGCCGCCAGCCGGGCATCGGCCTTGGCGATGATATCGTCCACGATGGACGAGCAAGGGGTGCGGTACGGCAGGTACTCCCGGAAACGCTCGTAGTTGTCCGTCTCCCACAGGATGGCGAACTCCTCCGGTGTAAAGATACCGTCCACGTTCATGCGAACATCGGCAGGTAAACTGTTCATGCCGCCGACAAACATATATAGGTTGAAGAAAACGTCATAGGCCTTCCGATTCTCCAGCGCTTTGTCAGGGTCGATAAACAGCCGCCCCAATACGTGTCGATACTGCGGGAAGCGGCGAAGGAAGAACGCCTCCGAGCTCTCGCCATACGGGAACACGGCCGCCGGGCCCTTATAGACGAACGGATTGTTGCGCTCGTTGGGACGCGTCGCCTGAATGTCCATCTTGCCCTGATGGGCGTAAATATCGGCCTTAGGCGCCACACGGGAAAGCGTAGAAACACAGGACGTCATGCTCATGATGGCCCGGACCGATGCCGATGAAGCCGCCTCCACCCTGCTTCCATCGCCAAAAGCTTTCGGGAAGCTCTGCACCATGGTGCGGGCGATTTGCGCATGCTGCTGCCAGCCCAGCTCCGTAAGGTCGCCCACGCGGTACTGCGCATAGGCCCAGAAAGGCTCCAGCCGCCCCAGCAAATCCTGCCCAAAAGGAGTCAGGTTGCCGGTGGAATCGGCCTGCTGCAGCATATCCAGCAGCACCGTATAGGCCTTGGCAGTATAGGCATAACGCGAGCCATGCCGGCCATAATGACTAATATAAGTAGCCTCGTAGCCCTTAGGCGTCGGCGTTCCGGCCTTGGGTGCCCAGTCCAGCACCCGGTCCAGACCGGAAGCGAGGTTCCAATCGGCCTTTACCTTTTCGCGGATTTCCTGGGCCGATGGCATCTCCGGCACCTCTACGATGCAAAGATGGGAGTACAGGCGCCGCTCGCCGGCATGGTCATGCTTCTTATTACCGGTGGGGCAATTCACCACATGGGTGGTCGGATCCCCCTCCCCACGGACGCACAGCGTAGTGGAGCCGCCACCGTCCATATTCAGCGCATACTGCGGATGGAAGTTCTTCTCGATGAAACGGGTCAGCTCCCGGGCCGACATCCCCTCGCAAATCCCCTCCCGTCTGCCGTCCACGGCCACCATGATGAAATGACCGTCCTCGGTAATGGCCACCGCCGTACGGGGATGCCGCACGCCCTGGTGCCGGACCGGGTGCTCGTAATTGTACTCCTCCAGCTGCGCCGCCGTAAGGGTGCTGTCCATGAAAAACGCCCCCACAGGCTCATAATTGTCGATAAGCATGGGCGCGCTGGTGAAAATATTCTCCCAGTCAGACGCCGCATAGAAAGCCCGCTGCTCCGCAATGGACTTTCCCTTTCCGTCAAAGGCGATTTTCACATTCCGGCCCGATGCATCCGTATAAAGGGCCGCCTCGCTCTTCCAGTTGAAGACGGGCGTTTCCATCACGGTATCCCGCGGCATGCAGGAGTGGTAGTACCCGCCCACCTTAGTGACGACGGAAATAGGCTCATACGCCGCATTCAGCGTAGCCACGGCATTCTCCCGCCGGTGCACATTGGACGTGATGGTGGCCTTCTCCGACCAGGTGAAACGCAAAGCGTAGGACGGATTGGACATGTCCCAGTCCAGCACATAGACCTCCTGGGGCGAGCCGGAGACTTCCTCCAGCCCTGAGAAAGAAAGATAGGTGATGCCATCGGCAACGGTTTTGCTGGTCCACCCCTCCCCCCGCTGGGCAAAAGCGGGAGCAACCAGGGCAAGCGCAAGAAGAATAGAAAATAATCGCCTCATAATGAATCACTTATTTATAATCGAAACGGAAAAGAAGCGGATAATGGTCCGACAAGAAAGGTACGCCATAGTTGGCTTTGTCCACCCAATATTTGACGGGCATCACATCCCCTTCATAAAAAATATGGTCGATAAGTTTGTCGGCATAGCCGAAGCCGTTGAACGTCCCCGTATAAAGGTCCGCTCCGGGAGCCTCAGTGCGTGCATATTGGAAGCTGCCCTGCATAGCCTCCAGCAGTCCAGCCTCCAAGGGAGTGTTCAGGTCGCCCACGGCCACAATCACATCGGCCTTGCAAATCTCCTTCATCTTCTGGGTCATCAGGGCCGATGAAAGGCGCATGGCCTCCTCGCTCACATGGTCGAAGTGCGTAGAATAGAAGCAGATGGTACTGCCCTTCTTCTTGTCCTTGAGCAGCATATAAACGGTCACCCGCCGGCAGGCCGAATGCCACTCCCCGTAGCGTTTGTCGGTGTTCTGTACAGGAAGCACGTCAGGGTTGGCATCGAGCCAGAAAAAGCCCTTCTGGATAAGTTCGAAACGGTCTTTCCGGTATAGGATGCCTACGCCTTCGCAGTTGGCCTCCGCCACCGAAGCGCCGGTTTCACTGTCCCGGCCCACGTCGTAGTAGCCGTAGGAGTCTCCAAAGAAGGTGTAGAAGTCTTCCGACTGCGCCTTCCGGACCTCCTGGAGTCCCACGATATCCGGCCTCACAGTGTCCATGAAAAGTTTCACGGCATCCCGCCGGTCTACCCAGGCGGCGCTGGAACCGTCCGGATACTTATCCTTGTTATTGGCATAGCGGATATTGAAACTACAAACCGTCAAGGCCGTTTCGCTTTCCGGCAGTTTGGCGATGAAAATGGACGTGGGGGCCATGGAAAGCTTTTCGCCTTTCAGCGACACCTTGCCATAGGCCAGCTCCGGGTTCACCACTCCCCCACGCTTAAGACCGCTCAAGGTCGATAAAACAACGGTCTGCTTTTTCCCTGTCGGGTTCAATGCCACCAGCCAGGTCTCTTTCCCGTCGCTGCGGGTATAGACCATGGGATACGGGTGCGCCGGGTCCAGGACGGGGATTAGGTCACTATCGGCCCAAAAAGCAGGAGTGTTTTTCCGCAAGGCGATGAGTTTCCGCGTCCAGTTGAGCAGGGACTGCGGGTCCCCTTCCTGGCTTTCCACCGTGGGAGCGCCGGGGCCGGTAGGGTTCTTTGCGCCGGCTTCTTTCCAAGCAAGATACTGGGGATAAGAAGTAGCCGGCGTCCATTCGGTGCAAACCGGGAGGTAAAGCTCGGCAGGAGCGCAAGTGCTGAAGCCAGCATTGAGGCTTCCGTCCCACTGCATGGGCGTACGTGCACCTGCACGTTCCTTTCCATTGTGATTGGCGCCCTCCACATTGGGCATGTCCACCAGCGAACGTACGCCAATCTCATCGCCATAATACAAGATAGGAAGCGGCGTAGTCAGGATCCAGGAGAGCATGACGCGCAACTGGTCCGGGCTGTTCCGGGCGCCGGTATTCAGGCGCAGGTGGTCATGGTTGCCGGTTATCTGGGCAAAGTAGCCCCAGTTGCGGGTCCAGGACTGGACATCGGTCCAATAGTCATAATACTCCTTGAGCACCTGGGCGGCATTTACGGTCTTGTCCACCTTGTCCTCCGGCCAGGGATTGCCGTAGAGGTCGTGGGTGGACGGAGCGCAGCCGTTCAGGCTGAAGTAGGAGCCGCCATCGGCCTGATGTTTCCGGTCAAAATACATGCGCCGGTTGGTCATCACCGTGCGGTTGATGTACATATCCATGTGGAAGCCGGCCGCCAGGCAGAATTTCGGGTCCGTCCACTCGGCCAGGAGCACCCGATCCGGATAGTTGGCATCCAGCCAGGTACGGATTTCCCGCCACAGCCGGATGGTCTCCGTCTTGTCGGGGTCGTTCTTCACCAGGCTGTCGGCCATATCGACACGGAAACCGTCCACTCCCTTGGAGAACCAGAAGGCCATAATATCCTTCAACTCCTGCTTTACGGCGCGCGGGCCGGGAGCATCCACGCCCTGCTCCCACGGATGAGCGGGATCAGGATTGGCAAAACCAAAGTTCAGGGCCGGCTGGCAGGCATAGAAGTTCTTGTAATAGTACTTCCCGCGGGGGGCTTCGCTCACCATCCACTTGCCCCGGGTATTCTGCATGAAATCCGGGGACTGCAGCATGGCTTCCAGGTCCTGGGCCGCTTTCTGGTCCGGCAGGCGGTCGCTCCAGATATAATAGTCGGAATACTGCAGGTTGCTGTCCTCCGCGCTCTGGGCAAACCAGGGATGCTGATTGGACGTATGTCCGGGAACCAGGTCCAGCAGCACCTTGATGCCGCGGGCATGACAGGCGTCGATTAACTGCACCAAATCATTGTTGGTACCGAACCGCGGGTCCACCCGGTAGTAGTCGATTACGTCGTAGCCGCCGTCCACCCAGCCGCTCTTAAAAAGCGGATTGAACCACACGGCCGTCACGCCCAGGCTCTCGATATAGTCCAGCTTGGACAGCACGCCGGGGATATCCCCTATTCCGTCGCCATTGGAGTCTTTGAATGACGATGGATACACCTGGTAAATCACGGCATCCTGCAGCCACGCCGGACCCTTTTCCCAGTTCTGGTCAAAAGAGCCGGGCTTAGGCTGAGCGCCCAAAAGGGCCATCCCGCCCAAAAGGGCAAGGACAAAGGCAAGCATCCTGCGTCCCATACTAATCAATTACCTGCTGTTTTCTTCTCCAGTTAAAGATAGGAAGAATAAATGCAATAATGGCAGAAGCCAGCCAGAAAATGCTGGCATAGGTGAAGTCGTGCACGCCGTCCACGATGTTCTTGTCCAGCATCACACCGGTTATAACGTTCTGCAGGCCGGCTGCGGCATACGAGGCCATACCCATGATACCCAGGGCGGCACCCGTTGCTTCACGGGGTACAAGGTCGATGGCCATAAGCCCACCCACAAAGCAGATGAGCACGCCAATCGCAATACCGAAGAGAATCATGGCCAGGATGTTCAGCCACTTGGCCGGGCCGCCGAACAGGAACAGCGCCAGGGCAACAGCCTCCAGAATACCGGCCACCAGGGCGGGCCACTTGCGGTCGCCGCGGAACAGCACGTCGGACAGCCAGCCCGAAACCACCGTGCCAAGGATGCCGAAGATGGGATTGATGCCGATAATGGTGGCGGCACTGGCCAGATCATAGCCCTTGGCCTCCTGCAGGAAGATGGTGCCCCACTCGTTGATGGCATATCGGCTCATATACATGAAGGCACTGGCGCCGGCAAGGAGCCACACGCCGGGGTTACGCACCACGGCGGCCTGCATGCGTTTGGTCTGGGCACGCTTCTGTTCCGGGGTAAGGGTATCTTTCTCCTCGGCCTCGCCGGAGAGGATTTCAATGGGCGGCAGGCCCTTGGATTCGGGGGTGTCGTGCAGGAAGAGGAGGATGATGAATACGCCCAGGATACCGGCCAGGGCCGCGCCAAAGAAGCCCCATTTCCAGCCGAAAGCGGCTACCAGCATGCCTACGAACACGAAGGACAGGCCTTCACCGATGTTGTGCGAGCTGGAGAAGAAGCCGTAGTAGGTACCGCGTATGCGCAGCGGGAACCAGCGCGACAGCGAGATGATAGCCGGCGGGGCGCCCATGGACTGGGCTCCGCCATTAATTGCCCAGCAGATGGCAAACACCACAAACAGGGCCGAATTGGCAATACCTCCATTGAGCGCACTCATACCCAGGATACCCATGATAAAGTTCATGAGCACCGACACGGTGAGGCCCAGGGCCATGAAACGCTTAATGTTGGAGCTGTCGGCCAAGAAGCCGCTGATGAGTTTGCAAATGGCGTAGGACCAGTAAAGGCAGGCGCCGATAATACCCAGCTGGGTGGCGTTCAGCAGGCCGGCGTCGATGAGCGGCTGCTTCATCACGCCCATGGACAGGCGGCACACGTAGTACAGGGCATAGCCCAGCGTGGCCGACAGGAAGGCCTGCATCCTCAGGCGTTTGTAGGTTTTGTCAACCTTGTCGGCGGGGACCTTTTGGGTCGATGGTGCCGAGGTCTTAAAAAAGTTCGCTAATGCCATATATCTCAAGTTTGTTTATTGTTCGCAACGAATGATAGCTGCCCAGCCTCCGCCGGGAGCCATTTTGACGGTCACTTTACCGCTGGTGGGAAAGTCTGCGACTTCCCGTTTGAAGTCTCTTGCGGCGCGGTGAGCGTTCACCCCGTCGCGGAACAGTTCCATAGTAGAAGCTCCTTCAATGAAGGAAAGGTCAAGTGTAAGTTCGCGGGCGTTCCAGTCTGTCATCGCGCCCACATACCAGGTATTCCCCTTGCGTCTGGCAAGGGCCACATACTCCCCTATCCTGCCCTCCAGGGCCACGGTCTGGTCCCAGACGGTAGGAACAGCCGCAATGAACCTGAGGCATTCCGGTTCCCGGAGGTAGTTGGACGGAGAGTCGCACAGCATGGTTAGCGGTGCGTTAAACAGCACATACTGTGCTAGTTGGCGACAGCGCGTACCCTGGGACATGGCCTCCGAACTCACGTAGCGGAAGTTGTCCTTGGTGGCATTGCGCATGGCGCCCTGGGTGTAGTCGGCCGGACCGGCCACCAGGCGCACAAAGGGAATGGTAACCTCATAGGTAACCAGGTCCACCACCCTTTTTTTCTGCCCCTTGGCATTCTCCAGGCCATATACGCCCTCAAAATTCACCACATTGGGCCAGGTGCGCTGAAGGCCGGAAGGCTTGAACGCACCGTGAAAATCTATCATCAAGTGATACTTGGCCGCCATCTCGGCCGTACGGCGGTAGAAATCCACCATAGGCTGGTCGTCACGGTCCATGAAGTCCACTTTGAAGCCTTTTACGCCCATGGCCGCATATTCGCGGCAAGCGCGCTCCATGTCCTTCTCGAAGGCCCAGTAGCCGACCCAGAGAATCAGTCCCACGCCCTTGTCCTGCGCATACTTGCAAAGCATGGGAAGGTCTATCTCCGGCACCACCTGGAAAAGGTCGGCCTGCTTGTTCACGGCCCAGCCTTCGTCAAGGATCACATACTCGATGCCCGACGCTGCGGCAAAATCGATGTAATACTTGTAGGTGTCATTGTTGATGCCGGCCTCGAAGTCCACACCGTAAAGGTTCCAGGCGTTCCACCAGTCCCAGGCCACTTTTCCGGGCTTCACCCAGCTAAAGTCCATGTCCGGGGCCGGCGCCTCCCCCAGCAACCACGGGAGATTACAGGTCAGCAGGTCTTTGTCTTCCTTGGCCACCATCACAATACGCCAAGGGAAAGTCTCTTTCCCATCGGCTTTGGCGATAAAGTCCTCGCGGGAGTTCACCAAGCCCTGCAGGAGGTTGTGCCCGCCCTGGACCACTTCCTTGGGATACGGAGGGAAGATGGCTTCCAGCCTGCTGTCCTTGTCCTCGTTCCAAAGATACATGCCCGGATAGTTCATAAGGCCGCTTTCCGTAATGCACACTTTCATCCCCTGCGGCGCTTCCAGGGTAATGGGCAGGAAGGCGATGCGGCCGCTCTCCCATTGGCTCACTGGGATGTGTGTATAAAGAGCCTCGCAGGAGGTGAAAAACTGGCATTCAACGTCATCCTTCTGTTTGCGGGCATAGGGGATGAATCCCAGAAGGTCCTCCCCGAAGCAGAACTGCGCCTGCTCGTTCACCACCGTAAACGGTGCCTTCCGGTCTGCCACAAAGCGGTAAGCGGCACCGTCGTCATAAACGCGGAACTCTACGGAGTAGCCCTTGCAGCGAAGCGTCAGCTGGTTGTAAGCCTCCGGCACTTCCGCCTGGAAGTACACCTGCGGCCTTACTACCCGTTCCACGCTGCTCCGCACGGCTTTCTTCACCTTTACGTCCCGGCCAAACGCACTTCCGTCTTCCAGGACCAGGGCCAGGGCCGATGGTTCCAGCACCCGGACGCCCTGCCGGGAAATGCTCCAGGAAAGCGCCTGTCCTGCACGGACTTCCACCTGGAGCTCACCGGACGGCGACACCAGGGTGTAGACTTTCTCGGCCGCCCGTAAAGGAAGTCCCAGGATGGCAGCAGCAAAAATGGCAAGGATAAAACGTTTCATTGGTCTTAGCTTTATGGCTCTGTGATTTTAAAATCCGGAAACCGCACTGATGGCGGTTCCCGGAAAAATATAAAGACGAAAACGCTATTTCAGCACAGGCACGTCACCGCTAAGGTCCCAAATGCTGGTATCCCAACCAAGGGTCGTAGCCTGAGCAGAGATGGAGCCGGAAGTGCCAATGTAGTTGCCGGTGATAACCGCGTTGATGTCTTCATCCTCCAAACCACTCTTCTTGTTCGCCCAGAAAAGCAAACTTGCATCCCAGGCAACACATTTAGTGATGGATGTTGGCACAGCCTGTACATTTCCAATGAAAGCTCCCGTACTTTCACTTGTACCAGAAACCGTCGCAGCTTCGTAGCACTGACTGGTAGAGACACCGTTATTCAAACGTCCATAGAAACCGCCGACATCGGAATAAGTGCCTCCCGTTACAGTAACGGAAGAAGCAACGAAACAATTAGTGACTGTAGAGTTCTGCGGGTAGGCAATAAAACCTGCAGTCTGATTCGCATTTGCAGTTACAGTAGTCCCCGTAACATAGCACTTGTTCACCGAACTATTATAGAATACGCCGGCAAAACCGCCACTATTTAAGCCAGCCGAAACTGAACTATTTTCCACATAGCAGGAGGTAAGAGTGCTACCATTACCAATCTGACCTGCAAAGCCAGCAGAACGGCCACACACAGAAGCGTTTATTATTGCTCCTGTAACGTAGCAATCCGTAATTGTAGCAGCCACATTGGGGACATACCCGACGAAACCAGCAACAGGAGAATTGTCATTACTTCTCTCTGCAGTTAGGGTCCCTCCCAGGAATGCGCAATTGGAAATGGTCGCAGCATCGTTAATCTGGCCGGCAAAGCCACCTGTATAATAGCTGTTTTTATTACTCAAATTGGCAGAAGCAGTGCAATCTTCAATTGTAGCAGCAAACTTGATGTTTCCAATAAAACCGCCAGCATTGCAACCATTATAAGCCGTTGTCTGAGTCTGTGATATGGTGGTATTACCGGTTACGTGGCAATCTTTAATATAAGAACTTGCATTACCTACAAGGCCTGCAAAGCCACCAGCATTTCTCTCTTTCGTTGCGGCAGTAGCGGTTACTGAAGAATTGCTAATGGTAATACCTCTACAGTCGGCATAAATCTCGCCTGTTCCTGTTCCAATATAACCGGCAAAAACTCCGGTGTTGTTGCTTCCTGCATCAATAACAGCCTTATCGAAAGTAACGTTCTTATAAACGCCATAAGCAACGCCAGCAAAACTGGGATAGCCATGTGCCACCTCGTCACTACCATCCATATGCGAAGTATCCACAGTCAGATTGGAGATGATGTGGTCACCACCGTCAAAGTTGATTCCTTTTTCATAAGGACTAGCGTAGTTAAGCGGAATCCAGTCTACACCTGTCATGTCAATATCATCCACGATTTTGAAGTAAATGGTAGAACCGCTCACCATTTCACTAGCCATCAGCGCCATCTGGTGCTGGTCACCAATGAGATAGGGGTTGGAGGAAGTGCCAATATCGTCCAGTACTTTGTTGGCATACAAGGTGATATTCTGGTCGGTATTGAAGTCCAGGGCCAAGCTGTTCACCTTACCGGATTTCAGCTTCATGGCGCTCAGGGTGCGGTAGGCCGTGTACTTGTCATAGTCCTTGTCGGACATCTGGAACTGGACCACGAGACCTGTTCCGGCGGGGATAGTAATATCAGTAGAGAAAGGAAGCGATGCGTAAACGGTGAGAATATCGGATTCCTCTTCGTCGGCAGGGGTGGTGATGTTCACCTTAATCGCACCAAAGACCGTGAGCGGATCGGACTTGATATATACGGCTTGCACATCCTCCAGATTCATAGGGATATCCATCCTGAGACGCAGGACGGAAGTGCTGGCGAAGGTGCCGCCCTTAGAAGTGGCCCAAGTCTCGGAGAACTCGAAGTCTTCATAGCTGCTGACGCCGGAAAGGGTGGCGCCATATTTCAGATGATCTGTGCTGCCATCGGTGGCCTGCGTCTGCTCGGTGTAATCAAAGCTGGAGCCGAAGCCATTGTAAACAATCTTGTAAGAGGTTGCGGCAGCGAGTTCCGGTCCGGTAAATATACCGGCGGCTGTGCCTTCACCAGCAGAAAGGGTAAACTCCTGGGAGTTGGCCGGGTTGCCGGTCTCGGTAACGGTAATCTTGTCACCGGCCGCCCAGGTGAGTTTGAGGCCGCCAGTGTATCCGCCATCTTCGGCGAGATCCACCTTAGTGATACCGTCGGTGGGGATGGTGGCAGAGATGGTGATCAGTTTTCCTCCCTCAACGTTCTGAACGGGGGCTTGTGCCTCCTTTGCGCAGGAGACCACGGCAAGGAGTGCGATACTTGCAATCAAATACTTTTTCATAACTATCCTCCTGCTTTTAAATACCCAAGTTCATTAATCCCGTGTCAAGGCCGAATTCGCCAAGAAGATCATTGGGGTCCATAACACCCAGGTCACCACCGGTATCAATACTTGCAGCAATGCACTGCTCTGTCTGAAGCTCTATGCACTCCGCCACAGGAGCCACATAGAGATCGTTTTGTTTGGTTTTTTTCATATTAATTTGTGTTAGTGAATAATCTTTTAGGGTAACAATGTAGGAAGGTCCGTGGAGAAGTCCCAAACTGTGTCTAACCAGCCGAGGCCACCACTTCCCTTTGCCGTTGAGGCAAGGGTGGAAAGACGGCTGGTAGTGCTGTGCTTGCCGTGGTAGGCCCATCTGCACGCCTCGGTATCACTAGAGACAAAAGCAGTATTATTTGTCACAGCAGCATTTGCCTCAACCAAGTCAGTGCCTATACGAACCAGATAAGTAGACGTAGAACTTCCGTTTACGTCAGGATGGTCAAACGTTGCGCTAGGAACCCAATATGCAGTCAGACTCATATCTGGACTGCGGAAATTATTAGTCAAAGTTGCCGTGGGGAAAGCTGTTCCTTCAAAAGCTCCAGAACTCCAGTTACTAGAGCCGTAGGCTGAAGCTGTCACAGAGCCATTCCATGCAGCACAATCCACAATGGATGTTTTAGCATTGCTAACAAAGCCTATAAAGCCACCTACACGGAAACGTCCCATAACATCTCCCGATGCATAACACCTGGCTATGGATACTGTACCAGTAACCGCATCAACACAGGCAATGAATCCTCCGTCGACCTGCTCGTTACTATATACATTCCCTCTAGCATAGCAGTCCTCAATATTGACATCCCAATGAAGCGAATTAATCTGTCCAATGAATCCTCCCGCACGCGTTCTCGCTTTCTTTTCCGACGAACCCACATTACCCGTAGAATAACACTTTGAGATATTTAAAGAATACTCACCATCTCCATCTGCATAGACGAGGCCAATAAAACCGCCAACCCAGTCGCCATTACTACTGCTATCATTTAGATTTATTATAACATTACTTGCTGAGTGACATCTAGTTAGAGATACGTTCCCGCCGGCGAAGGAACCGCCATTATTATAGATTCTGCCAACAAAACCGCCGATACTACGTCCTTTTTGCTGGGTCACATCTCCTGTGCATGAGCAATCAGAAAAAGACCCCGCGACGATATATCCGGCAAAACCGCCTAGTGGCGAGCCTCCTGTTGACGTAACGGATGCCGCTGTTTTATTTCCCTGACCTCCAGAAGAATTAAATGTTCCGGCATTAACCCAACCGACAAAACCACCGACATTACTTCCACTGGATGAAACTGAGATTGCTTCCACAGTATTGTCAGTAAACGTTCCAGAAACAGTATATCCAACAAAACCGCCAGCTGCGCTCTGCCCAGTTACTATTGTTCCTGAAAGAACTGTATTATTGGTAATTGAGGGCGTACCCGAGTCTACGTAACCAATGAATCCACCGGTATAATTGTTACCTTTTACAGCACCTTGAATCTTGCAATTATCGAAGGAGCCCGGTTTAGATGCGTTCGCCTTTTGAGCCCATCCAGCAAATCCTCCAATATACTGGCCCTGTAAGGTACTCATATCAACAACGGCATCAGAATATGAAATATTGCCTGTATGATAACCAACAAAACCACCAATTTTTATGGGTTGTCCCTTGGTATTTGCGGAAGTAATATTCACATATGCTTTGTTCCGATTATCAGCATCATCCTTGGTTATCTGCCCATAACACACTCCGACAAAGCCACCAATATTGAGCACTTTGCTATCTGCGGTATTTGTCGTATTCGTAACAACTACCTTCGTGGTAGACGTTCCGACAGAGCATCCTTTAACAACGCAACTCTGTTCAAGAAGACCCACCAATCCGCCCATACGGATATCCTGATTTTTGGTACCGGTTATCGTTGCATTCTCAACACTACATTTAACAAACGATGAAGCAAAATTACCCGTCCGACCAATCGCGCCGGCAATGTATTGCCCTGAACCCGAAACGGTGCTTCCATCATATGAACACTCAGACATAGAAACTTTCCCATTTGCGTAGCCGACAATTCCACCGACATTATTTAAACCTGAGACACTGGTATATTGGATATCACAATCACTAGCCGCCAGCATTGTGGCGCCCCCTACGTCTGTAATCTCACCAATTAAAGCGCCAACGCTTCCGGATGTTCCCGATACCGATGAACTAAAAGGAGCACTGGTAGCCGTGCCCACCACATCTACATTCGTAACAGTACTCGCAGCCGTTTTAATAGTATTGGCCAGGATGCCAGTTATATTTGCACCTCCACTTACAGAGGCATCTTCAATTGTCAGATTGACAATGGTTCCATTCAGATCGTCAAAGAGAGAGGCTCCCAAATGACTGATCTTCTTATCGTTCCCATCAAAGTTTACCACACAGGTGAACGGGTCCGGGTTCAGTGCCGTCCAGGAAACGCCGTCCATATCCACATCGTCAATCATCTTGAAGTACCGGGTGGCGCCGGCCTCCAGCTCCGAAGCAACAGCTATCATCTGGTACTTATCACCAATTAGATAGGGGTTAGTGGACTGGCCAATGTTTTCACTGCTGGCATTGGCGTAGGTGTCGCTATTGGTTGCATTGATATTGATGGTGTTCAACTTTCCAGCGGTGAAACTGCCGGCCTCAAGCTCAATGTAGCGGGTGTACACGGTATGGTCCGTTCCGGGAGCATTGAAATGCACCACGAGAGAGGTACCGGCAGTTATGGCCTTATTCTCCTGGGGAAGATTGGCAAATAGGTGCAAGATACCATCGGTTCCCGCATCACCTTTATTTGTAAGAGTGATGGTAAGCGTATTCCCCGAACCAAAGATATTTTCACTAGCCGTGATATCAACGGTCTTGATTGCAGCGGCAACTCCTGAAGGCATCTTTGCCGTAATGGCCAGGATGTTGGAGATATTATTAAACGTCAACGACGTATAATCGGTAATGTTGGAAATGGGAGCATAATACTTCAAATGCCCCGTGTCGCCATCCGCATTCTGCGTCTGACTTCCAATGACCACTTCATCATTTATAATCTCTACATCAAAGGTAGTAGCAGTGCTAATGTTCGTAGTTTCACCACTAAAGATACCCTTCGTCTCTCCAACGCTGGATGCTTCCAAAGTAAAATCATTATACTTCGTTCTGTCATTGTGATCGTAGATACGAATTTTGTCACCTGTGGCCCATTTAAGCCCCATCGCAGTGGGCTTTCCACCTTCAATAGTGGGAGTAAACGTCACCTTGGTAAGAAGGTCCTCCGGAAGGGTGGCCGAAATGGTCACAATCTCCCCTGCCTGCGCTGTATTCTCCGTCTTGTTATCTACCGTTTTGTCTTCTACGGTATCCATGCCTTTTTCCTTTGCACAGGCAACGGAAAGAGCAATAGCAATCAATGCGAATAAACACTTTTTCATAAGGCGCTCCTCCTAAAAATCTTCATCGTAAACATCTTCACGTTCCATGTCATCCAGGTCTCCACTGGCCATAATGACTTTCTGCTCTTGTTCGAACCTGAGCGCAAACGCTTCAGGAGCCAGATACATTGGCTTTTTTGTGTTTTTGGTCATAGTTGGTTATAGTTTTTTGGTTTATCTTCTAAAGCAATGATTCAATTATGGGTTTGATAATAGGCTCCATCACATCGTAGCCGTCCGGGCCGGGATGCAGATTGTCGTACAGGCGATACGCCTCCTTAAGGGCATAGCCGTCATCGGCCACCAGGGAACTCCAGTAGTTGCACCAGGCAAAGCCCTTGGATGTAGCATAGGCTTCAAGCATCCCATTGAGCGTTATGATGTGAGCACCCTTGGTCTTGGGATCACTCAACTTAGAATAGGTATCATTATTGGGCGTCACCGTGCACAGTACAACTTCAATTCCAGCATCCTCAGCCATTTCGGCCATTGCTGAAATGTTTGCAACGATGGTTTCCTTGCTCACACCTTGCGCCAAGTCATTGGTGCCACCCATGATTACCACTACCTTGGGATTCAGGGAGATGACATCCTTTACAAAACGGGCACGCATCTGCGTAGTGTTCTGGCCGCTGATACCTTTGTCAATAAAGCCATTGCCGCTGAAGAAACCCGGGTGGAACTTCACAGTAGTATTACTGCCGCTTTGGCTCATATACGCCGAATTATAAGGAATCTTCAGGTTACTGGTGGCAAAGGTGGTCTCATTACGGGCCCACTGCCAGGTAATGCTATCACCAACGAAGATGGCGGGGATGCGGCGCGGGGTATCCAGAAGGGCCGGGGCCGTGCCATCCAAATTCCACACAGCAGTGGACCAGGTCTGGTCTATTGCCTGTGAGGTTATACTTCCGGAATTACCAACATACACATTGGAAATGGTAGCGCTCACTTCATTGGAAGCGCAGAAAGGCAGCGACGAATCGGTCCAGCCAATGCAGTTGGAGATATCGGCAACCGGATTAGCCCCCTGCTGGGCGCATTGGCCAATAAAAGCGCCAATGTTTGAACCGGATCCGCTTACAGCGCCCGAACAATAGCAGTATTCCACTGTCGTAGCATATGCGATGCCAATCATTCCTCCAATTAGGGAATTGCTGCCACCGGCAACCGAAGCGGTTGTGTAGCAGTTTGTAAGATCTCCATTATTAATGTAGCCGCTAAAGCCACCGCAGTCAGCGCCGTTAGCAGTTACGCTGCCACCAGAAACATAGCTGCCAGTAATGTCCTCGTATTGCACGCCGACAAAACCGCCGGTATTAATTGCGCCATTTACCGCAGTACCAATCACATGGCACTGGTTGGTTGTAATATTGTTACCACCATTGGAAGAATTGCCCAGGTTACCGACAAAACCACCAACACGGCCTGCACCGGATGCATCAATTGTGGCATTGGAAACATAGCAGCCCTGGAAGATAATTCCACTTACAGCACTGCCCACGAAACCACCCTCACGTGCATTGGTATTGGTAGTGCTACCCTTAACAGTACCATCGGAATAGAAGCAGTCAGTGAAGGAAGCATTCTCGGCCACACCTACGAAACCGCCCACAAAGCGCTGACCATCTACGTCACCGGTAGCAGAGCAAGCCGTATAAGCAGATGCGCCGCAGGCATATCCGGCAAAACCGCCAACAGAACTGGCAGCCACGCTAAGACTTGCTGCGGAAGAGCAATTGTTGTAGGCATCAGAAGTAGTTGAATAGCCAACGAAACCGCCGGTGTTGGAACCTTTTGCAGTAATGCTGCAGGCATCATCTACTACGCAGTCCTTGAAGTTGGCTCCGGCATAACCGGTATAGCCTACAAAACCGCCGATATTGGCAATGGCTGCACCTGTGGCAGTAATGGCGGTGGCTTTTACCTTACAGTTAATGAAGGAATGAGCCTGATAGCTCTCGCCAATGAAGCCGCCGGTGTACAGAGAACTACTGGCAGATGTTGCGTTCTGGTTAAGCGTTACACCGTCAACCTCACAATCCGTAAAGATGGCAGGAACCTCGTATTTATCTGCGCCCGTGATATCTGCAAGACCTGCGAAGCCGCCAAGAATATTGGTTCCATTTACCGTTGTGTTAATTACCTTACACCCTGTAACGCCACCTTTGCCGCGTACGTGGCCGGCAAAGCCGCCGCAGGCACCTGAACTGGTCACCTGAGAATCTTTGACGGTAACATTCGTACACGTGGCAACCCTACTATAGTCGTTAGCAGTGGTTCCCAGGAAGCCGGCGACAACTCCGCTCTTGGAAGTTGCAGAAATAGTGGCACCACTGAAGGTGGCATCGTGCAGGTTTCCATACAGGACTCCAGCGAAACTGGCATAGCTCACGCCGCTACTTTTGAGGCCGCTTATCGTGTAACCGGAGCCGTCAAAGTCCATGCCTTTGTCAAAGGTGCCAGAAGCATTGAGCGGAGTCCAGTTTGTGATGGAAGACGCGTCAATGTTGTCCAACAGCTTGAAATACAGGGTTGAACCGCTCGCCAGGGTTGTATGCATGTTGTTAAGCTGCCTGGCGTTGGCAATGAGGTAGGGCTTATCGGCCGTACCATCACCGGCAACATAATCCTGAAGGGCCAGATTCACATTCACGATGGAATTCATCTTGCCACACTGGATGGTTTTGTCGCCTGTGATGGTGAGGGCTGCAGAATAGACCTCATTGCTATTATCCTGCGCATAGACGGGAACAATACTGCCGGCAGCAATGGGAATATCCTGCCAAGGCAGCATCATATAAGCAGTAAGAACCTGTGACGACTCCGACACATTTACTTCACTGAGAGGGAGGGTATATTCTTGCCCGCCAAGGCCAATGAAAGCCTTTTTGAGTGTGGTTACACCACCTGGCAGTGTGGCCTGGAACTTGACGGCCGCGCCCTGTTTGAGAGTACCACCGTGGGACGAAGCCCAAGCGTCCGTAAAGGCGATATTCTCATAGCTGTTCACACCACTCAAGAGTGCCCGGTAGCGAAGGTGGGCGGCGGAGCCATTCCCTGTCTGGGTGGGGCTTACAGTGTCGGCCTCCGCTTCCTCTACGCTGGCGTATGTGCCCGGGAAGAGGATGTTAAAGCTGGAACCGGCCACAGCCGTGCCCGTGAATTCAGCCTCGTGGTCATTGATGATACTGGAAATGGTGAACACGGATGAGTTCTCGCCGGAAATGACCCGGATGCAATCTGTGTTTTCCCATGCGAGGGCCAGTTTACCGTCTTCAGGCGTAAAAGTTACCTTGGTAAACGTTTCCTCATTCATGGCGACACGGATGGTCACCTGCTTCCCGATTGGCTGCTCGGAGCCCGCCTGCGGTTCCTCCTTCATGCAGGAGGTCAGTAGCAGGCAGGCTAAGAGGGTATAATACATGGTTCTCATAATGCTGTGGATATTAAATCTGCAGCGGATTAAAAGGCAATCCATAGATGGGGTTATCCCCGTAATCTTCCAGGTTGGACTGCATGAGGAAGTTCTCTGATACAATTTGTACAGACTCCGTAACAGGTGCAACGTATTCAAGCGCAGCGTTGCTGGTATTCTGGTATTTCATATTCTATTATGTTATCTTATCTGGTTTATTACTCTGCAGGAACAATTACAATGAAGGTATCGCGGGCACGCTGACCGTCATGGTCGTGCGCATGACCCGGCTCTGTCCTGTTGTCTCCGGGATAATTCACCACATGGGTTGTCGCATCCCCCTGTCCTTCTACGCACATGGTAGCAGAACCGCCACCATCCAGATTGAGGGCATACTGTACATTGAAGAAATACGAGAAGAAGCGGGTAAGGCTGGCCGCACCCATACCCTGACCGCCGACACTCGCGCTATAACGGCCGTCCACCACCAGAAGCAGGAGGTGGTTGTCGGCATTCAAGGCGACGGCTGTACGAGGCGACAATGTATTCTGATGGGAATAGGGTGCTTCGGAGGATTCTCCCTCTTCCTTGATATACCAGGAAGTAAAACTCGTTCCAAACTTATTATAGTTTTCTACCAGGACAGGAGCACTGGAAAGGAAGCCGGGTTTATCAGCGGTATTCAGCTGATAGAACATCCTTAGTTCTTCCCGGGATTTCACAGGCGGGTTGCCGGCACTGCCGGGTGCTTTGACGGCATCATAGCCGTCAAAAGCTATCTGTACACCGCGTTCGCCATCAAAGTAAACGGTACCCTGGTTCTTCCAGTTCGGAACACCCGTATCGGTGATGGTGTTATTGGGGATGTAAGATATGCCAAGGCCATTGGGATAAGGGGTCAATGTGCTGGATTTCACATTGTTTAACACATTATCGGCAGCTTCCGTATCCGTCTTTTCCCAGTCATACCTCACATTGGCCTTGATGGCAATGGACGACTTCTCGTAACCGGCATTGATGGCGGCGACGGCTCCTGTTTCCGCAAAGATTTGGGAGCAGGCGGCAGAAGGAGAAGCATACACGAACTTCACTTTATAGGCCGGGTTATTCAGGTCTACATCTACCACAAACACCTGCTGCCGGTACTTGTCAAAGGACCTTGCGGTAGCGGCGCTGCTTGAGTAAAAGTCTTTGTTGTCGTAGTAATAATACTTGATGCCATCCCGTACTGTTGTAACTGTCCAGCCATCTCCGGCAGAAGGATATTGGGGGCCACTCCCGGGGCTCCCAGCCGGAACAGCGCTGGCGCCACTGGATGGAACTGGCTCTATGGCTCCTGTCAGAATAGGCGTTGCACCGGATAAATCCCATACAACTTCACTCCAGCCAATCCGCTTGGCTACATCCGAAAGGGTTTCCCCTGCTCCGGCAGCCTTACCATGGTATGGATAGTAGTTCAGGAATGTGGAGGGTTTGGGATTATTGACAACCAGTGGCGTAGTGGGAGACGCATCTTCCTGATCGTAGAGCTCAAACTCTCCGCTGTAGTCACGGAAGTCAAGGTCGGCACGACGCCAGCAGTTACTTAAATAGTTGTGGGTAGAAGTACCCGACACGATGACGCCGGATGACCAGAAATTATTGGTAGAGGTTTCTCCGTTGTATGTGCTGGTCCTTAGCTGAGTCTGCCAGGCGATACAGCCGGAAATGGTATTGCCCGGCATATTGGTCTCGTAGCCACTCCCCGCCGCGCTGTCCAAGTTACAATAGCCCGCGATGCCACCGATGGCACGGGGGGCATGGACCTCTGCGGTGGAGTAGCAGTTGATGATGGCCGTGCTTTGCTTGATCAAAGCGCCGGCAATACCGCCCGTGCGCTGCCCATTCGCCGTAACCGAACCGGAAGTCCAGCAATTGCGAATGGTAGCACCTGTTGCCCAATCGTAACCGAAAAGACCACCTGCGTAATTCTTATTACTGGTAACATTGATGTTGTAGGCAGAGCAGGACTCAATGACGCAGGTGTGGACGCGGCCGGCCAAAGCGCCGACACCACCGGAACCATTAGCCCCGCTCAAACTGGAGTTGTAGCTTACCGTTCCGTTCACATGCACATTGTAAACATGAGCAGGTTTTCCATCGTAACCGCAATAACCGCAAAGAATACCGGTAGGCTTTCCATAGGTATTGTTGATGGTGGCGTTAGTGAAGGTCAGGTCGAACACGTCGCCGTACAACAACCCGAAGAAACCAGTCTGGGCATTCGAGTTGGTGGTATTGGTAGTAACAGAGAAATGGTCTATGGTATGCCCCGCACCATCTAAGACCACGCCCAAATCATAAGGACTGGCCATATTCAGCGGGACCCATGCCTTACTGGAAAGATAAGAGGCCATGTCGATGTCCTTAATAACACGGAAATACACTTTCTCTCCGTGCTTTAAGACCCCGTCCACATGCATATTGTCCAGCTGCTTGGCGTTGGCAATGAGGTAAGGACGGGCCTGGGTGCCCTCGCCGCCGGCAAAGAGCTGCTCCGTAAAACCGTCGGAGACCGTAAAAATGTTCTGTGCGCCCGCCTTGAAGGTTGTATGCACCGCCACCGTTTTCCTGACAGAATAACGGGACTCGTCTGCGTCAAAGACATCCACCCAAAAATCCGTGTTGTCAGCAAGGGCAATGTCGTCCCATCCACTCTGGGCATACACAGTAAGTACATGTTCAGAGGCCAGGCTCACACCCGTGACGTTGACGGCAATATCGTCCCCAATGCCCCTCAGGACCACCTTCTTAGGGGCCGTAACGGCATTGGGGAGGGTAAGGACCATCTTGACGATACCGCCCCGTTTGAGCTCTGTTCCGGCATGAGCTGCCACCCAAGCACTGGTAAAGCCAATTGCCGGGAGGTCGGCCTTGGCTACGCCCGTGAGTTTGGCGGTGAACACCAGGTGCTCCGTGCTGCCGTTGCCGTTCTGGATAAGATTGGCATCTCCGGCCTCCGCTTCCGCCACGCTGTCGTAGGTGCCGGGGACCACAATGTCAAAACTGTCTCCGGCCACCTCCGGGCCGGAGAAAACGGCCTCATGGTCGGTGAAGCCCGGCTGGATATTGTACACAGCAGAGTTGCTGCCGCTGATGACGCGGATGGCATCGCCGGCTTTCCAGGCCACATGCAGACCTTCTCCGCTTCCAGGGACCGTGAAGCCCGCCTTGGTAGCGTCTTCCGGCATGGATACGCGGATGGTCATCTGCGGGGCCGTTGCCTCCGAGGCCAACTCTTTTTCTTTGAGACATCCCTGTAAGGTGAGCATTGTCAGCGCCAGTACAGGAATAAGAACACGTACTTTCATCTTGTCTATGCTATATTCGTTTTACTTTTTTACTACGTAGAAGAAGGTGTCGCGCGGACGCTCACCGGCATGGTCGGGCCCATTGCTTTCCTTGGGTGCGCCATTCTTGGCTTCGGTGCGGTTGTCACAAGGATAGTTGACCACGAAGGTTTCCGGATCGCCCTGTCCCCGCACGCACATGGTAGTGGAACCGCCGCCATCCAGGTTGATGGCACTCTGCGGATTGAAATTCTTCACCAGGAACTTGGTCAGGTTAGCAGCCGAAATGCCCCGGGAAATGCCTTCCCGGCGTCCATCCACCGCTATGAACAACAGGTGATTGTCCTCTGTCTTGGCCAGCGCCGTCCGGGGATTGGTGTCGGAGCCCTGATGCTTGTACGGATTCTCGGAGCAGTCGGGGCCCCACGCAGCCAGGGGATGCAAAGTGCAGAAGGACTCCCCTACCGGCTCGAAATCGTCAATGAGCATAGGGGCACTGGTGATGAAGGTATTCTCCTTGGAGGCGCGGGAACGGTAAGTAGTACGCCATTCGGCCAGGTTCATGCCTTTTCCGGTGAACTCGATGCGCACGTCGCGGTCCTGGTCCAGGTACACGGCGGCCTCGCTCTTCCACTGAGGAACACCTGTATCGCCCACATAGTCCGCCGTGATGGTGGAAATCACCGACCCGTTCACCTTCAAGTACAACGCCACCTTTTCATAGCCGCCGTTGATGCAGGCAATGGCGTTGGTCCCTTTGAGCACTTTGGAGGCGGTGGTGGTGCTGGAGTAATAGCCCAACTTCACTGCATAGGCCGTGTTATTCAGGTCGATTTCGGTGATGAAGATGCGCTGATTGGTGTTGGTAATGGACTCTTTTCCGTCGAAGGCATAGTAAGTGATACCTTCTTCGATGGGGGTTACCGTCCAGCCATTCCCGGCCGTGGGGCGGACAACCTTGCCGCGGTTTGCATCCCACGGCTTGGGCGTATCGTCTTCCTCATCCTCGGGAGTTACCACCGGTGTTTCGGGTTCGGGAGGCGGAGGAATATTGGCCTTGCTCCCTCCCCCGCATGCCCAAAGCAGCAGGGGAAGGACCAAAATCCACAGATTGATATAATTCTTTTTCATGCTTATTTAAGCTTAGCTGCAAAATCCCAAATGGAAGGATCCCAACCCAGTTCAGCCGCCTTGGCCGCGAGGGTGCCTTCCGTTCCTGTATAGTTTCCGTTGATATCTTCCGAGCCGGCAACGGCGCCCGCGAAGTCGAGGCCATTGTTCCAGGCAATACAGGCGTTCACATGCGTAGAGGCATCACCGGCAGCCTTGCCAATGAAGGCGCCCACGGGAGAACCCGTGGCAGTAATGGCACCGGAAGCATAGCAATACTGGACGGTGACATTCTTGTTGCAAATGCCGATGAAACCGCCCACTGCCGATTTGTCGTTGCCATTCACCGCCATGGTGGTGTAGCTGTTCTGAATGATGGCGCCTTCCGGGTAACCCACGAAGCCACCGCAGTTGTTGCCGGAAACATTGATACGGCCACCTTCTACCAGGCAGCGGTAAATGCCGCCATCGGGAACATCGTCCGAAGTGGTTGCGTAATCTACGCCCACAAAGCCAGCGCTGTTTTGACCGGCATTGACAACTACATCCAGGACGGAGCACTTGTTGAAGGCGTTGCCCAGGTCGGCCTGGCCGACGAAACCGCCCACACGCTGACCGGCAGTGGCATCCACCACCACGTCCTTTACAACGCACTCGGCAAAGGAGCCGCCATACGGGGCAGCCTTGGCGGCATAGCCCACGAAGCCACCGGCATGGCAGTTTTTGGTGTTGTCCGTTGCGGTTACCTTGGGGCCTTCATATACGCAGGCCATCACCGTAGGAATTTCCGTCTTACCCACGAAACCGCCCACATCCTTGGTGCCGCTAACCTCGCCGCTGGCGATGCATTCCACAAACAGGCCCTTGCCCATGTAGCCGGCGAAGCCGCCCGTGTACTGGGTTCCGACCACCGTGGCGTCCGTGGTGCAGTTCATGAAGGTAGGACTGGCCTGGGTATAACCCACGAAGCCACCGGCATGACAGGTACTCGTGGCCGTTTGGGTAACCTCGGTATTGTATACGTGGCAGTCGGAGAAGATGGCGTCGTCCGTGGCCACCTGGCCTACGAACGCACCCATGCTCCGGGCAGCGACGATCTTGGAATTCTTCACCGTCACATTGCTGATGAGGCAAGGCTCCAGGGCAGCGGTGGTACCTACATAACCCGCCACGATACCGGACTTGTTGCCGGAACCGGCGGTGATATCGGCACCGGCGAAGGTGACATCCTTGATGACGCCGTAGAGCACGCCGGCAAAGCTGGCATAGGCGGCGCCGTCCTTGATGGTGAGGTTGAAGATGGTGTGGCCGTCACCGTCAAAGTTCAGGAGTTTGGAATACGGGTCGGCGTTGTTGAGCGGAGCCCATTCTATTCCGGCCATGTCGATATCGGCGATGAGTTTGAAGTAACGCATCTCGCCGGCGACCATATCGTCACGCATGTAAGTGAGCTGAGTAGGCGTCTTGATGAGCCAAGGGTTCTCCAAGGTACCTTCACCGTCGGCGTAGCGGCCGGCGGTAGCCCATGCCTCTGCGGGGATGGTGATATTGTTCACATAGCCGGCCTTGATGGTCTTGTCCGTTTCCGGCGTGATATCGGCCACCCAGTTGAACTCGCCTGCGGCTACGTTAACCGTGAGGGAGGTTCCGGCGGCGATGACATCGTTGAACCAGGAGGTGTTCATCCAAGCCGTAATCTTGTGATTCTCGTCTACGGAAGCCTCTGACAGGCCGATGGAAAGCTCGTTGGTGAGGGCATCGGCGGCATTCGTCTTATGGAAGATGGCGTCGCCGGCCTTGAGGGTGATGCGGTTCACCACCGTGGTCTCTTCCGGCAGCGTGAGGGTGAAGCGAAGCACACCGCACTGCTTGAAAGCGCCACCGTGGGCAGCGGCCCAATCCTGGCCGAACTCAAAGGATTTGTAAGCATCTACGCCCGACAGGAGCGCAAAATATTTGAGCTGGTCGATGGCATCATTGCCCATCTGCATTTGCTCGGCAAAAGAGATTTCCTCCATCGCCGCGGCCGAGCTGTATTCTCCGGGATAGATAATGTCGAAGCTGCTGCCCTTTACCTGCTTGCCGATAAAGGAAGCCTCCTTGCCCTGGAAACCGGGGCGGATGGAGAACAGGGATACGACGTCACCGCTCACAACGGAGAGTTGGTCTCCCTCGGTCCAGTTCCAGTCCAGTCCTACCCCGCTTTCGGGGACGACGGCCTCCACCTTGGTGGCATTGTCGGGAATGGATGCAGTAATGCTGATTTCGGGAGCGCTAAAGTCTACGGGAGATTCCACCTCCTTGCTGCAGGAAAACAGTACAAGAGGCCAAACGCCCACGCTGATAATGGATAAAATTCTTGTCTTCATGGCAGGGTCGTTTAATTAAGGTCATTTTCATCGAAACCGGGCAGGGAGCCGTCGCCGCTCTCATCGGGGACAGGGCCCACCTGGGCATCCGGGCGGATGGTAGGAATATCAGTACTGAAATCCCAGATGGCAGTGCTCCAGCCAAGGCTTTGGGCAACCTGGGTAAGGGTTGCGCCGGCAGGAGCGGCCTTGCCATGATAGGGATAATAATAAGTGGCGCCTTCAAATTTCATCACCGCAAGCGGGCTTGTAGGCGAGGAGTTGTCCTGGTCGTACAGGATGAAGGGGTCGCAGTAGTCGCGGAAGTCCATATCGGCACGACGGTAGCAGTCGGCATAGGTGTTATGCGTTGCGCCGAAGGCTACGATAGCACCTGAGCTGTAGTAATTGTCCTTGCTGAAATCGACATCTGCCACATAGCTTCTGGTCTTGATGGATTCCTGCCAGGCAATACAGCCCTGTACCACGTTTCCGGGCATACGGGTTTCCATATCGGTGTTCTTGTCCTGGGCGGCGTGAGCCACGATACCGCCAACGCTGCGGAGGCAGCCCAGTTCGATATCTTCGGTGTACTCGTTGTTTTCACCATCCCACTTGTAACCTTCGATCCTGGCCACGGAATAGCTGTTGATGATGGCGTCGCCGTCGCCGTTGATACCGCCGATGATACCGCCGACACGCTGGTCTCCGCGAACGGAACCGCCGGTCCAGCAGTTGGAGATCTGAACCTTCTTGGAATAGCCTACAAGGCCACCCACGTAGTTCTTGCCCGACCATACCTCCACTTCCGAAGAGCAGGCTTCGATGGTGGCGTTACCAGCGCAGCCGAACATGCCGCCCACACCAGTCTTGTTGCCGTGGAAGAGCACCTGGCCATGGAGATGGACGCGGGCCACATCGGCGTGTTTGTCGCCGGTGCCACCGTAACCGCCCAGAATGCCGCAGCCGGAATCTGCGCTGCACATGATGAGGGCATTGGTGAAGGTGACGTCGTGGCAGTAGCCGTTAAGCACGCCGAAGAAGCTGGGATAGCTGGCGAAGTCTGTCACGTGGAAATTGTCGATGGTGTAGCCTGCGCCGTCAAAGTCGATCTGGAAATCGTACGGGGACGCGTAGTTGAGCGGGGTCCAATCGTCAATCCCGGCCATGTCGATGTCGTTGGCCATACGGAAATAGACCTTCTCGTCGGCCGAGAGCTTGTCCTGCATGGCTTTCATGTCCGCCGGAGTGGACAGGATGTAAGGGTACTCCATGGAGCCGTCGCCGCCTTCCGGACCTTCGTTCACCTGAATGAGGGTGATGAAGGCGTAAGGTTGTTCGGCCTGCTCCCAGTTATCGGTGCCCTCTACCTTGTCGATGCTGATGGGCAGCACATACAACTGATTGTCTTCCAGGCCATTGGCCATAATACGGATTTTGGCCGAAGTAGAAGCTTTGTTGTACCGGGCCATCATCAGGTTGTTGCTGGTGAAGGTGTAGGCCGATGACGGCAGGAGTTCTGCCGGCTCCTCGGGGTTGGCCTTGTTATATACAGCTACACCGTCGGGATTGGCCTTCAGGGACAGCTTGAGGGTGATGTCGGAAACTTTGCCTTCCACAGCGCGCACGTTCACGTCTATGTTCTTGCTCTTGCCGGGAAGGAGTTTGAGTGCGCTTGCATCGGGCGATACGGAGGCATACAGGACGCCCCGCATCTGGGACTGGCCGGCCGGCTGCTCTTTTTTATCGCACGCGGCAAAGAACAGGAGCGACAGCCCGCACATTATAATATATAAGGTATTCTTCATGGTGCAGATTCGTTTAGAATGTCAAACCATCGTTCCAACCGGGATTCTGGGTGAGGGCTCCACCGGTGAGGTTGCGATCATCGGTGGGGATGGGATAGAGGTAATCCTTTTCCTCATTCCAGTTGCGGATAATGTTTTTGTGCAGCCATACCAGACCGGAGTCACCATCGCTCAAGTAAATCTCGTCGTCCAGTTTCTTCTTGGTGGCGGCAGCAGAGGAAGCAGCACCATCGGCAGGGACGATTTCCAAATCCAAGGTGCCGTTCTGGTCTACGTCGTAGGCGCCGGTGCCGGGGAAATACATGCCGTAGAAAGGAGCCATGAACACCTGGCCTTCTTTCCAACGGATGATGTCGTAGTAGCGGTGACCCTCCTGGGCCAGCTCGATGGCACGTTCGCGACGGATTTCCAGGATGACGCCCATGTTGGCATCGGCCAGGAGAACGGAACTGCGATAACCGCCGTAGTCTGCGTCCGTGAGGAACTCGTCCGGATCCAGGTTGGCATCGGCCATACTCAGGGAAGGCATGCCTACGCGCTTGCGAAGCTGGTTCACAGACATGTCAAGGTCGCCCTGGGTAAGGGTACCGGCTTCGGCTTTGGCTTCCGCATAATTAAGCATGATTTCGCCCAGGCGGAAGATGATAAGGTCGATGTCGGAGGCGTTGTTGGTGTCCTGGTCTACCGTGGTGAGGTACTTGTCCGGGTGATAGCCGGAGAAGGTGACCTTGAAGTCCGGAGACGTGGTAGTTTCCTCGCCCATGCGCTTGTAGCCGGGGGTACGGATGCTCTGGGCCATGCGCGGGTCGCGGTTCTGGGTTTCCTGGACAAAGGTCAGGGTTTCCCAGCCCAGCATATCGGTGAAGCGGTCGCCGTTGGTCATCAGGTAGCTGGCAGCCAGCTTCTTGGTCATGGTGGGGCAACCCTTGGAACCGGAGGTCATGGTGTTGCCGGAGTCGTGCGAGGCGCCGTAGGTCTTGTTGTAGTTGCGGGCCAGGATAACTTCGTCCATGAGTTCGGTGGCGTCCATGGTGTGGAACAGGTTGTAGTAGCAGCGGTTGGGGCCGCCGTCGGTGTGCAGGGTGTAGCCGCCGGTCTGGATGAGTTCAGCCGACACTTTGGCGCACTCTTCCAGGTACCAGGTATAAGGTTTGGCATCGGCAGGGAGGGTCTTCAGGAAGACATCGCCCTTATGATATTTGCGGAAGGTACCTTCGAACAGCAGGATGCGGGACTTCAGGGCCATGGCGGTCCATTTGGTTACCTCGTAGGCGCTCTTGGCGGTAGGAAGGTTGTCGATGGCGAAATCCAGGTCTTCCACAATCTTATCCATGATGAGCTCACGGGAGTCGCGCGGGCGCTTGAGCTGTTCATAGTCTGCCGAGCCGATGGTATGGTCGTACCAGGGGACATCGCCAAAGCGCTTTACCTTATTAAAATAGAAGTACGCGCGGAAGAAGCGGGCCAAGCCCTCGTACTGGGCACGGACACCGGCATCTTGACAATGGTTCAGGTTCTCCAGCAGGGTGTTGATATTGCGCAGTGCGCCCCAGCTCCAACCACCGCCGCTGGCAGGAATGATGCGGCTGCCCATTCCTTCGTCGGACATGTTGTTCTGGGTGTAGTGGTCGTCGTTGGCCACATACAGCTCACTACTGGGGAAGGCCTCGTAGAATACAATGGAGAAGGCCCTGATTTCGCTCTCCGTCTTGAAGAACGTATCCGGGGTGAGCCTATCCTTAGGCACTGTGTCGAGCAATTTGTCACAGCCGGCGAATGCAATCCCGGCGAGCATAATCACAATAGGTAATACTATCTTTTTCATGGCAGGATTCATTAGAGGGTGATATCAATGCCGAAGATGAAGCTCTTCTGCCAAGGATACAGGCGGAGGTTACCGCCGGTCATGGCCATTTCCGGATCTACATAGTCGCCATGCAGGCCGGGAGCAAAGTAGAAGAGGTTCTCACCGGTGAAATACACACGCAGTTTGGAGATGTAAATCTTCTTGGTGAGGTGCTCCGGAAGGGTGTAACCCAGGGTGAGGTTCTTCAGACGGAGGTAGCCGATGTTCTGCAGATAGCGGTCGTTGGCTACACCCAGCGGACGGTTCTCGTTCATGGCTACGTAACCACGCGGACGCGGATAGTAGGCGTTGGGATTTTCCTCACTCCAGCAATCGGCCAGGAAGTCGCGCGGGATGAAGGTCATGTACGGACGGGCGTACGGCCCCCAGAAGGCGCGGGCGTCTGCACTGGGATACCAGTCCATATGGCCGATACCCTGGAAGAAGAGGGACAAGTCGATGCCGTTCCAGGCGGCATTCAGGTTGATACCGTAGTTGAACCGGGGCTGGCTGTTACCGATAACCCGCCAGTCACCGCTGTCCCCTACTCTCTCCGCACCCTTGTTGATGGCGCCGTCGCCATCCAGGTCGGCGAATTTCATATCACCGGCATACAGTCCGTTAGGAGAGGTGGCCGATGTGGGGAAAATCTGGGAGTCGTTCACCTTGGACTGGTCCACGGTGTAAGCGGCAGCCTCTGCGTCGGTGGCAAACAGGCCGTCGATGTGGTAACCCCAGATGTCGCCGTAGCGCATGCCCTCCCAATAGTTCTTGGCGAAGAGCTTGTCCGGGTTGTTGAAACGGGTGATGTGCGAGACATAGTCACTGAACACCACGCTGGCGCCGTAATTAAAAGGCTTATTGCCCAGTTTGAAGGAGTCTCTCCAGCCCAGGGAGAGTTCATAACCCTTGGTACGAAGGTCGGCCACGTTTTCCTGCGGGGTAGATGCACCGTAAACGGCGGGCAGGGGCTCACCGGCGGTGAGCATGTCCTTGGTGTCACGGATGTAAGCTTCTGCGCTGAATTCCAAGCGGTTGCCAAAGAAAGCGAGGTCGATACCCAGGTTGCTCTGGATGGAGCGTTCCCAGGTGAGGCCGGAAGAAACCGGTGCCGATACCGTGGCCTGCGGCAGGTTGGCGCCGCCCAGCAGGTAAGAGGACTTACCGCCGGTGGAGACGGTCCGGATGGCCGGATAGTAGGATTTCATCTGTTGGTTGCCCAGCTGGCCATAGGAGAAACGCACCTTAGCGTTGTCCCACCAGTTGCGCAGCGGCTTGAAGAAGGGTTCCTCGGAGACTCTCCAACCCAGGGAGGCCGACGGGGAGAATACCCAGCGGTGCCCCTGCAGGAAGCGGGAAGAACCGTCGTAGCGGCCGTTCAGTTCCAGCAGGTAGCGGCCTTTGTAGTCATAGTTGATACGGGCGAAGTAACCTGCGGTCCTGAGCTCGTTCTGGCCGCCGCTGGTTTCCATGCGCTTTTTGCCGTCCGGGTCTGAGGGGTCGGCACCTACCAGGTTCTGGTCGTTCAGTTCCGTGGAATATAGGTTGTAACCGGTGAGACCCAGGTCCTTGATATGGCGGGTTTCGTAGTTGCCACCGACCATGACCTTGAGGTTATGGGCATCGGCCCAGGTGTGCTCATAAGTAGCATAGAGGTTGAATACCTGGTAAACGGTGGTGTTGGCACTTTCTGTCAGGACATCGTAGAAGCCGGTTTTATCGTCCTTGATGAGGACCTCGCCGGGATACATGGAATATTCGCCGTTGACCGAGCGGTTCTGGTAGCGGTTGAACTTGAGATTGTAGGTGTAGTCACCGCGGATGGTGAGTCCCTTGATGGGCGTAATGGTGAAGTCCAGGGTCTCGACCAGATTGTCCACCTTATCGTCATTGAAGTGGTCCGAGTTCAGGATCATCATGAGACCGTCCATGAGCTCGTAATTGTTGTACTTGGTGCGGTACACGTTGGTGCCGTCCGGGTTCACGGCCGGATAACTGGCCAGGGCGTGAGCCGTACTCTTGGCGAAGTTGTTGGCGATACCGCTCTGTCCGGGATAATAGTACTTGCTGTTGAAGTAACTGGTGTTGGAACCAATCTTGAGCCAGTCGGTAACCTGGAAGGAGATTTTGGCACGCAGGTTAAAGCGGCGGTAGGTGTCCGGCTTATCCTTGAACATACCTTGTTCGTAGTTGTAACCACCGGAAACCAAATAACTGACAGCCTTGGTGGCACCGCTCATGGTAATCATGTGGCTGGTGGTGGGCTTGATGTCATTGTACAGGACGTGATACCAGTCCGTGTTGGCATAATAGTTATACACGTCGCGTCCGTTCTCGTTGGTAATCACAACCCAGGGGCGCTCGGGATTTTCCACTACGTCGTCGCGGCGGGCCCAGAGTTCCCGCATATCTTCATCCGTGTAGTTTGCATACTTGGTACCCGGGCTGTAGGTTCCCCAGAACAGGTTGTTCAGGTATACGGAATCGTAACCGCGGGATTCGTAGTTCGTGGAGGTAGTGGGTAAGGTGAAACCGCCACGTCCGCTATAAGTCACTTTGGCACGGCCGTCCTTTTCCTTGGTACCGCTCTTGGTGGTAACCAGGATAACACCGGCCGAACCTTTTGCACCGTAAATGGCGGCAGCGGCAGCATCCTTGATGACGGAGATGTTATCTACGTCGATAGGGTTCACATACTGGATGTCCCCTTCTACACCGTCGATGAGCACCAGCGGAGAACCTCCATTGATGGAGTTCCAACCACGGATGTTCAGCGAAGCGGCTTCACCGGGACGACCGGAACCGGAAGTAATGTTCAGGCCCGGAACCGAACCCTGGAGCATGTGACCTACATCCAGGGCGGCGCGGTCTTGCAGGGATTCTGCTTTGACCACGGATACTGCGCCGGTGAGGTTGGTCTTCTTCTGGGTGCCATAACCTACAGCTACGGCATCTTCCAGAACAAAGCTGTCCTCTTCCAGAACAATGGAGATGCGGGAGCGTCCGTTCACGGGGACCTGCTGGGTAACATATCCCAGACAGGAAATTTCCAGGACGTCGTTGGAAGAAACTGAAATGGCAAAATTGCCGTCGAGATCCGTAACAGCGTTGGCGCCTTTGGCCTGCACCACGGCCCCCACAACGGGGCCGACAGCGTCGGTTACAGTGCCATTCACTGTCAGCTTTTGCGCAAAAGCGGCAAAAGAGGCCGACATGCCAATAAGCATGGCCAGCACGGTGAACAGTTTTTTGTGCGACATTTTGGTTTAATTTAGTGTTAGTTATATGTCAAACAATAGCAATTTCACCGCTCATAGTATCCAACTAACAACGGTAAAAGTGCAATTCGTGGTTATTAGCCGCTAATTTACAAATACTTTCGTATATTTTAAAGTATTTTTTAATTTTTTTTAACCTCGTCTGGCGGGGCTTCCCCCCTTTTAATTAAAAGGCATACTTATAAGGCGTTGCTGAGCACGCTCTCCTTGAGAAAATTCGCAAAGAGTACATAGTCAAATAGTTAGACCCTTTTCTCCCTTTTTTTAGTTGGATACTTACGACGGATTTTCTTTTTTTGCTATATTTACAGGGTAAATCACTGACTATGACCAAGAAAATTCTTCTTTTCTGCTGTGCGGCGGCTGTGGCACTGAGTGCATCGGCCCAACGTGTTCCCGATCTGCCTTATGTTTATACGGAGGCCTCGGAGTTCACCCTTGTGGGGAAGCTTTTTCCGGATACGCCCAATCCGTACCATCGTATCGACACCGCCCGTTTTAAAGGTTTTACCAAAAAGGAGAACCTGCAGGTGCGGGAATCGTCCGGCATTGCGGTGGCCTTCCGAACCAACAGCAAAAGCGTCACGGTAAAAACCGAATTCGGGCAAAGGGAAGACCTTTCCGCCACGCCGGATATCGCCTCGCAGGGTTATGACCTGTATATCCGTCAGGAGGGTCGATGGCTTTACGCCGGCGCCGCACCCCGGAACAAGCAGTTCACGCTGGTGGCGCCCGTGGCCAATATGGATGGCAGCTGGCACGATTGTCTGCTGTATCTTCCCCTGCTGAGCGAGGAGCGTTCCGTGCAAATCGGCATTGAAGAAGGAGCGCAAATTGAGGCGCTGCCCATGCCTTTCCGCAGCCGTGTGGCTATTTTCGGGTCCAGTTTCACGCAGGGCATTTGCGCGTCCAGAAGCGGAATGACCTACCCCGCCCAGTTCTCGCGCAGCACAGGTATCCAGCTCCTGAACCTGGGTTGCAGCGGCAATTGCAAACTCCAACCGTATTTTGCTGCAGCGCTGGCTGCGGCCGATGTCGATGCCTTCATCTTCGACTCTTTCTCCAATCCTTCGCCCAAAGAGGTTCAGGAGCGGCTTTTCCCCTTCATCGAGACCATCCAGGCAGCCCATCCCGGCAAACCGCTTATATTCCAGAAGACCATCTATCGGGAGAACCGTAACTTCAACCAGGAGGAGGATCTGAAAGAGCGCCAAAGGGCCCACATGGCCGATTCACTCATGAATATTGCCGTCAAGCGCTACAAAGACGTGTACTACATCAAGACCAATGCGACGGACGAGCACCACGACAGCTCCGTAGACGGCATCCATCCCGGAGACCATGGCTACACCCTGTGGGCGGAGTCTATTGAGAAAAAGGTGCTCCAGATACTACGGAAGTACGGGATACGATAAAAGAAAAAGGGAAACCGGTTTTTTGCCGATTTCCCTTTTATGTTAAAAAGACTGATTGGAAATACTCCCTTGTACCCCGAGCGTCTATCAAGTCAAGAACGCGCTCCAAAAAGGAGGTGTTCCAGCCACACCTTCCGGTACGGCTACCTTGTTACGACTTAGCCCCAATTACCT
>JBGUPS010000057.1:0-96189 GCA_045130395.1 Candidatus Cryptobacteroides sp.
AGGTAATTGGGGCTAAGTCGTAACAAGGTAGCCGTACCGGAAGGTGTGGCTGGAACACCTCCTTTTTGGAGCGCGTTCTTGACTTGACAGACGCTCGGACAAGTACAAGGTTGTACTTTAGTCTTTCATTATTATACAGGCTCTTAGCTCAGTTGGTTAGAGCGCTACACTGATAATGTAGAGGTCGGCAGTTCAACTCTGCCAGGGCCTACCAAAATGCCGGCCACCAGACCGGCATTTTTTCTTTCCGGGGGTATAGCTCAGCTGGTAGAGCACATGCTTTGCAAGCATGGGGTCGCCGGTTCGAATCCGACTACCTCCACTCAAAACAGGCGTCCGCTTCGCGGTTGCCTGTTTTTTTTGTCGATAGTCGGATAATCTGCCCCACGTTACCCTCTCCCCAAACCCCTCCCCTCGGGGGAGGGGCTCGCCGTCAGAAGACGGCGGTGTCGGCCTTCGGCCTCCGGAAGAGTGCCCCCGCGGAGCGGTTGTCGGATGCCGCGAAGCGGAATCCGACGTCGGATAAATACCTTGGCGGTGTCGGCCTTCGTCCTCCGGAATAGTGATAACTAACTGTATGATTTACACTGGTTTACGTAACAATCCTCGTTCAAAAATCAAACGAGGATTTTGTTGTAAGTGGCTGCGACTCAGTCGGTTATCGATCACGTCCATACACTTCTAATGCCGCGGTACACCAGGCCTTCTATTGTTTTTTCCCAAAAAATTTGTAAATTGCCGTGCTAATTGTACACGTGAGGTGCTTTTTTTGAAAAAAATAGCAGCGCTGCTCACGCTCTTGAGCATTGTTATGGGGTGTCAGAAAGATACTCCTGGTTCACAAGTGCCTGAGCAGGAGTGTCTTACCGTACTGTTTTCGCCCGGTGTCAGCTTTAACGGCGCCGGCTACGATGATGCCATCCTCAAGGCTGTGGTGGAGAGCATGGCGGAGCATCCTCAGGTAAACCATTCCCTGCTTCGGCCGGAAACCATGGACCAGGCCCGCAGAATGGCGCAGCAGTGGCAGGAAAATGCAGGGGAGCGCAGCATGCTGCTGCTTTGTGGCGTGCCGTATGAGGCCATAGCTTCGGCCCTCTCTCCGGGCAAGGGCCGTGTCCTGCTGCTGGACAGCCGTCAAACCCTGGAAAACGGCGTTGCCACCTTGCAACTCAAGCGCTATGGCGGCGCTTACCTGGCCGGAGCCATGTGTGTGGACTTTCCTAAAATGTGGATTTTTAAAGCCCTGGATGGAGACCGCATGATGGATACCGTAGCGGGTGGAATTGCGGACGGTTATTCGGCCACCGCCAACCAGGAGGCGCAGGTACTGGTCCTCTCGGACAGCTACAAGGGCACCAATATGCCGGACGAGCTATTTGCCCATCTCTACACATACAGATCAGATATGCATATAGATGGGGACACGATGCTGGTGCCGGTGTGCGGTGCATCCCGCATGGGAGCCTACATGTTCTCAAACAACATGTACTTATTATCCATGGGCGTCGGAGAAGACTGCAGCATCTTCTCCAAAGTGCTGCCCTTCTCGCTGGTATATGACTTGGGAGGCCTTGTCAAAGACTACATAGGCCAATGGCTGGATGGGGAACCCTGGCCGGCTCATCAGGATTTTGGCCTTTCCACGGGTCATGTGTACATTCAGTACAATCCACGTTATTTCGAACGGATTCCTAGATATGTTAATCCTATTAGTTTTCTGCTGGGTGGCTCCTGCCTGTTCACGCAGGAGCAGTACATGGATTGGGAGGCCCGGTATAGACCCATTGCTTTAGAACAGGAGGCCAGCCATGCGTATTAGCAATGTGCTCATATCGCTGGCGGCCGCCCTGCTGCTGTGTTCCTGCAGCGGAAAAGAAGTTCTGCCGCAGGAGGCACGCACCACCACCTACAAAGTGGCGGTGATTATGCCCCAGCGCATTTGGGCAACTGAAAAGCCCATCGCCCAGCAGGCCCTCCAGAATCTGGAAAAGGCCCAGGAGAGGCTTGGGGAACGCGTCAAACTGGAACTGGAGTGGATAGACGAGGACATTCCCAATTTGGAGGAAGAAGTACGCCGGGTCACGCATGACACCTCGTATGCAGCCGTGGTGGGGCCCAAATATAGCCGCCACGCCCGCATGGTGGCCAAGGAAAGCCTGGCCCTGCGCATGCCCGTCATCATGCCCAGTGTTACATCGGCAGAGGTCCAGCGCATTTATTCGGGCAGCAACAAAACGGATCCCAACATTTTCTTTATGTCGGAGAACGACATGGTCCAGTGTCAGGCTCTCCTCACGGTTATTTCCCGGCAATTAGGGATTACCTACATCTATGTCCTTTCGCGCCGCGACGATTCCGACGACTACGCAACCACCTTCAACGGTTATCTGCCTTTCCTCTCTATGGAGCTCAAGGTGGGGGAATTGTACTTCTATCCCTATGCGGACAAAGAAAGCATGCGTGAGCAAATCCATATCATCAAAGGATACAGCGACTTGGGCAATTTGTTCAGCAGTATCTTCTTTGTCCCTTCCACTACGGAGGACATGCTGTGGCTGGACCAGATTCTTACGGAGGAAGAGATCAAGATGCAGGCGGAAGCAGATATGGAAGAAGTAGAAGTTGGAATTTTCCCGCGCATTTACTGCGCCGAAATGGCCTGTGATTCCTCTCTGGAGGGTGTGCTGCAGAACGAATATGAAGGCATTGCCCTCTCCGGCAGTCCGGAAAGCGGTTTCCCGGCGGTTCAAAAGGGGCTCACCGGCAGGGAGATTCATAGCGGCTCCGCCCAGCTGTACGATAGTTTTACTCTTTTAGCCCTCGCCCTGGCGCACAAGGAGAAAGCCGGCCTGAAGACGGTCCGGGAGGCCATTGTGGCCGTGATGGATGCCTGTGACGGAACGGGGAACGACCTCTCCTGGACGGCGGAGGGCCTTGCCGGCGGCTTCCGCAGTATCCGCTCCGGTGAGCTTCCCAATATGGCGGGCGCTTCCGGCAGTTGGGTCTTTGACCGGAATACCCACATCAGCCAGCTGGGCACCTGGTATGGCCATTGGCGTTACTTTGACGGCACCTTCCATTTTGTAGAGTATCTTACCCGGAGCGACCACGCCAAGAAATCGTCCATGGACCAGTTGTGGAACAAAGAAATTACCTACATCGGTTTTTCCCTCTCCCAAGTGGATAAAGGCGTTCAGTATGAGCCTCTTCAGGACCGCTACGCCGTGGTAATGGCCACCTCTACGGGCTGGGACAATTACCGCCACCAGGCGGACGCCCTGGACATTTACCGCATGCTTAAGAAGGCCGGTTACCCGGACGACCACATTGTCCTCATTACGGAAGACGACCTGGCGTATAACCCGGAAAATCCCCACCCCGGCGTAGTACATGTGACGCCCGACGGCGAAAACCTGCATCAGGGTGTGGTGAACGACTACAAAATAAGCCAGCTTACCCCGGAGGACCTGGGGAATATCCTCTCCGGCACCGTCACAGAGCGCACGCCGGAGGTGGTCCATGGCAGCAAAAACACCAACGTGCTCTTCTTCTGGAGCGGCCATGGGCTGGACGACTACCTCATGGCCTGGGCCGATGACAGTGTCACATCGGGCCAAATCCGTTCCATGCTGGAGGGTGCCCAGGAGAATTACCGCAAGCTCCTGTTTGTGATGGAGGCCTGCTACAGCGGGTCCGTAGGGGAGTACTGTTACGGATTCCCCGGCCTGCTCACCCTCACGGCTTGTTCCCCGGGCGAGAAGTCGCACGCAGACGTCCTGGAGGGCCCCACTTACCTTTCCAACGCCTTCACCCGCGTATTCCGGGAAGAGATAGAGAAGGATCCGGATATCTCCATCTACGATCTATACTCGGAACTGGCCCGGCACACCACCGCCTCCCATGCCATGATGTACAATTACGACTGGTACGGAAGTGTAAACAACAATACTCTTGCGGAGTATTTTAAAACTGAACAGCAGTGAGAAAGACCCTTTATATCGCCGCCATGCTCATTCTCGCCCTGTCCTGCGGCAGGAAAGCGGAGCAGCCGGAAGAACAACCGGCGACTGAGCAAAAGGCAGGCGCAACCACGCAGGTGATGGTCCTGTTCGCCCCCGGACAGCTGGGAGACAATGGCTACTCAGACGCCGTTATGGGCGGCTTGTATTCCCTTAAAAAGGCGGGAACGTTTTCCGAGAAAGAGGCTCCGGATGTCCGTTTCATCACGGCCGATACCTATCAGGAAACCCATAATCAACTGGCTTCCTGGCTCAAAGATACCGGCAACCCTTTCTATGGGAAGCCTTACGAACGCCGCCTGGTGGTGATTACGGAGCCTTACATGCTGGATTGGTTCGATGAACTGTATGACCAGTTCCAGGACACCGACGAAATCCTGGCGCTGAAGGTGAACGAGGACGATGTCCTGGAGTTTGCAACGGACTACGACTTTGGGGACAGCGTCCACGGGCTGAACATATCGGCAGCAGGCTCGGCAAAATCCTTCTGCGACTATATGAAAGCGACAAAACCTGATGAGGCCAGCATTCCTTTCTTCCGGCTCTATTCAGAGGATATTGTATCCTACAGGGACAGCCTGTACGAGGTCTTCTCCCAGGAACTGGGCAGCGAGGATGCCGTTTACGTAACCCCGCTTTCCACGGAGGCCAGCGAAGGAATTTTCTCTTCGACCTTCGAAGCCACGGCGCTGGAGTCCGCTTTCGAGTGGGCCAACATGATGCAGCTTGCGTACAACATGGAAGCGAATTCCTTCGCGGTGGTGGACCTGGGTGCCGCCAACTCCGGATGGGACTATTTCCTGATGGACGCTCCGGAGGATACCTTCACCTCCCTCATGCTGGATGCCCGCTCCATGTCTCTGGCCAGCCGTTTCATCATCACCCGCGACTTTGGAAAAGCCCTCTCGGAGTGGTGCGTCCGCTGGGTCCAGGGCAAGCAGATGCCGGTCATGGAAGTCCACGGCACCTGGGACGGTTACTGTACAGACAATATCCCTAAAAATTAATGACATATGAGACAGGGATTTATTGACATATCGCTTTTTGTGACGATTAGCCTGCTGGCCTTTTCCTGCAACAAGACGCCGGATCAACCGCTACCCGCGGATAATACCCCAAAAGAAGTGGTTTTGAATGTCGATGTCATTCTGCCCCAGGAAATCAAGGAGCAGTGGGAGGGGAGTATAGAAATGGCCCAGAACGCCATTGCGCTGGCCCAGAACCGCGTGGACAACCCCGTAAGGCTGAACCTGCGTTATCACAATGAAGAAACGGAAAATCTGGATGCCCTCGGATACGAACTCACCCATCCCAAGGAAGGCGCCGATACCTGCCATGCCGTAATCGGCCCGTACTATTCCTACAACGCGCAGCACATTCTTCGCTACGCGCGCGAGAACCGTCTGCCGGTTCTGATGCCCACTTGCACCAGCGTGGAACTGCAGCGCATCTACGCCAAGGAAACCTATGCGTGGTTTTTTACGGAAAGTGACATCACCCAGTGTGAAATCATGATTGGCGCAGCCCGTGCGGTGGGTGCCACGGACGTGGCCATGATTTACAGCAACGACACCTACGGGCAGTCGTTCAAGGACTGGTTTGGTTATTATGCCACTGAGCAAGACATCCACATGGCCGTGGATGCGCCCCTGGCTTACACCAAAGGACAAGATATCAGCGCTTTCCTGCAGGAAGCCAATGACGCGGCCCAGGGGGAGAAAGTATTTGTGCTCATCGCCCTGTTGGATGCCAGCCTGTACGAGGAAGTCTGCAACCAACTGGTGGCCTACCCCCATCTTTTCCCCATCTGTGCCGATGCCTGTTTCGAGTCCCGGATTATCGACTCCTGGAAGAATAAACAAGCCTTCTACCTGGGCATAACCCCCGTAGGGTCGGTGAGCTTGGGTTATCCGCAAAGTTATAAGGAAATCTACGGCCGCTTGCCTTACCGTGGAGACGCCCAGGTGTACGACGCCCTTTGTCTCTTGGCGTTGGGCCAGACGCACCGGATGGTCAATGGAGACCGCTGCCTTATCGACGGGAAGCAGGTAGAGTATATGCTAAGCCCTTATACCATCGGCCTAACGGATCACATGCGTGCCCTTGTGGCTTCCCGGGAAGGGGAGTCCACACTATGGGATGCCGCCGGACTGACAACGGCGTTCAACGGCATCCGGGCCGGAAAGCCGGTGTTCCTGAATGGTGCCAGCAGCAATTTGAATTTCGCCCCGGACAACTATACAAGCATCGTGAACACCACCTATATGCTTTGGGCCATGGGTGAGGGGACGGAAATCGTCGAGCCCGTTTGCTATCTTTCCGCAGCGGGCAGTAATACGGAAGCTTCCGTCACCTCCATGTGGGAGCGGGACAAGGAGTGGGAACAGGTGTTCAGTGACACCCCTGTGGACCACGAGCTCGGGCCTATAGAAAGTCGCTGGGCGGTTGTGGTGAGCCCTTCCACCACATGGAGCAATTACCGGCACCAGGCCGATGCCTTTGCCATGTACCAGCTGCTGCGTCACAGCGGCTACGACGATGACCATATCGTCCTTATCGTGGAAGACAACCTGAGCGACAATCCGCGGAACGTTTATCCCGGCCAGATTTTCGTGGAACGGGATGGCGGAAGTGGAATCATGGACGAGGATGTCCGCAAGGGTGCGGTGGTGGATTACCATTTCACGGACCTGAAGCCGGAGGATCTGGCGGACATCATGACGGGCAAGCGCAGCGAGCATCTGCCGGAGGTAATTACTCCGGATGCCAACGCCAATGTCTTCTTCTTCTGGAGCGGCCATGGCGGAGACAAGGAAGGTCCGCTTTGGGGCGATGAAGACGCAGTCTCGTATTTTGGCAAGCAGCGGATCAAGGATATCGTCACGTCCATGCAAGAACAGGACATGTACCGGCGGATGTTCTTCGCCATAGAGACCTGCTACAGCGGACGCTGGGGAGAAGCGCTAAGCGGCATTCCGGATGTGCTGGTGCTTACGGCCGCCAATCCGTACGAAACCAGCAAGGCCGACATGCACAATCGCGAGTTGGGCGTGTACCTTTCCAACGCCTTCGCACGTACGTTCCGCGACTGCATTGTGGCGGACAACCAGATTACGATATACGACCTGTACAAGGAACTGGCCAGAACCACCAACGGCTCGCATGTGTCCATTTACAACCATGGGCAATACGGTTCCGTGTACACGGAAACTATGGAGGATTATTTCCTTTGGAGAGAGTAAAAAAACATTTTGCGTAAAAAAATGGGCCCAAAAAGGAACTCTGCGTAAATTATTGCGTTACTTTATTGTTTGGAAGCAGGGATTATCCTATATTGGGAAAATTTAAAAAAGAGTAAATATTTCGTCCACCACTATTTAGTGGACGGCAATGACCAAGAGATATGAAAAAATATTGTCATGTAATCAGTCTCCTTTTGCTGTCGATGGCAGTCGTAGCCGTCTCCTGCAACAAGACTCCCGATCCGGAACCTACACCTACTCCGGGGCAGGATGAGGTAGATAATGAGCAAGTTTTCTGGAGCATTGTGGGCCAGCTCACCAATCCGGAAAACTATACGCCGGATTACCAGAACAAAACCTTTGAACCTACCATTGGCGTTGCCCTGAACGAGAGCTCCTACGACCGTGTCGTGGAAACCAATGACCCCGCCAGCGCGGCCTTGCGTTTTGCCAACCTGGTGGGCCTGGAGAATTTCGATCCGGAAACCGACAAGTACACGTACTCGCATCCTGCAGTGGGAACCCTCATTTATACCAAGTCCAAGGACGATGCCTCCCTGGCATCGGTAAAAGTGACCATCCCGCAACTGCCCCATTTGAGCAATATCGTTTACATGACCGCCAAGCAAATGGGCTACAACGACAATACATTCCGCGGAACAGCCTATTATCGCTTTGGCGACGTTATTTCCCGCTCCTTGCCGGAAGGAAAAACGGAATATTGGATTTGCGTACGTCCGGCTTTCGGCCCCGAGCAAAAGCAAATCTCTCGCTGGGTTTGCGTCAATACGGTCCCGGACAAGTACGTTGCACAGCGCTCGGGAAACGGTCGTCAGTGGCATATGCCCAACAGCGGCATCAGCCGGGATAGCGAGAACATGCAAAACCTGGCGGAAATGCTCTACGCCATTGCGCATCCCGCCCAGTGGGAGGAGAACGTCAATACGTACAATAAAAATACGGCGGCGTTTTACGACAAAGGCATGCCGTTCTTTACGGATTTCGACAAAGAACGAATCCATTACCACAACCGCTATTTCTGGGAAAGGGTTCATAAAGCCTGGACGGAGAAAGGCATTTTCCGGACCGTCTTTGGGGTAGAGGAGGCGGACTTCCTTCGCCGCCTGGATACCGATGGCGTGCATCTGCTTTATCGGGGAAACCTGTGGAATAATTCCACCAGGAATTGTACCCTGTATGAGGCTGTTTATACGGAAGGGACCAGTGACAAGGAGCACAATATGCATCATGCCGAATATCCTTCCCATAAGCGGGATATCAGTAACATGGTTCTGGACTGCCGTTCCATGAGCGGCAATACGGGCAATTACATGAACTTTTTTAACAACGATGGCGCATACCGCTGGGTGATTCGTCACTCCTCCGGCCAGGACCTGGCTTCCGACGGCCGGTATCACGTTAAATACGCCATCAGTGGATTCCAGGAAGTGTATCGCTACAACGACTACTACGGTCCTGTGGACTTGGATGCGGACCCTGAAATTACGACTCCTGACGAATAATCTAAAAACTTCACGATATGAAAAAAGTATTGAAGTATTTCCTCATGGCCGTTCTGGTGAGCGCCATTGGGTTGATGGCAGACTCCTGCAAAAAAGAGACGCTCGATCCAGAAGAGCAGAAGGCTAAGGAAGAGCAGGAGAAGGCCGAAAAAGCAGAGCAGTTCTGGGACGTGGTGGGGCAGCTGGTTGCGGCATCGGATATCGGTCAGGACTACAAAGGCAAAACCTTTGAGCCCGTGATTGGCATTGCAGACGCATCGGACCCCCAGGCCCGTATCGTGAAGAGCAACTCCGCCGCTGCGGCCGCCCAGAGCTTTGCCGACCTTGTGAATGTGGAATCCATCAACGAGGGCACAAGCAGCTATACTTGGACCAAGGAGGAGGTGGGAACGCTTACCTATACCAAGACAGATGGTACCACATCCTGGGCAGAGGTAAAGGTGGAGATTCCCTCCGTTCCGCACCTTTCCAAGATTATCTACCGTTCGGTGGAGCAGTCCGGAGAGAATGGTTCCTTCTCGTATGCCGCCTATTACCGTTTCGGCGATGTGGTCAAGCGTAATAACGACGATGGCAAAGAGGAATACTGGGTGTGCGTGCGCCCGGCGTTTGGTCCCGAGGGAAAGGAAGATTCCCACTGGATGTGCGTGGGTGCGCTTCCCAAGAAGAACACTTGGTCCTACACGGCCAGCAACAATAGGACTTACGTTTTTCCTACCGATCTTAAAACCAGCAAGGAGCATATGCAGAATCTGGCAGAGCTGCTCTATGCCCTTTGCTACCCCACTCAGTGGCAGGAGAACATTACGTACTACAGTACCGAAGGCCTGTTTGGTCCCGGCGGCCTGCCCATCTTCCACGATTTCCACAAGGACAACATCAAGTACAACAATGCCAATTTCTGGAACAATGTGGCGTCCAAATGGAAGGAGAATGGCATCGACTTCAAAGTGATGGGTACTACCTTGGACAATATTGCCAGGGAAGTCAGCGGCCCCGGCATCCACTTCCTTTATAAAGGCTATTCCTGGTGGACGGGTACGTCCAATTATGCCACGGTGTATCAGGCCAAGTTCGTGAATGGCCAGGAAGTGCACGCCAATATGCAAACGGAAAAGCCTTATACGGACCAGAAGGTGCAGATGATTTATTCTAAACAGCCGGAGAAGGATATCAAGGAGTTTAATGTCACGGACAAGAAGTATGTGATTTATCAGGATTTCTTTGGAGAATCCTATCCCCGTTACATCGTACGGTATGCCAAGGGTTCAGACCTTGCCAGTGACAAAAAATCGCCGGCGGTGGACAAAGCTATTCCCGGAGTGGAGGAGGTGTATCGTTACTATAGCGATGTACTGCCGGTAGCGAATGTAAAAGAACATACGCCGGAAATCACCACAGATAAGGTTGTCAACGACCCCCAGAAGCAAAACTTCAATGTCTTTTCGGGAACCGGTCATTATACTCCGGGAAGCATTTATAAAGATGAGAACGGCAAGTACTGGGTGGTCATGAATATCGCCGGCCAGGGACAGGATTTGAATCTTCCTTCCCTGGAGCCCTGCAAGGAGTGCGAGGCCGCTCCGCTGGCAGAACTGATCTCTTTCCAGGGATTGGAGGCGAACGAGGCCTATGCAACCAATCTGCCCAATTTTGGACAGGCTGTCCGTGGAGCCACTTTTATTCGTCACTATGCTGCAAAGGGGCGGGGCGCCTTTGTATCAAACGATGAAACGGTAGTAAACGATATGACTTTCGCCCAGCGAATGACAAGACACCTGAGATATAATGAGACCATTCAGCTAAACCTGCTGGATTTGCTTCAGGTAACCAAGGGATGGGGGGACGAACGCAACTTGACCCAAATGTTCAGCGTTGCCTATTACGAACCCACGGAGGCCCTGGCATCCGGCGCCCAACACCTCTTCCGTTTCCTGTACCCCATTAGTCTGAATAATGAATGCCCGCCTTATTTCTTCTGGAAGCATTACCCTGCTAAACCGGACCAGGTATCGACGGAATACACGGACTTCAGTCTGGTAAGCATTACGCTTCAGGATATTGCAAGTGCAGAAAAGGTAGCCAAATATGCCCCGGATTTCTATGCCAAGCAGCCGCTCGAGCACGAACAGGCCGGAAGAAGTATCCGTAGCCAGACGGACCCTGCTGCAAAAAACCCCCAGCCGTATTTTTATGGTACATCCCAATGGAATGACCATACGGATATGTGGAACGAACCCATTCTGTTCTTCCGTATGGATGCCGTTTATGACAGAGGCACCGAGTATGCAACCACAACGCTGGGCGGTCACAAGCTTACGCTGGTGGCGGAAATGAAAGATTTCACCTCGGAAGTGGCAGAAGATATTAAGTTAGACGCCTATGTATATGTGTATTCCAGCAAACACAACAACGAACAGGACTGGTACGACAATACCGTTAAGGTGGACGGGGATGCGTATGTCATCCAGAATTGGAAAAGAGCGTGGAATTTATAAACAGTTGACATAATACAGTCATGAAAAAAGCATTCCTTCATATGATGGTGCTCGCTTCCGTGGCAATGGTCATGGGTGCGTGCCAGAAAGGGCCGGTTTCTCAGGATCCTGATCCTCAGGAACAAGCCCAAAAAGAAGAAAAAGTGATCCGATTCTGGGATGTGGTGGGCCAGCTTGTAGCGGCGTCCGATATCACGGACGACTACCAGGGCAAAACCTTTGAGCCGGTGATTGGCGTTGCGGATGCTTCCAACCCGCAGGTGCGTATCGTAGCCACCAACTCTGCGGCGGCTGCCGCAAAAAGCTTCGCCAACCTGATTGACGTAGATACCATTGACGAGTTAACCAGCTCGTACACCTGGACCCACGACGAAATAGGTAAGCTCACCTATACCAAGTTGGACGGCAGTACGGCCTGGGCCGAGGTAAAGGTGGAGATCCCTTCCGTCCCGCACCTTTCCAAAATCACCTACCGCTCGGCGAAGCAGGGAGACACCAATGCGTCCTTCAGAGGCAGTGCCTACTACCGTTTTGGCGATGTGATTGGCATCAACAGGGATGATAACGAGATGGAATACTGGGTGTGCGTGCGCCCGGCCTTCAGCCCGGAAGGGAAGGGAGAGACACACTGGATGAGCATCGGCAATTTGCCGGAGGAGAACATCTGGCACTACGAGAGCAGCACTAACAAAAAGAAATATTACTTCCCCACCAATCTCAAGTATAGTAAGGAGCATATGCAGAATCTGGCAGAACTGCTCTATGCCCTTTGCTACCCCAATCAGTGGCAGGAGAACATTACGTACTACAGTACCGAAGGCCTGTTTGGTCCCGGCGGCCTGCCTATCTTCCACGATTTCCACAAGGACAATATCAAATACCACAACGCCAATTTCTGGAACAATGTGGCTGCCGCCTGGCGCCAGCAAGGTATCGACCAGACTCTGTTTGGCAGGAGCCTGGACAATATTGCCCAGGATATAGAGAGTAGCGGACTTCATTTCCTGTATAATGGGTATAGCTGGTGGACGGGTACGTCCAATTTTGCCACAGTTTATCAGGGCAAGTTCGTGAACGGTGTGGAAAAACAAGCCAATATGCAGACGAAAAATCCTTACACGGACCAGAAGGTGCAGATGATTTACCCGAAGCAGCCGCAGAAGGATGTAGATTTTGATGTAAGAAACAAGAAATCTGTAATCAATCTGCCTTTCTTCGGCGATTCCAGCCCCCGTTACATCCTCCGCTATGCCACAGGCTCCGAACTGTCCGAAACCGGCAAGTATTCCGACGTGCACGATGCCATTCCCGGGGTATGGGATATCTATCGTTATTACAGGGATGTGTTGCCTGTGGAAGATGAAGATTTGGCCAGCCACGAGCCGGAGATTACCTCCTTCAAAGTGGTGAACAATCCCCAGCAGCAGGATATTTCCAATTTTAGCGGGACCGCCCATTATAAGCTCGGGGATGTTTATACAGATGCCAACAACAATTACTGGTTTGTGGTGCATATGTCGGGGGCAAACAATGATCCCGACAGCGATTGCGAGAAGAGTCCCTACTCGGAACTTGTCTGCTTTACCGGGCTGCTCCGGCCATTTCACTCTCCGTCCATGAGCGGCCTGCCCACATACGACCAGGCAGCGCGGGCGTTGACTATGCTAAATAATATCTTTACCAACGCTTTCCCGGATGCGTGCGATTCCAGCATCGAGTTAGAGGGCCTCAAAACCTGCCCGCGGGCGGTTCGTTTTGTCGCTCAGGAAGCACGGGTGGACATTATGCATTTATTCCAGCTTGTGGCACCGGTCAGCGGTTATCCTCGCAACTACACGCATATGTGCGGCTTCGCCTACAGTGATCCTGCTCTCAATGGAGAGGCTCAGCCTGTGGGCCGTTTCCTGTATCCGATTGACCTCAATAATGAAAAACCGCCGTTCTACTTCTGGAAGCATTATCCCAGCCATCCCGATGTTACATCCCAGACATACGACTCCTACAGCGATGAGCCCATCGTCCTTCAGGATGTAGCCGATGCGTCTAAGGTGGCAAAATATGCTCCCGATCTCTATGCGACCAAGGGATTCCATGAAGAACAAGCCACCCACGGACAGACGACAGCTCCCAGAAGTATCCGTAGTACAGTAGAACTCAAGGCCACGAACCCCGAGAACTATCTCTACGACTACAATAGATGGAATGTCTACGACTATCCCACCGATATGTGGAACGAGCCCGTACTGATGTTCTATGTGGATGCCGTTTATGACAGAGGAAACGAGTATGCTAATGTTACACTGAACGGACGCAAGCTCACGCTGAAAGCAGAATTCCCGTTAGTGGTTGTGGACGTTCAAACGGAGCAAGAACGCAAGGAATTTGAAAAGGACGCCATAGATGCATTGTATTTCTGCGAAGAGCTCAACATGAGGGATCGAAAAGCCGGAACTACCCATCTGGATGGCGAACAGTATCTGATTCCGGATTGGAGAGCAGTATGGAGAAGATAAATAATACTAAAAAATGATAATTATGAATTATTTGAACAAAACGCTCGCCGCTGCGGCTATGCTGACGGCAGCCGCGGTCCTGTTCTCCTGCCAGAAGGAGGACACCCCCAGCACGGTGAATGTGGACAAGGAGCTCGCCGCCCATGGCGTCGAGACCGACATGCAGAGCGCCGTGAAAGAGGTCCCCGTCAAGTGCGACGGAGAGTGGCATGTCACCGTTACCCAGAGTAAGCCCCACTGGCTGCGCATCGAGGGCTGGCAAGTCGTGTACAAGGGCAATGCCACCCTTACGCTCATTATTGACGAGAACCTCTCCAAGGTGGACCGCAGCGCCATGCTCCGGATTACCAACAATGTGGGTGAACTGGTACAGGCCATCCCGGTTACTCAGTTCTATAATTACGAAGGACAGGCACCTACCAACGGTAGCGGCCAGGCCTTCGCCGACAAAGGTCTGGGCACCGCCCTTGCCTACGACTATGCCCTGAACCTTAAGCAGATGGTCACCATGAATCCCAATGAATACCAGGCGTCCAAGGTGCATCTGCTGAACAACGTGCTCAATTTTGCCCGCATTGAAGACTGGATGAACAGAGGAATTATGCAAAAGTCCACGTACGTGGAGGCCCCTATCCCGGTGTCCAATCTGCAGGCCGTACTCCTTGACAGCTGCCTGGTGCAGACCAAGTCTCTGAGTGTGGGCATGGACCTGGGTGTCGAATTCGGTCCGCTTACCGTAGCGGGACACGGCGAGTATAATTCCGCCAAAGATGAATCGCGTGCCCATGTGGACTACTCCATCATCCGGCGCGCACCCATGTACAACGTGTATCTCTCTCCCGCAGAGCTCTCGGCCTTCGCTAGCGACGCCCGTTACAACAAGGTGGACTTCGATGCCGATGATGCCGCCTTTGCCCAGATTGACGAGACCATCCTGCGGTACCAGCGCTACAATCAGCGCACCAAGAAAACCAACCTCAACTACCGCGGCCTTACCGAGGAGCAGGAGATTGAGGTGAGCAACATGGAGGCGGCCATCAACCTCCGCTACGACCATGCCGGCGTCTATTCCACTGCCTTTAACGAGCGATACAACGAACTTTACAACGCCATTGTCCGCCGCAAAAACCAGGGTAAGGAAGTGAATATGGAAGAACTGGAGCCCATCCTGGGTGCGCTGGACAGCGAGTTCGGTCCGTTTATCATTGCGGGCGGCGACTACGGCGGATCCATGTTCCTCCACTGCGAGATTGATACCATGAAGATGGTCGGTAACGCTGATTTTACAGCACAGATGTCTGCCGAATTTGCCGGCATTGGCAATTTTACAGGCAAATTGGTATACACGGAAGACGGTTACAACCTGCTTCGCGACTCCAATACGGATATCCAGATTCTGGGCGGCAGTGCCAATGAGACGGCCGATAAGATGCTGGATTGCATTACCAGCGGCAATGCCACGGACCTGGGCAAGTGGCAGCAGCTCCTGATGGAATGGGTGCAGTCCATGTATTCCGACGGCAGCCCCGACCAACCCTTCAGCGGCACGCCCAACGTGAGCAAGGCCGTGCCCATCTCCTTTACCGTTACGCCCATCTGGACCTTCATCCGCGAGGCCGAAATCCAAAAGTACGTAAAAGACTACTTCATGGCGGCCTACAAAGAACGTGGCATTGGCAACTACTTTGGCATCATGGAGGGTTCCGATAATCCGGGTGCAGAGAATTTCATGAACCTTTACAAGAATTATTGGGACGAGTAATCCGCCATGCGGGCTCCCCGGCATATCGCCCTTGCAGGACTTCTTCTGGTGGCAGGCCTGTGCCTGTGCTGCCGGAAGGATCCTTCTGCCGTGGAGGAGAACAAGCTGGACGTGGTTTTCCTGGGCGGCTCTCCCGCTCAGGAAGGCGGCGTCCCGCTCCTGCCTTTCCGGGCCAGCTATGAGTCGTTGAAAGTGGATCTGAGCGGCCGGGATGCCTCTACGGGAGAAATCTATGTGCGGAGCAATGCCCGCTGGCTGATAGTATCGACCGGAACCCTGGCTGCGGATGGTATGGTGTCCCTCAAGACCCAGGCCAACCTGAGCGAGCAGCGGCGGGAAGCCATCCTTACTTTTACGGATGCCGCCAATCCCACGCGCACGGCGCAGCTGCGCCTGGTGCAGCTTTCCTCCAGCGACTCGGACCAAAATGCCGACGCCGCCCGGGAGCAGTTGTATGTGGGGTATGGGTACGACATCTACAAGGCCCTGGAAAGCCCCATGGCCGTGCGCGTGCGCATGCCCGTGCTGAACTATCCCTTCATGGTCCAGCAGCTCAACCTGGCCGAAATATACCAGCTCGTCCAGGACTGCCACCTGAGCCGTCTGGATGTCAACCACGTGAACGCCGGGAATATCCATGCCTATGGACAGGGCCTGAGCCAGCTGCAGACGGAAGACAAAGACAATATCTTTGAAGGCTGCCTGGACAACTGCAACACGCTTGTGAAATTGCTGAAATCTACCAGCGAGGGACTGGACCAGCACAATTATGGCCATGGCTCCCTGGAAAAGGCCGTTGCGTCGCGCATCATTGACCGGGCCGCCCTCCTGGACCTGAAGCGGGAGGGGAGAGTGCCCTATTCGAATGAGTTTTCCATGCGCCTTCTCGAATGCCGCCGGGTCAGTGGGGAAACCCGCAGGCAACGCATCGAGTCCGTGCTTACGGAGTTTGGCACGCATGTGATTCTGCAGGTGGACCTGGGCGGCCGGATAGACTATTCCTTCACCATGCGTAAATCGGCCAGCTTCAACTCCCGGGAAGAGATCGAGCAGGAGGTGAACTTCACGCTGGGGCAGATTGCCGACGGGGACCGTACGGGCATGAACCGCGAACCGTCCACGCCCAAGTCGCCTGTGGTTACCTCGCAGGGGGAGGCCATAAGCGCCATTGAGGTACGCGGCGGCGGTGCGGCCCAGGTGCAGGCGCTGGAGAAGGAGATAAGCGAACTGTCCGCCAACGGACAAATCGACCCGGCCCGTATTACGGACTGGCTGGCCTCCATTAATTACAGCCCGCATTTCCAGGGAGACCCTTCGCTGGACGTGATTCATTTCGAGCTCATTCCCTTGTGGGACCTGGTGACGGAAGACGTCCGTGAGGACTTTATACGCGTGACGTTTGCCCTGAGCCAGCGCTCGGACAATGTCCTCGAGGACAGCTTCACCGGAATGGATATCTACCCGATAGACCCGCAGGGCGAAGACAAGGCACTCTTTACTTTCCCCGAGGAAGGGAAGGGCAGCCTGTGCCGCATCCTGTACATGTCGGGAGAACCCATTTTGGAGGTGTGCTCCGAGTATGTGCCCGCCATCCGCTCCGACAAGCGCGTGACCATTGCCTATCCCATCTACCAGAAAGGCATCCGCCTGAATCAGGGCCTTTTCCCGGGCGACGGCACCCATCGGCCTGCCTTTGTGGCCTTTAGCGGAGGAGACTGTTACGTGAATCCCTTCCCGGACATGGCCCCGGACTCCGTGCTCACCCGTTTCTGGTATGTGAACGGCAACCTGATGCCGGAAAGTCCGGTGGACCTTCCTTCTTACGGCCAGAAAGGCCGGGAGGTGCGGGACGATGCGTTCTATTTCCTGGACCCGCGCAAAACCTACAGCCACCCCATTGTGAAAGTGGGGAGCAATTTCTGGACGCGGGCCGATATCGACCACCCCATGGGCTTCTGCGAAGACCCGCATTCCGGCTACCTGTACTTTGACGAGCAGGTGGAGGAGGGCGTCCTTTACACCCGCTTCGACTTCCAGATTAACGACATCATTATGGAAGACAATGACTGGATCTGGGGCAATGAGCGGCGCTGGTACATGCCTACATCGGACGAGGTGAGGGGCCTGGAAGCCTTCCTGGGCTTCAATCCCAAGGCCCTGTTCCCGGGGCAGCTTTCCGGCTTCGACGCCCGCTTCAATGGCTATTGGGGCATCAGCGACGTGCTGAACGGACGTGCCACCTTCCCGGACAACCGCCTGGCGCTCCGCTACAAAGGGCAGCTCCACCTGTTCTCCGTGATGGACAACGGCGGCGACGACCCCCAGCTGCTGGTGCTGGACAACAACTATCGTCTCATTCGTTACGACGTATTGGGCGACTGGCACGAGGACTATTATCCCGTACGTCCTGTGCGTAACTACAAGTTCGAATATCCTAAGTTGGAGGTAATTAAACGTTATGTGGACTAGTACGAAATGCATCCTGTTTTGCCTGATGACCGCTCTGGGGCTGTCCGTAGTCGCGGGCTGCCGGAAGGACAATGCGGAAGAGACGGAAGCGGCCGAAGAGCAGAAGGAACGCGAAGCGCTCGCGATCCAGAATGTACTGGAAGCGCTGACCGACGTAGTCTTTGACAACGATGAGGAGGAGACTGACTTTGTGTTCGAAGGGAAAACCTTCGAGCCCACCATTGGCGAAGTCCTGGATGCGAATGCTCCCTCCGAGAGAAGCGTATTCGTAGAAGAAGCTTCTCTGAGTGAACCGTATTTCCGTTCACTGGTAGGAGACAACCGCTTCGTCTCGGAGACGGCGGATGGGCTGGTGATAGACCTTACGCACCTCAAACTGGGAAAACTCACTTTCCACCGCCAAGGGGAGGGGAACAACTCCGGCTATGTCAGCGTGGAGATTCCCTGCGTCCCCCATCTTACCAAAATCATCTACCGTACGGCAGACCAGTGGGGTACCAACAGCTTTTCTTCCCCCTGTCGCCGGGGAGACGTGTACTTTGGCGAGGGCGTGTACTGGGTGTGCGTAAAGGAAAGCCGGAGTACCAGCAGTCCGGGAACGCTGGTTAACATGGGTGCCGGCAAAGGCCGGTTATTCAACAACAGATGGAGCGAACTGTGGGACCCCAAGCATGGTAGCGGCCACGACAAAAGCTGCCGCATCAATGACATCGGCGACTACCTTCTGCTGTGCTCAGACAGTAGAATCTACGCCCGCAAGAAGCAGAAGATTGTGGAGCGGTTCCCCGGTGAGGTGTTCCCTTTTGCCTGCTATTCCAGGGACGCCGAAAATCAAGATTTTCCCACTTTGGGCAAGGATGGGTTCGCAACAAATAAAGACGACTATAGCCACTGGAGCGACTATTCGTTGGACCGATACAAAAAGGTAATCATGGTACTGGGGGCCGAGCACGGTTCGTACAAACTCTTCAAAGGCAAAAAGCGCTATTGCCAGTATGTCCGAATTGCTCCGCAGTGCATCAATAACAACGGGTATTACTATGACGATAAAGGCTACTACGGAAGCGGTGGGAAGGACAATCTCTACGATTTCCTGAACGAATGCTTTGTTTATACCATGAACAGCGTGCATTTCACGGATAAAGTGCCTCAGGGCTTTACCCTTGTCAATATTTAGTGCGTGAAAAGGTTCCTTCATATGACCTGCCTCCTGGGCCTGGCCGCTCTTGTATGGAGCTGCCGGGGCCTGGAGATGCCCCCCTCTTCCGCAGAGAACCAGGCCCCCGAATGGATGCCGGAAGGGGGCTACAACTGGGTAAAGGCCGAAGATGTGGAAACCCGCGAGCTGTTCCGCCGGAACTACGGGCTGGGGTACTCGTACAATGCCGTACGCGGGGACTACTGCAACTGGAAAGACATCCGCTGCCAGGTTCTCAACCGCTATTTCCTGGAGAATCTGCAGGAGGCCAGCGGCGAGAAACTGATTATGGAGAACACCGCCAGGGAATCCTCCGTGGCCTCTGAGTTCAACTATTCCCTCCGGGACTATGTGGCCAACGTGGCCGTCGAAACCAAGCAGAAGGTAGATTTGGGCCTGTACGAGCACGAGAAACGCAATCGGCAGTATTTCCTGGAAAATGGCATCCAGGAATCCTTTTACTACACCCTGGAGGAAAAAGAACTCATGGTGGACAGCTACATCAGCTACGCCAGCGTGCTGGCGCGGTATTCCCGGAACCGGGACTTGTTCACCCAGAGTTTCCGCAATGCCGTGGAGCACCTGCGCCTTACCCCCGACGACAATGTGGCTGCGGTGGACTCCATGATTAAAGTGTGGGGCACCCACGTCATTGTAGGCGCCAGCCTGGGCGGCCGTCTCCGGGTGGACCTGATGAATAGCATGTGGCGCTACAGCGACCGCTCCAGCGAAGAGGCATGGAGCACCCAGGAATTCTTGAAGGCAGTGGAAAACAAGCAAAAGTCCCGCGTGGAGGAAGAGTTTGTATGGCTGAAAGACTGCCGCCTCAAGCTCCAGGCCTGGGGAGGGGACCAGAGCCACCTGACCGGCCTCCTGGGGGAGCACAAGCCGGACGGCACGCGCACGTTTTCGCTGGATGGGATATCGGCCTGGAGAAGGTCGCTGGTCTATAATCCGGCGGACGAGCTCAATTCCAACGTGGAACTCATTGATATGGAGGTAATTCCCATCTGGGAGTTTGCCGCTGTGGTGGACAAGTGGCAGGCCATGCGCATCAAGGCCGCCATCACCCAGGATGCCGCCCTCATGCAAAAGCTGCTCGGGGACGCCAACTTCTTTAATGCCGCTTTCCCCATCCGTTATCCTTCGGCCTCCTGCCAGTGGAGAAAGGACACGGCCACTTGGGAAACCTTTACGCGGGTCGATGCCGATGACACTCCGCAGGTGGTGAACATTGAAAGCGGTGGCCGCTATGTCGCCACCGTCTGCCACGAGCAAATTGACGGGCACGACCTCTGGGTGTGCTATCCCATCTATGAAGGGAAGGTGAAGATGGCCTGCGGGCTGGGCGTAGAAGAGAATAACAGCGTGTTCAAGGTACGCTGGATAGGGGATACCCCCACGCTCACCTATCAGGCAGGGGTTACGGCCGGCGATACGTTCTACATCACCGCCGGAGGCGTGGGTGTAGAGTCTGTGGAGGATGTGGTTTACGCCCCGGGACGCGCGTTGCCCTATATCGAGCTCAGCGGTGGTATCCGCTCCGACGGCAGCTATGCCTCTCGCCCCTTCAGCGTCTTCCGGGAGGAGGGGCACTTTGTCATGCCGGTGCAGGCTTCGGCCCGTCCGGAGAACATTGTGGGCTGGAATACATATACCACCGTAGCCGCAAACAGCTGGCTTTTTAGCCGGAATCCGGACTATACCTACATTTACAACGCCAACGAAATTCGGTAAAATTTTGGGCCGTCTGTTTCACTTTTTGCAGAGGATTCTGTAAATTTGTTGTGTGAAACAATATGGGTTTATCATAGTCAGCACCATTAGCGTGCTGCTCAGTTTGTGGCTTTCGCGCTATATTCCTGCCGAAACCTTCGACAAGATTATTTCTCCGCTACTGTTCACAAGCACGGTCGTCGTCGCTTATGCCTGTGCTTTCCTGATGTTCAAACATGCCGATGGCCTGCGTGTCCGCAAAGCATGGGGCTTTGCCCTTCTGTTCTGGGGACTCGTAGACACCGTTTATATTGTGAGCTCGATTGTCGCCCCTTCGGAGGTGATGGATATGGGTGCCCAGCATCTTACTACCCATGAACTGCTTCTGGGCAACCTGCTGGGCTGGGTGCTGCTGCTTTACCCCACGGAGGCCGTCCGGCCCGGATGGATGAACTTCCGGCACGCCATGTGGCAACTGCTTCCCATGTTGGTGCTGGTGGCCCTGGACTACGTGTTTCCCCTCAACCTAAGGCCCATCATTTCGTTGTATCCTTTCGCGCTCATTCCACTGCTTATCACGCACGCCCGCGCTTACAAAAACTGGTGCGAAGAAAACTTTTCCACCCTGGACGATATCGATGTCCGCTGGATTGTCAAATACCTGTGGATGGTGATTCTGGTAGGTGTCATATATATGTTCATCTGCAATACCCAAAGCCCTACCCGCGGTTTTACGCAACTTTGGTTTACCATCTTCATGTTTGTGTACAGCACGGAGCAGATCCTCTTCCGCAAGGACCCTTGGGCCATGGCGCATCCTATTGCACACAAGGAGCTGGAGTCGGCCCCGGACCCTTCACTGGAGAAAAGCGCCGCCCTTCGCCAGAGTCTAGACGAATGGATGGAAAGCGAAAAGCCCTTTGTGAATCCGGATTTCCAACTGGCCGATCTGGGCGCTGTGTTGCCCCTGAACCGTACTTATCTTTCCCAGTTCATCAAGTCGGAATACGGCTGTTCTTTTTACCAGTTCGTGAGTCGTCATCGCATAGAGGAGGCCAAACGCCTCAAAACAGAGTGTCCGGATATGAAAATGGAAGAGATTGCAACGCGTTGCGGCTTTTCTTCCCGGAATGTCTTCACCAACGTCTTCACCCGCGAGGAAGGCGTTTCGCCCCGCGAATGGTTTAAAAAATGTAATCCTGCGTAAAAAATTACGCCAAAAAAGACATTCTGCGTAAAAACCTGCCCGGGCGACTTGCCTGGGCAGGTTATTTTTTAATACATTTGTATAATTCGCGATGTATCAATGCTTAATCTTTAATCACAACCATATGTCAAAACGCAAACTCTTCCTTTCCCTTGCGGCCCTTTTGGGGCTGGCATGGGGTGCCCGCGGCCAGGAGAATCCCTGGTACGTGGGCCTGGGCGGCGGCACGTCCTTCGGGCAGGCCACCTTCTCCAGCATCACAGAGAGCGGCGTGCGCAGCTGGGGCCTGCAAGGCGGGCTCTTCGGCGGGTACAAGTTCAGCCGCCTCATTTCTCTGGAAGCGGGCTTCCAGTATGGCCAGCAAAAGCAGTACAACCTGACCTGCTGCCCCTACTGGCTCGCTACTGACGGCCAGTGGAAAGCCACGCAGGTCATCGACAAGGACGGCTGGTACTTCGATGACATGACGGTACCCACCCGCTGGTTCAAGATTGCGCTCCAGGCCAACTTCGACCTTCTGTCTTTCATCAAGAACAACAAGCACTGGTCGCTGGATGTCTCCCCGCAGATCTCGGCGGTGAACACCAAGTCCCGCTGGCAGGGGGACCTTTCCAACGGTCAGGGTTATCATGAGGAGGTACAGGCTGCCAACTGGCACCTGGGCCTGGGCGGCCAGGTTGGTTTCGCTTATGCCTTCAACGATTTGGTGAAGCTGGGCCTTTACGGCGGCATTACCGCCCTCACCGGCAAGCGCTTCGACATGATTCCCAACAAGGCGCACAACACCAACCTCATCTGGGACGCCGGCCTTAAGCTCACTTTCTCCTTTGGGAAGAACAAGAAGAAGGAGGCTGCTGCCCTTGCTGCTGCTGAGGCTGCCGCCGCCGCGGAAGCCGCCCGTTTAGCCGCCGAGAAGGCTGCTAAGGAAAAGGCTGCCAAGGAAGCTGCAGAGAAGGCTGCCAAGGAGAAGGCCGCCCAGGAAGCTGCCGCCAAGGCTGCCCAGGAGAAGGCCGCGCGCGAAGCCGCGGAAGCCGCTGCCGCCGCAGAGGCTGCCAAGTACTATCACGGCACTTTCCAGAACATCTACTTCGCGGACAACAGCACCGTGATAGAGGAAAAGGAGAAACTGGACGAGGTAGCCCGTATCCTGGAGCAGTATCCCAACACGGTGATTGCCCTGTACGGTTACGCTTCCAAGAGCGGTGAAGAAAACTACAACCTGCGCATCAGTCAGAAGCGTGTGTATAAGGTGAAGGCCTATCTGGTGGTGAAGGGCATAGACGCTTCCCGCATCGACCCGATCGAGGGCAAGGGCGTGGATTACGATGCTAAAAGGAACAAGGATGCCCGTCGTGTGGAAATTGTCGTTGTAGAAAAGTAAACGCAGTATGAAAAAGATCTACATATTATTGATGGCTGCGGCGGCGCTCACCCTTGGCGCCTGCCAGCACAAGACCCACTTCGAGGTGGACATGCCGCAGGACGAGAAGACGGACAAATATCCGGCACCCGACGGTCTGGGCTACCTGGGCAATGACCTGGATTGGGAAGATATTGCGGATGTCAAAAGCGACATCACGCACCTGAAATACACGGTAACCGGCGCCAATGGCGTCAAGGAAGTCCATGAGTTCAACACCCCCGCAGAAGCCAGTGAGTGGATGATTCCGCTCCCGGTTGGGGAATACGACGTCCTTGTTGCGGCCAATATGGACAAGGCCAACGGCTTTGAGCTGGGCGAGACCCTTCCCACCAAGGCCGGCCACACGCTTCCTGCCACCTACACCCGGCTTACCAATGCCTCCTCCAACCCCAAGCAGGCCTGGAACGGCATTGCCCATGTGAAGGTGGAGAACAACAAGATGGCCACGGTGCACCTGGACCTGGACCGCCTGCTGGCCCTGTTCACGCTCAAGCTCACCAATGTTCCGGAAGGAACCACCATTGAGGTGAGCATGCGCAACGCCGCCAGCTACGTCACGCTCACCACCGAGCGCACGGCGGGCCACTGGGGCGAACCCAGCACGGCCACCAGCGACGACATCACCCTGGGCACGCTCACCGCATCCAATGCGCTCACCGGCATCGATGAGTTCAAGGTGTTCCCCACGGCCAAGGGCCTGATGGGTACCATCCTGCTGTTCCACATCAAAACCAACAAGGGCCTTGACCTGGACTACATAGGCCAGGCACCGCTGATGGAGAATGGCAAGAAATACATCCTGGAGCTGGATTACACCAAGCTCACCCCTTTCATGCTCATCACCACGGATTGCACCATCAACGACTGGACGGACTCCTGGAGCTATGACGGCGAAATCCTGAACCCCGAAACGGAATAATAAGTAAAAACAAGGATATGAAAAAGATTGTACTCATTTCCCTTGCGCTCGTATGCGCAGCGGCCTGCAACAAAGCGGGCAACAACAAGGAGGCGTCCGGCACCATTACCGTGAATGCCGGCATCCGTGAAACCAAGGTGGCCTACGACGGCAACAAGGCTGTCTTCGAGGCCGCCGACGACCTCGCTCTCTTTGCCTGGATCGGGGACAAGACCGCCATTCCGGCGCAGCTGGTGGTGAACAACGTCACCAACATCCTGGGCACCGACGGCCTGTGGGCCCCCGTCAAGCAGATGCTTTGGTACGACATGGTGACGCCGCATTACTTCATGGCCGTCTCCCCGTCCCGCGAGGTAGCCTCTTTCACGGCCGACCCGTACACCCTGGATCCCGCCACGGACAAGTACGAGGAGAGTGACCTTCTCATCGCTGTGAACGACGCCGGTCTCAAGGCCAACGACAATCCGGTGCAGCTCACCTTCGACCACGCCATGGCCACCCTCAACGTGAACCTCAAGTTCCACAACCAGTGGACGGAAGGCAATCCGCCCTCCCAGACGGAGATTACCGAAGCCCAGATTGACTCGGTGAAGGCCACGGCCAAGGACCACGCCACCATCGACTACATCCACAAGGCGGTCACCGCTACCGGCGAAGGCACCCAGGTGGCCCTGAACAAGGTGAAGAACGCCTCCTGGACCACCCTCATGGTGCCCCAGGCCGGCTTCCGCACCATCACCATCCTGCTGAAGGGCAACGACGAGTGGCTGGGCGGCAACGGAACCTATGTGTTCAACGCTCCGGAGGATATCCAGCTGGAAAGCGGTAAGGTCACCACGGTGAACCTCATCATCGGCCGCGACCAGATTACCCTTGACAAGGACGGCATCGTCATTACCGACTGGGCCTCCCAGGGCGACGCCACGGAAGGCGAAGTGTTTAAACCCCAACTCAACTAATACGGAAGCATCATGAAAAAATATATTACCATATTCTTTGCCGCCGCAGCCGCCCTTATGTTTGTCGGCTGCAACAAGGGACAAAAGGACCTTACTTCCAAGACCATCACGGTGCAGGCTTCCATCGGCTCCATGACCAAGGTGGCCTATACCGGCGACAAGTCGGCCTTTGCTGCCGGCGACAACCTGTCCCTTTTTGCCTGGATGGGCGAGAAAACAGCCATCCCCGCTACGCTGGTCGTCAACAACGTGGTAAACACCCTGGACGGTGAAAGCGGCCTGTGGAAACCGGCCACCCAGATGCTCTGGGACGACATGACCACGCCCCACTACTTCATGGCCGTCTCTCCGGCCCGCGAGGTAGCGTCTTTCACGGCCGATCCTTATGTCCTGGATCCGGCTGCGGACAAGTTCCAGCAGAGCGACCTGCTCATCGCCACCAGCCTGGAGGGCCTTGTGGCCACGAGTAACCCCGTGAAACTCACCTTCGACCATGCCATGGCCAAACTCAACGTGAACCTGAGCTTCCGCAACCAATGGACCCCGCAGGCAGACCTTCCGGCCGAGACCAACGTAGAGGCCAAGGTGGACTCCGTGTTCGCCACGGCTAAGATGGCGGCCACCATCGACTATATCAACAAGGCTGTCGCCGCTACGGGCGATGCGGCTCTGGTGGCCATGAACCGGCTTACCAATGCTACTTGGACCACCCTCATGGTTCCCCAGGAGGGCTTCCGCACCATCACCATCAAGCTCAAGGGCAACGATGAGTGGCTGGGCAAGGACGGCACCTACGTATTTACCCATAGCGCCGACATCCCGCTGGTAAGTGGCAAATACACCACTGTGAACCTCATCGTAGGCCGCGACCAGATTACCCTGGACAAGGAGGGTATCACCATTACCGATTGGGCTGCCGGTGAAGTTATCGACAATGGCGAAGCCCAGATTCCTGAAGAGTAACTTTAAAGCAGGAAAGCTTATGAAAGCAAGAATAGCAACAAGCCTTATGGCGCTTGCGGCACTGCTGGCAGCTTCCTGTGCAAAGGAAAGCAGTCAGAAGGAGACATCCTTGCCAAACGCCGCCATAAGCGTCGAGGCCAGCGTGAGCGGGCTCACCAAGGCCGTCACGGAAGGCACACAAACCTCCTTTGTGGCCGATGACCAACTGACCCTTTATGCCTGGACCGGCAGTAATACTGCAGTTCCTGACAAGAAGGTGGTAAACGGTGTTGTGAACACCTACGATGGCACCACGTGGACGCCCGCGAGCACCATGCTCTGGAAAAACGTCCAGGACGCCCATTATTTCCTGGGCATTTCTCCTGCCCGCACGGTAACCAACTTTACCACCTATCCCGTTACTTCGGCGGAGGACCTGCTGGTGGCTACCATCCTGGGCGATGGCCTTGTGGCTCCCCAGACCGTTACGGCTCCGCCGGTGAATCTGGAGTTCAGCCATGTGATGGCCGTGCTCAAGGTCAATGTGAAGTACAGGAACCAGTGGGGAGGCGTGCCGGAGGCTGTAGTAAAGGCCGTGGCGGCCCCTGCGGGAACCATCGACTTCCTTACCAAAGCCATCACGCCCGGAACGGTGAGCACACAGACCCTTTCGTCCTTTACGGCTGCAACGGGGTACGATGCCACTTACTCCTCCCTTTGCATTCCTCAGGCGTTCCGTACGCTCGAATTCACCATTGCCGGACAAACCCTGGTTTATACGCACGGTGAGGACATCGTCCTGGAAGCAGGCAAGGTAAGCACCATCTCGCTTCTGGTAGGTAAGGACAAGATTGCCCTGGAAAACAACACTGTGTCGGCCTGGAACGAGGGTGAAGTGGATCCCAATATGGAGCCCGGCTCTGCCGTTTTGGCCAATACCAGTCGTCCGCTCACCATCAAGGCCAAGGAAAACGGTACCACGGTGACATTCACCGACCGGTCCAGTGGCGATGTGACCTGGATTACCTCCGACGGCCGCTCGGGCATCATCAATCTTATTAACAACACGGTCTCCCTCGCGGCCGGCCAGCGGGTCTGGTTCATCGGTGACGGCACCAACAATGCCTTTGGCACCGGTGCGGAGAGCACTTCCAGCAGCATAGCCCTGAACAAGGACTGCGAGGTCTATGGCAACATCATGAGTCTCCTGGGCCCGGACTTTGCCACGAACACCACGCTTCCAAGCAACAACACCTTTGCGTATCTGTTCAGCGGCCAGACGCACCTGGTGAACAGTGCGGAGGAGGGATTAATACTTCCTGCTACCACGCTTACGAATGGCTGTTACAGAGGCCTGTTCAAGGGCTGCACCGGCCTTAGTCAGGTGGTGGTGAACGCTACCGATATCAGCGCAACTAACTGCCTCACCGACTGGGTGAGCGGCATTGCCGGCGCCGGCTTCGGGCTGGTGACGCCTAACCCGAAGCAGTGGAAGATGGGCGACAACCTCCCGTGGGGCGCTACGGTTTATACCCCGGGTGAGAATGGTCCGGAAGCAGTTTATACGGCTCCCACTACCTTTGCCAACCCCCTCACCTACAATACGGCTGCGCAGACGCTCATCAGCGCCGGTACTGCCCACAAAGACAGTATCGTGTTTGAATACAGCACGGACTGCAACACCTGGTCAACTACCGTTCCTCAAGGCACCGACGCCGGTGACTACAGCGTATACAGCAGGGTAAAGGACGGTGGCGTCACATCTGAGGCCCTGGCCACAGCCATTGAGCCTAAGACCGTGACCAATCCCACAATCACGCTGGCTACCAATGCATTTACCTACGATGGCTCGGCCAAAACGCCCGCAGTTTCCAGTGTGAAGGATGGGAACAATACCATTGCTTCCAGCGAATATACGGTTAGTTACAGCAATAATACCAATGCCAAAGCGGCAACAGCCACTAATGCCCCTACAGTCACCATCACGGACAAGACCGGAGGCAACTACACGGTAAGCGGCTCCAAGACCTTTACCATCAACAAGGCGGCCGGCTCCATCAGCTATGCTACCACTGTCGTGAACAAGGCCTACGGGAATGCCGCCTTTACCAATGAACTCACCAAGGTGGGCGACGGAACGGTCACCTACTCTTCCAATGCAACCAGCATTGCCAGTGTCAATACTTCATCCGGACAGGTGAGCGTGGGCAACCCCGGCACGGCAACCGTCACGGCAACCGTGACTGACGGGAACAACTATACTTACGCAACCAAGACCGCTACATATACCGTAAATGTATCTTACACCAAGGACTTCGCTTATAATGGCAGTGTCCAGACCTGGAAAGCTCCTTCCGCCGGCAGCTACGACCTGGAGGTATGGGGCGCAGAAGGCGGTGGCCGTGTATCTGACAGCGGCGGCAAGGGCGGCTATGCCAAGGGCCGGATAACCGTTGCAGCCGGAACCACAATCTACATCGTGGTAGGTGGCAAGGGCGGCTCAGTAAGCGCCTGGCAAGGCGTACCCGGACCGGTTTCCGGTGGCTATAACGGCGGTGGTGACGGCGGTAAGGGCGTTGATGGATACAGCGGTTCCGGTGGTGGCGGCGGTGCCACGCACATGGCCTACTCCTCCTTCGTTATCAGCGAGAACGGCACGCAGTCATATGCCGGAACAAATTATATCATAGTAGCCGGTGGCGGCGGCGGACGCGGCCATGGAGTAACCACAGCCGGTAATGGCGGTGGAACATCCGGAGGCATCGGCAACAGGGCAAAAAGCGGTGGCAGCCAGTCCTACACCAACTATTACTACTACGACACAAATTGCTCCTACGGAAGGGATGGATACCAAGGTCTGCACGGTGATACTTCGGCCGAAGGTTCTGGCGGTGGCGGTGCCGGTTATTGTGGTGGCACCTCTTATCAGATCAATCCTTTATGGTCTATTTCTGACCCGAACTTCCGCTCGGCTTCCGGTTGTGGCGGCAGCAGCAATTACAACTCCTCCTACTTGAGCAATTTCACTACCACTGCAGGACAGCAGAGTGGAAATGGAAAAGCCAAGATTACATTTGTTCAATAAAATCGTACGGTCATGAAATACAAATACATATCAATTTTCTTTTCGGCTGTCGCGCTGCTTCTTTCTTGTTCCAAGGAAGAGAACGCGGAACCTGTGACCGGGAGCGCGATTACGATGGAAGCAACGATAGGAGCACCCACCAAGGTGACATACGACGGCGACAAAGCCAGTTTTGCCGCCGGTGACATGGTGTCCCTGTACGTCTGGATGGGCACGGCAACGGAAATCCCCGCCAAGAAAGTGGTGGACGGCGTTGTGAACACTCTGGACGGCGAAAGCGGCCTGTGGAAACCGGCCACCCAGATGCTCTGGAGCCCCGTCAAGGAAAACCACTACTTCCTGGGCGTGTATCCCGCCAAGAGCATCACCAACTTCACGGCCGATGCCTACACCCTGGGCGCAGACCTGATGATTGCCACCGAGCTGGACGGCATCCCCTTCCAGGAAAATGCCGAGCCTGTGGCGCTCACCTTTACGCACGCCATGGCCAGACTGGACGTGAACCTCAAGTTCCGCAACCAGTGGGCCGAGCTTCCCACCGTGACCTCCGTGGCCGCCACGGCCAAGAACCAGTACACGGTGAACTACCTCACCAAGGCGGTTACGGCAAGCGGTACGGCGGCCCAGGTGCCCGTTCAGGCCCTCGCCACCGCGGCCAGCGGCCACGACAAGAGCTTCAGCGGCATGCAGGTGCCCCAGGACGGCGTTACAACCGTAACGGTGGTCATCGGCGGCCAGTCCTTCATCTTCACCGCGGCAGAACCCATTGCCCTGGAAAGCGGAAAGATTACCACCCTGAACCTCTTCGTGGGTAAGGACAAGATTGAACTGGGATCGGCTACCGTTGCCCCTTGGGTCGAAAAAGATCCTATCGCGGGCGGCGAGGCCCTGATCCCCGTCACGGGTATCAGCTTCAAGGAGGGAACCTCCACCGTGGTGGAGATTGGCGATACCTTCCAGCTTACGCCTGTGTTTGCACCTCAGGGAGCAACGGATGTCAACTGCACCTGGAAGTCCCTGGACACCAGCATAGCAACGGTAGGCGAGAAGGGGCTTGTAACGGCCAAGGCCCGTGGCGAGGCGATTATCGAGTGCACCTGCTCCGGAAAAACGGCCCAGTTTACCCTCACGGTCAAGGGACATGCCCCTGTCTATACGGCCCCTACGGCAAAACTCGGCCTGGTGTACAACAACACGAATCTGGCCCTGCTCAATGCCGGTAGCGTTACCTCCGAGGGTCCGGTGATGCAGTATTCCCTGAACCAGACGGACTGGAGCACCACCATCCCTACGGGCAAGAATGCCGGTAGCTACGATGTGTACTGGCGCCTCCAGGCGGGCGGCAATTATGAGGGCGTGGCTTCCACCAAGATTGTGGCTACCATCGCCAAGAAGGCCCCCAGCTTTAGCCTGAGCTCCAGCAATGTCTCCTTTAGCGACACAGACAATGTGGATGCTACCAAGACCGTGACCATCACCTACGACGGTGACGGAACGCTCTCTGCCAGCTCCAACAACACCGCCAAGGTGACGGCAACCGTTTCAAACAAGACTATCACCCTTACCCGTAAGAGCGTGGACGGCGGATCGGTTACCATCACGGTGTCGGCCGCTGCCGGAACCAACTATTCCGCCCCTGCCAACAAGCAGATTACGGTAAGCCTGACCTCCGCCGACCCGGGTACGTATCTGCAGAATGCCGTAGCGGGAGACAAAGTGGGCAGCAACGGAAAGGTGTATAAGCCCAGTGCTACCATGCCCGCCGGCGTAACGGTAGTAGGTTGTGTGGTGAGGCCAGGCTTTGTGTTTAAAGCCACGGATGAACCGGGCCACCTGACTGCATCCCAGTTGTACAATTACAATGTATCCGCAGGCAAGTTCCACTATCATTCCATGAATGATTTATGGGACCGTTATTGGGAAGTTTACAGTAATTATCATTATCTTACAGTGTTGAAAAATAAAGAGTCCGATGGGGAAACCGAGGCTGCTGCGTCACTCGCTCAAGTCAATGCCTACCTGCAAGCGGCCGGGTGTGATCCCATTGACGTGAATCGTTATTACGGTACCAGCAATGGTTGGTTCTATTGGCCCAGTAATTTAATGTACGAAGACGACCCTGACTGGTGGCACAACTATAAGAATTATACCATATCTGCCCGTCCTGCGTTTACCTATGATACCAAGTAATAGTTATGAAAAAGATAAATATACTCTATGTATTGACTTCTGCCATCCTGCTCCTGTCTTGCGCTAAAGACAGGAGCGTGGAGCCGGCACAGTCCGGGCAGATGCGCTTTGCCGTGACGGTGGAAGGTACCACCAAGGCCAGCGTGACCAGCGCAGACCTCAAGCAGTTCTACCTCAAGGTGACCGGTCCCAACAATGCCTTCAGTTATTTCGAGTCCATCGTCAAGGATGATCAGGGCAACTGGAAGGCCTCCCAGCCCATCCTCTGGAAGGACGAAGAATCGGCCATCACCTATGCCGCCGCCAGTTATGGCGCACTGGGCAAGGAGTACTTCAACGCTACCGTTACCGACGACCTCTTTGTCAATGGCGCGTCGATGGGCCTCCTGACCGATCAGAGCACCCAGGCACGGCTCCTGGCGGCCGACCTGCTCACCATGGCCTCCACCGACCTTACGTTTGCGGCTTCCAACAAGGGCCTCGTGCCCATTACCCTCAAGCACGGCCTGGCCAAGGTGAACTTTGTGGTTAGCATCGACAACGCCGGTGAACTGACGGCCGAAGGCATCAAGGACGTGGTTATCAGCGGAGTTTACAACGCCTTCTCCTTCAAGCCCCTCACGGGCGAGGTGACCGTTTCCCTTGGTGCTTCCAGGGGGGCTGTGGTGCCTTTCCTGAGCTCCATTGAGGAAGGCGTGGTTACCTTCGAGTCCGTCCTGGTCCCGGAAACCCTGGCAGCAGGCGCCCTGTCGCTCTACATCACGGTGAACGGCAAGGACTTCCAGTGGACCAACTCCGAGGCTCTGGCCCTTGCGCAAGGCGGCGAGTACACCGTTCCCGTTACCGTCGACTATCCTGCCAGTCCGGTTACTCCGGACCCGGGTCCCACGCCGGACCCTGCCACAGTGCTTCCCGGTGTGTTCAGCGTGTCGGCAGAAAAGACGGTGCAATTCTCCAAGGGTAACCTGCGTTACGCATCAGGTGCATGGAGCTTCTTTGACAATCAGTACGACTACTACGCCACTTATAGCGCAGATGCGTGGGACAAGTTTGGCTGGAGCAATGCCACTTCAAATTATGGCATGAGTACTTCTACAAGCAATGATGATTATTTAGGCTCCCTGGTTGAATGGGGTACTGCTTCGGGTATCGGCACTGGCTGGCGCACGCTGACTAAAGACGAGTGGGAATATCTGTTCAATAATCGTACTAATGCTGCAAATAAGTACGGCTATGCCACGGTGGGCGCCCTTCCTGGCATTCATGGTATTATTATCTTACCCGACAACTTCACCGATCCCGAGAAGAATAATGGCTTTGGTGTTTTCAAAGGTTCTGGTACCACAGGGTGGATAACCAACTACTATAACGCAGAGAACTGGGCCTTGATGGAGGCTGCTGGTGCTGTCTTCCTGCCTGCTGCGGGATACCGCCAGGGAACTTCGGTAATAGGTGCCGGCGACAGCTGCAGCTACCGTTCTTCTTCGAGAGCTAACGTCCTCTCTGTTAATTACGTGTACTTCACTTCGAATAGTTTGAACGCAAGTACCACAAACTACGGTTACTACGGTCAGTGCGTGCGCCTCGTAAAAGATGCTAATTAAAAACTAACGCTTTTTATCGCCTCGTATCGGAGCACACCGGGATCAATCAGGGGACTCTGATACGTCAGGCGCAGGAACAACGGGAGGGCGGTGCTACCACCACGGTGGCATCGCCCTCCTTTAGATAATGAACTTGCCGCCCTCACCCCGCGAAAATAGCCCGGGACTCGGCGGAGCCTCGGGCTTAAATGTGTGACATGCATGCGTTTACTGTTGCAATGCGTTGATTTCTTCCGGGGTTAGCTCTGTCACTTCTGCGATCTCCGACACCTCATACCCCCGTGCGAGCATATTTCTGGCACTATTCAATGCCCTTTCTTTGCCCCCTTCCGCACGGCCTTGCTCTCGTCCCTCCGCACGTCCTTGCTCCAGGCCTTCCTTGAAGCCTTTTTGCTCGTGGTATTCACCGATGACCAGTTTTTCGTAGTCTGTAACCATGGCGTTGAGATATACTTTTAGTTGTTCCTCCTCAAATTGTTCCGTGCGTGCTATCTCGAAGATGGGCTCAAAATCGGATGCATCACGGGGGACTCCTGCAAATTTATACAAATTTCTGAAAAGATAGCACCATCGTTCCGCATTTGTTTGCGCCGCCTCCCAGCCTTTTTGGAAGCGGGGCAGTTCCAGGTAGTAGAATTGGAGCTTGGTGGTCATGACATCCTCCGGCCACCGCTCATCCCTGAGGCGATACTTGAATGTACTTTTTTGTTTGGTCGCTAAACGGCTGATTCTCAGCAAGATGCTGATAATCCTCGGCGCTTTTGGAACCGAGGATTATGCGTATGGTGTTGTGTGACAGGGAGTTAGTGACCAGCCCGCTTGTGTCGTCCTAGGTCGTTCACACGGCAAAAGCCTGTGTGGGCGCAAATGGGCAAGGTGCTCCCCCTCAAATCCCACCTTGCCTGTGGCGGGCTTCCTAGGCTTCGAAGGTCCATGGGTTGGACCTTCGGGGCACATCCCGGAAGGAAAGCGGAACCCTCTTGGGCCCTTTGATGGAGCCCGAGAGGGTTTCCGCTAGCCGCTTTGCCGCGTATTGCAAGGCGGCGGTTCCGTGTCCTCCCAGCCGCCGCACCTGGTTGCGTGCGGCGGCTCCCTATCCAGTGACAGCTAATCACTTGATTCACAATAACTCGCGTGATAATCCTCGTTCAAAAATCGAACGAGGATTATCCGGGAAGTGGCTGTAAGAGAGGGAGTTGGCGATCAGTCGAGCCCCCTGGCGAAAAAACGCCCAGCGGAGCAACATGCTTTCCATACAGACAGGCATAAGGAAATGCACAATGGAAAAAATTTTTGTATATTTGCAAGTTAGATGAAACGCGTTATTCTCATATTATTAGCTGCGTTGCTGGCGCTTTCGGTATCGGCACAGAAAAAAAAGCCGAAGGAGGATTTCATTGTGTTTACCCCCCAGTGGACAGCGCAGGCACAATTTGCCGGCTATTACGTGGCGCAGGAGCTGGGCTTCTATGAGGCGGAAGGCATTAAGGTCTCCATTACGCATCCCAACGTCACTCAGAGCGCAGAGAGCCGGTTCCGTTCCAATCTGAGCCAGGCCACCACGCTGCAATTGGCCCAGGCTGTTGAATTCGCTGCCAATGGTATTCCTCTGGTGAACATCCTGCAAACCTCCATGAACAATGGCATGGTGGTGATTTCCCGTCGGGGAAAGGATCCCATGAAACAGCAAAATGCCAAGGTGGGCATCTGGGCCGGTGGTTTTACACAGCTTCTGGAGAGCGTTGCAGTGCAGGCCAATCTGAACTTTGAGTGGATTCGCGCGGCCAACATGGTCAACCTGTATATTGCCGGTGCGGTAGATGCCATCGCGGCCATGTCCTACAATGAGTTCTTCCAGGTGCGTCAGGCTGGGTTCAACATTCCGGAAAACTGTGTTTACCGTCTGTCGGACCACGGCTACAACATCCAGGAGGACGGCGTGTACATGTCCCGTGACTATTATGAGAAGCACAAGGAGCAGGCGGAGAAATTCGCCCGCGCCAGCCGCCGTGGCTGGGACTATGCCGCCGCTCATCCGGAGGAAACCCTGGACATCGTGATGCGCTATGTGGAAAGGAACCATATCGCCACCAACCGTATCCTCCAGCACCTGATGCTCGAAGAAATCCTGGCCCTGCAGCTGGATCCGGATTCCCATGAACGGGAGTATCGGATTCGTGAGGATATGCTGCAACTGGCCAATGAGGTTATGTTGAAAGGCGGTCTTATCCAGCGCCCCGTAACCATGGAGGAGTTAAGCCGATGAGTAAGCTAAAGGAAATACGCTACTCCCTGTCCACGCGTCTAAGCCTGTGGATTGTGTTTTTTGCGGCGGCAATCTTTGTGGCTGCGCTGGGCTATGTAACAGTGGTCGCGCGTCGCGCCGTGCGCCGGGAGGCCATCCAGGGCGCCAGACGCATGCTGGACAATACGGTGCTCCGGGTGAACGGTATCCTGGAAGACGTACAACTGGTTGCGGACAACCTGGAAGGCCGCATCTACCAGAACCTGGACAAGCCGGATGCCATGTTCGAACTCTCCCGTGAGGTGGTCATCACCAATTCTTTCCTCAACGGTTGTTCCATTTCTTTCGAACCCTATTATTTTGAGAGCAAGGGCAAATATTTTTCGGCCTATTCCAATAACAACGGAAAAAGTGTCTATACCCAGCAGGAGGGCAAGGACAGTTACCAGTATTTCTTCCTGGACTGGTACTTGCTGCCTAAACTCATGAACCAGCCGTGCTGGACGGAACCCTACACGGATCAGGAGGAGTTTGACGACAGCACCATGGACTCCAAGATGATGGTGTCCTATTGCAAGCCTCTTATCGGGAACGATGGCAGTTTTGTAGGTACGCTTTCCCTGGATATCTCCCTGGAATGGCTTTCCAAGACCATCTCGGCGGTTAAACCGTATCCGCATTCCTATTCCATATTGGTCGGCCGCGGCGGTACCTTCCTGGTACACCCGGATCCCCAGAAACTCTTCTATCAAAGCATCTTCACGGAGGACCTGGTAAGTCCCAATGCGGGCGTGCGTGAGTTGGGAGAGGTCATGCAGGAGTGGAAGGATGGCATGCAGGAGCTATACTTCGGCGAGGAAGACTGTTTCGTTTTCTACAAACCCATGATGACCACCGGTTGGAGTGTGGCCATCGTGTGCCCGGAAAGCGATGTCTTTGGCGGGTTCCATCGGCTCCGGAATATCGTCCTTACCATTGTGCTGGTGGGATTGCTGCTCATGTACTTGGTATTCTTCCGGGTTATCCGTAAACAACTGCAGCCCCTCCACGCATTGGCCGTACAGGCCGAAACCATCGCCTCCGGTAACTTTGATACGGCGCTTCCCCAGATTAAGCGTAACGACGAAGTCGGCGTCCTGAGCCGCTCCTTCTCGGAGATGCAGACGTCCCTGGTGAAATACATCGACGAGCTCACTACCACCACGGCCAAGAAGGAGCGCATCGAGGGAGAACTGCACATCGCCCGTTTCATCCAGATGGATATGCTGCCGCGCGTGTTCCCGCCGTTCCCGGAGCACAAAGATGTGGATTTGTATGCGTTTATGTCTCCTGCAAAGGAGGTTGGGGGAGACCTGTACGATTACTTTATCCGCGACGAACAATTGTACTTCTGCGTGGGCGACGTAAGCGGCAAGGGTGTGCCGGCCAGCCTGTTCATGGCCGTGGCCTGCAACCTGTTCCGCGTACTGTCCTGGCAGGGGAATCCGCCGGAGGAAGTGGCGCGCCAAATCAACAACGAGATGTCGCAGCACAATGAGCAGCTCATGTTCGTGACGCTGTTCATCGGCCGCCTGGACCTCAAAACCGGCCGCCTGGACTTCTGCAACTGCGGCCATAACCCGCCCGTCCTCTTCACCCCGGAGCCGCATTTCATGACTTGCCTGCCCAACACGCCTATCGGCATTATGTCCGGCTATGCATTTGAAGGCCAGAGCATGGAGAATATGCGGGGCGTCCGTATCTTCCTGTACACGGATGGCCTGAATGAGGCCGAGAACCTGGTGCACGAGGAATTCGGCAACGAGCGTATGATGGACGCCCTGGCCAGTCTTCCGGAAACCGAAAGTGCGCAGGGCGTCATAGAAAAGGTTCACGCCAAGGTGGCGTCGCATGTGGGTTCCGCGGAAGCCAGCGATGACCTCACCATGCTCTGTATTAAACTCTCTTAGATCAGACCGCCGTTCAGGGCGTAGTCGGCCTTTACTTCCTCATAGAAAGCAGCTTTGGCGCTGTAGTAATAAGGCCCCATCCAAAGGAAGCCGAGACCGAAGGTAAGGATACTCAGGATAAACCAGCCAAAGAAACTGAGCTGCAGCCAGAACAGATCGAACTTGTGACCGCGCATCATGAAACGGCTGCGGTCGATGGCCTCGCTGGCGCTCAGTTCCGGATTCTCTTCCAGGATGTACGGCGTCATGGAATAAGAATAGGCCTTGACGATGCCGGGAATGATGAACAGGAAGCTCCACAGGACGATGAAGATGCTCGTTAACAGCAAGCCCCATACTTTGTGCCAGTAGTTGGAGAAACCGATGTGGATGGTGTTGTACAGCAGGTTGTTCTCCTTGGCCACCACCAGGCGGCGGAAGGCGTTGGCAAAGCCAAGCGCAATGGGGGAGAGCAGGAAAATCTGCAGCAGGGTAGTGGTGCCGGAAGTGCCGCTGGCGCGGCGCTGGAGGGTCAAGTATTCCGGGTTCTGGATGAAGGAGGCCATCTGGGAGACGGAACGTGCGTTACCCATGTTTTCCTGCGTATATTGCGACACTTTTACGGTGCTATAGGCCGTAGGGGAGGTAATGGCAGCAGCCAGCAGAATATAGGCGAGAGTAAGGATAACGGCTTTTCCCCAGTTTCCACGGAGGGCTTCCAGGGCTTCATTCTTGAAAAAATGGTTCGTTTTCATCGTAAAGTATTGTTTTCTATTGACAAATTTACGCATTTTTTAGATATTTGTATGACAAAAACTTTTAAACTATGCTTTGGATTATCATCGCCGTTGTCGCAGTACTGGTACTGTGGGTCATTTCTGTTCAGAACAAGCTTGTCAAAAGCGACGAATTCTGCAACAATGCCTTGAAGCAAATCAATGTGCAGCAAATCAGCCGCTTCGATGCCCTTCAGGCCCTTATCAAGCTCACCCGTGAGTATGCCTCCTATGAAGCCGAGACCCTTCAGAAGATTGTCGATGCCCGTAAAATCACGTCTTCTCCCGCTCCTACGGCAGAGCAGATCAACGCCAATGAGCAGGCCCTCAAGGAAATCAGCGCCAAGCTCATTGCCGTGGCAGAGGCCTATCCGGACCTCAAGGCCAACCAGAACTACCAGCAAACCATGCAGAGCATCGAGAAGTACGAGGAGAACGTCCGTCTGTCCCGTATGACCTACAACGACAGCGTCACCCGCTTCAACCAGCAGGTGCGTTCCTTCCCGGCTTCTGCTGTGGCCGGCATGCTGGGCTTTGCCAAGCGCGACTATCTGGCAGAGGACACTTCCAAGAAAGACTATCCTACTATCTGATATGAGGCGCCTGTTAGCCTTTTTAGTGGCCGCTGTCCTGGGATTCGGGGCGGCGGCGCAAAGCGTAGACCGTATCCGCGACGTAGACATCCGAGTGGAACTGCTCTCGGATGGTTCCGCCTGGATCACCCAGCAGTGGGACGTAAAGGTGAACGACTCCGGCACGGAGTGGTATATGCCCGTGAGCAATCTTGGCGCCATGACGGTGAGCGACTTGCAGGTGTCGGAGAACGGCACGTCGTACCAGGCGCTGGGGGAGGAGTGGGATATCGACCGTTCCCGCAGCTGGAAGGAGGGGAAATGTGGCATCGTCCCTAAAAGAAATGGCGTAGAGCTGTGTTGGGGGCTGGGTGCGGAAGGCTGGCACCTGTGGAAGGCGCGTTTTTACGTGACCGGTCTGGTTCAGGCCTATGACGATGCCGACGCCTTCAATTTCATGTTCGTGAACCGGGGAATGAGGCCGGCACCGGAGCATGTGCGGGTTACCATCGTCCCGGCCTTTGAGTGCCCGGAATGGACCACCGACAACACGCGTGTCTGGGGCTTTGGCTTCTATGGCGATATCAATGTAGAGAACGGCGCCGTGGTGGAAGAATCGTCCGAGTCTCTGAGCTCCTCCAGCGCCGTCATCGGCCTGGTGAAGTTCGAAAAGGGGATGTTCCAGCCTGCCGTAGTGGCCGGCGGCCCGTTCCAGGATATGCTGGACCGCGCCCTGGACGGCAGTTCCTATGGGGAAGATGACGGCATGCCCATCTGGTTCGGCATCCTGATAGCCCTGGTTCTCATCTTTACTTTCGGTTATCTGGTGTACATGCTGGTGGCGATGATCCTGGGTTACAAATGGAAGAGAAAGCTTTTCGGCAAAAGCAAGATTGACGGCTGGTACCGTGACATCCCGCTGGAGGGGAATCTCCTGGCGGCGGAATACGTGCTGGCAAAAGGTCATCGCTTTGTATTTACGGCCCCGGCACAGAATATCATCGGAGCGCTTTTCCTCCGCTGGATCATGAACGGAGACCTGCTGGTCCAGCCGGATCCCAGGAACAACAAGCGGGTGAACCTGCTGTTCAAGAGCGTTACTGTTTCGGCCGATGACGTGGAACAGGACCTGTACGACTGGGCGCGCAGTGCCGCCGGCGACAACCTTCTGCTGGAAAAGAACGAGTTCGAGAGATGGAGCAGGAAAAACGCAGCCAAAATGGCCGCTTGGCCGGATCGTGCTGTAGTCAGGGGTAAAACCTGGTTCAGTAAGAAGGGATACTTTATCAAGGACGATGTGTGCAAGCCGCAGGGAGCTGTGGAGGCCTGTCACGTCATTGAGTTCCAGAATTTCCTGAAGGACTTCACCCTGAGCGACCAACGCGGGGCAGAGGAAGTCAAGCTGTGGAAAGAGTACATGGTCTATGCCCAGCTCTACGGCATTGCCGACAAGGTGGCGACGCAGTTCAAGAAGCTGTATCCGGCAGAATTCGCCCGCTTGGCAGAGTCCTCCGGCATGGACGTCACCACCATGCTGTACACCATGAACTGGACCAACAGCATGAGCACGCGTGCGTTCAACAATGCAGCCAACCGGGCCGGCAGCATCTCCGGCATGGGCGGCCACACCTCCTTCGGCGGCGGTGGCGGCTTCTCCGGTGGTGGCTTCGGCGGCGGCGCCCGCTAGTTCAGAATGGCAGCATGGCGCAGGTCCGCCGAAAGTACCCCGTCCCGCGCCACTATAGCACGTACAAGGCACATTCCTGGCGCCGGTCACCCACACAAAAACTGACCCGCGCCATATAATTAAAAACGACCGGCTCTTTGTGAGTCGGTCGTTTTTGTGTGCGGGTGAGAAGAGTCGAACTTCCACGGGCTAATGCCCACCACCCCCTCAAAGTGGCGTGTCTACCATTTCACCACACCCGCTTGATTTGGGACTGCAAAGATAATGAGCATTTTTGAATTCCCAAAACTTTTTGACACTTTTTTACAACCCGCGCACAAACTGGGCGGCGGAAGGAGTTCCATTGAAAACCAACAAGCCCGTGTCTATACGCGCCTTGTCCTTTATCACATCCATGGACAGTTTGCCGTAAATCTGGTTCCAGCCTGTCCTGGAGCCCTCTGTCAGGTAATTCAGACTGCCTATATCGTCAAACTTGCAGCTGTACCCCTCCTTTTCTACCCGTGTGCCGGTAACAGTTACATTCCAATCGCCATGCTGCCCATCCATAATGTCTTCACGGGTAGCTACAATCGAAAAGCGGGTTTCGTACGTGCAGCCATCTATCGTAAACGGGCCCTCGTATGTCAGAAACCAGGTATCCACTTCCTCATCGTCCTTGACGATGGCCATTCCTGTAAAACGGCTGTTCCAGTTTACAGTGCTCTTTTCCAACAGAAGAGAGGTTTCCAGTTCATTGAGGGCACCGGCCACAAGATCATCGGCAATGTGCATCATGTATTGTCCCAACGGAGAGCTGGTGTACGTATTGTTCCCGCCGACAGCGGCACTTCCCGGATTAATACGGCTCCCTTTGGAGCAGGCGATGGACATAACGGCGACAGCCAGGATATAAAGTGCTTTTTTCATGGTCATAAACTTAAAATCTGAAACCAATGCCGATACGGCCTCCCTTGATGACACTGCCATAGGCCACCTCCGCCGTCCCATAAACACGCTGTCCGCCCCACTCGCAACCGATGGGGACCACTTCCCAGGCAAACACGACAGGATCGTTGGTATAATAATGGCCGATATTCAGCGTCATGCCGGCGGCCACCTTGGCGTACAAACGGAAATGCTTGAAGCTGGGAATACGGAATTTCACTTGCGGCAGGATGGCAAACTTATTCTTGGTGTTGTTGAAACTATTACCGCCCACCAGGGAATATTGGTCCCAGGAAACACGGTGATAGTTGAACTGACCGCCTACTACAAGCCAGTTCAGGATGGCATAATTGTAATCCAGTGTGAGGCCGGGACCGCTTTCTACGTACCGTACCTTCGATTCATAGAGACCGTATAAGTCCATGGAATTGTCCTTGGACGTGTTTAACTGCAGATATTCGCTACAGGCACCACTCATATACAGGTTGATTTCGTGCTTTCCCTGCGCGTGTGACGGGGAACATAAGAACAACCCCGCAGCCAGTACGGCTAAAAAGAAAAAAGAATTTTTCATAAATGAACTTTTTCCATTCCGTATTAAAGATGCTCCCAACCGTCTAAATGTTGCACTTTAATAAAAATTTCCCCGTATCAAAAATAATTGCTATCTTTGCAGGCTCCCACGAGTTGGGGCAATACGTTTAACAAATTTAAAACAGATTCACAATGGCTGTTAAAATCAGACTCCAGCGCCACGGAAAGAAGAATTTCGCATTCTTCCACATTGTTGTGGCCGACTCTCGCGCCCCGCGCGATGGTAAATTCATCGAGCAACTTGGCTCCTACAACCCCAACACCAACCCTGCCACCATCGTTCTGAACAGTGACAAGGCCCTGGCTTGGCTCAACGTAGGTGCTCAGCCCACGCTCGTTGCACGCCGCATCCTCTCCTATGAGGGTGTCCTGCTGCGTAAACACCTGGCAGAAGGCGTTGCCAAGGGTGCTCTCACCGAGGCCCAGGCCGACGCTAAGTTCGCCGCCTGGAAAGCCCAGCACGACGAAAAGATCGCCGCCAAGAAGAGCGGTCTCAAGAACGAGGCCATCTCCAAGGCTCAGGCTGCCAAAAAGCACGAGACCGAGGTGAACGAGGCTCGCGCAAAGGCTATCGCCGCCAAGAAAGCAGAAGCCGAAGCTGCTGCCGCCAAGGCTGCTGAAGAAGCCGCTGCAGAGGCTCCCGCCGCAGAACCCGTGGAAGCTCCGGCAGAATAATGCTGCGAGTAGCCCAGGTACTCAAATCCAACGGGACCGATGGCGAATTGCTCCTGAGCTTTCTCGACATCGCCCCGGAAGATATGGACCTCCAGGAACCGGTATTCATCGAATTCGATGGACTGCCGGTTCCTTTTTATTTTGAATCGTTTACGCCGAGGGGAAATAACCGCGCCCTGGTACGCCTGACCGGCGTTCGTTCGCTCAAAGATGCCGACGAACTGGCCGGACAAGCGGTCTATGCGGACTACTTTGAGGAAGAGGAGGAAGAAGATCTGGTGGGCTGGAAAGTCTGCAACGCAGAGGGCCAGGCTGTCGGTAGCGTAGTGGACTACGAAGACATTCCAGGCAACCTCTGCCTATGGATAGAACGCCCGGACGGTGAACAAGTCCTGCTCCCTTTCCACGAGGATTTGATCCTCTCTATGGAGGAATCGACCCAAACTATCACCATGTCCATCCCCGAAGGGATTCTGGACCTGGACTAGCTTGCGCGCCAACTCCCGTTAAAGCACACCCACCCCCTCTAGAACACCCTCAGTGCCGTAGTGCCGTGCTTTAACTACCCTCCTAGGACCCTATTAAAGCACACCGAACCCATCTAGAACCATCTCTGGTGCGGCATGCTGTGCTTTAACCGCCTTCGGGGTAAATAGGGGCTGGTCAGTAAGTGATTATGAATCAATATTTTAAGGACAATCCTCGGCGCAAAAAGAGCCGAGGATTATTAGCAATGTGGTGATTATCAGGATGTTACTGACCAGCAGGTGCAAACCCGCACAAAAAAGACCGACTCACAAAGAGCCGGTCTTTTTTGTGCTATTTTATCATGTTTACTTTTCCGCTTCCTCGGCAGGTAAAGATTTCCGCCACAGGGCGGTCATTTCTTCCAGGGTTTTGCCTTTGGTTTCGGGAACCAGGCGCCAGACAAAGATGGCGGCCACAACACTGATGAGCCCATACAAAGCATAGGCGAAGAAGTGACCGAAGCTCTCTCCCATAGCGCCCAACTTCATGTTGTACATGGGCACGAAGGTGCTGGAAACGATGAAGTTAAATATCCACTGGAACGCTACGGCGATGGCCGTGGCCTGGCTGCGGATGGTGTTGGGGAAAAGCTCGGCGATGTACACCCAGCAGATGGGGCCCCAGCTGAACATGAAGCACGCGCTGTACAGCATGATGCTGATCACGGGCACTACGGCCGGCATGGAAACCACATTGCTCAAAGCCACGCCCAGGGCGCCCACAGCCATACCCAGGGAACCGGTGATCAGGAGCGGCTTGCGACCCAGTTTCTCCACCGTAAAAACGGCCACCAGGGTGAAGGAGATGTTGATGATACCCATGATCACCGTGAACAGCATGTTGTTGCTCACGCCCATGGATTCAAAGATACGGGGTGCGAAGTACAACACGGCATTGATGCCGATAATCTGCTGGAACACGGACAGCATACAGCCGATGAAAATCACCAGCACGCCATAGGAGAAGAGGCTCTCCCGTTCTTCCTTTACAGTTTCGATGATATCCAGCAAGATCTTGCGTGCCCGGCCCTCACCATTGATATTGGACAGGACTTCCAGGGCTTTCTCGTTCTGTTTGCGCAGCACCAGATAACGCGGCGTCTCCGGCACCAGCAGGATCAGGAGGGCGAAGAGCCCGGCCGGGACGGCCTCGGAGACGAACATTACGCGCCAGCCGATAGCATTGGTCCAGGCCACCACGTTAGGGTCGGAGGCATGGCTCTGGATGATGAGGTAATTCACGAAATACACCACCAGCTGGCCGAAAATAATGGCAAACTGGTTCCAGGAGACCAGGCGTCCGCGCTTGCGGGCAGGGGCGATCTCGGCGATGTACATGGGGCAGATGGCCGATGCCAGGCCCACGCCCACGCCGCCCAGGATGCGGTAGCCGTTAAAAGCCATCAGCAAACCCTTGGTGGGAACGCCCTTCTGGAAGAAGAGGAATTCCGGATAGTAAGACCCCAGGGCGCTCAGCAGGAACAGTACACCTGCTATAAACAGCGATTTCTTACGGCCGAAGCGATGGGCCAGCCGGCCGGAAATCAGGGCGCCGATAACGCAGCCGATGAGCGCGCTGGAAGTGGTAAACCCATGCCAGCCATCCGTGTAAACAAAGTCCCCGGCACTCTGGAAGAAGTGCTGCAGACCTTTCTCGGCCCCGGAAATAACCGCCGTATCGTATCCGAACAACAGCCCGCCGATAACGGCCACCAGCACGATGCTGATCAGGTACAGCGGGCTGCCTGTTTGTCTGTAAGGACTACTTTGCATAGAGGTTCAGGAAAGTTTCGTAGAGTTCCTGCTTGCCGGAGGAGACCACAGGCTCGCCGGCCGTCTTGGCATAGTCGTAAAGGTCCAGGAGGCTGGCTTCGCCTTCCTCGAACTTTTTACCCAGGCCGCTGTCGAAGCTGGCATAGCGCTCCTTGACCATCTGGCACAGCGGGCTTTCCTGCAGCACGGCGGCGGCATTCAGCAGGGCGTGGGCCATGGCGTCCATAGCGCTGATATGGGCGATGAAGATGTCCTCAGGGTCCGTGGAGGAGCGGCGCAGTTTGGCGTCGAAGTTGGTGCCGCCATTGCCGAAACCACCGTTCAGGATAATCTGCATCATGGCCTGGGTGAGTTCGTACGCGTCGACAGGGAACTGGTCCGTATCCCAGCCGTTCTGGGCATCGCCCCGGTTGGCGTCGATCGACCCAAGAACGCCATTCTCGCGGGCCACGGTGAGCTCGTGCTCGAAGGTGTGACCGGCCAGGGTGGCATGATTCACCTCGATGTTCACCTTGAAGTCCTTGTCCAGGCCGTTGGCGCGGAGGAAGCCCAGCACCGTCTCGGTATCCACGTCGTACTGGTGCTTGGTGGGTTCCATGGGTTTGGGTTCGATCAGGAACGTGCCCTTGAAGCCATTGGCGCGGGCATAGTCGCGGGCGGCCTTCAGCAATTGTGCCAGGTGGTCCTTCTCCCGCTGCATCTGGGTGTTCAGGAGGCTGTAATAGCCCTCACGGCCGCCCCAGAACACGTAGTTGGCACCGCCCAGCTTGATGGTGGCATCCAGCGCGTTCTTGATTTGAACGGCGGCACGGGCCACTACGTCGAACTGCGGGTTGGTGCCGGCGCCATTCATGTAGCGCTTGTGGCCGAATACATTGGCCGTGCCCCAGAGGTTCTTGATGCCGGTTTCCTTCATCTTCACCAGGAGGTAGTCCGTGATGTCCTTCATGCGGGTCTCGTACTCGGCGATATCGTCACAGTCTTCTACCAGGTCGATGTCGTGGAAGCAGAAGTATTCGATGCCCAGCTTTTGCATGAGCTCAAAACCGGCGTCTGCCTTGGCGCGGGCGCGGGCGTAAGGCGTTTCGCCTTTATCCCAGGCGTAGCTGCGGGTCTGGCCGCCGAACGGGTCTCCGGAGGCCTGTCCCAGCGTGTGCCACCATGCCATGGCAAACTTGAGCCAGTCTTTCATGGGTTTGCCGCAGACGATGCGCTCCGGCTCATAGTAATGGAAGGCGAGGGGATTCTTGCTTCCGGTGCCCTCGAAGGGGATTTTCCCGATAGTAGGGAAGTATTCTTGTGCCATAATTATAGGGTTTTTAGATTTCTCGACTTCGCTCGAAATGACAGATTAAGGTTCGCTCGAAATGACAGAGGCAGTAAGCCGCTCTTTCCAGGCTTCATAGGCGGCGCGATAAGCGGCCACATGGTGCGGAAGGACCACGTCCAGGCGCTCCAGCGTGGCAAAGGCCTCCTGCGGGTTGCGATAAATGCCTGCGCCGATGCCCGCTCCCTTGGCCGCGCCCACGGAACCATCCGTATTGTACAGTTCGATGGTGGCTCCGGAGACACCCGCCAGCGTTTCGCGGAACACGTCGCTCTGGAACATGTTGGCCATGCCCGCATGGATTTTATCGACCTTCAGGCCCATCTGCTCCATAATCTCGATGCCGTATTGGAAGGAAAAGACGATGCCTTCCTGCGCGGCCCGCAACAGGTGCGCCTGGCTGTGCCGGTTGAAATTGAGCCCGTGGATGCTGCAGCCGGTTTCCCGGTTCTCCAGCATGCGCTCCGCTCCGTTGCCAAAGGGCAGGATGCTCACGCCTTCGCAGCCGATGGGCACCTTGGAGGCTATTTCGTTCATCTGCGGATAATTGAGCTCCGGTGCCACGTTGCGGCGCATCCAGGAGTTGAGGATGCCCGTTCCGTTAATGCAAAACAGCACGCCCAGTCGCGGGTCCGTCGCCTTATGGTTCACATGCGCGAAGGTATTCACGCGGGAAAGCGGGTCATATTTTACTTGGCCGATAACGCCATATACCACCCCCGAAGTACCTGCGGTAGAGGCAATTTCTCCGGGATTGAACACGTTGAGGCTCAATGCGTTATTGGGTTGGTCGCCGGCGCGGTAGGTCACGGGCGTACCGGCGGCGAGCCCCAATGCGGCGGCTGCGTCCGGCGTAAGCGTGCCCTGGATGCCGAAGGTGGGCTTTACCGGTGCCAGGATGGTATCGTCAAAGCCAAAATAGTCCAGTAATTCTACAGAGGGTCGATTGGCGGCGAAGTCCCAGAAAATGCCCTCCGAGAGGCCGCTGACGGTGGTACAGGCGACGCCGGTGAGCCGCATGGCGATGTAGTCGCCGGGCAGCATCACCTTCCAGATGCGCTTGTACACCTCCGGCTCGTGTTCCTTCACCCAGGCCAGTTTGGCGGCGGTGAAATTGCCGGGGGAGTTGAGCAGGTGGGGGAGGCAATAGTCCTTGCCCAGATGCTCCCAGGCCTGCTGGCCATAGGGAACGGCCCGGGAATCGCACCAGATGATGGAAGGACGCAGCACGTTGAGGTCCTTGTCCACGCACACGAGCCCGTGCATCTGATAGGAGATGCCGATGGCCTTGATGTCTTTGGGGCTGATTTCCGATACCTGCGAGAGGACATCGGCCGTAGCCAGTCTGAGATTGCCCAGCCACATGGCGGGGTCCTGCTCCGCCCAGCCGGCCTGTTTGGAAATGATGGGCGCCTCGGTCTTGGGATAGAAGGCCGTGGCAACACATTTCCCGTTTTCCGCGTTCACCAGCGAAGCCTTCACTGATGAACTTCCTACATCATAACCCAGTAAGTACATATCTTAGCGCGATTATAAGTCGCCTGCAGGCGACCGGCCGGCCCGGGTATTTTGCCGTGGCAAAATACGGAAAGGGTTTAAGGCCGCGGGGGTGTATGAGGGGGCAGCGCCCCCTGTATTAATGTCGGGGTGATGTGACTCGAACACACGACCCTCTGCTCCCAAAGCAGATGCGCTAGCCAACTGCGCCACACCCCGATAAAAACAAAGGTACGAAAAAATTACAAAATCCGGTAGATTTTCCGAAGGAACTTGCGCCACGCCTTGCTGAGCCCCTTGGCTTGCGGATAGGTGGCATCCATCTCTGTGCACTCCGCCTCTACACGAAGGTAGGACTCTTTTACCTTCAGGACACTCTCCTTGTCATAGAACAGCAGGGTGTCCTCCCAGTTGGTGTGGAAACTGCGTCCGTCCATGTTCACCGTTCCGCAACTGGCAAGACGGTCATCCGTGACAAAGAGCTTGGAGTGGTCGTATACGCCGCCGAACAAAAACACGCGGATGCCGGCAGCGGCGAGTTCGGGAATGTAATCCTGCGTGAGCGAATTCATGAAGCCCCAGTCGCACTCTGTGGGGAAGAGCAGCCGGACATCCACCCCGCGGGCTGCGGCGTCTTTAAGCGCCTTAAGCACCGGCTGCGGCGGCCCGAAATAAGGGGATTGCAGGTAAAAATAGTCCTTGGCCTCGTTCAACTTCTCCACATACAAGTGGGTGAGGGTAGTGTCCCTGCTCACCGTGCTCCAGGCCTGTACAACAGCGTTTCCAGCCTTTTTTGCCTGAATCGCAGGCGCGGCCGTCCCTCCTGTGAAATGGCCCCAGGCTTGTTCGAAAATAGCCCGCACCTGAGCGGCGGCGGGGCCTTCGATGCGCACCTGCGTATCCTTCCACACGTAGATGGTCTGGTTGTTGAAATTGATGCCGCCGGTGTAGGCGATACTGCCGTCGATGATTACAAGTTTCCGATGGTCCCGGAAGCCAAAAAAGCTGACTACGGACTGCCCCAGGCACAGTTTTTCGAAGTCGTGCACGTACTGGACATCCGCTCCGGCCTTGCGCATCCGCTCAAAAAAGAACTCCGGCGAACCGGGCGTAACAAGGTTGTCCACCAGAATACGGACCTGCACGCCTTCCTGCGCCTTGCGAACGATGGCGTCCCGCACCAGGTTCCCGGCCTTATCGGCATCGAACCAATAATATTCCATTTCGATGGTGCTTTGGGCCTGGTCGAGGTCCTCCAGCAGACGGTTCAGGTATTCCTCGCCACTTTTGGTCATCCAGAAGTCGTTTCCGCCGACGGGAGCGCCCACCTGTGCCCGTAGCGTGATGCACAGGAACAAGAGCGGAAGCAGTATGAGGTTGCGCGTTTGCAAGAATGTTCCTATCTTTGTAAAATAGCATGCAAAGATAGTGAAAATGATTATCGAAGCCAAGAATATTCAAAAGTCTTTCGGCACGCTGCCGGTCCTCAAGGGCGTCGATTTTTGTGCCGATAAAGGGGAGGTGGTGGCTATCGTGGGGGCCTCCGGGGCGGGGAAATCGACCCTCCTGCAAATTCTGGGGACGCTGCTTACGCCGGATGCCGGCTCACTGCATATCGGCGGTACGGAAGTGCTTCGCCTTTCGCAAAAGGACCTGTCGGCCTTCCGCAACCGGCAAATTGGCTTCGTGTTCCAGGCGCACCACCTGCTGCCGGAATTCACCGCATTGGAAAACGTGTCGATTCCCGCCCTTATCGGCGGGAAAAAGGACAGGGAGGCCCGTGAGCGGGCGGAAGAACTGCTCTGCACCGTGGGCCTGGCCGAACGTCTGCAGCACAAACCCTCGGAACTCTCCGGCGGCGAGCAGCAGCGTGTGGCCATCGCCCGCGCCCTGGTAAATGCCCCCGCCATTCTCTTTGCCGACGAACCCACCGGCAACCTGGACACCCGCACCAAGGAGGAAATCCATGCGCTCTTCTTCCAGCTCCGGGAAAAATTAAACCAGACCATTGTCATCGTTACGCATGACAATGGTCTGGCCCAACTTTGTGATCGTACCTGCACTTTGCAGGACGGAGCGTGGCTGTGATTATTCCTTCACAGGCATCTCTGGCATAGGGTGCTGGCCGCCTCTGGGGCCACCGGGGCCGGGACGTCCGCCGCCCAACTTGCCAATCTGGCGATGACGGAACTTTTCTTCTGCCAGCAGCAGCTTGGCGATTTTCTCATCGGAAAGAACTTTCTTGTAGCGCTTTACGGCCTGGACGTCTATATTGTAGCACTTGTCCTTGGCCTGCAAATAGGCATCCAGCAGTTCGGTGGTCTTTTCGCCATTTTCGGCGGCCTTTTTCAGGGCCTTCATGGCATCGGCCGACTGTTTGAATGCTTCGCGACGCTGCTGCTGCACCTCGTTGTAGACGGGCCAGAAAGACTGGGCTTCCGCCTCCGTGAGGTTGAGTTCTTCGGTGATGAGGGCGACCTGCTCTGCGCGGGCTTTTTCTCTCCACTGCTCTTTGTCCCCCTTCTTTTCCGGTTTTTGGGCATAAGCCATGGCACTAACCAATGCCAGGGCAATGAATACACTAATAATTTTCTTCATACTCAAGTTCTTCTAAATGTTCAACGGGGATATTGCTGGCAATAAGGAAACTGCGGATATCGTCTTCCTCGGTGAGGGTGGGGGACTCCATGAGCTCGATCTGCCCGTCCGGATCCAGTGACTGGGACAGATAGGAGTAATAATCCCACGCGTCATCTTCAGTAGCTGCAGCACGGCCGAAGATGAAGTTGCCAAGGGCCGCCAGAATGGCCAGGGAGGCGGCGTACGCAAGCCAGGGCGACACTTTCTGTATCACCGTGGGCTTATTAACCTCCTGGCTGGGGATGCTCTGCAAGCGGGTTTCCAGCTTGCTGAAGTATCCTTCGGGGACCGATATGCCTGTTTTCTTTGTCATCACTGCTTACTTTGACACCTCCGCTTGCGAAAGGTTTAATTTTAATTTTTCCTGGGCGATATGATAAGACGCCTTAAGCGCCCCGACGGAGGTTCCCGTTATGGCCGATATCTCCTCGTACGGGAGTTCGTCCCACCAGCGCATCACAAATACCTGGCGCTGTTTTTCCGGCAGGCGGGCCAGGGCTTTGAACAGTTCCCGCTGTGCCTGCGTACCATTGAAATAAGGGTCTGCCAGGATGCGGCGCTCCATTTCCTCGTCGATGCTTTGGAAGCGCAGGGCGGCGCGCACCCGCGCCCGACGCAGCCAGTTGAGGGTTTCGTTGGTGGCGATGCGCCATACCCAGGTATAAAGCTGCGCCTCCCCCCGGAAAGAGGGAAGCGCAGTCCAGATTTTTAGGAAAATGTCCTGGAGCAGGTCGTCGGCGTCCTCGTGGGTGCCCACCATACGGCGGACGTGCCAGTAGAGGCGTTCGCTGTAATCTTTTACGATTTGGTTAAATACCTGCTCAAGGTTTTCCATTTACTTTTTGGCGATGGCCTTCTTGGCGGCCTCCGCAATGTGCGGGGCGTCCAGGCCGTACGCGGCCATTAATGCAGAAGGCGTGCCAGACTGAATTAATTCAGGAGAGTATGAGTTGGAGAAATAGCGTATGTTGTAACATCTAATTCAACCGGATTACTCATGTAATAATGCTCGCAGTTATGTTCTTGACCGATAAAGAATGTTGATACGCCAGCAGGAATAGTAATATCATATGTTTCCTGAGTAGAGACGATGCGCCCAGTAGCGGTGTTGTAATGACTATTCATTCGTGTCACCGATATGGTGCGTGGCGACGTAAGAGTCGCTGATTGTGTAAATGTTTTGTCAGAATAAATATTGATAGTATAATAAGCTGTATACTCATAATAATCATCCATCCCAGATACATATTCATCAATGACTTGAGTGCTACAGGTTAGTTTGTGAAAAGGTGGGCCATAAATTGCTTGAACACCTAGCACATCGCCTGTTGAAAGATGGGTTCTTTGTCCGACAAAATAATAGCCTCCCACGGTTAGCATAGTCGGATTGCCATTGGAAGAGAATGCATCTGAACTATATAGCATGACGGAGTCAAAATCAAAGATTCCGATATCCGCTCCGGCCCCCCAGGCATATTTATTAAAATTGTGCTCCTTCCCCGAGATAATATTGAGGGGATAAATTGTGACATAATTATCACGATCGTTACGGCAGTGCTCGTGATAGAGCCCAACTGCATGCCCTATTTCATGTATGGCCGTTCCGTAGTTACTATAGCCGAATTTTAGACTTAGTTGTTGTTTTCCTCCTTTTTTCCCCACTGTAGAGTAATTGCCATCCCCATGAAAGAATTCAATATAATTCCCTTGTCCAGTCCCTTCTATAAAGTTAAGACTGGTTTTGCTCTCCCACTCTGCGATGGCTTGGGAAACGTAAGATTGATATGTGAAGTCGGGATGAAATGTATAATATACGGTATTATTGTTCCAATATTTTGTACGGGGTATAATACATGCAGATTTGGTTTCGAGACTGTCATTGTTTATTAAGATATCCCCTTCAAAAAACTGACCATCTTTATTGATTTCAGAAACATGGGATTTGGAGTGGGAGAGGAAATCCTCTTGATTCCGATAGATGTGAGGTAGATTCTCTGATTGTTTCTGTATTTTTGAAATAAGAGATTGTAGTTTCCATGTTAAGGATGAGGCGTCCTGAGGTGGATTGGATATTCTTGATACAAGAACATCGATCACATATTCATAGCCTACTTCATAGTTAAAGCCCTCAATATTCGCTTCTTGCATTACCCAGATTGAGCTATTATCTTTTTTTATCCAGTAACACTCAATGGGCCCTTCTCCTGTACCTAAAACAACATCTGATGCAACAGTCCATCGCTCAATCCAGAACGAATAATTGCCGTCTTCATTCTTGCGACAGGAAATAAGAATAAAGAATAATAAAAAAAAGAGGAAAAAACTACGGTTCTTCATACAATCGAATAAGTAAAACGAGGGCTATGTTTTTAGCCCTCGTAATAATAGTTTACTTTTTGGCGATGGCCTTCTTGGCGGCCTCCGCGATGTGCGGGGCGTCCAGGCCGTACGCGGCCATTAATGCAGAAGGCGTGCCAGACTGGCCGAATTTGTCCTCGCCGTTGACAAAGACAACAGGCGTGGGCAGTTCGCGGGCCAGGACGCCGGCAACAGCCTCACCCAGGCCGCCGGCCATGTTGTGCTCTTCTGCCACAACCACGGCGCCGGTCTTCTTGGCCGATGCGATGATGGCTTTTTCGTCCAAAGGCTTGATGGTGGCCATGTTGATGACCTCCGCCTTGATGCCCTCGGCCTCCAGGGCCTCAGCGGCCAGCAGGCTCTCCCACACGGTGTGTCCGGTGGCGATGAGGGTGACGTCCGTACCTTCATTGAGGACGATGGCTTTGCCAATCACGAAAGGCTCGTTTTCGTCCGTAAAGTTGGGCACGCTGGGGCGGCCGAAGCGCAGGTATACGGGGCCGTTGTACTTGGCGGCGGCGATGGTGGCCTGCACGGTCTGGTTAAAGTCGCAGGGGTTCAGTACCACCATGCCGGGAAGGGCACGCATGAGGGCGAGGTCTTCCATGGTCTGGTGCGTGGCACCGTCCTCACCCAGGGTGATACCGGCGTGGGAGGAGGCGATTTTCACGTTGGTGCAGCCGTAGGCTACTTCCTGACGGATTTGGTCGTACACGCGGCCGGTCACAAACTCGGCGAAGGAGCCGATGAAAGGAATCTTGCCGGTGATGGCAAGACCGGCGGCGGCGCCCACCATGTTGGCTTCGGCGATACCGCACTGGATGAAACGCTCCGGGAATTCAGCGGCGAAGGCATCCATTTTCAGGGAGCCCTTGAGGTCCGCCGTCATGGCCACTACGTTGGGATTGGCCTGTCCGGCCTTCAGAAGACCTACACCAAAACCGCTGCGGGTGTCTTTTTTACCTGTATCTGTATACTTTTTCATATCTTTTTCGTTTTTTATGAGATCCCTCGGCTACGCTCGGGATGACAAAGACTTTGCTCGGGATGACAGGGGATTAAAAATCACCCAGCGGGGTTTCACCTAATTCGTTGAGGGCCTGTTCCAGCTGTTCGGGCTTGGGAACGGAGCCGTGCCATTTGTGGGTGCCGGCCATGAAGCTTACGCCGTGACCCATTTCGGTCTTGAACAGAATCATGCTGGGCTTGCCGCTGCCCTTGCCGGCCTTGGCTAGTTCAAAGGCTTTATTGATGGAGTCGTAGTCGTGACCATCGGCCACAATCACGTTCCAGCCCCAGGCTTCCCATTTGGCGGCCAGATCTCCTTCGCCGGCTACCTGCTGCACGGGGCCGTCGATCTGCTGACCGTTCCAGTCCGTCATGGCGATGAGGTTGTCCAGTTTGTGGAATACGGCGAACATGCCGGCTTCCCAGATCTGTCCTTCCTCGGACTCACCGTCTCCGCAGAGGCAATAGACAAAATTATCGTCCTTATCCATCTTTTTGCCCAATGCCAGACCGCAGGCTGCGCTCAGGCCCTGACCCAGGGAACCGGATGCCTGGAAAACACCGGGGAGGTTCTTGCGCACGGACGGGTGGCCCTGCAGGCGGGTGCCCATCTGGCGGAAACTGCCCAGCTCATTGGCCGGGAAATAACCGGCGCGGGCGAGGATGGAATAATAGACGGGGGTCATGTGACCGGCGCTCAAGATGAACATGTCCTGGCCCTTGCCATCCCTTGTCCAGGTAGCAGGGTTCTGGTTCATCTGGTTGAAATACAGGGTGGTGAGGATATCCGTGCTGCCCATGGAACCGCCCGGATGTCCGCTTTTGGCCATGCACACCATGCGCAGGATGTCCCTGCGTATCTGTGTGGCGATTTGCTTGAGTTCTTCGTTTGTTTTAGCCATGTTATTATGTATGTAGATGTACAAAGATAATTATTTTACGACAAAAGTAAAAATACTGAAGGAATAGGACGGGGCCGTGGCGCCGATGCTCTTTCCCTCGCCCTCGAATGTGAAAGGCACGGGCTGGAACAGGGCCGGTGCGTCCAGGCTGTTGTCTTTATACAGTTCGCTCTCGCCGGCACTCAGACGAATCCCTTCCCCGGCATTCACAAGGGCTTTTTTCTTGAGGCCGGTGAAGTTGAAAGTGATATCCTGGTCTTTGCCGGTGGTATTGACTACTTTAACGTAAACTTTCTCGCCATCAAGTACCGCGCTGGCAAACAGGCCGTCCTGGCCTTCTGCGCCGGTAACGTTGGCGCCGTTCATTGTGAGACTGAGGCAGTTGGAGCCGCGATACTGGCCATAGAGCTGCTGCACGTGCCAGCTCACGGTACGGAAACTGCGCAGGTTGTCAAACCAGATGAGGTCCGGGCGCCACTGCCAGCCTTCCACATGGGCGAAGAGGGGAGCGTAGGTGGCCATCTCCACCAGATCGGCATTGCGCTCTATGCCGGTCATGAAGGCGGCCTCCAGCAGGGAGGCGTAGAAGTGGTTCCACTTTTTTCCATTGGCATGGCATGCGTATTCTCCGGCGAACACCTTGGGACCTTTGCGGTCGTAATTGTCGTAGCGGGCGCCCTGGGCGAGGAACCATTCATAAGGTCGATAGAAATGCTCGTCCACCAGGTCGGCCTTGAGCCGTCTCATTTCCTGCCACAGGTAATCGAACTGCTCTCCTTCGGAATTCGGGCCGCTGCTGCCCACAATCTTGATTTCCGGATGGGCGGCGCGGATGGCTTTGACGAAGGGCTCCAGGTGCTCCGGATACACGGCGTCCCACTGCTCGTTGCCGATGCCGATAAATTTCATGTTGAACGGCGCCGGATGGCCCATATCTGCGCGGACCTTGCCCCAAGGGCTGTCTACGGGGCCGTTGGCGAATTCAATGAGGTCCAGGGCGTCCTGGATGAAGGGCTGCAGTTCATCCACCGGGCAGTGGGCTTTCTCTTCCTCGTTCTGGAACTGGCAGGCCAGGCCGCAGCTCAGGATGGGAAGCGGCTCGGAGCCGATTTCTTCGCTTAACAGGAAGAATTCGTAGAAGCCCAGGCCGTAGCTCTGGTAGTAGTCGGGATAAAATCGGCTGGGAAAGGAGAATTCCCAGCGGTTTTCGTTGAGGGGGCGGTTCTCTACCGGTCCCACGGAGTTTTTCCAATTGTAGCGGGTGGCCAGGTCCGTTCCTTCCACGATACAGCCGCCGGGGAAGCGGAAAATGCCGGGTTTAAGGTCCGCCAGGGCTTGGGCAAGGTCTTTTCGGAGGCCGTTCTCGTGCCCCATCCAGGTATCGACAGGGAACAGGGAAACGTGCTCCAGATCCACCGTGTTGCGTTCCGCGACCAGGAAAATGCGCAGGATGCTCTTGTCCAGCGTCTGTGCGGGGTGGAGGATGAGCTGGTATTTTTTCCAGTCCTTGCCGGTAACGGTAAGGTTTTCCTGGCACAGGAAGTGATTTTCACCCATGGAGGCCGTGTTGGCCAATTCTACGCGTAGGGTCGATGCTCCGCCGTCCGGGACGCGGGCCCACACGCTGAAGCGATACGCTTTGCCTTCTTCTACGCCGATTCCAAAGAACCCTTCGTTGTCCAAACCGGTCCATCTTTGCGGGTGGCCGGGGTCTTGCAGGCGGACATAGTGCGGATTGCGTTCAAAGGGGCCGTCGTTTCTGACTTCTACTTTACCAAAAGCCTTCCAGCCTTGCAGGGCATCGTTCGGAAACTCGAAAGAGCGGTTTTTCACCAGCTCTGCGTACAGGCCACCGTCGGCGGCATAATTGATGTCCTCGAAGAAGATTCCGTACAGGGTGGAGGGAATGGGTGCCCCCGCCTTTTTCAGGTTGATGTCCAGCTGGTGGTCCTGTGCCCATCCGGCCAGAGGAAGAAGCATTGCTGCAAGCGAAAGGACGATATTTCTCATAACAGGGTTATCGGTTTTAGCGTGTCGATTCACAAATTTACGAAATTTCCTGAAAATCCTCCCCGGCGCCACAAAATCGTCCCTCCCCGTGGCGCTTCGGGGGAAAATTGCTAATTTTGCGGCATGAAAGGAAAAGCTGCTCTTCAATCGATGCGTTTGCGCACCCTTCCGCTCTCGACGGCCGGCGTGCTGCTGGGCATTCTGCTGGCCGTGGCCGACTGGAAGGTGGACCCGTGGGTGGCGGTGCTTATCGTCCTTACTACCATTAGTTTACAGATTCTCTCCAACCTGTCCAACGAGTTGGGGGACGTGCTGCAGGGCACCGATACCGCCGAGCGCCAGGGGCCGCAGTATGGCCTGAACGGTGGAGGACTCACCATTCCCGAGATGAAGCGGCTGATCGGCACGTTTGTGGGGCTGTGTGTGCTGTTTGGTACGGCCATGACCTGGCGTGCGTTCGGTACCCTGCTGGACCTGACACCCGTTATGGTGCTTATGCTGGGAGCGGCTGCCATCGTCGCGGCCATGAAATACACGTTGGGACCCAATCCGTACGGCTATAGGGCCAAAGGGGATATTTACGTGTTCATTTTCTTTGGACTGGTGTCCGTGCTGGGCGCTTACTTTGTGTGTACCAAAGGGTTAGGGCTGCACTGGAAATTGCTGCTGCCCGGAGCGGCCGTGGGCTTTTTCTCCGTGGGCGTGCTCAATGTGAACAATATCCGCGACATGAAAACTGATGCCGCCACGCGTACTACCGTGGCGCTGAAGCTGGGCGTGAAACGCGCACGCATCTACCAGACGGCGCTCATCGTCCTTGGCTGGGCTTGCCTGGCAGCCTATTGCCTGCTGTGCTGGCCCTCCTGGTGGCATTGGATGTGGGTGGCAACCTTCCCGCTGTATATCAAGCACTTGCAGCTTGTCTGGACCCGCGAGGACCGCGCACTGGACCCCGCCTTGCCACTGCTGGTAATCTCCACCTTCCTGCTCTGCCTCCTGATGGGTGTGGGCTTCTGCGTTTATCTGATCTAGGGCCTGTTTTTGCCAACCGCTGTCAATGGTTGGATTTTACTGCACCAACCATTGACACTGAAACGCCCTCTGACACACCTCTGGGCTAATTTGTCTGCAAATGGTTGGTAGCACAAAAACCAACCATTGACAAGAGAGAACCGATCGGAGAAAGCTAATCCAGCTTAAGAACTGCCATGAAGGCGCTTTGCGGGACCTGGACGGTGCCGATCTGCCGCATGCGCTTCTTGCCTTCCTTCTGCTTTTCCAGCAGTTTGCGCTTACGGGTGACGTCGCCGCCGTAACACTTGGCAGTCACGTCCTTACGCACCTGGCGTACCGTTTCGCGGGCAATGATTTTTGCGCCGATGGCCGCCTGCACGGCAATATCGAACTGCTGGCGGGGAATCAGGTCCTTGAGCTTGAGGCAAATCTTGCGGCCGAAATCATAGGCGTGGTCCTCGTGGATGAGGGTGCTGAGCGCATCGGCCGGGTCTCCGTTGAGCAGAATATCCAACTTCACCAGCCGCGCCGGACGGAAATCCGTCACATGATAGTCGAAGGACGCATAGCCCTTGGAGATGCTCTTGAGCTTATCGTAAAAGTCAAAGACCACCTCGGACAGCGGCAGGTCGTAGTTGAGTTCCACGCGGTCCGTGGTAATGTAATGCTGGCCGATGAGCGTGCCGCGCTTGTCCATGCACAGCTTCATGATGGGGCCGTAGAAATCGGCCTTGGAGATAATCTGGGCGCGGATATAAGGCTCTTCAATATGGTCGATGACCGACGGAGCCGGAAGACCGGACGGGTTGTGCACGTCGATGACCTCCCCCTTGGTGGTGTACACCTTGTACGAGACGTTGGGCACGGTGGTGATGACGTCCATGTTGAACTCGCGGAACAGGCGTTCCTGCACGATCTCCAGATGCAGCAGCCCTAAGAAACCGCAGCGGAAACCGAAGCCAAGGGCCAGCGAACTTTCAGGCTCGTATGTGAACGAGGCATCATTGAGCTGGAATTTTTCCAGCGTGGCGCGCAGTTCCTCGAACTTGGAGGCATCGACAGGATACAAACCGGCAAAAACCATGGGTTTAACCTCCTCGAAGCCCGCAATGGCCTCTTTACAAGGACGTTCCACATGCGTGATGGTGTCGCCCACCTTCACTTCCACGGCCGCCTTGATGCCGGTAATGATATAGCCCACATCCCCGGCACGGACCTCTCCGGTGGGGTTGAGCTTGAGTTTCAGGTTGCCGATTTCCTCGGCCTCGTACTCGTTGCCGGTGGAGAAAAACTTCACCTTGTCTCCCTTGCGGATAGTGCCGTTCACCACCTTAAAATACGCGATGATGCCGCGGAAGGAATTGAACACCGAGTCGAAAATCAGGGCCTGCAGCGGACCGTCCGGGTCCCCTTTGGGCGAGGGCACTTTGTCCACGATGGCATCCAGCACCGCCTGCACGCCTTCGCCGGTTCGGGCACTCACGCGCAGCACATCCTCCGGCTCACAGCCCAGAAGGTCGCACACCTGGTCCTGCACCAGCTCCGGCTGGGCGCTGTCCATGTCGATCTTATTGAGTACGGGAATAATTTCCAGCCCGTGGTCGATGGCCTGGTACAGATTACTAATGGTCTGTGCCTGAATGCCTTGCGAAGCATCCACCACCAGCAACGCCCCCTCGCAGGAGGCAATAGAACGGGACACCTCATAACTGAAGTCCACGTGACCGGGCGTGTCGATGAGGTTGAGCCGGTATGTCTCTCCATCCCGCACGTAATCCATCTGGATAGCGTGGCTCTTGATGGTGATGCCTTTTTCCTTCTCCAGGTCCATGTCGTCCAGCACCTGGTTCTCCATCTCACGTTCGCTCAGCGTACGCGTAAGTTCCAGCAGGCGGTCTGCCAGCGTGCTTTTTCCATGGTCGATATGGGCGATGATGCAAAAGTTGCGGATATTCTTCATAGTCTGCAAAGATAACGCAATTTGCGCAAACCGCCAAGTGCCCACATGGGCATGCTCAAACTCGATTAACTTTCGTTATTTTTCCAACCAGGAGAGGAAGCCTTCCACGCGGGCGCGGGAGACGGTGAAGTCTGTGTTGGCAGGGATGTCGCGTCTCACGGAGATGCGCAGGCGGCCGCCCATGAGTTTGGAGACGGAGTCGATTACGCTCTCGGAGATGATGCAGCTGCGGGAGATGCGGAAGAACTCGGCAGGGTCCAGGCTGCCGGCCAGGGCGTCCAGGGATTCATCCAGCACGTAGGAGGAACCGCTGCGCGTGACGATAAAGGAGTTTTTGTCTTCGGAGTAGAAATAGGCGATGTCGGCGGTGCGCACCGGGACGATGCGGTCGTTCAGGCGGATGAGGAATTTTTCCTTGCGAACCTGGTTGATGAGGTTGCGGACCACCTCGCTGGAGGGCTTGACGGCTTCTCCGGAAGTGATACGGGCGATGGCACGCTGAAGGTCCTTGAGGTTGATGGGCTTGAGGAGGTAGTCCACGGCATTCACTTCGAACGCCTGTACGGCATATTGGTCGTATGCGGTGGTCATTACCACGGGGGAGGGGATTTCTATCTGGGTGAAAATATCGAAACTGGAGCCATCGGACAGCTCAACGTCCATAAAGATGACGTCCGGAGCCTCGTGAGCGCCCAGCCAGGCGATGGAGTCTTTAACAGAGCCAACGGCACCCACAACCTCCACGGAGGGGAAGTTGTCCAACAGCAGATGAATCATGTGCTCCCGGGCTCGGAGTTCGTCTTCAATAATCAGTGTCTTCATACGTAATGGTGTGTACTTCCCGCAGGATGGGGATGGTTACGACAAAGGAATCTTCAGAATCTGTGATGGATATTTCTTTTCCGGCGATGTCCCGGAACTGGTTGCGGATGTACTGCAGGCCAATGCCGGTATTGCGCACCGGCGTTACCTTGGGGATGCGGTTGTTGGTGACGGTGATGGATTGGCCGTCGCTGGTGGAGGTGATTACCAGGGGCTTTTCGGTGGAGATGGCGTTGTGCTTGATGGCGTTTTCTATCAGCAGCTGAAAGGTACAGGGCACCGTGTAGCCGTCGCTAAGGTCGCCCGGGCGTATGTCGTTCCGGGAAATGAGCCCTTCCGGATAGCGGATATGCATCAGTTCCAAATACGTACTGGCGAAGGCTATTTCCTCCGACAGGGGGACCAGCCGCTTGCCTTCCTGGTTCATGAGGTAGCGGTACAGGGTCGCCATCTTTTGGATGTACTCACTGGCTTCCTCCGGGGTGCCGTCGTGCACGATGGAGTCCAGTACGTTAAGGCAGTTGAACAGGAAATGGGGGCTCACCTGGTTCTTGAGATTCATGTAGCGGAATTCCGCCTGATGGCGGCGCGTACGCTGCTTGGAAGCCTCCCGCTGCATGTTGATGGCAAAGTTTACCATGAACAGCAGGGAAATCACGATGGTGACGACGATCAGGACCACCGCGCCGGAATTGTCCAGGACGATATTGCCGGAATAGCTGAGGTCCGTGTAAACGCGTACGCCGAAGATGATGGCGATGGAAAACACCAGCCAGCCGGCGTTCTTGTACCAGGACTGCTCCCGTTCATAGCCGGCGGGACCGTAAGGGGAGAAGCGGTGCGCGAACACGTACAACCCCCAGCCGATGGCTTCCGTCACCACCAGGGTGGAAATGGCATGGTGCCACAGGGGCGGAAGGACGTCTTCCAGCAGTATGGCGCCCACATTGCCCATCAGGAAGCCAATCACGTTCACCAGGATGAGTGCCGTGACCGTGATTTCCACCGTCAGGTTTTCCCGGAAGCAGATGATGCCGGCCAGCGTCATGGTAAGGGCTGTCAGAAGCAGGCTGTCCCGAATGCCCAGCTGGGTGCACACCATGGTGACGGCTACGTGCAGGAGCGCGAAGCCGTGGATAAGAAGGGATGTTCCTTTCCGATGCATGGAACAAAAATACAAATTATTCCGTTCGTCGCAAAAAAATATCCATTCGTACCTTTTACACGCGCGTATAATAAAAGGTTTGCGAAGCATTTTGTACTTTTGCCTATGCCATACAGGCTAAAACTAATAACACCATGTCCACAAAACGTGACTTAACCTTCCGCCAGCTGGTGGATCTAAGCTTCGGCTTTTTCGGCGTGCAGATTGCCTACGCCCTGCAGAGCGCCAACATCAGCCGTATCTTCGCCACCCTTGGCGCAGACCCGCATCAACTCAGTTTCTTCTGGATCCTGCCCCCGCTTATGGGCATGATCGTGCAGCCGCTTGTCGGAAAATACAGCGACCGCACCTGGTGCAAAATGGGCCGCCGCAAACCCTACCTGCTGGTAGGTGCCCTCATTGCCGTGCTGGTGATGATTTTCCTTCCTAATTCCGGCAGCCTCCATTTCGGCACCCGACTGTTCCTGGGTCTCAATATGGCCATGTGGTTCGGCCTGTTCTCCCTCATTTTCCTGGATACCTCCATCAACATGGCCATGCAGCCGTTCAAGATGATGGTGGGGGACATGGTGAATGAGAAGCAAAAAGCCACCGCCTACTCTATCCAGAGTTTCCTGTGCAATGCCGGATCCCTGGTGGGCTACATTTTCCCCATTCTGTTCACTTGGATCGGCATTGCCAACACGGCCCCCAAGGGCGTGGTTCCGGACAGCGTCATCTACAGCTTCTATGTGGGTGCCGCCATCCTCATCCTGTGCGTGCTGTACACCTTCCTGCGTGTGAAGGAAATGCCGCCTAAGGAGTATGCCGATTTCCACGGCATCGACCTCCAGGCCAAGCAGCAGGAAAAGAGCGAAGGCCTGCTGAAGCTGTTGGTGAAGGCTCCGGCTACGTTCTGGACGGTGGGTCTGGTGCAGTTCTTCTGCTGGGCCGCTTTCCTGTACATGTGGACCTATACCAACGGTGCCATCGCCCATAACGTGTGGCACACCGGTGAGGTGGCCTCCGAGGCTTACCAGGCCGCCGGTAACTGGGTTGGCGTACTCTTCGCCGTGCAGGCCGTGGGCTCGCTGGTGTGGGCCGCCGCCCTGCCGCGCTTCAAAAACCTCAAGCTGGCCTATGTGGTGAGCCTGCTGATAGGCGCCGTGGGCTTTGCCTCGGTGTTCTTCATCGGCAACCAGTACCTGCTGTTTGTCAGCTATTTCCTGATTGGCTTTGCCTGGGCAGCCATGCTGGCCCTGCCGTTCACCCTCCTCACCAACGCGCTGGAGGGAAGCCCGTACATGGGCAGCTACTTGGGCCTGTTCAACTGCACCATCTGCCTGCCGCAGATTGTCGCAGCGGCAACGGGCGGCCTGGTCCTGTCCTTGGTAGGGGGGAGCCAGCCGGCCATGTTCCTGGCTGCAGGCGTTTTCCTGGTGCTGGGCGCAGTAAGCGTAAGATTCATCAAAACCAAATAACTACTAACAATTAACTACACACTAATGAAAAGGATTTTAACCGCATTCGCAGTGCTGCTGGCAGCCTGCGTTACCGTATTCGCCCAGGGCGGATACCAGGTTAAAGGTGTGGTGGTAGACGCCATCGGCCCCGTTATCGGAGCCTCGGTGATCGAGCAGGGAACGTCCAATGGCGTTTCCACCGGTCTGGATGGCGACTTCGCCTTCACCGTCTCCAGTGCCAATGCAATCATTGAGGTGAGTTGCATCGGCTATGCAACCCAGACGTTCCCGGCTTCCGCCGTGCCCGCCACCATCACCCTCGCCGAGGACACGCATTTCCTGGATGAGGTTGTGGTGATCGGTTACGGTACCGTGAAGAAGAGCGACCTCACCGGTTCGGTCTCCACTGTGAAGGCCGACGAAGTGAACAAGGGCGTTGTCACCACCCCCGCCGACCTCCTGCGTGGCAAGAGCGCCGGTGTTGTGGTTACCTCGGGTAGCGGTATGCCCGGTTCCGGCGCTACCATCCGTATCCGTGGTACCGCGTCCCTGAACGCTGAGCAGAGCCCGCTCGTGATCATCGACGGTCTGCCCGTTTCCAACGACGGCATCTCCGGTATGAGCGACCCTCTGTCTTCCATCAACCCCGAAGACATCGAGAGCTTCACCGTCCTTAAGGATGCATCCGCTACCGCTATCTACGGTTCCCGCGCATCCAACGGTGTTATCGTGATCACCACCAAGAAGGGTTCCAAGACCACCAGCAATGTGCCTCAGATCGCCATTGACGTCACCGGTTCCCTGAACACCATCGCCAAGTATCAGGATGTGCTCACTGGTGATCAGGTGCGCTCCCTCATCGCCCAGCGCGTGGCCGACGGCAAGATCAACGCCGCCGCCCTGGCCGCCCTTGGAAAGGAGAACACCGACTGGCAGAAGCAAATCTACCGTGCAGCTGCTACCGTAGACGCCAACCTGAGCGTGAACGGTAATGCGAACTTTGGTTCCGTGACCCTCCCTTACCGTGTTTCCGGTGGTTATATCACCCAGAACGGTACCCTGAAGGGTTCCAAGATGAACCGTGCTACGGCTTCCCTGAACTTGTCGCCTACTTTCTTCGACAAGCACCTCACCGTGGGACTCAACGGAAAGTATACCTATGCACAGAACTGGTATGCCGACCAGGGTGCTATCGGCAGCGCACTGCGTTACGACCCCACCCAGCCCATTTATGCAACGGACGCCCAGGGTGGTCTTAATGGCTACCGCATCTGGCGTGGAACCGACGGCAATCCCAACACCATGGCCACCCTCAACCCGGTTGCCCAGCTCAACGAAAAGTACGACTATGCCGCTGCCAACCGTTTCATCGGCAACGCTCAGTTCGACTATAAGATCCACGGCCTGGAAGACCTGCGCCTGAACCTGAACCTGGGTATGGACTGGGCCAAGAGCTCCGGCGTTACCGAACTGGCCAAGGGGTCCGAGGCTTCCTATCACAACACCCAGCAGAGCGGCAGCGGTTCCCATACCGATTACCACTACGGCCGTATGGACACCACTCTGGAGGCCTATGCCGACTATAGCCATACCTTTAACAAGAAGCACTTCATGGACGTGATGGCCGGTTATTCTTGGCAGCGTTTCTATAACGATAACGACTCCAAGACCTACAAGCTCACCGACAAGACCGTCATCGGCGATTCCTCCTTCAAGGGTGAGTACTTCCTGGTTTCCTTCTTCGGCCGTGCCAATTACAGCTACGGAGACCGCTACCTCATCACCGCTACCATCCGTCGTGACGGTACTTCCCGTTTCCAGAACAACAAGTGGGGTCTGTTCCCCTCTGTGGCTCTGGGTTGGAATATCAAGAATGAGCCCTTCATGAAGAACGCCAGCGCCGTGTCCACCTTGAAGCTTCGCGCTTCCTGGGGCCAGACCGGTCAGCAGGGCGTAGGTGGTTACTACGACACCTTCGCTACCTTCTACTCCAACCAGATGGGTTCTTACTACCAGATTAACGGCCAGACCATCAAGCCCATCACGGCCCTGGGTTACAACGCCGACCTCAAGTGGGAAACCACCACTACCTATAATATCGGTGTGGACTTCGGTTTCTGGAACGAGCGTTTCACCGGTACCGTGGAGGTTTATCAGCGTGACACCAAGGACCTGCTCTCCTACATCCAGGTGGCAGCCCTGTCCAACCTCACCAACTACCTGAACACCAATATCGCCTCCCTCACCAACAAGGGTGTGGAACTGGAACTGAACGGTATTATCGTGGAAACCCGTGACATCAACCTGTCGGCCGGTTTCAACGTGGCCTACAACCAGAACCGCATCACCAAGCTGAACGCTTCCTCCGAGAACAAGGAAGGTGTGCGTACCGGCGGTATCTCCGGTGGTACCGACAACTGGGTCCAGAAGCACGACGTGGGTTATCCCATGAACTCCTTCTATGTGTACCAGCAGGTCTATGACCAGAACGGTGCTCCTGTCTTCGGCCAGTATGTAGACCGTAACAACGACGGTGTCATCAACGAAAGCGACCGTTACTTCTTCCATAGCCCCTGGGCCGACTTCAACTTCGGTTTCAACATCAACTTCAGCTACAAGAATTTGACGGCCGCCCTCAGCGGACACGCTTCCCTGGGCAACTACGTTTACAACAACGTGGCTTCCAACAACGAAATGTACAAGGACCTGTGGGTGAACAACTTTGTGTCCAACCGCAACGCCAGCGCCCTGAAGTCCAACTTCGACGACGCCATGTACATCTCCGACTACTACATTGAGAACGGTTCCTTCCTCAAGCTGGACAACTTCACCATCGGCTACACCTTCCCGAAACTCTTCGAGATGGTTCCCGGACGTCCTGCTTCCCTGAACATCTTTGGTACGGTCCAGAACATCTGCACCCTTACCAAGTACTCCGGTCTCGACCCCGAGGTCTATGGCGGTATCGACGGAACGGTTTACCCGCGTCCTCGTACCTTCGTCCTTGGTCTTAAATTCAAATTCTAAAAAAGGAGGATACGAATATGAAAACCATCAAATATATCCTTGCTTCGCTTGCAATTACCGTGATGGCCGCCTCCTGTGTGAAGGATCTGACCGTTACGCCCATCGACCCCAATAAGAACACGGCCGATAAAGCGTTCCGCACCGCGGACGATTTCAACGCCTTCCTGGCCGGTATTTATACGGGCTATGCTACTTCCGGCTTTAACGGCCCCAACGGAGACCCTTCCATCTCCGGTCTGGACGGCGGTATGAGCCAGTATATCCGTGGTCTGTTCCACCTGTGCGAACTCTCCACCGACGTGTATGTGTGCGGCTGGAACGATGAAGGTGTTCCGGATGTATGTAAGATGCAGTGGGATCCTTCCACCGGTCTTATTTATTCCATCTACTCCCGTATGTTCTTCCAGATTGCCCAGTGCAACGAGTTCATCCGTCAGGCAAACGCCTCCAACCTGGCTATGCCTAAGAAGGAGCAGTGGATTGCCGAGGCCCGCGCCCTCCGCGCCCTCAGCTACTACCACGCCATCGACAACTTTGGCAATGTGCCTTTTGCCGATGAAAATTCCGTGGTGGGCCAGATCCCTCAGCGCATTACCCGTGCCGACCTGTACAACTGGCTGGAGACTGAACTGAAGGACATCATCGACAACAGCGCCCTTGCGGAGCGCGCCGCCACCGAGTATGGCCGCATCAACAAGACCGCTGCCAAGATGATCCTGGCCAAGCTCTATCTGAACGCCCAGGTGTACACCGGCACTGCCCAGTGGGACAAGTGCGCCACCGTCCTCAAAGACATCATGGACGATGGCTACAGCCTGCACACCACTTCCGTAGGCGGCGTATACAGCCCTTATCAGGAACTGTTCCTGGCCGATAACGACCAGCGCACCGACGAAATCATCTTCGCTGTTGAGCAGGATGGTACCGATACCCAGAGCTGGGGTGTAACTACCTACCTCATCTTCGCCTTCACCGGTGGTTCCATGGAACCCGCCGACCTGGGCATCTCCTCCGGTTGGAGCGGCTGCCGCATGACCCCTGAATTCTACAACAAGTTCACCGCTAACGATGATCGTAAGATTTTCTGGGAAAACGGCCAGACCGTGGATGTGACCGACATGGGTGAGTTCACCAATGGTATCGGCTTCCAGAAGTATAAGAACATCACTTCGGCCGGCAATCCCGGTAAGGCTGACGGCTTCCCGGACACCGACTTCCCGGTATTCCGTTATGCTGACGTCCTGCTGATGGCTGCTGAGTGCGCCATGAATGGCTCCAGCGTCATTTCCCTCAACGAGGGCCTCGGTTACTTCAACCAGGTACGCGCCCGCGCCGGTGTTCCCGACGCAAACGGTTTGGATAAAAACAGCCTCCTGGACGAGCGTGCCCGTGAACTCTATCTGGAACTCTGGCGCCGTCAGGACCTGGTCCGCTACGACTACTTCACCACCGACAAATATGTTTGGCAGTGGAAGGGTGGCGTTCACGACGGAAAGGCCGTGGAAGACTACAAGAACCTCTATCCCATCCCCGTCTCTGACATGATGGTGAATCCCAATTTGAAACAGAACGACGGATATAAAAAATAAGGAATAGACATGAAAAGAATTCTTTCTATCATAGCTGCAGGTTGCCTGGCCCTTATGGCCTTGTCCTGCGTCAAAGAGGAGGTAAAGGCTGTGGTCGATACTTCCACCGCCACTCCTCCTGCACTGGTGAGCGCAACTGTTGCCGACAACGTGACTGTGCAGTTCACTCCCGCCGTCTTCAAGATGGATTTCAACAAGAAGATGGGTACCTATCATACGCTGGCCCTGGTTTCCGTAAAAGGCACCGCTACCAACGTAACCTTCTCTACCAAACAGGAAGATAACACCCTTACCCTTACCGGCAAGAACCTCACCAACGCCCTCAAGAACCGTGGCTGCCAGCCGCTGGAAGAGGTGTCCGTTGCCATTGTGGTCCGTGCTTCCGTCCAGGATCCCGCCAAAGGCATCACCAACGGCTATGTGGATTCCAAGGAGAAGTATGAATTCACCTGGATCATGCCTGAGGAAAAAGAACAGGAAGGCTGCCCGTATGAAGATTTCGACGAGGATAGCGAATGGTCCCTGATCGGTGCCATGGAAGCCTATGGTATCAACTGGGACGGCGACCTGAACATGTGGACCGACGGTACCGTTCATGTGGCTGCCCACGTGAACCTGAAAGCCGGCGACGAAGTCAAGTTCCGCAAGGACCAGGCCTGGACCGTGAATATGGGCGGTGAGTTCGGTGGTCTCGACGTCGAGTTCGCTGTGGCTCAGGATGGCGCCAACATCAAGGTGGGTGCCGATGGTGTCTATGACCTGTATCTGGATCCCGATGCCGGTATTGCATGGGTAACCAAGGCCTTCGATCCTTATCCGGAATTCACCGAGGCCAGCAACTGGTCTGTGATTGGCGCCCTGTCCGTCTACGAAATCAATTGGGACGGCGATATCCCTATGGTGAGCGATGGTGCAAGCCATGCCGCCTTTGCCGTAGCCATTGCCGCCGCCGACGAGTTCAAGTTCCGTCAGGACAAGGCTTGGACTGTGAACATGGGTGGTGAGTTTACCGCACTGGGAGAAGAGTTCGCTGTGACCCAGGATGGCGCCAACATCAAGGTGGGTGCCGACGGTATCTACGACCTCTTTGTGAATCCGGATGCCGGCACAGCAGTTGTCACCGAGGCCAGTGGTCTCAAGATTTCCTCCATCATTGGTGGCGATGAACCCGAACCGGAACCCGTAGAGGTGAAGGGCTGGAACATCATCGGCCTCAATGGCGACTGGGAGAACGATATCCTGGCCAGCGAGAAGGATGGTGTCTGGACCGCTTACATCATTGCCGACGATGCTACCGAGTTCAAGTGGCGCAAGGACGCTGGCTGGGACGAGAACTATGGTGGTGTGATGGCCGACTACAACACGGCATTCGCCGCTGTCGCCGGTGGTGACAACATCAAAGTCGCAGCAGGGTTCTATAAGGTTACTTTGGACCTCACTAATGCCGAAGCTCCGATGATCACCGTCTTCAACGAGTTTACCGTATGGTCTCTCATTGGCGTAAACGGTGACTGGAACAACGATATCGATATGGACGAGGCCGATGGCAAATGGGTAAGCCCTGCCACCAAGATCAGCGGTGACTTCAAGCTCCGCAAGAACCATGGCTGGGACGACAACCGCGGTGGTGTATTCGCCGAGGTCGGCACCGCATTCGAAGCCGTTGCCGGTGGTGACAACATCAATGTTCCCGAAGGCGAGTACATCGTGACCTACGATCCCGCCGCAGAGACCATCGTGGTGGATGCCGCTCTTCCTTCCAACACCTGGAGCCTGATTGGCGTAAATGGTGACTGGAGCAACGACATCTTCATGACCGAGCTTATGCCCGGCATCTGGGTGAGCCCCAAGGTGAAGATTGAATCCGCTGGTTGGAAAGTTCGCTTCAACCATGGCTGGGATGTGAACCGCGGTGGCAGCGTTCCTGCAGAAGGCGTGTTTGCCAAGGCTGTTCCCGGTGGCGACAACATCGCCCTTACCGGTGAATTCCAGGTGGTGTACAATGCCAACAACGAGACCATCGGTACGCTGGTCTGGGGCGTTGTAGGTAGCATCGCTTCCATCGACGGCTTCAGCTGGAACAAGGACGTTCCCATGAACCTGGCTTCCGACGGCAAGTGGTACAGCCTGCCTGTGACCTTGGCCGAAGGCGACGAGATCAAGATCCGCAAGTATGCCGGATGGGATGAGAACTTCGGCGGCGAATTCGTTGAGGCCAATACTGCCTTCGAGGCCGTTGCCGGTGGCAGCAACATCAAGGCTGCCGGTACCTACATGGTGGTCTATGATCCCGCGAATGCTACGCTTACGCTCAGCACCGACTTCTGGGGCCTCATTGGCGACTTCAACAGCTGGGGCACCGACAAGTTCATGCTCTTCGACGGCGCCAACTGGGTGGCTTACGGCCAGACCCTCGCCGGCGGTTGGAAAATCCGCCAGGCTGCCGGTTGGGACAATAACCGCGGCGGTGTCTTCGTTGAAGCCGGAACACCCTTCGAGGTTGTTCCTAATGGCGACAACATCAATGTGGGTGAACTCGAGGGCTTCGATGTAGTTTACAGCCCTGCAAACGAGACCATCACCATCAACTAAACATCTTTTTCAGGCGGGCGCCCCTGACCGGACGCCCGTCTGCCAATTTAATTTCGACCCTTATGAAAAGATACCTTTGGATACTGGCCGCTGCAATAGCTATGGTGGCTTGCGGCAACAAGGAAACGCCTACCGACCCTACGTCGGAACTTACGGTAAGCCCTACTTCGTTGTCTTTTACGGAGTCCGATTCTTCCACCAAGTTCGTGCAGGTGAATACCTCCGGGAGCTGGACGGCCACTCCGTCGGCAGACTGGATCAAATTGAGCACGACTTCCGGCAATGGTAGCGGTTCGCTGAGCGTGTCCGTGGCTGCGAATGAAGGTGGCGCCCGCACAGGTTCAGTGGACTTTGCCGCCGGCAGCCTCAAAGCTTCGGTAAGCGTAGCGCAATCCGGTTCCAATTGGGTCACCCTGGTCGCTAATCCTGACAGTTTCGACGGTATCAAGCGTTCCAACACGGCTTACCAGCTTCTCATCTATTCCTTCGCCGATTCCGACGGCGACGGCATCGGTGACTTCAAGGGTATCCAGAACAAGCTGGACTATCTGGACAAGATGGGCGTAACGGCCCTGTGGCTGAGCCCGGCCCATCCCACCAGCTCCTACCACGCCTACGACGTGAACGACTACTACGCCCTGAATCCGCTCTATGCAGTAGGGGAGCACACTACTGCAAAGGCCGAAGCCGACTTCAAGGACCTTCTGGCCGCAGCACACGAGAAAGGTATCGCCATTTACATGGACTACGTCCTGAACCACAGCGGTAAGAACAACCCCTGGTTCCAGGAAGCCATTGCCGATCCGGAGAGCAAGTACAGGGACTACTATTTCTTCAGTGCCAATCCTTCGGTCGATTACAGCAAGTTCCCCATGCTGAAGGGTACCACCTACCAGTCCGGCGAGTGGAAGCAGGTAACCAGCGGTTCCCCCAAGCTCACCATCTCCAGCACCACCGAGGCCGTGACAAACGGCAGCGCCAGCTGGAACCTGTGGACCTGGCAGGACGGCGGCGAAGGGAAAGTGGTGAAATTTGTCGATAAGGGCGATGGTACCTACTATCTGGTAATGGATATCACCGGCAAGTGGGGTATCCTGGTGCGAAAGTACAACAACTGGGACGCCGGCTCCAAGTTCGGCGCCAAGTCTGCCACTACCATCTCTCTGGATACGCCCGTGGACCTGGTGGGCGACGGTGCCGACATGTGGTTCACCGGAAGCGGCCGCTACAAGATCGAACTTACCAACGTCTCCACCGAAACCCTGTTCTACATGGGCTGCTTCTCCGACTGGATGCCGGACCTGAACTACGGTGATGTCTCCGTGGCGGAAACCAACGCCTGCTTCCAGGATCTGGCTGCATCGGCCGACAAATGGATCAATCTGGGTGTGGACGGTCTTCGTCTCGATGCCGTGAAACACATCTGCGGCGGTATCAACTCGTACAACAATACCTCCAATATTACGCTGCTGGGCAAGTGGTACGACCACTGCAATACCACCTACAAGGCGGCCGGTAATTCCCTGGGACAGACGACGGACATCTTTATGGTGGCCGAAGCCTGGGATGGTCACAATATCGAAAAGACCTATTACAAGGGTCTCACCTCGTGCTTCGAGTTTGATTATGGTTACAAAGTGCGTGACATACTAAACAACGGAAACGCTTCGGGCTTCGTGTCCACGGTGGCCGGTTTTATTAATGACCACACGGCCCAACGCTCCGATGCCACCACTTCCTTCTTCCTGTCCAACCATGACCAGGACCGCTTCGGGTCCAACGTGAACAAGAATATCAGCCGCATGAAACAGGCGGGTGCCATCCTCCTTTCCGGTGGTGGCAAACCCTTCATCTATCAGGGTGAGGAACTGGGTTATTACGGTACCAAGGGTAATGGTGACGAATATGTCCGTACCCCCATGATGTGGGACAAGGCCGGCAAGGATTGCGCCAAGAAGGGCGTGGAGAACAAAGTGGACAACAGCATGCTCAAGGCCGATATCTCCGTGGAGGCCCAGTCTGCTACGGAAGGCTCTATCCTGCAGGTGTACGAGACCTGGAGCCGCCTGCGCAACACCTACGAAGCCCTGGCTTCCGGCACCATGACCGATGCCAAGCTGACCGGTTCTTCCATCGCTGCCTGGTACATGACGGCCGGTGATGAGAAACTGCTGGTCATCCACAACGTAGCCTCCTCCGAGAAGCAGGTGACCGTGACCGACGACATGTCCCACCCCGTGGCTGTCCTCGGCGCCGCCACCGTCAACCAGACCGCCCTCAAGTTGGGAGCCAACTCCTCCGTGGTGTTTGAGCTGTAATTGAAAAGGGGGAGGACTAACGTTCCAGGGAATCCAGGCTGATCTTCTTACGGAACTCAGGCACCTCTTCTATAGGCTGGGCATCCAGGCATTCCTGGATGCTCTTGCCGTCAAGTGGGTCCAATCCCTGTTCCATTTGCCGGCATAGTTCCATGCTTATTTGGGCTGTCAGGCAAGCGTCGCCTTTTATCTCTCTGAGCACGAAAGTGCCGTCTGCATGCTTTTCCAATTGCTCACCAGCATAGCAGGGCACGCGGCAATACTGACAATAGTCGTGCTGGCCGCAGACGGGAAACGCCTGCTTCTGATCGGCCTGACGCATCTGCAGGCGCTGTGGGCTCATGATGGCCTTACTGAGCGATACATGATGCACATCGCCAAAGGTGATGGGGATAGAACTGCACGCACTGACCACCCCACTGGGAGAAATGGTGATTAACCCATTGGAAGAGCAGGGGAACCCACGCTCGCTGCCAAACTGGTAGCCGTTGACTTTTCCATCGGCTGGCACATGATTTTTCACCAGGGGGTCCGTCAAAATGACACGCAGCGCTTCAGGACGTGTCTGCAGATGTTCAATCAAAGATATATCGCCGTCGGCACCGGGTAACAGCAGGCACGAGACCTCATTCTCTGCACCCAATTGGCGGGCTATTTCGCGCACCCCATAATAGGTTCGGGTGTTCAGACGGAACACGGGCGTCTTAAGGTTCAGGGGCACTGGCCATGCTGCCAGCTCCCTCAGTACCGTCATCGACTGCTCCCACGAGCCGCGCCTGCGTGTTATCCGGTCATGGACATCGGCATCGGTGCTATAGATTGATACGCTTAGCTGTCGGAGACCCATACGGGCGATGCGTCTTATCTTTTCGCTATTGTTGAGCGCGAGGGCGTTGGTGTACAGGTTCACAGCCAGATTGCGCTCGTGCATATACGCAAGGATGTCCCAGCAGTGGGGATAGCTGAACGGATCACCGCCCGTGACGATCACCTCGGGTATTCCTAATGCTACGGCTTCATCGATGATACGCTTGTAATCGTCCAGTCTTAGCATATTTGGCCGCAGGCGGTGTTCTTCTTGCAGGTCGCTGCGGGCAGCGCCTTCGTTATAACAGTGCAGACAACGCTCACAGCAGGCGTAGGTAAGCTCAAAAGTCAGAGAAACCCGAAGTTCCTCAGGGAAGGAGTCCTTATAGTCGTTCAAAGGCTCATAACCCTTTGTAGCTATGCAGGGAGGATTATCCTTTCGGTACTGCCGCCACTCCTCGTCACTGAACACGTGGTCGTGGACAAGTCCTATAGGCATCAGCGACGCTTGACAGAACCTGGCGACCTGCTCTTCTGAAGCGCCTGTCACCTCAGCGATATGCCCTGTGTCGATAGGACATTCTCTCTTGCCTTTCAGCACCTCATTGACCAGCAGGGCCGATACACCGTCAAAAGTGTAGCAAGTGCCATGGGCCGTATTGTACATCACGGCTCTCTGTGCCTGGCGGTTAAAGGCGCCACAAGTGTATAGTGGCCGGATAAAGGTCATGCTACGGTTCGGCTATAATTCAGATAGATGCAGTTAATACCATTCATGTACTTGTGATGGATATTCTTGCAGACGCGCGACAAGATGGCTCGTCGCAGATTGTTCTCATCGATATCCGCCAATTCCTCATCCGAATATTTATAAATCGGATTTCTCAGAGGGCCCTTACTCTTAACAACCACCGTGAGTTCTTTTTCCTTGTCGATGATACGCACATCGAAGGTTTCAATCTCCTTGGAGGAAAGCGGTTCATGCGTCTCCACAATTTCATAGAGTAGTTCCTCCAGCGCAATGTCCACGGCAAAACCGTCAGGAAGCTCGCATGCTTCCACAAAGGGATGCACCTGAGTCAGGAATGCCTCGACACCCTCTTTGGTATAAGGTATGGAGAAAGTGACGGCCGGGTTCGACGGCACCGTATTCTCCAGTGTCGGCCAAGCATAAAGAGGATTCTTGCGGTGTACTACATAGGCCATGGCAACCATCACTAGTAGCAGGAGCCAAGCGGTGAAGGGCAGGATGTACCAGATAAGATCGGGGTTGTAGAGCGCCATAATGACAATAATGCCGATACTTCCCAAGTTGGTTACAATCTCTATCCACCGGCATAGCTTCTGATGCCCCTGCACGAAGTATAGCACGCTCAATGTCTCGGAAATGGCATTGGGCAGGAAGGCGATGCTCATCAGGCGCAACGGCGTATAGCACTGTGCTACCAGGCTGTCGTCGGCTCCATAGATTCTTGCAATCAAGGCGGGGAAGAGGAATATCAGCAGGCTCGCCGCCACCATTATCAGTATCAGTATACGGAAGATGCGTCGCGTGAGCAATCGGAAACTGTCGTAGTCTTCTTCGCCTAGCAGAATGCCGCCGATATTAGTGATGGCAGTATTGGAGCCTGATAATGCCAGCATACAGATACCATTGATCTGAAAATAGATGGTAAAGAAATACATGGCGTCGGCACCGAGTTTCCCGATAACCAGCGAGTTCATGGTGAAGGCTATGGCCGGAGCTAACAAGGCCGATATCAGCATGGGGAGGCCGATGGTAAAGCATTCACGATACATCTGGATGCTGCATATCTTCTCCGGGCGCCTGAGACGGAATATTTTACTGTTCTTGCGCATATAGCCCACCAACGAGGTGAAGGCGAGCAGGTTGCTCAGCGCTGTTGCAAGCGATGCACCGGCCATGCCCATGTCGAACACACCGCAGAATAGCAGGTCGAACCCGACATTGAGTATCTGTGAGATGATGATGCGTCGGGTTATGAGGCTCGGATTGCCGTTGGTGATGACGTAAGAGATGGGTACGCCAAAGACGGAAACGACAAAGACAGCGAACATTTCGGCGTGGATATAGGGCTTCAGCATGGGCAACAACCGCTCATCGGTTGTTATGAGGCCTGCCAACACGTCGAGGAAAGGCAATACAAGAGCGATGACCAGTAGCGTGGAGAAGATGACATAGTACAGGTGATTATTGAACACCCGGTTCACCTTGTCGTAGTTCTGGGCACCGATGCTTCGTGCGCTCAGGAAACGGGCGCCGGCACTCATCATGCCGATGATGATGAATATGAAGCTCTCAAAGGGCGTACAGATACGGACAACCGACAGCGCATCGGGCGATACCAGATGAGTTACCACGATGGAATCGGTGAAACCACCCAACTGGCTCATCAGCGCTGACATGACGGTCGCCAGAAAGAACGACCCGAACATGTTTTTCAACACATATTCATTATGCTGCATCATAATATTTCAATCTATATATCGCCACCCCTATCATTGTGAACTTATCCTTCATATAAGCGTAGGCATCCATGTCTGCAAGTCCGAATCCACTTTCGCTGGCATGATAGAAATGCAGTCTGCCTTCAATCCATTTGGCTATCAGCAGGTGTTTGATATCCACACCTCGTATCCAGCTATGCTGGTCACACACCACCGCCATGATGTCGCCGTCGCGAATCACGCCCAATTCCGAATCCTGCGGCATGTCCAGCAGTTCACGGGGGATATAGGTAAAGCGCACGCGCTGCTGCTGGCGAAGGGCGATGGCCTTGTAGTTTTCTTCGTCATCCATCTGGGGGTGGAACAGATGCTTGTTTTGGGTCATATAGCTCAGCTGCAGGTCTGCCTCCGCCGTAAAGGGAAAGGCGGGTTCTTCGGGACTGACAAGCTCCACAAAGCCCTCCTTGATGGCCGACTGCATGATCCAGGTAAAATAATGGTTACGGGTGGCAAACGAGATGACGCCGTCCTGATAGTGCATCCGCCGGTAGTAGTCCTTTAAGTCATCCAGTGTGGTGCGCCCGTCTCTGTAACATAGCGCCAGTGACAGCGCATCCTCTATCACGGTGGTACAGTCCACATGACTCAGGCTCACTATCAGGTGCTCTTCCTCCATAGACTGTGTCATAGAGGTAATAACCCCGCCCTTCATCAGTTGGCGGAAGAAGTATTCGGTCAGCGGCATCGACTTATCCACATTTTTCATCGCACGCTGCAGTATCTGCTCGTTTTGTGCGTGAAACTGCTGCTCGTTGCGTCGCAGGCGGAGGAGCTGTCTTTTCCAATAAAAATATCTTGTAACACGGGCGAGGGGCGTCCTGACGCAGAATACCAGCCACAGCGAGCGCAACGTAGCCACCTGTTCGCGCCAGTAGTAGGGATTCGCCTTCACCTTTTCATAGTCGCTGATGTCAATGCCCCAGGCATCATAACCCAGCCATCGGGCAATTCGCAGTGAACGGGCGATGTGGAAGCTGCTGGTCAGGATGTAGAATCGGGTCTGCTGGAAATACTGATCCATGTTCCATAACGAGCGAAAGGTGTTATAGCCACAGGAATCCAGCACAAAGCGCTCTTCGGCGATATGGTATTCCTCTACCAGCGTGCGGTAGAGGACGGAAGTGTCGGCACGACAACCGGAGATGTAGAACAGCCAGTCGGGGTAGGCATTGGCAAGAATGCTCACCAGCCTCACCCGCAGCTGCAGGATAGGCGACAGGGAGTTGTCGGGACGCAGTTTGGCACCTAACACCAGACATACTTTCATGCCTTCAGGTACCAGTCCGCCACTCAGTCCTTGCAAGCTGTCGTTATGTAGCTTAACACACCGCATTGTCTGATTGGAGCATTTGCTCCTTGATGTCTAAGAAAAGAAGAATCTGCTCTTTGACAGTGGTGGCAAACGCGTCGCTGTTTTCCAGAATGTAGGTCTTCAGTCCGGCGATGTCCTTACACCGTAAATGGTGTATCACCATGAAATGCAGTCCACGCCCTTCGTGGTTATGACCGGTGCCGTCGAAACAAGTGACTTTTCCCCCTATCACATCCTGATAAGAACGCGCCCACAGATGGAATATCCTGTTAAGCGCGTCAGACAAAACGTTGTCGTAATGGCAGTAGCAAACCAGATCGTCAGGATGCTCTTCCAGATATTGGGTAATCACGGCCACAATCATGCGCCCCACCTCCTTGTCGGGCGCACCGCCACGTTTCCCTTCGGCAAGATTGAGATAGAAGTAAAGCACACGATGCCCCCCCATCTGTGCTACCTCAATAAAACGAAGCACATAAAGACGATCGGCGGTATTGTAAAACTCTACCGCCGAATCGCCTCTTTTCCTTAACACCAGTTTTGATAGGGTGTTGATTTCTGCTATTCCTTCTTCGGAAACAGTATTCAATCTTTACTTATTAGAAATGCAAAGAATATTCTTGTCATCTACCCGTCGCGCACTTGTCATGGCTGAAATCAGTATCAGTTTTATATACAAAATCGTCGAAGGTCAGCGCCTGTGCGGCAATGATGCTTTCAGGAGATTTCCTAATCTCAAACAGATTGTCATTGAAATTGTAGTTAGCCATAATCTTCAAGTTTAAATTAGAAATTATTTTAAATAATTGCGCTTCACTTTTCGCTAGCAAGTATACGAATATTATTTTTACTTTCCAAATATATAACACGAAACATTGCAGATGCCCCCATTCCCGAACAGGGATTGCTCAAGGACATTTCTGCTATTTTTGTTATATTTGCAAAAAATACTACCCATGATTCCAGAGAGCTCCATCGACCAGGCCCTGAAGGACCTTTTCGGCAAGATAGAATTTCAGGCAAAACCTGCCGGACTGTATGATCCGCTCCGCTACATGATTGCCATTGGCGGCAAGCGCATCCGGCCCCGTCTGTGCCTCCTTACCTACAGCTTCTTTGCCGATGCCCTTACGCCGCAAATCCTGGAACCTGCGGCCGGTCTGGAGGTGTTCCATACCTTCACCCTCATCCACGACGATATCATGGACCGCAGCCCGCTCCGCCGCGGCCACGAGACCGTTTGGAAAAAATGGAACGAGGACACCGCTATCCTCAGTGGCGACGTGATGTGCATCGATGCCTACAAGCGCATTGCCAAGGCTCCGGCGGCCGTTTTGCCGGAGGCGCTGGAACTGTTCTCCCGCACGGCCTCCCAGGTATGTGACGGCCAGCAAATGGATATGGACTTCGAAAAGCGGAACGACGTTACCATGGCGGAGTACATGCAGATGATCGGCCTCAAAACCGGCGTACTCATCGCCTGCGCCGCGCAGCTGGGCGCCCTCATCGGCGGCGCCAACCTGCCCAGTCAGGAGTGCCTGTACGATTATGGCTACTATCTGGGTCTGGCGTTCCAGGTAGCCGACGATTACCTGGATGCGTATGGAAACGAAAAGGTATTTGGCAAGCCCATTGGCGGGGATATCCTGAACTGCAAGAAGTCCTGGCTCACGTTAAAGGCCCTGGAACTGGGCGCGGTAGGCCTGGAAGAAGCGCTGAATGCTCCCGCAGTTACTCCGGAGGAAAAAGCGGCCAAAATCGCCCGCGTAAAAGCCATTTACGACAGTGTAGGCGTGGCCGATGCCGCCAAGAAGGCTATCGGAGACTTGAGCACCCGTGCCGTCTTCAAGGGCACCGATGCCGGCATGCCCGCAGAAGGCCACGAGGCCCTGAAAGCCTTTGCCCACGCTCTGGTGGGCCGCAGTTTCTAATCTTCCGCCATTGCCGCCACAAAGTCCTCGGGCGTGATAACGGTCATGGGGCAGTATTTGTCGTTCAGGGAGAAGAGCGCCTTGTCACGGGTTATAAAAAAGTCGCAAACATTGCTGTAGGCGCTGGCATACTGCATGTCATCCTCAAAATCTCCGGAATAGTGCTCCAGGGCCCAAAGCAAATCCAGTTCATCTATTCCCACGATGTGGGTAATCGTGCGCAGAACGCGGAACAGTTCACTGAACTCTTCATAATGGACGCCGAGTTTTCTCAATGAATAGGCACAGTCTATAATACTTTGTGTACTGACGTATAGTTCATAGGTGTCCGGTCCGGCCGATGACAGGATTGTCTTGGCGAAAGGGTTCCCCGGGCGCGTTTTCTCGCACCAATCCATGATGATGTTGGTGTCCAAAAAAATCTTCATACAGCAAGCCCTTTATTATAGATGTATGCCAGGCGATCATCTGCAGCCAGTTGCTCTTGTGTAGGTGCGGGCATAATGCCGGAAAGCCGCTCTACGGCAGGAGTAATTGTAAAATCCTTTGGGAGTTTGGGAATCTGCGGCTTCACCGCCTCCACCACCACATGCTCCAGGTACGCATTCAAGGACATATTTTGTTGCTTGGCCTTATACCGGGCCCGGTTCAGGATATCCTCCCTAAACCTGATAACGGTCTGAATTTTTGTAATCGTTTCCATGTCTGTTATCATTTTTGCAAATGTAATCATAAGGTTTCAATTGTGCAAATCTTTTTGTGTGTGGAGTTAATTGTTTGATTCATAGGAATATACATAAAGTACCTTGTCCCAAATAGGATAAGGTACTTTGCGTAAGGTTTTATTAATCAGCGAGTTGTCGCCACGCGGCCCAGGCTACAGCGTAAGCTCTCCGCCGCGGTAGAACTCTACCAGATGGGTTTGGAACAGGTACTCGTAAGTGGCCTGGGCCGCGTCGGACTGGCTTTTTACCAGACGGTTACGGGCTTCGTTGAATTCGGTGATCGTTGCTTTCCCGTTCTCATACTGGGCTTCCTTCAGTTCAAAGGCAGCCTGGGCGGCTTCCTGAGCCTTCTGGGCGCTTTCCCACTTGGCCTGTGCGGCAACGGCGCCGTTCCACGCCTGGACAATCTCCTTGTACAGAGTGTTTTTCACCCGCTGTAACTGGATGGCCTGATTGGTGCGGTTCAGCCGGGCGGTCCGCAGCTGGTTCCGGGCGCTGAAGCGCGTGAAAATAGGAATGTTGAGCGTAAGTCCCACGTACTGGCTGAAGTTGTTGCTCAGCTGGTTCCAGAATCCCTGTGCGGCAGCAAACGAACTGTAATAATTGGTTCCCAGTCCGGCCGATAAGTTCAGGGTAGGGAGGTGCTGGGCATGGGCAACCTGGATGGAGCGGTAGGTCCCCTCCAGTCGCAGTTCTTCCGCCCGGATAGCCGGCCGGATGCCAAGGGCATCGGCAAAAATATCATCAGGACTGCTCAGCAGCACGAATTCCATATCGACGGCCGGCCGTTCGATGTGGAAGCCTTCCCAAACATGGAGTTCCAGCAGTTGTGCCAGATCCAGCAGGGCGCTTCGCACGTTGTTCTGCGCCTGCACCCAGGTAAGGTGGCTGGAGGCCTGCGAAGCCTTTTGCTGCGCTACGTCCGCTGCCGATGCTTTCCCGTTCTCGAAGCGGCCTTGGAGGCGTGCCACCTGCATGGAGTCAATCTGCAACTGCCTGCGGGCGACGCCCTCGATCTCATAATTGTACAGCACCTGCACATAGGCCTTGGCTACGGACACGCGGATATCGTCACGGGCCTTTTCCAGGTCCTTGGTGGCGGCTTCCAGGTTCAGGCGGGTGAGCTGGATGCGGCGGGGCGTGGCCAGACCGTCGAACAGCGGCATGCTGCTGCTCAGGCTGAAACTGGTGTTGGCGGTGTTGCCGCGCTCATAGGTGTTGTTTCCGCCGATGCTGCGTCCAAAGTTCCAGTTCTGGCTCACCGAACCGTTCACATTAGGCACCCAGGACCACTCAGCCGTGTTTTTCTCCACGGCACTCTTCTCCCGGGTAATGGTTTGCGAGGCGATGGTAAGGTTGTGTTCCAGCGCCCAGTCCGTGCACTCCTTCAGCGTCCAGGGGTGCGAGAGGTCCGGAATGGAATCCGTCGGTGCCTGCGCAAGCAGGGCCAGGGTAAGAAGCAAGATTTTCATGGCTTACTTGTTAGTGATGATTTGCGGACCACGGACCACGTCGTCCAGGGCCAGGCCGTGCTTGATTTCAATGTTCACACCGTCGGAGAGGCCTGTTTCCACCTCCCGGCGCTCGTATTCCTCGCCGTTTTTCACGTATACGAAGGTTTGCTCACCCTCATACTGGATGGCGCTTTCCGGCAGGGTAATCACGTCTTTCACCTCCTGGAGTACGATTTCGGCGTTGGCGCTGTAACCGCTGCGGATGGTGACATCGGCAGGAACTTTCACGGACGCCTTGATCTCGAAGAGGTTGGTACCGTTGTTCTCGGTAGCTTTCGGGGCGATGTATTCCAGCGCCGCCTCAAAGTTCAGGTCCTGCAACGCACCCACGGAGATGCGCACAGGCAGTCCCAGGTGCAGGCGACCCACTTCCGTCTCGTCGATGTTGCCGTCGAAAATGAGGTCGTTCATGTTGGCCACCGTGGCGATGGTGGTACCGTCGTTGAAGGTATTGGAGTTGATGACGGAGTTACCCACCTTCACCGGCACGTCCAGGATCAGGCCCGAGATGGTGGAACGGATGAGCGTGGTGCTCCCGGTTTTGTTGCTCGAGGACACGCCGTCGCGGATAATCTCCAGGGCTTCCTGGGCGATGGCATGCTCTTCCTTCGCCTGTTTGAGCGTCTGCCGTATCTTTTCAAACTCATCGGCACTGACCAACTGCTTGTCGTACAGCGCTTTCTCGCGGTCGTAATTCACCTGCGCCTGCTCCAGGTTCACTTCGCTCAGACGCACGCGGCTCTGGGCGCTGGCCAGCTGGTTCATGTCCGGAATCACCTTGAGCTTGGCGATGACTTCGTTCAGCTGCACGGTCTGGCCGGCCTGTTTGTAAACCTCGGCCACGATGCCGCTGATCTGCGGTTTCACGTTAACCTCGTCCCTGGGCTGGATTTTGCCGGTTACCACGGTGCTTTTGGAAATGTCGCCCATGGCGGGGGAGAGTTCCTGGTAGCGGATCTCCTTAGGCTGTGAGCGCTTGAACAGGTAGCCGAAAGTTCCTGCGAACAGGAGGGCCACCAGGACGATGAGTAAGATTTTACCGAATTTTTTCATATAGCATTTACTTTTATATTCTTTCATGAGATACACTCGCTTCGCTCGGTATGACAGGGCTGTTCATCTTGGGTATGACAGGACTAATCATCTTGGGTATGACAGGGCTATTCATCTCGCATGGCATCTACGGGTTTGATTTGCATGGCGCGGGAGGCGGGCATCAGGCCGGCCACCACGCCCAGGAAAGTGAGCAGCGACGCCGCCACCACCGCCACGCTAAAAGGCACCTGGAACGGTGCTTTGAGGATGCCGTCCGTGGTCATGCCCAGTTCCACTCCGTACAAGATGAGCACGCTGAACACGATGCCTCCCATACCGGCCACCAGCGTGAGCACGGTGCTCTCCGCAATGATTTGCCCTAGAATCTGCACAGGCGTAGCGCCGATGGCCCGCCGGATACCAATCTCCGTCGTGCGTTCCTTCACGCTCACCATCATGATATTGGATACGCCGATCACACCTGCCAGGAGCGTTCCCAGGCCAATAAGCCAAATGAGGAAATTCACGCCGTTGAACAGATTGTCGATAATGCCGAAAATCAGCTGCGTATTCAGCAGGAACATGGCCTGCTCGTCCTCCGGGTGGATATAATGCGCCCGGGCAAGCACTTCCCGCACCCGCGGCGTAATATCGTCCATGACGATGCCCTCCTTGGCGGTGAAGCAGATCATGTGCACGATATTGCCCATGTTATAGGCCTTCTTGGCCAGGCTGATGGGAATGGTCACCGTTTCCGAGGCGCGGCCGTTGATATTGATGCCATCGCCATCGTGCCAGTCCACGCCTATCACGTTGTAATAGGATCCATCGACTTTGATACGCTGTCCGCAAGGGTCGCCGCCTTCCGGGAATAGCTCGTTATATACTTTTTTGCCGATCACGCAGACTTTGCGTTCTTGGGCGATGTCGGCGTCGTTGATATAGCGGCCATATCTGAGCTGGGGCGTTTCGATGCGGGCGTAGTCGGACCGGTTGCCTTTTACCACGGCAGAGGCCGATACACTTTCCCCGCGGGCGACGCTTTTGCCCCACAGGCTCACGGACGGCGTCACGGTTTCCAGCTCCGGTATCAGGTTTTTGAGGCGCTCGACATCGGCATAGGTCATGTTCCAGCTGCGGCCCTTCTTGAAGCCTTTGTACGGCTTAGTGGTATTGCCGGCAAAGACGATACAGGTGTTTTGTGCAAAGCCGTCGAACTCGTTCATGAGGATTTGCTTCAGGCCCTGTCCGCCGCCAATCAGCAGCATGAGCATGAAGATGCCCCAGAACACGCCGAAGCCGGTCAGGAGGCTCCTGCTGCGGTTGCGCAGGATGCTGTCCAGAATCTCCCGGAAAGTATCTGTATCAAACCATTTCATTCTGATCGCAGGGCTTCAATCGGTTTTACACGCGCCGCTTTCCAGGCGGGAATGATCCCGGCCAGGGTACCGGCAATAATAAGCAGCAGGGTAGCTTCCAGCGCCACATCCAGGCCTACGGAAGGGTTCACCAGCATTTTGACTTCTTCGAAGCCGATGTCCACACCCCGCTTGGCCACCGTCTGGTCCAGAATTTCGCACGCGATCATGCCCAAAAGCATGCCTATGTAACCAAAGAGGGCCGTAATGCTCACACTCTCGGCGATGATGAGTTTGAGGATATCGCCAGGTTTTGCGCCGATGGCTTTACGGATGCCGAACTCGTGCGTACGTTCTTTCACGGTGATGAGCATGATGTTGGAGATGCCTACGATGCCGCTTACCAGCGTAAGCAGGCCCAGGATCCACAGGGCGACGTTGAGGATGTGGCTGGCGTTGGACATTTGCAGGTTATCCGTGTAGCCGTTCCCGACCCAGAGGCCGCGCTCGTCGTCCGGGGCAATGCTGTGCCGGCGTTTGAGGGCGCCGACATATTCCTCCTGGAAGGCCTGATGCTCCTGCAGGGTACGTGGGCCATCCACAGTAAAGGTGATGGATGCGATTTTATCGGAAGGGTCGAAAATGCGTTTGTAAGTAGAATAGGGGATAGGGCTGCTGCGGCGCCAGCTTTGCTCGTCGGTGTGATAAATGCCGATTACCTGGAAGGCGAGTTTTCCGGCGCCGACCCATTTGCCGATGATGGCTTCCGGGTCCTCCGGGTTCAACTCTTTGGCTTGCGCCAGGCTAAGCACCATCACTTTGCGGAAGTCGTCCATATCGCCCTGGTTGATGTATCGACCTGCAGCCATTTGCAACTTATCCTGCTCCAGGTGCTGCGGCATTTTTCCTTCCATCCAGCCGTCCACGGTGTGACTGCCCAGCGTGAGAACGACGCTTGAGCCACTGGTGGAAGAGATGACGTTTTGGATGCGCCCTTCCCAGTCTTTGCCTTGGGTATAGTCCAAGTCTTTGGTGTCCAGCTGAATACGACGGTTTTCCTTGTAGCCGGCATAGGCCTTGGAGGTGCGCCAGCCTTCAACCGTAATACCTTGGCTCACATACTGATCCACGTTCCCCTTGAAGGAGTTCATGAGGCCGTTACCGGCGCCCAACAGCGTAATGAGCAGGAAAATGCCCCAGCTCACCGCAAAGCCCGTGAGGGCCGTACGGAGCTTGTTCTGCCGGAGGGAACTGCCTATTTCGTGAAAAAGTTCGCGCATTACTTGATCATGCTTCCGCCCCAGGCGCTGTGCCTTGTATTTTCTTCAATATTGCCGATGATACCATCCTTGATGTGGATGATTTTATCGGTCTCGTTGGCCACACCGCCTTCATGCGTAACCACTATAATAGTAATACCGTCTTCCTTGTTCAGCTGCTTGAGGAGTTGCATCACTTCTACGCTGGTTTTGGAATCCAGGGCGCCGGTGGGTTCGTCCGCCAGGATAATCTGCGGCTGGGTAATGAGGGCGCGGGCGATGGCCACACGTTGCTTCTGGCCGCCGGACATCTCGTTGGGGAAGTGGTTCGCCCAGGGAACGAGGCCCATCTTGTCCAGGTATTCCATGGCCATGTCGTGGCGCTTCTTGCGCGGCACACCCTGATAATAAAGCGGCAGCTCGACGTTCTCTACGGCCGTTTTGAAGCCGATGAGGTTGAAGCTCTGGAAGATGAACCCGATCATGCGGTTGCGGTAGTCCGCCGCCTGTTTCTCGCTCAGGTCCTTAATGAGCTTGCCGTCCAGGTGGTAGGTGCCGGTATCGTAGTTGTCCAGGATGCCCAGGATGTTCAGGAGCGTGGATTTTCCGGAGCCGGAGGCGCCCATGATGGACACGAATTCTCCCCGCTCGATATGCAGGTCGATGCCCTTGAGGACGTGCAGGGGCTGTCCGTTGTTATAGGTTTTGTTGATATCGCTTAGTTCGATGAGCGCCATTGTTTCTGCTGTATTAGTATGCTATTACACTGCAAAGATACGGGCTTATTCTTAAACCGCCAAATTTTTTTGCAATTTTTGTGCAAAGCTACTAACAATTTGGGTAATTTTGTAAAAATGAAGATAATAGTAGCACCAGATTCGTACAAGGAGTGCCTGACCGCATCCGAGGTCGCACAGGTGATGGGGGAGGCCGTGCAGGCGCTTTTCCCCTCGGCGGAAGTGGTACAAATCCCCCTGGCCGATGGCGGCGAGGGCACGCTGGAAGTGCTTGCAGGCGTGTTAGACGCTACCATTACCCAGGCCACGGTCCATGATCCGCTGGGCCGACAAGTCCATGCAGAATATGGTATAGTCGGCACAACCGCCATCATCGAAGTGGCGCAGGCCTGTGGCATCCACCTGGTTAGGCCGCAGGAGCGCAATCCTTTCAAAGCCGATACCCGCGGCGTGGGCGAACTCCTCCTGGCCGCATGGGAACGGGGCTGTCGTCGTTTTATCGTGGGCCTTGGCGGTACGGTGACCTGCGACGGCGGCCGCGGCATGCTGTCCGTCCCCGGCGTTCGGGAACTGCTGCAGGAGGCGGAGGCGGAACTCCTCTGCGATGTACTGGTTCCCCTGACCGGTCCCACGGGTGCCATTCGTCTCTTCGGCCCGCAAAAAGGGGCCACGCCGGCCGATGTAGAAGTCCTGGAGGCCGGCATGCTTTCCTGGGTGGAACAGATACGGGTCGAAACCGGCGTGGAGGTAGGGGAGATGCCCGGAGCCGGCGCCGCAGGAGGCCTGGGGGCTGCCTTTATGGCCTACGCCCGGCCCGCCGTGTATCCCGGCATCCAGCGTATATTGGACCTGTGCCACTTTGACCAGGCCCTCTCCGGAGCCACGCTCGTCATCACCGGCGAAGGCCGGTCGGACCGTCAAACCCTGCAAGGGAAAGTGCCGTTGGGTGTTCTGCAGTGTGTCGATAACGTGCCTGTAGCCCTGGTCTCCGGCCGCATCGATGACGTTCCCGCCCTGCAAGCCGCCGGTTTCGCTGAACTTATCGAAGTTTCCTCGCGAGACATCCCCCTGCATGAAGCCCTGAGGCCTTCCGTCGCCCGGGAGAATCTTCGCGCCGCCATTAAAAGGTGCGTTAATACTAAAAAAATACGTATATTTACGAGCTAAAATAATTCGACATGGCAGAAAAAGTGTACAAATTCCTGAATGACAACCCGGTTGCCCGCTGGACAGCCCTGGTGCTCATCGCCTCCATGATGTTTTTTGCGTATATGTTCGTGGACGTCATGTCCCCGCTCAAATCCCTCGTAGAGGCGGAGAGAGGCTGGTCCAGTGGCACATTCGGCACCTATGCGGCCGCGGAATACATCCTGAACGTCTGTGGTTTCCTCATTCTTGCAGGCATCATCCTGGACAAGATGGGTATCCGCTTCACGGGCGTCTTGTCCGCCGGCCTCATGGTTGTGGGCGCCGGCCTCAAGTTCATCGGCATATCAGAATGGTTCCAGGCAACCGCTTTCTGTGACTGGCTTAACAGCTGGTGGGTGTCCATGCCCGGCAGCGCTAAAATGGCCAGCCTTGGGTTTATGATATTCGGCTGTGGCTGCGAGATGGCCGGCACCACCGTTTCAAAAGCCATTGCAAAGTGGTTCGACGGCAAGGAAAAAGCGCTCGCCATGGGTCTCGAGATGGCCATCGCCCGTTTGGGCGTGTTCGCCGTCATGTGGATCGCCCCCATCATTTCGGCCAAATACGACCATTCCATTGTGGCGCCGGTGGCATTCTGCGCGGCCTTGGTTTGCGTGGGCCTTATCTTCTACTGCGTATTCTGCGTTTTGGACCGCAAGTTCGACGCTCAGCTCATTGAATCCGGCAAGGGCGTTCCCGGCGCCGATCCCGAAGATGAATTCAAGGTATCCGATCTGGGCACGGTGCTCTCCAGCAAAATGTTCTGGATTGTGGCCATCATGTGCGTACTGTACTACAGCGCCATCTTCCCTTTCCAGCGTTACGCTCCCAACTTCCTTGAGACCACGCTCCAGATAGAGGCCGCTTCAGCCGCACAGCTTTTCAGCTTCTTCCCCATCCTTGCAATGATTCTCACCCCCGTCCTGGCAGGATTCCTGGATTTCAAGGGCAAGGGTGCCACCATGCTTATGGGAGGCGCAGTCATCATGATTGTGTGCCATTTGAGCTTTGCCTTCCTTCTTCCTGCGTTCCCCAGCAAGGGCCTTGCCGTTGCCTTGATTGCCATTCTTGGCGTAAGCTTCTCCATGGTGCCCGCGGCTTTGTGGCCTTCGGTTACCAAGATTGTGGACGCAAAGGTTCTGGGTAGTGCATACTGCCTTATCTTCTGGGTACAGAATATCGGCCTCTGCCTTGTTCCCCTTTTAATAGGAAAGGTGCTGGAAGCCACGGGCGGCTACCTCGTTCCCATGCTTATCTTCTCTTCCTTCGGCGTGCTTGCATTCATTCTCACTTTCCTCCTCAAGATAGAGGATAAGGTTGGTAACGGCGGCAAAGGCTACGGCCTGGAACTGCCCAACATCACCGAGAAACAATGAAAACGCCTGCAAAGACAACATTCTACAGGTCAGCGGCTTGGATAGCGCTGGCCTGTTTGGTAGTGCCGATGTTCGCATCGTACTACTTCGACGATATGTTCTCCAGCATCTCGTACCTGTTCGAGAATGCTTCTCTCACGCAGTTGGGCTGGGATGCGGCCGGATATGGCCTCTATGCCAGCGGCTACAGCGTGCTGTGCGTGTTCGGCGGCCTGGTAATAGGCGGCATGCTCCTGGACAAATGGGGCGTCCGCGTGAGCGGCTCCGTGTTTGTGGGCATGATGGCAGCAGGTGCGGGTTTGGTGCTCTGGGCCCTGCTCAGCGGCGCTTCCTGGTCCCTCCAGGCGGCCTACGTGGGCGTCATGTTCTTCGGCCTGGGCAGTGAAATTGCCGGCACGGCCGTCACCCGCAGCATCGCCAAATGGTTCAAAGGCGGGCCGATGGCACTCGCCATGGGCCTCCAGCTGGCCATCGCCCGTCTGGGCACCGCTTTCGCCCTGGTGCTTTCGCCCATGCTGGTGAAAGAGCAGGCCGGCCATGTGTACACGCTCGCGGAAACCGCCCGTCCGGCCATGGTGGGTATGGGTCTGATGGCCCTGGGTCTCCTCCTCTGGGCTGTCTTCGTTGCCCTGGATGCGCGTGCCGACCGTCATTCCCGTGCCGATCGTCATTCCCGGCTTGACCGGGAATCTCTTGAGATGGCCGATCAGGTCGGCCATGACGAGGAACAGGCCGACGACGAAACCTTCCGCTTCAAGGATGTCCTGGGCGTGCTGGGTAACAAGAATTTCTGGCTCCTGGGCCTGCTGTGCGTACTCTTTTACAGCAGCATCATCGCCTTCAAGAAATTTGCCGGGGCCATCCTCATACCCCGCTTCGATATTCCCGCGCAGACGGCCGGCTGGATGGTCTCCATGCTGCCGTTCTCCACGGTAATCTTTGCACCGCTGTTCGGTATGCTGGTGGATAAAGCCGGTAAGGGAACACGTTGGATGGTCATCGGCGCCGTCCTGGCGCTCATCGCCCATCTGCTGCTGGCCTTCGCCCCCGCCGGTGTTCCGTTCTGGGGCTATCTGGCCATGGTTTTCCTGGGATTCGGCTACTCGCTGGTGCCCGCGGCCCTCTGGCCTTCCGTCCCCAAGATTGTGCCGGATAAAGTGCTGGGCACCACCTTCGCCCTCATTTACTGGGTGCAGAACCTGGGCCTGCTAAGCTTCAAGTGGGTTGCCGGCGTCATCCTGGGCAAGGAGGGCAATGGTCCCGTGGCCGTAGAACTGATGTTCGTGGGCCTCTGCGTCGCCGCCCTGGTGGTGGCGCTGGTCTTCCGCCGCACATCCACCCTGCACCCGGAACTCAAACTGGATTTGCCGAACCGCTAAAAAGGTAGTATCTTTGTACACTTATGTACGAACTGCTCAATACCGTCAATTCACCGGAGGACGTTAAAAAACTGTCCCCGGAGCAGCGTGTAAAGCTGTGTGAGGAGGTTCGGCAGTACATGGTGGAGTGCTGCGCCGTGAATCCCGGCCACCTGGGCAGCAGCCTGGGCGCCGTGGAACTCATCGTGGCGTTGCACACTGTCTTCAATACCCCCAAGGATAAAATCGTCTATGACGTGGGCCATCAGGCCTATGCCCACAAAATCCTCACCGGCAGGCGGGAAATTTTCCGGAAAAACCGTACCCGTGACGGCATCAGCGGCTTCCCCAAGCGGGACGAAAGCCCCTACGATGCCTTTGGCGCCGGGCATTCTTCCACGTCCATCTCGGCGGCGCTGGGTTTTGCGGAGGCTGCACGTCTCATGGGTAGCGGCGAAAAGGCCATTGCCGTCATTGGCGACGGGGCCCTCACGGGTGGCCTGGCCTGGGAAGGCCTGAACAACGCCGGTTCTTCCAAGGCGGACATCCTCATCGTCCTGAACGACAACAATATTTCCATCGACAAGAATATAGGTGGTCTGCATAATTACCTGCTGCAGGTGACCACGCATCCGTTCTATAACAAGCTCAAGAACACCGTCTGGAACTCGCTGGGAGAGGGCAAAACGCGCGACTGGGTGCAGAAGCGTGTGATCGACACCAAGTCCAATCTGGTGCGGGGGAGTGGCGGTGCGCTCTTTGAGTCGCTGGGCTTCCGCTATTTCGGCCCCATCGACGGGAACGATTTGGGACAGCTTACAGATACGCTGGAGCGCCTGAAAAACCTGCATGGGCCGCGTCTGCTGCATATTCACACCCGCAAAGGTTGCGGATATGCCCCGGCAGAGGAGGACCCTACTACCTGGCATGCGCCCGGCCGCTTCGACCCGGCCACCGGCGAGCGCATCAAATCGGTGTACCCGGCCGACCGCTACCAGGATGTCTTCGGCGAGGTCCTTACAGACCTGGCCCGTAGGGACGAAAAAGTGGTGGGCATTACTCCCGCCATGGCTTCCGGCTGCGGCATGAACCGCCTGCAGGCCGCCTTCCCGGACCGCTTCTTTGATGTGGGCATCGAAGAAGGCCACGCCGTGACGTTTGCCGCCGGCCTGGCCGCCGCGGGCATGAAACCTTTCTGCAACATCTACTCCAGCTTCTCGCAACGCGCGTACGATAATATTATACACGACGTGGCCTTGCAAAACCTCCCGGTGGTCTTCTGTTTCGACCGGGCCGGCCTGGTAGGGGAGGATGGCGCAACGCACCACGGCTGCTTCGACCTGGCAGCCTACCGTAGCATTCCCGGGGCTGTCGTGGCCGCTCCCCGCAATGAACTGGAGCTCAAGCAGCTCATGTTCACGGGGCTCAACCTCAAGAATGGTCCGCTCATCATCCGTTATCCGCGCGGGATAGGGGAGGGCATCGCCTGGCGCAAGCCCATGTACAAGGCTGTTCCTGTGGGACAGGGAGAAAAACTGATGGAAGGGAAAGACGTGGCCATCCTCGGTCTGGGCCCGGTGGTGAACCGTGCCCTGGCTGCTGCCAAGCGTTATAAGACAGACTTTAGGGTGGGGCCGTCGGTGTACGACATGCGTTTCCTTAAACCCCTGGATCCCGGCATTATGGAGGAGGTCTCCCATTGCAAGGCCATCATCACGGTAGAAGACGGCGCGCTCAAGGGCGGTCTGTTCGGCGCAGTGAGCGAATACTTCGCCGGTCGTCCGGGCGCCCCTATTATTAAAGGTATGGGCATTCCGGACCGCTTCATCGGCCAGGATACCCAAAAGGCGCAGTGGGCAGCCTGCGGCTTGGACGAAGAATCCATCTACGAACTTTTGGCAGGGATGATGAAAAATCTTTGAAAAAGTTTGGTGGTTTCAAAAAAAGTCCCTACCTTTGCAATCCTTTCAGCGATGAAGGATTCCATTGAGCGCCGATATAGCTCAGTTGGCCAGAGCACGTGATTTGTAATCTCGGGGTCGTGGGTTCGAATCCCTCTATCGGCTCGAAGGAGCTTTGAAATATTGAAAAGCTATTCTGGGAGGTTCGCATAGTGGCAATTGCGGCGGACTGTAAATCCGCTCCCTCAGGGTTCGGTGGTTCGAGTCCACCACCTCCCACAAAACTTCATGAATTTGCGGTAAGTTTCGCTACTTCCGCATTTTCGTGAAAAATGCGGAAGTAGCTCAGTTGGTAGAGCATCAGCCTTCCAAGCTGAGGGTCGCGAGTTCGAACCTCGTTTTCCGCTCAGGTATAAAAGCCGGTGTAGCTCAGGGGTAGAGCGCATCCTTGGTAAGGATGAGGTCATGAGTTCAATTCCCATCACCGGCTCTTTTTTTGGGTTTAGCCCAATGTGAACAAGCAAACAATTGTTTAAACAATAATATTACTATGGCAAAAGAAACATTCCAGAGAACCAAACCGCATGTCAACATCGGTACTATCGGCCACGTTGACCACGGTAAGACCACCCTCACCGCCGCTATCACCAAGGTACTCGCAGAGCGCGTATCTGGTAACGCCGACAAGGTGAAGTCCTTCGACCAGATTGACAACGCCCCGGAAGAGAAAGAGCGCGGTATCACCATCAACACCGCTCACGTAGAGTATGAGACTGAAAAACGTCACTATGCTCACGTTGACTGCCCTGGCCACGCTGACTATGTGAAGAACATGGTTACCGGTGCTGCCCAGATGGACGGTGCTATCCTTGTGGTGGCTTCCACCGATGGTCCTATGCCTCAGACCCGTGAGCACATCCTGCTCGCCCGTCAGGTTAACGTGCCTAAGATCCTCGTCTTCATGAACAAGGTAGACCTTGTGGACGACGAAGAAATGCTCGACCTCGTAGAAATGGAGATCCGTGACCTCCTCGGTTTCTACAAGTTCGATGAGGATTGCCCTATCATCCGTGGCTCCGCACTTGGTGCTCTGAACGGTGAGAAGGAATGGGAAGACAAAGTCATGGAGCTCATGAACGCTGTGGATGAGTACATCCCGCTGCCTGAGCGTCTGGTCGACAAGGACTTCCTGATGCCTATCGAGGACATCTTCTCCATCACTGGTCGTGGTACTGTGGTTACTGGCCGTATCGAGTCCGGTACCATCCACGTGAACGATCCCGTTGAGCTGGTTGGCTTCGGTGACGAACCTCGCACCTCCGTTGTGACTGGTGTTGAGATGTTCCGCAAGCTCCTCCCTCAGGGTGAGGCTGGTGACAATGTAGGTCTTCTCCTCCGTGGTGTCGACAAGAAGGAAGTAAAGCGTGGTGAAGTTGTGGCCAAGCCCAAGTCCATCACTCCTCACACCGAATTCAAGGCTCAGATCTATGTTCTGAAGAAAGAAGAAGGTGGTCGTCACACCCCGTTCCACAATCACTATCGTCCTCAGTTCTTCATCCGCACCCTGGATGTGACTGGCGAAATCCTCCTCCCGGACGGCGTGGAGATGGTTATGCCTGGCGATAACGTGGAAATCACCGTTAAGCTCATCACTCCGGTTGCTATGAACAACGGTCTGCAGTTCGCTATCCGCGAAGGTGGCCGTACCGTTGGCGCCGGCCAGGTGATCGGCATCATCGAGTAATTCTCGAGCCATTAAAAAGTGAGTGTCCAGACGTGGGCACTCACTTCCTACAGGGGAATAGAACAAGGGTAGTTCAGCGGTCTCCAAAACCGTCGATGTGGGTTCGAATCCTGCTTCCCCTGCTAAATATCAAAGGTTACGATTTGGTAAATGTTTAACGAAGACACCGGATTCCCGCTTCCAATTTTTCCGGAGTCGATTGTAAGCAAAGATGAGAAAGTTCATTAACTATCTGAAAGAGTCGTTCACCGAACTCACACAGAAGGTGACGTGGCCCACTTGGGAGAAGCTGCAGAGCTCTGCACTGCTTGTCCTGGTAACCACCATCATCCTCGCTGCTGTAGTTTGGGTTATCGACTATGCTTTCCAGCATCTGATGGAGTTTATTTACGCACTGTAACTGAAGTATACCTTTATGGCTGACAAAAAATGGTACGTTCTGCGTACCGCGGGAACCAAGGAAAAGAAAGCCGCCGAATACCTTGTCAAGGAAATTGAAAGACACCCGGATCTGCAAGCTATTGTGGATCAGGTTCTTGTGCCTGTCAAGAAGGAGATCGTCACCAAGAATGGCAAACGCAAAGAGGTAGAGCGCCTGCTCTTCCCCGGCTACGTGCTCATTCATGCGGAACTGAATCCCGACCTTGAGTATGTGATTCGCAACGGCATCCCTGGCATGTCCGGCTTCCTTACGGAGAAAACCGGTAACGGCACAGACCGTATTCCCGTTCCCATCCGCGACGAGGAAGCCCAGCGCATCCTTGGTGTACAGGACGAGAACGCCGTGAGCGCAGCCGAGACGGAGGTCAACTTTACCGTAGGGGAGAGCGTCCGCATCACGGACGGTCCTTTCAGCGGTTTCGACGGTACCGTAGAGGAAATCCTTCAAGACAGAAGCAAACTGAAGGTAGTAGTTGTGATCTTTGGAAGAAAGACTCTTCTGGAACTCAGCTTTACACAAGTAACTAAAGAGTAAGTATAAACTATGGCAAAAGAAGTAACTGGATTCATTAAGCTCCAGATCAAAGGCGGAGCAGCGAATCCTGCGCCCCCGGTGGGACCGGCACTCGGTTCCAAGGGCCTCAACATCATGGACTTCTGCAAGCAGTTCAACGCTCGCACCCAGGACCAGGCCGGTAAGGTTCTCCCTGTGGTGATCACCGTGTTCTCCGACAAGTCCTTCTCGTTCGAGGTCAAACAGCCCCCGGTGGCCGTATCGCTCAAGGAAGCTGCTAAAATCAGCAAGGCTTCCGGCGAACCTAACCGTAAGAAAGTGGCTACCGTTACCTGGGATCAGGTAAAGGAAATCGCCCAGTCCAAGATGCCGGACCTCAATGCTTTCACGCTGCGTAGCGCCATGAGCATGGTCGCCGGTACTGCCCGTTCCATGGGTATCAAGGTGGAAGGTCAATTCCCCGAGAACATCTAAACCACGCATGAATTATGAGTAAGTTAACCAAAAACCAGAAAGCCGTCCTTGCCAAGTATGACAAGACGAAGGTTTACTCCATCTCTGAGGCATGCGCGCTTCTGAAGGAGATTACCTACACCAAGTTCGACGCCTCCGTGGAAATCACCACCAACCTGGGTGTGGATCCCCGTAAGGCCAACCAGATGATCCGTGGCGTTGTCACGCTGCCTGCCGGTACCGGTAAAGTTACCCGCGTGCTGGTCCTCTGCACCCCTGACAAAGAGGCCGAGGCTAAGGAAGCTGGCGCAGACTACGTAGGTCTGGACGAATACATCACCAAAATCAAAGAAGGCTGGACGGATGTAGACGTGATCATCTGCACCCCGTCCGTGATGGCCAAGGTCGGTCAGATCGGCCGTATCCTGGGTCCTCGCGGCCTCATGCCTAACCCGAAGACCGGCACCGTTACCATGGAAATCGGTAACGCTGTTAAGGATGTGAAGGGTGGTAAGATTGACTTCAAGGTGGACAAGACCGGTATTATCCATGCCGCTATCGGCAAGGCTTCCTTTACTGCCGAGCAGATTGAAGCCAACGCCCGCGCTTTCGTCGGCGCCGTCCTGAAGCTCAAACCCCAGACCCTGAAGGGCACCTATTTCAAGGGATGCACCCTGTGCACCACCATGAGCCCTGCCATCAAGCTGGACATCAAAGGTTTCACCGCTGAATAATCTGTAGGAGGAATAGTCATGAAGAAAGAATTGAAAGAGCAGGTTATTGCAGCCATCAAGGCTAACATCGCCCAGTATCCTAACTTCTACATCGTTGACATCGCCGGTCGGAATGCCGGTGACACCGCTACTCTGCGCCGCGACTGCTTCAACGAAGGTATCAAGCTCACCGTTGTCAAGAACACCCTCCTGCACAAGGTCATCAAGGACGCCCAGAATCCGGAGATGGAACTCCTGGTTCCCGCCCTCGAAGGCAACACCGCCCTCATGTACACCGAGGCTCCTGCAGTTCCTGCAAAGCTCATCAAGAAGTACAACAAGGCCGGTAGTGAAAAGCCCGCTCTCAAGGCCGCTTACGTACAGGAATGCGCCTTCGTCGGCGCCGACAAGCTGGAAGAGCTCATCAACATCAAGTCCCGCGAGGAACTCATCGGTCAGATCATCGGTATGCTGCAGTCTCCTATGCAGAACGTCATCTCCGCTCTCCAGAACGGTGGTGGCCAGAAGATCGCCGGCCTCGTCAAGACCCTCGAAGAAAAAGCAAACAAATAATAAACAATTTAATATTTTACAATTATGGCAGACGTTAAAAAACTCGCAGAGGAACTCGTGAACCTCACCGTCAAAGA
>JBGUPS010000058.1:0-17879 GCA_045130395.1 Candidatus Cryptobacteroides sp.
AACCGCGCGCAGTCAAGGGAAATGTACCCGATGCCGTGTGCCACTTCTTCTACTCGCTGGATGGCAAGCATTTCAAGGCGGTGAATACGGAATTCATCGCCCAACCGGAGTTATGGATCGGTGCTAAATTCGGCTTCTATTGCAACCGCCCCGTGTGGAAAAATGACGGGGGCTGGCTGGACATCCAAGACCTTAAGATTCAATAATCTTCCACGTTGTAGCGGGTGAGGAGATCCATGTGCATGTGGTTCTCCTGGCGGGCCGGTTTGCGGTGGAAAACAATGTATTCAATTAGCGTAGAAATGGCTTCCTGCACCTGCAGTTCCGGGTGCTGGGCGATGAGCATGCTCACAATGCCTTTTTGCAGTCCGATAATATTGGCAGGAAGGTTGTCGAAACCGATGATGCGCATCCGGAAGCGGGGATTGCGTTCCAGATAAGGGACGATGAGGTGGATGCGGGAGTTGAACATGACTACGTGCCGGACGTCGGGAAATTCGGAGAAGAAGGCGGAAAGTGCCTCGTCCGTGGCAACAGGGTCGATGGGATTGACGAAGATGGTACGCAGGGTGCAGGAGGGATTGTTTTCACGGATGTAATCCTGGAAACCGGCACGGCGGTCGATGGTGGGGTCCGATGACCGTTCTTTATCGCGCATGACGCGCACGACCAGCACTTCTTTTGCCTTTTCTCCCTGCAGGAGCATATCGGCACAGAGATAACCGCTCTTGTAGGCCGGGATGCCGAAGAAGGCCAGGTGACCGGCGGGTTCCTCCAACTTGGTGTCGACAAACACGTAGGGGATGTTGCGACTGGAAAGATCCTGCACAAAGACTTGCGTCTCGTATTGGAACATGGGGGCGATGACTACACCGGAGGGCTTGCTGTTCAGCACCGTGGCGCAGGTTTCACGGAAAGATTCTGCGCTTAATTCGTCGTAGGTGTACAGCTGGGTATGCATGCCCACCTGGCGTCCGTTTTCCTCTGCCTTTCCGATGCCGCTGACGGCCAAATCCCAGTAGTTTCCTTCCTTGGGGCGGGGGAGTACCACTGCGATGGTGCCTTTCTCCTTGCCGGCGAGCAAAGAGGCATATACGTTGGGTTCATACCCCATTTCGCGGATGCAGGCCATGACTTTCTCATAGCTCTTTTTGGAGACTTCTCCGCGGTTGTGCAGAACGCGGTCCACCGTTCCTTTGGAAAGGCCGGTAAGGCGGGCGATGTCGTTGATTGTCACTTTTTCCATAGCTGCAAAGTTAAATAATTTCAGCAGGCCCTCCAAACTTTTTAAAATAATTTTTTCGTGCCCGTACACGATTGCCTCTCAGGGCCTTGTGGGGCATGTTGAAAACTTCTGTTGAAAAATTTCCGTGCACGGTAACGGAAATTCAAAAATAAGGTGTATATTTGCAGCAGTTAAGTGCCACTTATAATAAAATTAAAACGAATGACCTCATTCTCCCTGACTCGCGCACTGGCCCTTGTCATGCTTGCATCGGCTTGCTGCTCAACCTCTCAGGCCAATCTGTACGAAGGTGTTCCCTTCGACATGCCCCATGTACAACTTCCATCCATTCCGCAGCGCAGCGTTTGCCTGACCGATTTCGGCGCTGTAGGGGACGGTGTTACCCTTAATACGGACGCTTTCGCCCAGGCAATCGACAAACTTGCCGGGCAGGGTGGTGGCCGTCTGGATGTGCCTGCCGGCATCTGGTTCACCGGCCCTATCGGCCTCAAGAGCCATATCGAACTGCACCTGGATAAGGATGCCGTCATTGTTTTCTCTACGGACCAAAGCCTTTATCCCATCATCGACACCAATTTTGAAGGGCTGGATGTGCGCCGTTGCCTGTCTCCGCTGCACGCGGAAGACGCTACGGACATTGCCATTACCGGTAAAGGGGTAATCGATGGAAACGGCGACGCCTGGCGGGAGGTCAAACGCCGCAAGGTGGGGGACGATACCTGGAAAACCATCCTCAAACGGGGTGGCGTGCTGTCGGAGGACGGCAGCGTCTGGTATCCGGACGAAGGCTATATGGCCGCCCGCAAAACCGCCGGCAGCCTCAATTACCAGGACCAGAGCCTGGACGAGCAGTGGATCAAAACCTTCCTGCGCCCGGTAATGCTCAGTTTCCGCAACTGCGAGCGGGTGCTACTGGGGGGGGGTGACTTTTCAGAATTCCCCTTGCTGGAACCTGCATCCTCTCTGGTGTAAGGATTTAACCATCAAGGACATAACGGTTCGTAATCCCCATTTTTCCACCAATGGGGACGGGATAGATATTGAAGGATGCGAGAACGTCATTCTCACTGGTTCTACCTTCGATGTCGGTGACGATGCCATTTGCATCAAGAGCGGTAAGGACGCCGACGGTCGCCGTCACGCAAAGCCCTGCAAAAACCTGATTATCAAGGACTGCACCGTTTACCACGGCCATGGCGGCTTTGTGGTGGGCTCCGAAATGAGCGGCGGTGTGGAAAACATCTGGGTAAGCGGATGCCGCTTCCTGGGTACGGACGTAGGTCTCCGTTTCAAGAGCACCCGCGGCCGTGGCGGCGTGGTCAAAAACATCTGGTGCGACCACATCTACATGAAAGACATCGTCTCCTACGGCGTTATCTTCAACCTGTACTATGCCGGCGTTGCCGCCAGCGACAAGGGGGACGATGACACTTCGGACATCCAGCCCGTGGACGAGACCACCCCGGAATTCCGGGACATGCACATGAGCGACATCATTTGCTCCGGTGCCAAGCAGGCCATCTTCGTGAACGGCCTTCCGGAGATGCCGGTAGCCAACTTAGACTTCCATAATAGCATCTTTACCGCCCAGAAGGGGGCAGAGGTGCATTTCGCAAAGAACGTCACCTTCGACAACGTAATCGTAAACGGAGAAAAATTATGAGTAATTTGTCATTCCGAGCTTGCCGAGGAATCTCCTGCCTCCTGACCATTTGGCTGGTAGCCAGTTCCTTCACCACCATCCATCTGATGGGGGACAGCACCATGGCGGAAAAAGACCTTCCCAAAGCCGGCCAGGAGCGCGGCTGGGGCATGATGCTTCCCAATTTCCTGGATAAAGACGTACAGGTTGTCAATTACGCCCAGAACGGCCGCAGCACCAAGAGCTTCATCGACCTGGGCCTGTGGAACAAAGTGTACGATGCCGTCAAGCCCGGTGACTATGTGTTCATCGAGTTCGGTCACAACGATGCCAAGAAGGACGATCCCGTCCGTTATGCGCCGGCATATGGCGCCTACCAGGACAACCTCCGTACCTTTGTCAATGGCGTGCGCGAGAAAGGCGGCACTCCGGTGCTCCTGAGCCCTATTGCCCGCCGCTGGTTCAAGGACGGAAAACTGGACCGCAACTGCCATACGGACTATCCGGCCGCCATGGAGGCCGTGGCCCGCGAAATGAATGTGGTTTTCATCGACATGACCACTCCCACACTGGACTGGCTGGAGGAATTGGGTGACGAAGCTTCCAAGGCGTACTTCATGATTTCCACCGGCAAGGACGACAACACCCACCTGGTGCCCTGCGGCGCCCGTAAGGTGACGGAAATCGTCTGCGAAAAGATCAAGGAGCAGCTTCCGGACATCGCCCAGCACCTGGTATACTACCACATTGTGATTTCCGCCGACGGTCATGGCGACTACCAGACTGTGCAGGAAGGCGTAAACGCCATTCCCAACTACAGCCACAAGGAAATCACCAACGTGCTCATCCGGAACGGTGTGTACAAAGAGGAAATCAATATCCCGCACACCAAGTTCCGTGTGCATTTCCAGGGCGAGGATGTGGAAAAGACCATCCTTACCTATGACAAATACGCCAAGAAGAACTGGCCCGGCCGCGATTTCCCCGTGGGCACTTCCGGCAGCGCCAGCATCTACATTCACGCCAGCTATATCACCTTCGAGGACATTACCTTCGAGAACAGCGCCGGCGAAGGCAAGAACATCGGCCAGGCTGTGGCTGTGTTCTGCGACGGCGACTTCCTCTTCTTCAACCGCTGCCGTTTCCTGGGCAATCAGGACACGCTTTATACTTATGGTCGATTCGGCAAGTTCGGCGGCATCAAGCGCAACTACTTTAAGGACTGCTATATAGAGGGTACGACGGATTTCATTTTCGGCACCAGCATCGCCTTCTTCGAGGGCTGCGAAATCCGCTCCAAGAAAGACAGTTACATCACCGCCGCCAGCACGCTGGAAGGCCAGCAATACGGCTATGTCTTCTATAAATGTAAGTTGACGGCCGATGAAGGCGTTACCAAGTGCTACTTGGGCCGCCCCTGGGGTGCATACGCCAAGACGGTGTTCATCGAATGCGAACTCGGTTCCCACATTCTGCCGGAAGGCTGGCATGATTGGGAAAAGGACGGCAAGCCGGACACCAAGAAGAATTCCTTCTACGCAGAGTGGGGGAATACCGGTCCGGGTGCCGCCGGCCAGCGTGTCAAGTGGGCGCACAAGATTAAACCGCAGGACTACACCTTCGAGAAGGTGATGTTCCAGACGCAGGACAATATTGTTTGGGATCCTTATAACAACAAATAAATGAGGAAGTTAACGTTCTTATTCCTGACAGTCGCCTTGGCCGCTTGTACAACGGCCAAGGCTCCGCTGTCTTTACGCGTTGCCCAAAGCGAGATGGCCCGGAATCCGGAGGCCAGCTACATCGACGGCCTGGAAGGCAAGCTCAAGTGGAACTACACCACCGGCCTGGAGCTGAAGGCCATCCTGGATGTGCAGGACGTCATTCCCGGCTCCGACCGAGAATCTCTCCTGAGCTATGTCGATGCCTGGTACGACGCCATCATCGACCCGAACGGGACCATTTACAAGTACAAGAAGAGCAATTATTCCCTGGACCATGTTTGCCCGGGCCGTACGCTGTTCCAGCTGTACGACATCACCGGCAAGGAGAAATACCGCATGGCCATGGATACGCTCTACAGCCAGCTCCAGAGCCAGCCCCGCACCCCGGAAGGCGGCTTCTGGCACAAGAAGATTTACCCCAATCAGATGTGGCTGGACGGCCTGTATATGGGCCAGCCCTTCTATGCGGAATACACGGCCCGTTATGTGACGGACAGCCTGCAGCGGGAAGCCAATTTCCAGGACATCGTGCACCAGTTCACCCTGGTGTATGACAAAACCCTGGATCCGGACACAGGCTTGCTGCGCCACGCCTGGGACAGCTCCCACAGCATGTTCTGGTGCAATGAGGAAACCGGTCAGAGCGACCATGCCTGGGGCCGTGCCCTGGGTTGGTATGCGATGGCCTTGGTCGATGTGATTGAAATCCTGCCGGACGGGGAAGGGAAAGACAGCCTGGTGGGCATCCTGAATACCCTGTACAATGTGCTGCCCCTTTATGCCGATGCCCAGACTGGCATGTGGTTCCAGGTGCTGGATCAGCCCTACCGGGAGGGCAACTACCTGGAGGCTACCTGCAGCGCCATGTTCACCTATGCCTGGCTTAAAGGCTGTCGCCTGGGCGTGCTGGGCAACCCGGACGGAGCCAAACAGGCTTACCTGTCGATGCTGGACACCTTCGTCACGGAAGAAGACGGCCTGGTGAACCTGAACCAGTGCTGCGAAGTGGCCGGCCTGGGCGGCAAGGACAACCGCAGGGGAGACTACGATTATTATATTAATGAACGCGTGCGCGCAAATGACCCCAAGGGCATCGGTCCCCTCATTTGGGCAGCGCTTGAATACGAAAGACTATGAGACATCGCATGCTTTATGCAGCCATGGCACTGCTGGCCATCGCCTGTGGAAACAAGAACAATCCGGAGACGCCCGGTGGGGGAGAGACGCCTTCTTCTACCGAGACGCCCAAGCAGCCTTCAGGCCTCAAGGTATTGGATTCCAAGACCACTGAAACGACCCTCACTTTCCAGTGGGATGCGCAGAGCGGCGTAAAGTTCAGCTACGAACTCACGCAGGGCTCCACTACCGTGAAAGATGGCACCACCACCAACCGCAACGTGAAGGTGGACGGGCTCACCAAGGCTACCACATATAAGTTCACGGTGTATGCTGTGGCCGGGGACAAGAAGAGTTCCGGTGCTTCGGTGGAGGCCACTACGGCCGGCGAACCTGACGACCCCAGTGATCCTGGCGATGATCCCACCATCGCCTATGCCGATTTCGGCATTCCTGCTGCAGAGGAAGACGGCATCGCCCGTGCATTCCCCGGAGCTGAAGGCGGCGGCATGTTTGCCACCGGCGGCCGTGGCGGCAAAATTCTCCACGTAACCACCCTGGAGGACAGCAATGCAGAAGGTACCCTTCGCTGGGCCTGCACGCAGAATTATGCGCGAATCATCGTGTTTGACGTGGCCGGTACCATCGCCCTCAAGAGCCAGCTGCAAATCAACCGCGACAATTGCACCATCGCCGGCCAGACAGCACCTGGTGACGGTATCTGCCTCAAGAATTATACTTTCCGCATCAGCGCCAGCAACGTGATTGTCCGTTTCATCCGCTGCCGCATGGGTGACGAGGAAAAGACCGAGGACGATGCCATCCAGGTGATGAGCCACGACAACGACAAGTACAGCAATATCATCATCGACCACTGCTCCGTGAGCTGGTGCACCGACGAGTGCGCTTCCTTCTATGGCATGAAGGACTTCACCTTCCAGTGGAACATTGTCTCCGAGAGCCTCCGCGCCTCGGTCCATGGCAAGGGTAACCACGGCTACGGTGGCATCTGGGGCGGTAACAACGCTACTTATCACCACAACCTCCTGGCCCACCACGACAGCCGCAATCCGCGCATCGACCATGACTATGTGAGCACCCAGAAGGGTCCCGTAACCATCTCCAACAACGTGGTTTACAACTGGAGCGGCAACAGCTGCTACGGCGGTGAAAGTTCCCAGAACAACGGCAACGACTACAAGAAATACAACTTTGTAGGCAATTACTACAAGCCCGGTCCCGTCACGCCCAGCAACCATCGCTGGCTCATTGAGCCCACCACGTCTTGCAGCAACTGTGGCGGTACTATCCTGCCCGGCCATTTCTATTTGGACGGCAATGTGCTCCATGGAGCGAATGACGTTACTTCCAACAACTGGAAGGCGGGCAAGTCCACTGGAGTAGGGGTTTACATCAAGGAAAGCGATGTGGCCAAAATCAAGGCGGATACTCCTTATGACTGCAACCTCATGAGCTTACACAGCGCTGACGACGCTTTCACGGCCGTGACGCAGTATGCCGGCGCCAGCTTCGCCAAGGATGCAATCGACGCCCGCGTGCAGCAGGAAACCATTAGTGGAACTGCTACATACCACGGGAGCAACGGCTCCACGAAAGGCCTTATCGACACGCAGACCGATGTGGATGACGGTACCTGGGAGAACGGCTGGCCGGTGTACAAGGCCACCGAGGAGCAGTTGAACGCCCTTCGTGACTCCGACTCCGACGGTATTCCCAACGCCATCGAGGAAGCCTGGGGCTTGAACAAGAGCGACCCTAAGGACGCCATTGCTTACACCCTGGATCCGGACAAGCGTTACACCAACCTGGAAATGTACCTCCACTACCTGGTGAAGGACATCGTGAACGGTGGTAACAACAAAGCAGAATACAAAAAGTTATAATCTTTTTACTATTACTAATTATTAACCAAAATCAAAAAACCAATGAAAAGTATGACAAAGAAACTACTTCTTTCGCTCGCACTTTGCTTGGGGCTCACCACGGCCGCTTGGGCACAGACCACCATCAAGGGTATTGTGACCGACGAGTCCGGTGAACCGCTGATTGGCGCCGGTGTATTGGTGGAAGGCACCACCATCGGCACCATAACGGGCATTGACGGTGACTACACCCTCTCTGTCCCCGAAGGCGCAGTGAATCTGGTATTCTCCTTCATCGGCCTGGCGGACCAGACGGTCGCCATCGCCGGTCAGACGGAGATCAATGTTGTCCTGAAGGCCGATACCACCTTCCTCGACGAGGTTGTGGTGGTGGGTTATGCCACGGTCAAGCGTCGCGACCTGTTGGGCTCCGTGTCCAGCGTAGGCGCCGACAAACTGGCCGAGCAGCCTGTTACTTCGGTTTCCCAGGCCCTTTCCGGTAAGATGGCCGGTGTGTCCGTAGTGACCACCGAAGGCGACCCGGATGCGGATATCAAGATCCGTGTGCGTGGTGGCGGTTCCATCACCCAGGACAGCTCCCCGTTGTACATCGTGGACGGTTTCCCGGTAGAGAGCATCAATGACATCTCCTCCTCCGAAATCGCTTCCATCGACGTGCTGAAGGACGCATTCTCCACCGCTATCTACGGTTCCCGTGGTGCAAACGGTGTTGTGATTGTGACTACCAAGAGCGCAGAAAAAGGCCAGAAGGTTTCCGTGAAACTCAATGCCTACTATGGCCTGAAGTACATGGCGAACAAGAGCGCCATCCAGGCCATGGATGCCGAGAACTACGTGAAGTTCCAGTATGAGCTGGGCTCCATCCGTAACGACCTCGACAGCCACTACACGCCGTACTTCGGTTCCTTCGCCGACATCGACCTGTACAGCGGTCTCCCTACCAACAACTGGGTGGACGCTGTGTTCGGCAATACCGGCAGCACCTTCAACATCGACGCTTCCATCAGCGGCAGCGGCGAAAACTACAACTGGACCCTCGGTTATGCCCACATGGGCGACCAGGCCATCATGGTGGGTTCCAAGTACCTGCGTGACAACCTGAACTTCAAGGGGAACTTCAAGACCTCCAAGAAAACCAGCATCGACGTGAACGTGCGTTACTCCCGCATCAGCGTGCGCGGTTCCGGTGCCAACGGTATCAACGACCAAGGCTCCACCGCCGGTAACGGCCGTCTCAAACACGCTGTGGCTTACGCACCCATCCCGGTGAGCGCCATGGCAACGGATTCCGACCTGGAGCAGGACTATGGCGACAACGCCCCGCCGCTTCGCTCCGTGGCCGACAATGACAGCCAGCGCATCCGTAAGACCTGGAATGCCAACGCTGCCTTCAACTGGACCATCATCGACAACCTTCGCCTCAAGATTGAAGGCGGTCTGGAAGACTATCGTCAGGGCGACGACCGTTTCTACGGCCTCACCACTTACTACGTAGCCAACAACTCCACGGTGAAGAACACGCCTTCCACCCAGCACAAGGAGGCTTTCCGCACCCGTTATCGTAACACCAATACCCTCAATTACGATTTCGCCAAGGTGCTGAACAACAGTGACCACAACCTCACTGCTCTCCTGGGTGAAGAAATGACCATCACCAAGAGCAACACCCTCACCGACATGGTGGACGGCCTGCCTGTGTTCTACGATGCCACCATGGCTTGGGACTTCATGGCTTCCGGTACGCCTTCCACGTCCAACAACCACTACAGCGCCGACGACAAACTCCTGTCCTTCTTCGGCCGTGTGAACTACGACTACAAGCATCGTTACTCCGTGGGCGTTACGCTCCGTGCCGATGGTAGCTCCAAGTTCGCCCGCGGTCACCGCTGGGGCTTCTTCCCGTCCGCCGCTATCTCCTGGACCATCTCCAACGAGCCTTGGATGGATGCTTCCCACAACTGGTTGGATCAGCTCAAACTCCGTTACAGCTTCGGTACCGCCGGTAACAACAACATTCCTACGGGCCAGCTCATGAAGGAGTATGCTTCCAGCACCACCTCCTGGCTGTCGATGACCAACAACATCTTCACTGCCGGTAAGGTGCTCAACAACCCCAACCTCACTTGGGAAACCACCTATACCCACAACATCGGCCTGGATTTCGGCTTCTTCCAGAACCGCCTGAGCGGTAGCATCGAAGCCTACCAGAACGATACCAAGAACCTGCTCATTAATTTCCCTATCCCCGGTTCCGGTTATGACAGCCAGTACCAGAACGTAGGTTCCACCCGCAACCGCGGTATCGAACTTACCCTGAACGCTCCTATCATCTCCAAGAAGGACTACTCCCTGAACATTGGCGGTAACATCGCTTACAATGTGAACCGCGTGACGGATCTGGGCGGTCTGGAAAGCATTACTGCTCAGTCCTACTGGGCATCCACCGAAGTCGGTGACGACTACATCGTCCAGGTGGGCCAGCCGCTGGGTAATATGTATGGCTATCTGAGCGATGGGATGTATACCGTGAACGACTTCACCTGGGACGGCGCCAAGTGGACGCTCAACGAAGGTGTTGTGGACTGCTCCGGTATCATCGGTGGTTCTTACATGCGTCCGGGCGCTCCTAAGTACAAAGACCTCAATAAGGACGGAAAGCTCACCGTGGCCGACCGCACCATCATCGGCAATGCCGCTCCGGATTTCACCGGTGGTTTCAGCATTTCCGGTTACGTGAAGGGCTTTGACTTCAGCGCCAACTTCAACTTCATGATCGGCAACCAGGTGTACAACGCCAACAAGATTGAATTCACCAGCTCCCGTAAATACTACAACCGCAACCTGCTGAATACGATGGATGTGTCCAAGCGCTGGACCAACATCGACTGGCAGACCGGTGAACTGGTGAACGATCCCGATCAGCTGAGCGCCATGAACGCCGGCAAGACCATGTGGAATCCGGCTGTCGGCCAGGCTGTGTTCAGCGACTGGGCCGTGGAGGATGGCTCCTTCCTGCGTATGCAGAGTGCCACCATCGGTTACACCATTCCGGAAGAAGTCACCAAGAAGATCTATATCCGCAAACTCCGTGTGTACGTGACGGGCACCAACCTGTTCTGCCTCACCAAGTACTCCGGATACGACCCCGAAGTGGATACCCGTCGTGCCACCCCGCTTACCCCGGGTGTAGACTACTCCGCTTATCCTAAGAGCATCGGCTTCGTTGCCGGTATCAACCTCACTTTCTAATCCGCTGAAGACATGAAAAAGATTCTATATATCCTTTCTGCGGCTTTAGTTGCCGCCGCTGCGGTTTCCTGCGAAAAGTTCCTGGATTCGGAGTCTCCGTCCACGTTTGACGCGGCCACCGTTTACTCCAACTATTCCCTTACCGAGAATACCATCTTCTCCATCGCCCAGAGCTTTGGTGAAACCAACAACTATCGTGGCCGTTATCTTCCCTGGATTGGCCTGAACAGCGATATCGAGTGGTATAACACCTATAAGCCCACCGATGAGAAGTATCAGATCGCGGGTTACACCCTGCTCCCTAACAACGCGCAGCTCAACCTGGACAATGGTCCTTTCGCCAAAATGTACGAAGCCATCGAGCGCGCCAACCTGGTGATCGAGGGCGTTCGTGAGTACGGCAATCCTGCCGAGAAAGCCGACATGGCTTATCTCCTGGGTGAGGCCCTCACGCTCCGCGCCATGATTTACTATGACCTGGTACGCGCCTGGGGTGATGTCCCTGCCCGTTTCAGTGCTACTACCAGTGAAACCATCTATGTGGCCAAGTCCAGCCGCGATGTCATCTTCAAGCAGCTGCTGGCCGACCTGGATGAAGCCATCCCGTATCTGCCTTATCCTGGCCAGAGCGCTGCCACCCAGCGTACCGACCGCGTGAACAAGATGTTCGCCCAGGGTCTGTATGCCCGCATCGCCCTGATGGCTGCCGGTTATGCCCTGCGTCCGGAAGACGGCATGGTGGGTACCGGTGACATGGGTGAGAACCGCCTCTCCAACGACCCTGAGTTGCAGGCTGACGTCCTGTATCCCAAGGCCCTGGATTATCTGGAGGATGCCATCATTTCCGGTTCTGCTTCCCTGGAGGACTTCGAGACCTTCTGGAAAAACCAGAGCAATCACAGCAACCTGGTAGCCGGTCCCGGTCACGAGGCCCTGTATGTGATTCCGTTCTCCGACGGCCGTGGCCGCTGGAACTACACTTTTGCCGTTCGTTCGGAAGGTTCCTCCTATGCCGGTGGCGCTACGGTAACCCGCGGCGGTGATGCCGGTCCGGTTCCTACCATGTGGTTCAAATACAACGCCAATGACGTCCGTCGTGACATCACCTGCGTCAACTGGCGCTGGAATGCCGACAACGAGCAGGAACTGGTGGGTATTCAGAAGTGGTATTTCGGTAAATACCGCTGGGAGTGGATGGAGAACCATCCTTACACCGGTGGTAACGACGACGGTGTCAAGCCGGTTGTCATGCGTTATGCCGATATCCTCCTGATGGCCGCTGAACTGGCCAATGATTTGGGTGAGTTGAGCACGGCCAAGGATTACCTCCTCCAGGTTCGTCAACGTGCCTTCAAGGGCCATGAGGAAATGGCTGAAGATTATGTGAACGCCATCGGCGGTGCGGACGAAATGTTCGACGCCATTGTGGACGAACGCGCCTTCGAGTTCTGCGGTGAAATGACCCGTAAGTTCGACCTGATCCGCTGGGGCATGCTCAAGGAGAAGATGGACGAGGCCAAGGAAGAAATGAGGGCTCTGCGTGACCTTCGTGCTCCCTTCGACAACGTGAACCTGCTGAACGGTGACGTGTACTGGCAACTGGATGGAAACAAAGTGGTCATCTACGGCTTCAACGGCGAGGCGGTGAAACCTGCCGGCGTCTGGGAGAAGAAGGCCGAATACTTCAATAAGATTGTGGACAGCAAGGGTGCCGATACCGGCCTGTACGAAGCCCTGATCGAGGGACTGGACGGAAGCACGCTTGAGACTCCCAACGACCCTGAGCAGCACATGTTCTGGCCCATCTTCAATACTACCATGATTAACAGTCAGGGTAAGATCAAGAACGACTATGGTTACGACAACCTTTAATTGACTGACGCATTATGAACTACAAGAATATTTTGAAAGTTTCTCTGGCTGCACTGGCCTCACTGGCCGTGCTCGCCGGCTGCGCCAAGAAAGAGTTCAAGGAAGTGACTGAACTCTCCCTGAAGCGTTGCCTGGAGCCGCAGAACCTGAGCGCCCGCGTAGATGCCGCTACCGGTGACCATGTCACCTTTAGCTGGGATGTGAACAAGGACGCCGACGGATACCAACTCACACTGTACACCGATGAGGAATTGGTCGATTTCGATGATACCTGGAATCTGGCAGCGGACGAGATCCCTGTGACCATCCGCCTCACGGCCGACCAGAAATACTGGTTCACCGTCCAGGCTTTCCGTGTAGACGGTGAGGGAATTCCCCTTGAGTCCACTTTCTCCAATGTGGCTATTTACGACGGCAACATCAAGACTTACGCCGTAAAGGACAACCTTTACCTGGAAGTCACCGGCCGTACGGAAACCAGCGTTTCCCTTGCCTGGAGCAACGAGGCTGCCGATTATGAGGAAGTGACTGAACTCAGCGCCGTTCCTGTGAAGGGCGGTAAGACCGTGAAGAAGGAACTCTCCGCCGCCGAGAAGACGGCTGCCGCTGCTACTGTCACCGGCCTGGAGCCTTCTACCGAGTATCAGATCACCCTCTTCTACATGAGCGCATCCCGTGGTACCAAGGATACCTGGACCAAGGCTGAGAAGGGTACTGCCACGCTCATCACCGACGAGGCCGGCCTCAAGACTGCTGTTGCTGCCGGTGGCGATTACTACCTGGCTTACAGCGATACTCCTTACTCCATGGGTACTGCCAAGCCTGTCGCCAGCCTCTCCCTGGTTGGTGAACTGGGCCCGGACGGTGAAAAGCCCGTGGTTGCCGGTAAGGTGGAACTCACCGCCGACCTGGCCGAATCCGGTGCCAACCTGTTCTTCGAGAACATCAAGTTCGACGGTGCGGCCAACTCCCGTATCGTGGAGCACACCGGTGGTAGCCCTGTCGTTAATACGGTCAAGTTCGTCAACTGCGAAATCACCAACTACCTGGCCGGTTTCTTCTACGGCAACAACGACAATGTGGTGAAGATTCAGAACTTCACCTTCGACTCCTGCGACATGTATGGCATTCTGGGTTCCGGTGGTGATGCCTTCGATATCCGTAAGACGACGGAAATCGATGAAATCGTCTTCCTCAACAATACCATCTACGACGGTATCCGCACCATGTTCCGTATCGACGCTTCCGATGCCATCAAGATCGGTAAGATTACCTTCGAGAACAACACCGTGAAGAATGTTGCTACCATGGACGACGGCAACAACCGTGGTTTCTTCGCCGTGCGTGTGGAGCATGAGATGTCGCTCAAGAACAACCTCTTCCTGTGGGAGGATGGCGGAAAGACTGGTGAAGACGTGGACAAGGCCCAGCTCTTCCAGGACAATGCCAACACCGTGCTTCCTACGCTGAATGCCTCCGGCAACTACAGCTATGCCAACGGTAAGGACTTCTTCAAGAAGCTTTCCGCTGCAGACGCCGGCTTCAAGGTAATGAACGTGGATCCTTGCTACAACTCCAAGGGTAACTTCTTCCAGCTGGCTGCCCAGGACCTCATCGAAGGTCAGGTGGGTGCTTCCAAGTGGTGGATTTCCTATGTGGAGAAACCCGAAGACCTCACGCAGAACGTTATCACCGAGGCCCACACCTGGAACCTCCAGGATGCCAGCCTCTTCGCCGGTGAGGTGAAGAACAGCCGTGTACGTGACGAACTCCTGCTGGTTGGTTCCGAGGCTACGCCTATGAATGCCGACGGCGCCATCAACTTCCTGAGCGCTACGCCGCTTTCCCGCAAGGGATATCCGGTTGAGGGCTATGCCGCCTTCAAGATCAACGCTCCCGGTTCCGTGGACCTGCTCGTAGCAGATGCTGCCAAGACCGGTGCCAGTGTTGTAGTCGCCCTGGGTGACGACAACGGTATCGAGGTGAAGGGCGGTGTCGCCGCTTCTTCCGCCGGTGTGCAGAAGGTGGTCATCCCCAAGGTGGATGGCGAAGGTACAATCTATCTCTATGCCAATGGTGCCATTTCCCTGACCAAACTGGCCTGGAGCGAGGATGTGCTTGCCCTCAACAAGGTGCTGGCTACTCCTAAGCCCGTTGTAGAGCCGGTGACTGTGAAGGAAGGTGAGGCTGCCGATGTAACCATTACCTGGGATGCTATCGACAATGCCGCCTCCTATCAGGTGGTCTTCAACAAGCGCGCACAGGATCCTCAGACGGGCCTGAGCTTCACCGTTCCTGCCGAGGACATCGCTGCCCTCAAGGCCGGTTTGTACAGCTTCACCGTCCAGGCTTTCCCGCGCGAGGATGACATTTATTATGTGAAATCTGAGCTAGGTTCCACCGCTTTCGCCATCCAGCCTAAGGGTGGGGAAGAGCAGGTAGAGGTAACTGTTACCTGGGACTTCTCCGATGCCGATTGGCAGGCTGCCTTCGCCGGCTATGGTGCCGCGAACTCGGATATCACCAACTGGGATCTCACCCTGAACGGCCTCACCATCCACTCCGGCAGCAAGAGTAAGTACAACACTACCTTCTTCCAGTTTGGTGGCAAGTCCGGCGACATGGACCGTTACTTCAAGTTCACTGCTCCCGAGCAGGGTACCCTGAAGATCACGGTATCCAACACCGGTAGCTCCGAGGCAATGGATCGTACCGTTGCTGTAACGGTTGGTGCCGATACGCAGTCTCTGGGTGGCGGCTTCTCCTCCAACACTCCGGGTGAACTGGAGTATAGCGTGTCTGCCGGCGAGGTGGTTATCACCGCCCCGGTGAACGGCCTCCGCTTCTACAAGATTGAGTTCACCTATAAGACGGGTGGTAAACAGGCTTATGAATACGACTGGGACTTCTCCACTTCCGATTGGCAGACGGCCCTGGGTGCCCTGGGTGCGGTAAATGCCGATATCACCAATATCGACCTTACCGTTGAAGGCCTGACCTTCCACTCCGGCAGCAAGAGCAAGTACAACACCACCTTCATCCAGTTTGGTGGCAAGTCCGGCGACATGGACCGTTACTTCAAGTTCACGGCTCCTGATCAGGGCACCTTGAAGATCACGGTATCCAACACCGGTAGCTCCGAGGATCTGAATCGTACCGTTGCTGTGACGGTAGGTGAGGATACGCAGTCTCAGGGTGGTGGCTTCTCCTCCACCAGCCCGGGTGAACTGGAGTACAGCGTGCCTGCCGGCGAGGTGGTGATCACCGCTCCGGTAAACGGCCTCCGCTTCTACAAGATTCACTACAACAACTAGCTTATTCAAGGGAGCCGGGGGTGATACCCCGACTCTCTTCCACGAAACAAATTAAAACACATAACACTATGGCTTTTATCAACCCCGATTTCATGCTCCAGACGGAGACCGCAAAGAAACTGTATCATGAGCACGCGGAAAAGATGCCCATCATTGACTATCACTGCCACCTGGTGCCCCAGCAGATAGCCCAGAACATCCAGTTCCGCGACATTACGCAGCTCTGGCTGGTGGACGGCCACTACGGCGACCACTATAAGTGGCGTGCCATGCGTGCCAACGGCGTAAGCGAGGATTACCTCACCGGCGGCAAGTACAGCGCCTGGGAAACCTTCCAGAAATGGGCCGAGACTGTTCCTTATACCATGCGGAACCCGCTGTATCACTGGACCCACCTGGAGCTGAGCCGTGTGTTCGGCATCGACAAACTCCTTTGCCCGGCTACCGCCCGTGAGATTTTTGAGGAGTGCAACGCCAAGCTCGCTACGCCCGAATTCCGCGGCCAGGCCCTCATCCGCAAGTTCAATGTGGAGACGGTTTGCACCACGGACGATCCTGCCGATGACCTCCGCTGGCACAAGATGATTGCCGCCGATCCTTTCGGCACCAAGGTTATCCCTGCCTGGCGTCCGGACAAGGCCATGGCCATCGAGGATCCCAAGGCCTACAAGGCCTATCTGGAGCAGTTGGGTGCGGCTGCCGATATGGAGATTAAATCCTACGCAGACCTTTGCGACGCCCTCCAGAAGCGTCACGACTTCTTTGCCGCCAACGGCTGCAAACTCTCCGATCACGGCCTGGAGAACTTCTATGCCGAGGATTACACGGAGTTGGAAATTGAAGCCATCTTCAAGCTGGTTCTCCTGGGCAAGCGTCCCAGCGAGAAAGAACTGAACAAGTTCCGCAGCGCCTTCCTGCACGACCAGGCCGTCATGGACTGCAAGGCCGGCTGGGCGCAGCAGTTCCACATCGGCGCTATCCGTAACAACAATACCAAGATGTTCAATCTGGTGGGCCCGGATACCGGTTTCGATGCCATCCACGACCAGGAGATTGCCGCCGCCGGTCACAAGTTCTTCAACCGTCTGGCCAGCGAGGATTCCCTCACAAAGACCATCCTTTACTGCCTGAACCCGAAGGATAACGAGGTGATGATGACCATGCTTTACACCTTCAACGACGGCACCGTGCCCGGCAAGATGCAGTTCGGTTCCGGTTGGTGGTTCCTGGATCAGGAAGTAGGCATGCGCCGGCAGCTGGATTCCCTGTCTAACCTGGGTTTGCTGAGCCGTTTCGTGGGCATGCTTACGGACAGCCGCAGCTTCGTCAGTTATCCCCGTCACGAGTATTTCCGCCGCATCCTGTGCGACGTGATCGGCTCCGACGTGGAGAAGGGGAAACTGCCCGCTTCCGAGATGGAATTCATCGGCCAGATGGTGGAAGACATTTCCTACAACAACGCCAAACGGTATTTTGATTTCTGATGAAATACATACAGATTAATCCTTTGGACAATGTCGCCGTCGCGCTCACCGACCTCAAGGCCGGGGAGCGTGTCGGGGACGTGGTCCTGAAAGCCGACCTTTCCCGCGGACACAAAGTCCTGTTGAAGGATTTGAAGGCAGGGGAGGACGTCATCAAATACGGATCTCCCATCGGTCACGTGACCCGGGACATCCCGGCCGGTACGCCGGTGGACCATTCCTGCATCAAAACCAATCTGGAAGGCCTGCTGGACTATACCTGGAATCCGGTTCCGACGGATATCCCGGCGGCAGGGGAGCGCCGCACCTTCCGCGGCTTCGTCCGGGA
>JBGUPS010000059.1:0-3579 GCA_045130395.1 Candidatus Cryptobacteroides sp.
GGCCGCAGTTCGGACTCCGGGAGGAAGGGTTCCGGCAGGATGGGAATCTCGTGCCCAAGTATTCTCTCTATCGTTTCCATCTTTACATTATTTTTAGGGTGTGTAAAGAGTGTTTGGGGCGTGTTTTTGTAAACTGATGTAAAGGCAGCGGAATATTTAGGGTGGTCCGCAGTTTATTGCCCGTCAGGTCTTTACACTACACCCTAAAGGTGCAAATGTGGTACAAATATAACGAAAAGAAGCATAAGAAACAATAGGTAACGATAACCGTGAAAGGGCTAAATGTTTGGTTTTGATAGGGGTTGGTCGGAGGTGTTAGGGGGATGGGAGGGGGTGTAAAAGACTGTAAAGAAAAGTGTAAAGGGAGTGTAAAGTTTGACAGACTTTACACTCCTTGTTTTTCTGCGTTTCCCTTGTGAATCAACGCATTAAATGCATTGGCACAGGGGATGCTTTCTTCTGGCACGGTTAAACATAATTATTGATATGAAAACCTTCTTCATTCAGTTTGTAGTTATAGCCCTGGCGCTTGCTGAGACAGTCAGCGCCAGCGGCCAAACTACGATGACACTTCACGACTGCATGGCCTACGCCATCTCCAATTCCACGAAAATCCGGATCCAGCAGGCGGCCGTCGGCGATGCACAGATTGACCGGCGGGATGCAGCACTGGCGCTGTTCACCCCACAGATTACCGCCCAGACATACGCCTACTACAACTTCGGCCGAAGCATCGACCCGCAGACGAACACGTATTTCAATACCACGTCGTTCCACAATAACTACGGAGTGAGCGCCGGGTATGATTTGTTCGACGGTTTCAAGGCGGTGAACAACTACAAGATTTCCAAGACCGGAATGCTCATTGCCGATTCCCAAGAAAAGCAGGTGGAGGCCGATATCTGCCTGGCGGTGATGGAAGCCTATTACAACGTAGTGTACTACAAGCGCCTCTGCGACGTGTATGAGGAGCAGGTGGCGGCGGCAGAGCAGGCGCTGGCCAAGTCCAAACGACAAGAGGAACTGGGCCAGAAGGGGCACGCCGATGTCATCCAGATGGAAGCCGACCTGGCAGACCGTCAATATGATCTGACAAACACCTACAATATGTATCAGGACCAGAAGATGACCCTCGCCGACCTGATGTTCTGGCCGATGGATGAGGAGCTGGTCATTGACTCTTCTATGCCGGTGTGGCAGATTGAGCCGGTGGCCACTGAGTCAGTTGTTGACTTTGCCCTGGAGCATAACCCCGCCATCCAGATTGCCTCCTGGCAGCAGCTGAACGCACAGAGAGAATTGAGCACAGCCAAATGGCAGTTGCTTCCGACCCTGGGCCTGTATGCCGGCTGGAGCACCAGTTACTATACCTATCAGGGGTCCGAGACGGCCACCTTCTCGAACCAGTTCAAAAATAACGGGGGTGAGTATGTGGAGGTCACGCTCCAGATTCCCCTCTGGAACCGGATGAGCCGGCATTCTGCCATTTCTCGCCGGCAGAACGCATTGAATAAGGCAACGGCGGAGCTGGACCAGAAGCGCCGGGATGTGGAATCGGAGGTGCGCCGGGCCATCCAGGACCGCGACGGCGCTGCTACTGCCTACCAGCAGGCCCAGCGCAAGGCCGAGGTGCAGGCCGAGGCCTACACGCTGAATCTGAAGAAACTAGAGCAGGGGCTCATCTCCCCGCTGGAGTTCCAGACGGCAAATAACAATTACCTCAAGGCCCAGGCCGATGAGATGAACTCTCTGTTCAAGTATCTCATCAAGCAGGCAGTGGTCCGCTATTACAATGGTGTCGAATACGTTAATCAGTAAGAAACTATGGATAAGATTATTGAGAAGAAGACCGGATGGCGCGTAGCGTTCACGAAAAAGGCCCTGCCCTGGTGGCTGGGAGCGCTGCTGCTGGCGTTTGTGATTTACCTGATTGCAAGACCGAACAACAAGACCCTGCGCGTTGATAAGGACACTGTAACCATCTCCAGCGCTGTCAAAGGCGAGTTCAACGACTATATCCGCATCAGCGGCCGTGTACAGCCGATGACGACCATCCAGCTTTCGCCCCAGGAAGGCGGTATCGTGGAAAAGATCCTCATCGAGGAGGGCTCCCCGGTGAAGGCTGGCGATGCCATCCTAATCCTGAATAACGACAACCTGGACCTGCAGATCCTGAACTCCGAAGCCGAACTGGCCGAAAAGGAGAATATCCTCCGTAACACCCAGATTCAGATGGAGCAGCAGAAGTTGGACGTGCGCCAGAACGTGCTGGAGTACGGCATGCAGGTGGACCGCCTGAGGCGCGCCTACGAGCAGCAGAGGGCCCTCTATGAGGACAAACTCATCGCCAAAGAGGAATACCTTAAAGCCGAAGAGGACTACCAGCTGGCCAAGCAGAAGTACGACCTCATGGCCGAGCGGTCCAAGCAGGACAGCCTCTACCGCGGCACTCAGATTGACCGTATGGAAGAGAGCCTGGACAACATGCAGCTCAACATGCAGATGATCCGGAGGCGCAAGAGCAACCTCGTCGTGAAAGCACCCATCGACGGAGAGTTGGGCCTTCTGGACGTGGTGCTGGGCCAGAGCATCGCCGCCGGCACCAAAATCGGGCAGATCAATTCCGTAGGGACTTATAAAGTTGAGGCTCAGATAGATGAGCACTATATCGACCGCGTCATCGCGGGCCTGGAGGCCACTTTCGAGCGCCAGGGCGAAACCTTCTCCACCAGCATCCGCAAGGTGTATCCCGAGGTGCGAGACGGCAAGTTCAAGGCCGATTTCAAGTTTGACGGGCAGCAGCCCGACAACATCCGCAGCGGCCAGACCTACTACCTCAACCTCCAGCTGGGCCAGCCCGAAGAGGCCGTCATCATCCCCCGCGGCACCTTCTACCAGAAAACCGGCGGAAAATGGATATACGTCGTTAACAAAGAGGGCACCAAAGCCGTCAAGCGGGAGATTCGTATCGGCCGGCAGAACCCGCAGTACTACGAAGTCCTGGAAGGCCTGGAGCCCGGGGAGAAGGTCATTACCTCCGGATATGAGACCTATGGTGACAGTGATGTATTAGTGTTCTAAATCATGAAAAGTTTTTGGAACTTCCTTAAGAAGAACAAGTTATACGGGGCCATCAACCTCGTGGGCCTCACGGTGTCGATGGCCTTCGTGCTCCTGCTGGCGGTGTATGTGCAGCGGCAGCTGACCACGGATTCCTTCCAGGAGAATGCAGACCGGATCTATGTGATTGCCAATGAAGATAACGTGACGATGGGTTACTGGCTGGACAAGCACCTGAAGAACAATTTCCCGGAAATTGAGAAGGGTTGCTGCGTGGCCAACATCGCATCGGCGGCAGCTTTCAACATTGACGGAGAACGAGTTTATGGCAGCACGATGGCGGCTGACAGCACCTTCTTTGAGATGTTCAGTTATGATCTGCTGGAAGGAAACAAGGCCGACTGGCGTGTTTCCCAGGACCGCTGTATGGTGAGCCGGGAATTCGCCAATGCCCATTTCGGGGACAAGGATCCTATTGGCCAGGTCATAACCTTGAATGATAATGCGGATTATCCGCTT
>JBGUPS010000060.1:0-60317 GCA_045130395.1 Candidatus Cryptobacteroides sp.
CCGAAAATTCCGTTTGATAACTTCTTTATCAGACTAACTCTATCTTTTGCTTTACCTCTTAATCTATTCTCTCAGTATTGTCAATGATCGGTGGCCAAAAGGCCGTAAAAAATCCCGTTCGTTTCAAACGGGACTGCAAAGGTAGTAACTATTTTTTAATCCGCAAATTTTTTTTCAATTTTTTTCTGCGGCAAATAGCGTAATCAGATTCAGGATTACCTCCGACGCTTTTTCCATGCTCTTCAGGGGAACAAATTCCATCTTTCCATGGAAGTTGAGTCCGCCGGCAAAGATGTTGGGACAAGGCAGGCCCTTGAAGGAAAGGTTGGCGCCGTCGGTGCCGCCACGGATGGGCTGGATTTTGGCTTTGACGCCCGCCATTTCCATAGCCTTGACGGCCTTTTCTATAATATGGTAGTGAGGCTCCACTTGCGCGCGCATATTATAATAGGAGTCTTTCACCTCCAGCAGCACAGTCCCCTCCCCATATTTGGCGTTCATGAATGCAGCCACCTTGCCAATCAATTCCTTCTTGGCCTCGAACTTGGCATGGTCGTGGTCGCGGATGATATAGGCAAAATCGGCCTCCTCTACGGCACCTTTGAAGGAAATCAGATGGAAGAAGCCCTCGTAGCCCTCCGTATATTCCGGACGTTGCTCCACCGGCAGCAGGCTGTTGAATTCCTGGCCGATAAGGATGGCATTGCGCATCTTGCCCTTGGCGCTGCCGGGATGGACGTTGCGTCCCTGGATATGCACCTTGGCGCTGGCGGCGTTGAAATTCTCGAACTCCAGCTCGCCCAGTTCGCCGCCGTCCATGGTATAAGCATAATCGGCCCCGAAACGTTTTACGTCGAACTTTACCACGCCGCGGCCAATTTCCTCGTCCGGGGTAAAGCCGATCTTCACCGGGCCGTGCTTGAACTCCGGATGCTCCACCATGTACTGCACGGCGGTCATAATTTCCGCGACGCCGGCCTTGTCATCGGCCCCCAGCAGCGTGGTGCCGTCGGTGGTGATGAGCGTCTCGCCCACGTAGTGCAGCATTTCAGGAAATTCTTCCGGCTTCAGTTGCAGGCCGGGAACACCTTTCAGGTCGATAGCACCGCCATCGTACCGCTCGATAATCTGCGGCTTTACGTCCTTTCCGGAGGCATCCGGCGCGGTATCGACATGGGCGATGAAGCCCACGGCAGGCACGCCGTCACCCACATTGGAAGGGATGGAGGCCATCACGTAGCCATACTCGTCCAGCGTCACCTCCACGCCCAGCGCTTCCAGTTCCTTCTGCAGCATGCGCAGCAGGTCCCACTCCTTGTCCGCCGACGGCTGGGTCTCGGACTCCTCGTTACTTTGCGTATCCACGGCGATATACCGCAGAAATTTACCCAATACTTTTTCCATTATTTCTCAGTTTTCATGGATGCATAAATCACATAGGCGATGATGGCCATGAAAGGCACAATCGCCACAGCCTCACCGTAATTGGAGGCCCATTCCGTCAGATAAAGGTCCACGTTCGCGAACTTGAGAATGGCGCTCACCACGCCCATTAGGGCACCGCCGGCGATGAAACCGGAAGCGATGAGCGTCCCCTTCTCCTGCCGGGCGTTGTTCACGGCAGCATCCTTGCTGCGGGTGCTCACATACCAGGAAATGGCACCACCGACCAGCAGCGGAAGGTTCAGGTCGATAGGGATAAATATACCCAGGGCGAACGGCAGCGCAGGCACCTTGCAGAAGTTGAGCACAAGGGCGATGACCGCACCGATTCCGTACAGCAGCCAGGGTGCGCCACCACCGGAGAACATGGGCTGGATAACCGCCGCCATGGCGTTGGCCTGCGGAGCCACCAGGGCATTCTCGCCGGTGAAGCCGTAGGTCTTGTTCAGGATGAGCATGACGCCGCACACGGTAACGGCACTCACCGCTACGCCCAGGAACTTCCAGCCTTCCTGAACTTTGGGCGTAGAGCCAATCCAGTAACCGATTTTAAGGTCCGTAATAAAGCTGCCGGCCACGGAAAGCGCCGTGCAGACAACGCCGCCGATAATGAGCGCCGCCGCCATGCCGGTATTGCCTTTGAGCCCCACTGCCACCAGGATTAACGAGGCGATAATGAGAGTCATCAGCGTCATGCCGCTCACGGGATTGGAGCCCACGATGGCAATGGCGTTGGCCGCCACGGTGGTAAACAGGAAACTCACGACAGCCACCACAAGAAGGCCGATGAGCGCCTGCCAGATATTGTTCACCACGCCACCAAAAGCGAAGAATGCGAAGATGCACAGCAGGGCAATCACGACGCCGAAGACGATGGTCTTCATGGGGAGGTCCTCCTCCGTGCGGAGCGTCTTCCCCTCCGCGGCACCCGGCTTGCGCTTAAATTCGCTCACCGCCAGGCCCGCCGCGCTTTTGATAACGCCAAAACTCTTCACGATGCCGATAATACCGGCCGTCGCAATACCACCGATGCCGATATGACGGGCATAGTCCTTGAAAATCTGCTCCGGAGCCATCTCGCCGATGGTTTTCGTAACGCCCGTATGCATGAGGTCGATGACATCGGCACCCCAAATCAAATTCATGAGGGGGATGATGACCAGCCACACCAGCAGGGAGCCGCAGCAGATGATGAAGGAATACTTTAGGCCGATGATATAACCCAGGCCCAATACGGCAGCGCCGGTGTTCATCTTGAGCACCACTTTGGCTTTGTCGGCCAGGGTGGCGCCCCAGCCCATCACCGTGGTGGAAATGGTTTCCGCCCAGGTGCCGAACGTGGCGATGGCAAAATCGTACAGGCCGCCGATCAGGCCGGCCGTGATGAGGGTTTTGGCGCTGGAACCACCGCCTTCTCCGCTAACGAGTACCTGCGTGGTAGCAGTAGCCTCCGGGAAAGGATATTTCCCGTGCATCTCCTTCACGAAGTACTTCCGGAACGGGATGAGGAACAGGATGCCCAGTACGCCGCCCAGCAGGGAACTCAGGACCATTTGCCAAAAGCCCACCTCCACGCCCAGGATATAGATAGCCGGCAGGGTGAAGATGGCTCCGGCCACCACAGCGCCGCTGCAGCCGCCGATACTCTGGATAATCACATTCTGTGGAAGTCCCTGCTTGAGCCCGAGGGCGCCCGTAAGGCCCACCGCAATAATGGCAATGGGGATGGCCGCCTCAAACACCTGGCCCACCTTGAGGCCCAGATAAGCAGCGGCGGCGCTGAACAGGATAACCATTAAAATGCCAAGGGCTACCGAATAAGGGGTAGCCTCGGCATATCTTTGCTTCGGGTCGAGGATGGGTTGATACTCCTCGCCCGGCTTGAGTTCCCGGTGTGCGTTTTCCGGGAGACTCACCTGCTGCCTGTCCATTTAGCTCTCCTGAATCTCGAACAGGTTCAGGAAGCCGGTCATCATGAAGACCTGACGGATTTCCGGGGTGATGTCACGGACAATCACCTTGCCACCCTTGGCGGCGGCAGCCTTGCGGACGGTCAGGAAAATACGCAGACCGGAGCTGCTGATATAGGCCAAATCCTTGCAATCCAGAACCAGCGTTTTATCAGCATTGTCGATAAGGGGCTGAAGGGCGGTAGCCACTTCCTGTGAAACAGCTGTGTCCAGACGACCGGCCAGGGCGGCGATCATCACATTGTCTTTTTCGGTAATCTTTACTTCCATGGTATTAATTAAGTTTTTTTGTCATCGAAAGAATGTTCTTGCCATCATCGCTACGGGTGTATTTTACCTCGTCCATGATGTTCCGGACCAGGAAAATACCCAGGCCGCCGATGGGCCGGTCTTCCACATCCAGGGTGATGTCGGCCTCCGGTACGGCCGTAGGGTCGAACGGAGTGCCATTATCCGACAGGATGAACTGCATGGAGTCCTTCCGGATAATTGCTTCCAGCTCTACCAGGCCGTCGGAGCCTTTAGGGTAGGCATACATGATTACGTTGGATACGGCCTCCTCCAGGGCCAGGTTCAGGCTCATGGTGAGCCCTACGTCCAGGTGGGCGAGGTCCGCAACAGCTTCCACAAACTCCGCCAGCTGGGGAATTTGCTGAATGTCGTTATGGAGGATGAGGTGTCGCTCCATTTCCTCCGATTTCAGGCTGTTCATAAATCGAATGTATAACATGGTTAAATCGTCACTCTGCGGAGCGCCGTCCGCAAAGGTATGCACGGCTTCACGTACCGTGTCGATAAGGACGCGGCTTTCTACGCCGGCCTTTAACGTATTCATCATCCTGGCATCGCCGAAGAGCTCATGCACGGGGTTCTCCGCCTCGTTCAGGCCATCGGTGTACAGGAACAGGCCCGTACCGCATTCCAGATCCGTCTCCTGCTCCGCGAAGTACATCCCCGGCATAATGCCCAGCGGCAGGTTGGGCACCACGGTCAGTTCCTTGTTGCCGCTTTCCTGCACCAGAACGGGCGCATTGTGACCGGCGTTGCAATAACGCAGGTGGCCGTTCTGGAGGTCCAGTACGCCGCAGAAGAACGTGACGAACATATTGGACTCGTTCATGTCCGACATACTGTCGTTCATGGCCGTGACGATGCGCTGGGGGCTCATTTCGTGCGCACTCACCGTACGGAAGAGGCTGCGCGACACGGCCATCACAAGAGAGGCAGGAACGCCCTTACCGCTCACATCGCCAATGCAGAAGAAGAGTTTTTCGTCACGGATGTAGAAGTCGTACAGGTCGCCGCCCACTTCCTTGGCAGGCACCACGGCGGCGAACATATCTATGTCTCCGCGCTCCGGATACGGCGGGAAAATCTTGGGAATCATGGACATCTGGATGCCGCGGGCCACCTTGAGTTCGCCCTCGATCCTATGCTTGTTTTCCTCGATGAGGTTCATGTCCCGCTGGTTCATGATGGTGTGGTACAGGATGAGGATAATCATGCCGATACCCAGGAGCATCAACAGCCCGACAATTTTGCCCAGACGCTCGATACTGCCATAAATCTCGTTATGGGGAATGACGATGGACATGGCCCATCCGGTGCGGGCCACCGAATCGAAGAACATGTAATGCATCTTCCCTTCCAGTTTGACGGTGGCGTTGCCGGCCTCGCCGGACAGGAGGGAACGGTTGATGGCCTTGAAGGTGGCCGTATCACCGGTTTGCTCGGCCAGGTCATGAATCGTGTGACTCATTACCAGCGTCTCGGCCGGGCACACCATGATTTTACCGGCGCGGCTCACCACCATGCTGAAGGCCGAAGGATACACCTTAACGCTCCCCACCAGCTCCGTGAGCCAGTCCAGGGAAACATCGGCCGTAAAGATGGCGGCCAGACGGCCTTTTTTATCCGTTACGGGGAGGGAGTAAGTGGTCATGAGGATATTGCCGCCGCCATCGTCATAGTAGGGTTCCGACCAATAGCCGCCCCGCAGTTCCAGCGGCTTCACGAACCACTCCTGGTGCTTGTAGTCATATTCCTCCGTTGCCAGAGAGGAGGTGAGGATTTCCCCGTCCTGATCATAGGAATACGGGGCCAGGTCCTTATTTATCAAGGCTACGGTGGAGCCGCAGATGACCGGATTGTTTGCAACCAGACGGACGGTGATGGCCGCCAGGCTGTCCGGACGGGCGATTTGCTGCTGGACGCTCCAGAGGCTGTTGCGTACAGCCGTTTCCACCTGGTCCACTACGTTGGCAATGTGGAGTTCGGTTGCAGCCAGCTGGCCCTCCGCCCGGCGCGTCGCCTCTTCGGAGAGGATGCGCTTGGAGTAAAAATACTGCAGCACCGACGTCGCCTCCAAGGTTATTACGGCGACGATAATGATGAGCAGGCCCTGCCTGGCTGTCTTCCGGGTTACGGAATCTAATTTAGTTCTCGCCATCAGATAATTCCTTTAAGACAAGCCCGCATTTCCGGCATCGGACGCTTGGTATCGCGTTCCACGATCAGCGTTTTGAGGCCGGCGTAGGGCATGATTTCTTCCATGACATCTTTATAGGGACGATCCGAGCCGAAGTATTCCGGCACGAAGCATTCCCAGAAACGCATAGACAACCACTTGGGCATGTGGAACACTTCCTGGATAAAGGCCTCGTCGCTCACGCAGGAGCAGAGGTACACCATACCCACATCAAAGAGGTTGTAACCGTAGCAAAAATCTCCCAGGTCGATAAAATAGCGTTTATCGCCCACGAAGATGGCGTTGGAGAACTGAAGGTCTCCGTGGATGGCCGTGGTGGCGTCCGGAGCATCGGCAATGAACTTGCCGATGGCATCTTTCTGCGCCTTGTCAAAGAAGGGATTCTCTTCCAGGAGGCGATAATAGCGGTCCTTCACATTCTCGAACTTGGAGGGATCCACGTGCACCTGGTGCAGCTTTTTGCACATCTCGGCAAACTCGGCAGCGTACTGGGCCACCTTTTCCGGATGGTCGCCGGTGGCGCGGGAATAGGACACCTTCCCCTCCACGCGGCGGAAGCGGATGCCATAGCGCACACCGTCCGTCACATAGTCTCCGGGCTCCGGCGTGGGAATCCCCAGCTCATATACCTTGCGGGCCATGAGCATCTCGTCCAGGGGCTGCTGCACCTTGCCCGGATTGTAAAGCTTCATCATGATGGACGGATCCGACTTATGATTGAAACTTTCCCCGTTGGCGCCTTCTCCGGCGTGAACATAGTCGTTCAAATCTATTAAAAGTGCTTCCATATCAGTGAACAAAAACTTGGTCGATTAATGATACGAACTCCTTATAGGCAAACGTATCCTTGAGTTCGCTCAGCGAAGCGGCCAGGCCGCGATAGTGCCATTCGTGCTCTTTGGGGTCCTTGGCGTGGAAGATTTTCCAGAGCTCGTCCCCCACCCTGGCATAGTCCCGGGCAATGGCCCGCATGTTGGAGAGCTTGTCCCCCATCGCCACGATTTTGGCATCGTGCGGGGCACGGGCAAGACGGTCGATGGCGGCCTGCTTGCGGGCATGCCAGCTGTCTTCCTCGCTTACGCCCTCCACAAAGACGTCGCTTTCCGCCACCACGAGGCTGGCGATGCGGTCTCCGAACTCCCGGCGGATATCATCGGCCGTAATGTGCGTATCCTCCACCACGTCGTGCAGGGCGGCGGCGGCCAGGAGCTCCTGGTCCGGGGTGATGGTGGCCACGATTTCCACGGCCTCCATGGGATGGACGATGTACGGGAAGCCCTTCCCACGGCGTTCCGTGCCGGCATGCGCCTTCACTGCAAAGATGATGGCGCGGTCCAAAAGTTCTGTATTGAGCGGTTTGTTTGCCATGTTCTACTTGTTGTTCATAAAGGGGAAATCCTTGGTTTCCTCCAGGAGGTATTCCGCCATCATTTCGTTGCTGTCCGAGATACCGTTAATCTCGTCCAGGAGTTGCTTGAGGCCCAGTTTTCCCGCGCCGGAGCGCAGTATTTGGGCAATGCAGACATCCTGCGGGCCCAGCGAAGAGGAAATGATATCCAGGTCCGTGAGGCCTATCTGGTAGCAGGCGATTTGGTACGCCGCGTCTGCATTCTCTTTCAGCAGCTTGTCGATATCGCCCAGGGTTTCGCACTTCAGATAACGGAAAACGCTCAGGTAGTGCAGCAGGTTCACGGGCTGGATTTCCGCCTGGTTGACGGCGGCGATGCGGCGGTTCAGGGCGTCGAAGGGACCCAGGGACAGGTAGCTGCGGAAGGTGTCCGCGGCCAGGGGCACGTCCGCCAGGTTCCCGGAAGCCACCAGCGCCTGCACGCGGCGACGGTAGTCCGTGAGTTCGTTGCGGATGAGCGAGAATTGTTCATCGGCCAGTTCCAGCATGCCCGCCAGGCGATTCAGATTGCGGAGATATTCCCTGGGGACCTCTACGCCGGACTTGTAGCCGGTGTCGTGGTTCATGTTGGCCCATGCGTGCTGCAGGACCGTTCGCATCTGGATTTCGAATCGATACGGGAAAGAGTCCATCGAACAGATGTAGTGCAACGACATGTAGCCGAAGCTGTCTATCTCGTGCGCCTTGCGCTTGTCTACGGAATTGTCCCAGTCAATCTTGTACAGGCGGTCTACGGCCGATGCCACTTTGTCTACATCGTCACTGTAGAAAGTGATGACACGCACGCCCACAATGTCCGTGATGTCCCCCAGCGTGGCATATTTGGAGCCTTTCAGTTCCAGCTTGCCGGTGAGCGACTTCTCCGTTTTTACACGGTGCTCGATGGACGCGACGACGAGCCCGGCCTCCTCAAAGACATCCTTGAGGGCAGCATGAACCTCATCCGCCACCCGCTCGAACTCCGGAAGGTGCTCCCGGTATTCGGCCAGAATGGCCTTGCAATGGGCGTCTAATTCATATTGTGGTGTGGCCATACACTCAAATTCTTAACTCACAAATATAATGAAGATTTGCACGAATTCCAATGTTACATCCCAAATCTTACAAATGTGAAAGAAATTTTTCGATTATTTATTGCAGTTTCAGAAAAAAGTCGTACATTTGCAGTCCCGTTTTTGCGGGATACATTGAGATATGGTGTAATGGTAGCACTACAGATTCTGGCTCTGTCAGTGAGGGTTCGAGTCCTTCTATCTCAACAACCTTGGCGGGGTAGCTCAGCTGGTTAGAGCGTCGGATTCATAATCCGGAGGTCGTGGGATCGTGACCCACTCCCGCTACAAAACCAGCGTAATTCCCAACCCCTGGGTCGCTACGCTCCGAAAGACAACACAACATACAGATTTGGCCCAGTACGTACGGCCTCCTCTGAAACTCGCTATATACCCGACGCTATGACAGCGGCGGTTTTTTGTTATATAGGGGTGTTCTGGCGCAGGTCAGTTTTTGTGTGGGTGACCTGCACCAGGAATGTGGCTTGTACGCGCTACAGTGGCGCCGGTTGGCACTTTCAGCAGACCTGCGCCAGATGGCCAACCTCAGAACGGTGTTTTCCCTACTCCAAGGTTCAAGGAAAGAATACCCCGCTGCATTCAAAGCACAGGTCAAGGGCAAGAAAAGGACAGACTTGATAGAGTATCTGGATGGCGTTAGAGCCAGGCTGAATCAGATTGCCACCACTTTCCTGATGGAAGGTAGGCCCCTGACTTCAGATGCGCTCAAAACCTATTTCCAGACAGGAGGTTACCAAGTCTATACCATTGAGAACCTCTTCGATGACTATATGCGCATCCTGAAAAAGAGGGTAGGAAAGGACTTGACCGCCAAGAGCTACCGCAAATACGAGATAGCCAGGGACAAGTTCTACAAAATCATCTCCCCAAGAGAATCAGTCAGCGCCATAACCAAAGCAGTAATCCTGGACTATCAAGCATCTATGAACCAGTACCTGGACTATGTGACCACCAACGGGTACTGCCAGAGGGTGAAGACTATCGTTCAGTTTGGGATAGATAACGGGAAAATCAAGATAAATCCCTTCAGCGGAATCAAGCTCAGGAAGGGTGAGAAGAGCGTACAGTTTCTATCAGAGGAAGAGGTTGATAGAATCCGCACTACAGACTTCCACAATGAGAGCCTTAACAGGGTAAGAGACCTGTTTGTGTTCCAGGCAGCATCAGGACTCTCCTACACAGATATGGCCAAGCTAGTTCCAACTGACTTCCAGGTAACAGAGGATGGTCAGTACTACATCCACGACAAGCGTAACAAGACTGGGGTGTTCTATACCGCAGTCATCTTGGAGCAAGGGGTAGAGATTCTCAAAAAGTATCATTTCAAGCTCCCTATCTTGGGCAACCATAAACTCAATGTCTATCTGAAGGCCATAAGACTTTGCCAGGAGAAGCCATAATAGGAGATGGCGGCTATGTCCTTCCGGAGTCATATGTTAATATCCGGCGGGTAGAATCGGCCTTCAAAACACCAAACAGGATGAACTATTTTTTAAACTCTTCTTCTAAGGCCAGGAGGCGGATTGAAAGCTCGGAAGGCGGTTTGCCTGCATTTAGAGATCAGAATATTGTTACCGTTTTACCGGACCTGTGTTATTCTATCTTTCAGAAACGCAAAGTGGCGGAACTCTCCCAGAATGAATTAGGAGAAATCGCCAGACAAATACGTTATCGTTTTTCGTCAGACCTCCACCAAATCGCTCGCGTGATAGGTGTCTCATATGATACCGCAATAAACTTTTAGAGACAGTTGAATTGTAAGACCGCCCACACATCCAAAGTTTTTTTTATATTTGTGGAGAACGAACGGGATTTGCGAATGATTGAGCATTATACAATTGGGAATTTTTGGTTTCCGCTTATATATGTGGTGGCATCCGTGACGGCTATATATGCCTCTTTGTACCTTTTTTTCAGGAAAGGGAATGCGTATGAGCCTGGTATCCAGTCGCCGGTGCGCCTTCGCAGGTGTGCGGCTATTTTCATAGCCACCATTGCGCTTAGTCATATCTGGTGGAAAGTATTCTATTATGATCTCATTGCGGCCGATGTCACCCCAAGCACGGAGCTTTGCATATTGCTTGATGCACTGATCTCCCTGCCGGCGATGATGTTTACATTGTTCGCAATGCTGCAGGATCGCAAGCGTCCTGTTTGGCCCATACTGCTTGTGGAAGGACTCGCCTTGCTGGATATATGTCTGTTCTTTTTCACAGACAAGACCTATACCCCATTGGTTATAATTGTTTTCTGCTCACTGATGGCTTTCGTCATTTTTATGGGGTGGCGGTATGTCAGGGAATATCAGAGCTGGCTTAGTGAAAACTATGCAGACCTTGAGCATAAGGAAATAGTGACAAGCATGATTGTACTTATTGCTTTCATGCTCACTCCCATCATCTACAACTTCTTCATTCTGGATACTCGATATGATATCATCATAGAACTGATGGATATAGCGCTCATCTTTATCCTTCTGTGGAGAGTTGAGACTTTGCAAACACTTAAAGAGCCGGAGACCCAGCCTCAGGACACAGCATCGGCCCCAGTAGATGTCTTTTCAAAGATTGAGATCCTTCTCCAGAAGCACTGCGTGGAAGAGCAGTACTATCTGCGTCATGACGTGTCCCTTTCCCAGCTTGCAGGACTCATTGGCACCAACAGAACTTATCTGAGCCAATATTTCTCCAGGACGGGCCAATCCTACAACTCCTACATCAACGGCCTTCGCGTACAGCACTTCATCAGACTCTATGATGAGGCCCTGAGTACAGGCCGAATCTTCACCGCCAACCAGTTGTCCTATGAGAGCGGCTTCCAGAGCTACATCACCTTTGGCACCGCCTTCAAAAAAGCCAAAGGCCAAACCGTCACCGCCTGGATGCACTCCCATCAGCCCGCGTAATTCAATATCATACCATGCTTAAGCTTTACAGAATTGTAAATAATCTTTTATGATTATATAATTCTGCAGCCTGCGCCTTGTGCATATACGTCAGTTCTCAAGAGTAATTTTTATTTTTGAGAGTAACGTTTTTGTGGAATTTCTAAGAATAATGATTTAGGTCTAAATAATTAATTGTATAATACAAGATGAATAAACTGTTTATTTCAATTGCAATTATGACAATAGCCACCACGGCTTTTGCCCAGAGTGAACAGGAAACAGTTAGTAGCGAAACAGCGAAGAATTCATGGGGCGCCAAGTTAAAAGAGTCCAACTTCCATTTGTGCTTACAACTTCAAACTAAGTACATTTGGCGTGGTATGGAAATGATGACAGAGGATGCAGCACCCGTTGTATTCCCTGGCATTTATTACTCTAACAAAGGTTTCAACGCTTATATTTTGGGGGGGTATGCTCTTAATGGCAAGTTTAGTGTAGTGAATTTTGGCTTAAGTTATTCTTTCTGGTGGTTAACTATTGGCTTGAATGATCTTTACTATGCCACCACCACATCACCTATCGACCGGTATTTTAATTACAAAACAGGTCAAACTGGTCATTTGATAGAAGCTGTAATCACTTTTGCTCCAGCGAAAGCTCCTGTGTATTTAACAGTGAGCAACTTCTTCTATGGCGCTGATAGATACCCTGTGGTTGATGATAAAGGCAACAAGAAAGAGAAACAAGCTTATTCTACCTATGCTGAAATTGGAACCTATTATGATTTTCTAAATAACAATAGGATTTCTTTGGCAGTAGGTGCTGCATTGAACAAGAGTTTGTACAATGGTTATGACAAGAACTTTAGCGTTTGTAACGTTGAATTGAAATATACCTATAATGCAGCAATTAAGAATTTCATTATTCCACTAAGTGTTGCTGGTATATACAATCCTGTTTATAACAAAATGCACGTGAATTTCATTGCCTCATTAGCATTCTAAATCCTTTCAAAAAATAAAATTATGATGAATTACAAAAAATTATTATCATTTGCACTGTTGATAGCAGGTATGCTTACAGCAGTCAGTTGCAATAATGCCCAAGGCAATCAAAATCCAGATTTCAAAGTCAAGAAGGTGACTGACTATCTGTACGAAGCCACATTTGAGAATGATTTCGACTATTCACTCAGCAAACCCGGATTTGAGAAGTTCAGACCAGTTTTGCCTGCTTGCTCTTCCATTTCTCTGGGTGGCTTCAGAGGCCGCAATCTCGACTGGTACTTTGAAAACGGTGCCGAGTTTGTGATTCGTGCAAGCAAAACTGACAAACGTCACGCTTCACTTGCCGTTGTCTCAGCGCCATTCCTGTCGAACGAGATGGCAGGCGACGGACAGTACCACAAAGAGTTTGAACTGTTGCCATATGCAACTATGGATGGCATTAACGATTCTGGTATATGTGTCAACATCAACGTAGTTCTCTCCCAGGAGTTTGGCAAATGGCAGATGAAAACAGAGACACAAGACGACGACATGATGGAATTCATGGCACCACGAGTCATCCTTGACAACTGCGGCTATCTTACCGACATCATTCCAGTCATGGAAAAATACGACTGGTTCTCAGTAGGAACTCATGGTTTTGAGACACACCTGATGGTTACCGGACCTCGCTCAGCCGACGATAATACTGTAAGCACCGTGATATTAGAATATATTCCGTTCACCGAGGGTGGCAAGAGCTTCCGTAAGCTGTGCTGCATCTCACAAGACGAGAAGGACATCGCTGTCGTTGGTGGAGACAAAGCTCGTTTCTATCATAGCAAGGGCGATATCTTCATCATGACAAACTTCAACCTCTGGCAGTTCGATGCCTCACTCGACCGCAAAGGCCGTCTGCTCTCAGCCACCGAACATCCTGTTGGATTTGAGCGCTACGAGATTCTGGAGGCTGCTGCCAAGACCGCATACGAAATCATCGGCGGACCAGACAGCCTTACCTTCCAGCACATGCAGGATATCATGTACACTGTCAACTACTCCAACATGTACAACATCTATCAGGATAACTTCTGGTATTCCGAATCAATGCCTGAACTGATTACCAAAGAAGACCTCATCAACGCTACCGACAAGCAGAGAAGTCCTCACGGCGACCTCAACAACCTCATCAAGGGCAAGGACAACCGCTTCATAAATGGCTTCAAGGAAACTTTAAGGAGCTGGGGAAACAGAGACAGAAAGGTGAAGAACGACCTCTGGGAGACACTCCACACCTCTATCTACAACTACGAGACCCGCAGCTTGCAAATAGGAGTCCGCGAAGGAGCCGTTTACTATAAATATAGTCTTTAGCCTCTAAACTTTAAACCATTAAAAATATGCATTACAAAAAATACTTATCATTTGCACTGCTTGCAGCCGGCATTCTGACAATGGTCAGTTTCAGCGATGCGACAAAAGAAACCTCACAAGGTTTCAAAGGCGAGAAATTATGGGAATCTGAAGTTGTAAAACACAAGAACTTCAAAGACCTGGGCAATTATGTCATAGAACTTCCCGACTTTACAGATGCCTCTGTCCAAGCAAAGGGACTGGCTCTGGTAAACGACCGTCTTGACCATGGTGAGATGCCAGCCGCACCTGGCGGATGCACATCTATGGCCAAACTCAACAAAAAGGGCGAAGTCATCATCGGCCGCAACATGGACCTGGCAATCACACAGGATCCTGCCTATGTCTATAGGACCACCTACGGCAAGTACAAGAACTTCTGTGTAACATATTCACCTGGCGGATTCCTGCATTACGCCGACATACAGCAGATGGATGAGTTGCCAGAACAGTGGCTTTGCCAGCTTATATACAGCGCCTGCGACTGCTTCAACGAGAAAGGTCTGTACATTGAATACAACATGCGCGAACCAAACGAAGCACTCACCAACTACGGTCTGCATAGCGCTCACGGCGACAAAACTCGTCCCGACGGAACACCTTGGGAGCGCGTCTGCATAGCCGCTATCACACAATTGGTGTCTCAGAACTGCGCTACAGTAAAAGAAGCCATCGAGTATATCAATAACAGCTACGATTGGTACACTCCGATGCTTCCAAAGGACGATCCGTTGGCACACTATGCAGGATGGAATTTCTCATGCATGATTGGCGACGCTACAGGCGAGTTCGGCATTATTGAGATTGCCCAGGATGAGGTCAGCTATATTCCTTATCAGTATGGTCAAGCAAACTTCTTCATCACACCTAAGTGGACTACAATCGACTATTACGGCACAGGCATGGGCCGTCTGGATATGGTCTCTAAAGTTATCGTAGATGTCGAGACAATCGACGATGCCATGAAGGCCATGGAGCCTATCATGTGGCGCAACCAGTCACTGTGGATAGCCTATGCTGAACGCAAGGGGAAGCAGGTACTCTTCAAAGACGACAAAGGCAATCCTGCTCTCGACTGGCGTGGCGACTATGTTGGCGAATGGCCAGTATTGAACGACGGCCGTCTAGTCATCAGCAAGCAGATTTACGATGAAGCTGTTGCCAGCACCTATGATCCTAAAATCAAGGAATATTACGATGAAGCAATCAAGCTGGGACATCTGGTAGTAGACAACGACGGAACGCTTATGAATTGCCAGCCAGGCAGCGAGGCCTACTATAAGCTTCGTAGAAACATGGACAATGCATGGGTTCATGACCCTGATAATTTTGAAGCTCTCAAAGCCAGAGGCTATGGCAAATTGCATACCCGTTATAACGAAAATGGCGAGTTCGATCCTAACAGCAGCAGCTTGTACGAAAAGCTGATCGCATTCTTCGGCATGGGCGTGGAAAAGAATGAGAAGCCATTCCGTGATGCTGCCGGCATATGGTCAAGCAGTGTAAACTCAAGTATCAACTGCGCACAGAAAGAGATGAAAGTCCGCTTCTGGGAAAACAACGACCTAATCTATCACGTCAAATGGTAATTTTAGACCTTATATGTCATGTATCATAAATGAATTTCAATAATAGGAGATAATCAAATGAGAAAACTATCAAGACTAGCCGCTGCTTTTGCGGTATGTATAACAGTTGCCGCCTCACTTGTGTCATGCGGTTCAAAACAAACCTCACAAGGTTTCAAAGGCGAAAAATTATGGGAATCTGAAGTTGTTGAACACAAGAACTTCAAAGACCTGGGCAATTATGTCATAGAACTTCCCGACTACACGGATGCTGCTATCGAAGAGAGAGGATTGGCAGCCATTAACACCCAGTTTGACAAGCTGAAACTGCCAGGAGGCGGTTGTACAGCCATGGTGAAAAAGAACGACAAAGGCGAAGTCATTTTCGGCCGCAACATGGATTTGGACATCTCACAAAGCCCTGCTTTCGTGTTCAAGACCACTTACGGCAAGTATAAGAACTTCTGTGTGGCCTACCTGCCTAACGTATTAGCCACTTATCATGAGATGCAGCAGATGGACGAGCTGCCTCAGGCATTTACCGACATGGTTCCATTCATTTCTACCGACTGTATGAATGAAACTGGACTCTATATCGAGGTGGATCTCCGCGAAAGAGATGACAAACTGCTGTGCTTCGGACTGCACTCCACTCATGGTGAGACAACCCGCGCCGACGGCAAGCCATGGAGCGAGCTTAGAGCATACAATATGTCTATTCCTCAGTTGGTATCACAAAACTGTGCTACCGTCAAGGAGGCTGTAGAATTTGTGAAGAACAGCTACGATTGGTATACCCAGTCTCCTTATGGTGATGGCTACACCATGATTAACATGGCCTTCCTCATCGGCGATGCCACCGGCAATTACGGACTCATAGAGATCGCCCAGGACGAGGTGAACTATATCCCTTACCAATTCGGTCATGCCAACTACTACATCACTCCAAAGTGGTCAGCATTGCAGTCATGGGGACCAGGCTATGGCCGTTTAGACATGGTATCGAAGGTCATCGAGGCTCCTCAGACTCTGGAGGAAATGATGGATGCCATGAAACCTATCATGTGGCGCAACGAAACCCTGTGGCTCGGCCAGTCAAAGCGCATGGACGACAAGCAGCATCAGCACCCATACAGCCAGGTTGTCTTCCAGGACGACAAGGGCAACCGAAGCCTCGACTGGCGCAGCGAATACGTGTTCCAGTGCCCAGTATTGGACGACGACCGCATGCTGCTTCCTGCACAGATTTATGAAGATGCCAAGAAGAGCATCAGCTACGACCCAAAAATCAAGGAGTATTTCGACGACGCCATCAAGCGTGGACAGCTGATAGTCGACGATGGCAGCATCAAGTTCGACGTAGTAGGTCAGAAGATGAATCTCGAGCAGCTAACCAAGATCATCAAAGAGTATAACAAGTTGACCGACGATGCCAAGCTGCTGGAGCTGTATCCTTATGAACTGGCATACCGTCGTCTGATTCTGAACATGGACAACTACTGGCTCCACAACGACGACCATTTCGAGGCCGCTAGAGCCTATGCATATTCACGGATTCACATCCGCTACAACGAAAAAGGTGAGTTTGACATGAACTGCATGAGCAAGTACGATAAGCTCTGTGCTTTCTACGGCATGGGTGTCGAGAAGGACGAGACTCCTCTGCGCGATGACGGCCACATCTGGACTACCAGTCTGAACGTCGGTGCCAACTGCGCCACAAAGGAAATAAAGATTCGCTTCTGGGAAAACGACGAAGTCATCTATCACTTCAAGTGGTTATAAGCGTTCGATTTTTTTTTCAGTTTTTATAACCTAAATAAAAACTAAAAATTATGGCAAAACCATTTAGAATGAACAAGTTAGCTTTCTTGTTCCTGGCGATTGGGTGCTTGTTGCTCACCTCACCAGCCATGGCACAGAGAGTCAAGGGTACCACCCCCAAACAGGACGGCTTCCGCATGCCCGGCGAATTTGAAAAGCAGAAACAGGTCTGGATGATCTGGCCCGAACGGACGGACACCTATCGCGATGGTGCCAAGCCTGCGCAGCAGACCTTCGTCAATGTGGCTACCGCCATTTCTCAATTCGAGCCTGTGACGATGCTGGTTTCTAGAGCTCAGTACGCTAACGCCCGTGCCCGTCTGCCGGAGTATATCCGCGTGGTGGAAATGAGCAATAACGATGCCTGGGCGCGTGACACCGGTCCCACCTTCCTCGTTAACGACAAAGGAGACGTGCGTGCCTGCGACTGGGAGTTCAATGCCTGGGGCGGATTGGTGGACGGCCTCTACTTCCCCTGGGACGATGACGATATGGTAGCTCAGAAGATCTGCGAGCTGGAGGGAGTTGCCAGCTACCGCACGGAAGGCTTCGTGCTCGAAGGCGGTGCCATCCATGTCGATGGCGAGGGTACGGTGCTCACCACCGAGATGTGTCTGCTCAGCAAGGGACGCAATCCCCACATGAACAAGCAGCAGATCGAGGACAAGCTGAAGGAATACCTGAATGCAGAGAAAGTCATCTGGATTAAGGATGGACTTGATCCTAATGAGACAAACGGCCATGTGGATATCATCGCCTGCTATGTCCGTCCGGGAGAGGTGGCCTGCTGCTGGACCGACGACCCCAAACACCCCTATTATAGGGAGTGCCAGGAAGCCTACAAGACCCTCAGCGAGGCAACGGATGCCAAAGGTCGCAAGCTGAAGGTATGGAAGCTGACCATGACCAAGAAGCCGGTCTATATACAGGGTGCCGAGACCATTGACCAGACAGATGGTGCGATTCACCGTAAAAACGGCGAACTCTGCGATGCTTCCTACATGAACTTCCTGATTGTCAACGGCGGTGTGATTGTTCCCCAGTATGGTGACGAATACGATGCCTTGGCGCTGAAACAGCTGCAGGAGATGTTCCCCGATCGCAAGGTCGTCGGTGTCAACACGATTGAACTCATCTACGGCGGCGGCAACATCCATTGCATCACCCAGCATCAGCCGGCAGGAATCGCCCGCTAATCCCCCGTCTAATCCCCCCGTCTAATGACATGACCCCCAAAAGTTAGACAAAGACTTTTGGGGGTCATGTCACTCATTGGGGGACTAATCCCCCAAACCCCCTGAGTCGCTACGCTTCGAATCACTACATACAGATTTGGCCCAGTACGTACGGCCTCCTCTGAAATTCGCTATATACCCGACGCTATCACAGCGGCGGTTTTTTGTTTATAAACGGGTTTTATTTGCTCAGAAAATAACTATCTTTGTATCTTGAGGGATGTTAGGAATCATTGCAAACCACAAACACATAATAACTATGAAAAAAAAAGAGTATCTTAGTCCCATCACAGAGATCTTTGAGCTGGAATTCAACAACCCCGTCTGCCAGACTTCCGGTGCTTTGTCGGACTTTACAGTTGATGATAGTTATACTCCCGTTTGGGAATAATATTGGAGGGTATTGAAATGAAAAAAGTTATTCTTATTCTCGTTGCTTCCCTGTCTGTTGCAGCTTTGTTCTCTTGCCAGCGGGTTAAAGAAGAAGTTATTCCTGAAGGAAAACCTGATATCCATACTCTTAGCGTAAGATTCCCCGAAATGACCGACCAGAACGGGACAAAGGTTTCTCTGGCCACTACAGGTAAAACACAGTGGGAAGTGGGCGATAAGCTTGTGATTTATGGTAATCCCAGCTCTTCTAATGCCTCAAAACGAGTTGTTCATGAAATTGTTGCCGGTGATATTACGAATCCGGAGGTGGCGGTTTTCGATGTCGATTTCTCGGGACTGGATGCTCAAGCGGACTCCGATCCCTCCGGTCACTATTATCCATACACTGTTGCCTACCCTTATACTGATGGCCAACCATATTATGTAAGTACCGGCTCTGGTAATTATGGCAGATCCCGCTTCCAGAATACGAATCAGTTATTGATGGCAGGACATGTTAGCGACGACAAGAGTTCCATCGTACTCAATCCGTTAACTGCGGCCATCACGTTCTCTGTAAGCGGTGATTTTGATTCGTATATCTTCTCCGGTAAGGCAGGAACTGAAGTTGTGGGTTATTCCAACCTGGTAGTAGAAGGGAATAGAAGAAGCCTCGGCGAAGGAAAATATCGCCAAAAATACAAGGCGGATGGTGGCACTTCGGGGCCGCTGACAAGCATTTCCGGATCCGTAAACGGGGACGGGACTTCCGTCAATCACATCTTTATTCCCGTGAATGCACAGAGAAGCGGATCTTCCCCTGCTTATACGTATGACACGGAAAGCGTACGTTACGCAAACGTTGTTTACCTTCCCAACGGCTTCACCATCCAGTTCTTAAAGGATGGCGTCATCAAAAAATACATTTCTACTTCCACACCGCTGGTCATGGAACCAGGGCACATGATTAATTTAGATGTCCTGCCTGCTGGAAGTATACATGATTATTCTTTGAGCAAAGAGCAGCAGCGCCTGGCCCGCCTGGGGCGGACACCCATTGTATCCACGTATTTCACTAAAAATACGCCCAGTGCTGAATTCCCCACCCTGGCGGAGGTCCGCTGTTTCACGCACATCAACGTGGGCCCAGTTCGCTTTGTGAACAAGGACACCGGAGACGGCGGCCTGGAAATCCCCGGCAATGGCCCCACTTATATGCAACAGATGGCTGCGTTTAAGCAGAATTATCCGGAACTGAAGCTCCTTCTCTTTATCGGCGGCTGGGGCGCGAACGGCGACGGTTTCTCAGAGATGGCGAAGGACCCGGACAAGCGTGCGCTCTTCTGCAGCGAATGCCTCCGCATCTGCAACGAATACAATTTCGACGGCGTGGACATTGACTGGGAGTATCCCACCTATGCGGCCAAGGACGGCGATCACTATAACGGCGCCGATCCGGCTGATACAGGGAACTTTACCATCCTCATGCGGGAACTCAGGAGGACTCTGGGACCCTACCGGCTTATTTCCTACGCCGCCTCCGACAGCGGACAATACATCGACAACGCTGGAGTTCTGGAGTGGGTCGATTATATCAACGTGATGACCTATTCCATGGGCAATCCGCCTTATCACAATTCCCCGCTCTACCGATCCTCCCTTACCAGGAGCCGTTCCGGAGAAGAATCCATCGAGATTTTCCATGGCCAGGGAGTCCCCTACAACCGTATGAATTACGGCTTGGCCTTCTATGGTCACGCGGACGGTACCATCTATCCCTCCTCCATGCCCTATAATAAGATTGTTGAGGCTCTCACTACGGATAAAGTGAACGGCAACAGTGTCGCGGGCTACAACATCCGTCATTGGGATGCCACTGGCAAGAACGTATACCTGGGCAACAGCTCCGGCACAATGTACGCCAGCTATGAGGACACGGAATCGCTGTCATACCGCGTAGCCTTCGTAAAAGCGAAGGGCATGCTGGGCGCCTTCTCCTGGGAGTACCGCGAAGATGACAATGCCGGCACCCTCCGCCATTACGTCTACAACGCCTTCTACCCCCCCGAGCCGTAATCACTAAATACGCCCGTGCTCATGTTGGTAGAAATGTAGCACACGGATAGGTTTCCCCAGGATCATTCCACCAGGAAAAAGTTCTGGGGACTCTTGCGACTGCACCAGGAATGTGGCTTGTACGCGCTACAGTGGCGCCGGTCAGGGCACTTTCAGCAGACCTGCGCCATCAACGCTACCCACCTGCGCCAGATGGCCAACCTCAGAACTGTGTTTTCCCTACTCCAAGGTTCAAGGAAACATGCTATCTTTGTAAGAGAATCTGAACGGAAATGAAAAAAATCGTAATTATCCTGATGGGGCTGCTGGCATTGGTCGCGTGCCAGAGCAAAAAGGTGAAAGAACCTGGGTATATTGTCCAGGTGTCGCTGGGCAGCTGGCATACGCCGGATTATACCGCTGAGCAGATTATCGGCCGGCTGGATACCGTGAGCCGGCTCATCCCGGTGAAAAAGGTCATCATCGGCTGGAGCCTGGATAAAGAGATTTATCGACAAGTTGGAGAATACCTGCACGGAAAGGACATCAAGATGCTCCTGTGGCTGCCGGTTTTTGCCGAAACGGAGGAAATGTGCGAGAACTCCCCCGCCGTGGACCTCTGGGGCAACATCCCCGCCAATTATGACCTGGCGGCCGGCGAGGGATTCCGCTTCAACTGCCCTTCGGATCCTCAGAATGCCGCCAACGTGGTGGCCATCTACGACAACCACTTCAGCGACTGCGGTTTCGATGGCGTGTTCCTGGACCGTATCCGCACCCAGTCCTTCGTGAGCGGCGTGGGCGGCGTGCTCAACTGCGGCTGTCCGCTGTGCGCGCAGAAGTTCCTGGCCGAGGGATTTGACCTGAATTATATGAAAACCGGCTGGGAAATGCTTTGGGACGAATTCCTGTCCGTCACCGGCTATACGCCTGCCCAGGGTTTCACCTTCGTGGATGACGGCGTAAATACCTACTTCAAAGTCAAGGGCCACATTGTGAGTAGTGCCGTGGCCGGCATTGCCGATGCCCTGCGCAGCCGCGGGTTGGAAATCGGCATGGACCTTTATGCGCCCTTCATGGCTCCCTTCGTGGGGCAGGATTATGAGATTTTGGCCCGGCATGCCGATTTCATCAAGCCCATGCTCTATCGCCAGACCTTCGCTCCGGCCGGAATGGGATTCGAGTATGATTTGCTGCGGAAGGCCGTTCCCGGAGCCAAAGGTTACCCCGATTTCCAGATGGACCTGGCCTTCCTGCACTCCCAACTGGAGGCCATGGAGCCTTATTCCTGCGCCAAATACCCCGGCATCGAAATCAATTACCGGGAAGGCGTGGTCCCCACCTCTCCGGAGTATGTGACTAAATCCCTGAAAGCCGTAATCAGCCATGGCTTTGACGGCGCCGTCCTCTCCTGGAACATCATGGAAGCCCCCAACGCCCACATCGACTGTTTACGTTAATTAGTTTCGCATTTTTGCATATCTTTGTAGGTATGAAACGACTTATCTCTCTGGCCCTTGCGGCGGCCTGCCTGATTTCCGGGATGGAAAAGGCAGATGCCTGCACCAACTTCATCGTTGGAAAGAAGGCTTCCGTGGACGGAAGCGTCATTTGCACGTACAACTGCGACGGTTTTGGCTTTGCTTCGCCGCTCAGCTATTCAGCACCCGGGAAGCACGAGCCCGGCGAGCAGATTGCCGTCCGGGGCTGGGGTCCCAATTCCACCGTGCATTATATCGCGCAGGCACCTTACACTTATTCCGTAGTGGGGCTGATGAACGAAAAGCAGGTTTCCATCGTGGAAACCACCTGGAATGGCCGGAAGGAGCTTCGCAATCCGGAAGGCTGGCTGGGCTATTTCACCCTGATGCACCTGGCCTTGCAGCGGTCGGCATCGGCCCGGGAGGCCATCGCCGTGATGCATCAGCTGGTTCAGGAGTACGGCTACAACGACACCGGCGAGTCCTTCGCGGTGTGTGACAAGGACGAGGCCTGGATCATGGAACTCATCGGCAAGGGTCCCGGCCGCAAGGGTGCGGTATGGGTGGCCCGCCGCGTACCCGACGACTGCATCAGCGCATACGCCAACTCCAGCCGCATCCGCCAGTTCCCCCAGGCGAAGAAGGTCGATAAGAAGCTGGGCTTCTGCGTTACCCCGGACGGCGAGACCATGTATAGCGCCGATGTCATCTCCTTCGCCCGCGAGATGGGCTACTACGAGGGCCCTGACGCCGATTTCAGCTTCCGCGAAGCCTATGGTCCGCTGGACTGGGGCGCCATCCGCTATTGCGAGGCCCGCGTGTGGAGCTTCTATCGACACCACTACGATACGGAGGTGATGGACGAATACCTGCCTTTCCTGAACGGGGACCTCTCCGTGCATGACGATCTTCCCCTCTGGATCAAGCCCAACGCTCCCGTGAGCTACCGCGACATCCAGAACGATATGCGTGACCACTACGAGGGTACCGCCCTGGATATGACGGCCGATGCCAGCGCCGGTCCCTGGGCCTCCCCTTACCGCAACCAGCCCGTTAATTTCGAGGCTCCGGACGGCACCAAGCTGTTCCGCGAACGTCCCATCGGTTGCCAGCAAAGCGGCATGACCATGGTGTGCCGCATGCGCTCCTGGCTGCCCGACGCCATGGGCGGCATTACCTATTTCAATATGGACGATGCCACCACGGTGGCCTATGTGCCCGTGTACTGCGGCATCGACCGCATTCCGGATCCCTTCCGCCGGGAGAACAACAATATTACGGAATTCTCCTTTGACAGCGCCTTCTGGATGTGCAACTGGGTAGCCAATATGGTCTATCCCCGCTGGAGTGCAATGATAGGAGATTTACGCGAGGCCCAGAAGGAACTGGAAGACTACTATGAAAGTGACCAGGCAGCTGTAGAGGAACACGCCGCCGGCCTTACCGCCGGAGAGCTTACGGACTATCTCACCGCCAAGACCATCGGCTACACCGACAAGATGATGAAGCGCTGGGACAAACTGGCCAAGCTCCTCATCGTCAAACACAACGACCAGATTATGCGTCCTTCCAAGGACGGCGAAATCGTCCCCGGCCGCCACACCTCACCCGCCTACTCCCCCGCCTTCATCGAAGCCGTGAAAGAGGCCACCGGTGAGCGGTATGTGCGGAAGGAAATAAAGAAGTAACTTTTCCGAACGCGCCGATTATGGAAAACATGAAACGTATTATTATCCTTATTTCGCTCCTCACGGTCTGCTTCTCGGCCCATGCCCAAAGCGCCCTGGAGCAGGCCCTCGAGATGGCGGGCAATGTCAATATCAGCATTCCTCCGGCCAGCCCTCCGGCTTGTGCCTATTGCGGTCATCTGCTCAGGGAGGGGGTGGGACACTATCCCGGTTGCTCTTATTACCCTAGGAGCGAATCTTCCTCCTCAACCTCTTCCTCCAGTCGCGATGAGGATTATTACAATACGGGGACGGCACAGTATCGACAGGAGCCGGAACATGTCATTTATGTTCCCCCTACCCCCATCCGGGACACGCCCGAGGGGCGGGCAATGTTAGGCGTAGCAGAAGAATTGGGCTATGCGATGGGCTCCATGCTGGCAGAAGGCCTGAGAGACCTCTTCAGTTGGGGCTGGGACAAAATCTACGACTCCACGCACAAGGAGTACCACGGCCTGGGACACGGCAGACAGAACGGTCCCTATGCTGTAGTTCAAAAGAATGGAAAGTGGGGCGTCTGGGACAACAACCGGCATCGCTGGCACGCCAAGCCCGCCTTCTCGTCCATCACCGTAACCTGCCTGGAAGCCGCGCCCGCCCAGGATGCCAAATCCGGCAAGTGGGGCCTTTACAATGTCAAAGAGAAAAAGGAAGTGGTTCCTTTCATGTTTGACGAATGCAAGTACTTCCCGGAAGGGGGAGCCAAAGATCCTGTTGCGCTTGGTTACAAGGATGCTGGCGGTAATATGCACTGGAAGCTGGGCTCCTGGTCCAACGTTGATGAATACGGCTTAGTTAAAGGAACAGGAGGCACCTACGGGCAATCTTGGTTCGACTTCTGGGACGGCGAGTATTCCTCCGTGGAGCTTACTCATACCGGCCGGGGAGACCTTGCCCTGCTGGTAAAGGACTACCAGAGTGGAAAGAGTGCCGTCCGCACGGCAGGCGGAGGCCGTTTCTTCTCGTGGACAGAAAACGGAGAAGAGTCGTTTGAGGAAATCCAACTCACCGGAATGAGCGCCAACAGGTATAACAAGAACGGAGAGGTGGAGTACTACAACGACTTCTACATTGTTGGCAACAATGGCAAGAAAGGATATGCCTATGCCGTTTCCAAACCCGACCACAAGAGGGTAATTGCCGCTTATCAGCTTCTTCCCTGTGACTATGAAGAGATTACCATCGTCCGTTCCCTGGTTCCGGAAGGGTTGAAACTCAGTTCCGTCTTTAATGACATGGACGGTTACGATTATCTGCTGGTCCGCAAAAACGGGCGCTATGGATTGGGCGCCACGTACAACGAAAGCGTTCAGAATCCATGTTACCTGTCTTGCATCCTGTCAGCCTGCCGGGACGAGAAAAACAACCGCCGACACTTCTTTGTAGTCCAGCGGGAAGATGGCGTGTACGTAGCACTCTCGCCTACTGGTGACAATATGTATTACAAGGATGGCAACACGCGCGTTACAGGACAGTCTTTTGCCGAAACCGTCCGGAAGGCCGAGGAGTATATGCGGCAGCCGGAGCTCCGCTCCTCCCACGCCAGTCTCTTCGGTATATAGTTGTACGCCAGTAAAATATAAAAAAGGGAATTATCGCCGAAAATTTTTATTATCTTCGCATGATCAAAACAAGCGAGTATGCAAACGACTGACAAATCCAAGAAAACCGCCCTCATTTGGATAGTTTCCATTCTGGCGGTGCTCATCCTTTGCGGAATCATCGTCAATGTGGTGGCCAAGCAACAGTTAAAAAAGGCTCTGGGCAACATCCCCGGCGCAGAGGTCCAAATCGGCAATGTCCATCTTTCCCTGCTTGCAGGCAATATAGTGCTGAAGGATGTGACTTTCACCCTGCGGGACACCACCAACGCCGGACCGGACATCGAGGCCAGCGTGGACGCCATCAAACTCAAGCACGTGCACTGGTCCCGTCTCTTCAAAGGTGAGGCCCAGGCAGACGGCCTGCTCATCCGCAAGCCGGTTGCCCAGGTGCTTCTGAAGGCACAAAAGGAGCAAGCCCAGGAGGAGCCGGACACCGCATCGGCCCAGGCGTCTTTCCTGAAGAAAGTTTTCCTTGAGAAACTGCAGATTGAAGACGGACAGATAGGCATGAGCAGCCTGGCGGATTCCACCCGGGTATCGGCACAGAAAATCAACGTTTGCGTTAACGAAATAGACCTGAACCTGGCGGAGAACATCTTTGGCTACAACGACAGCACCTACTGCGTGTCCGTGGACAGCCTGGACTACAAGGATGCCATGGGTCTTTCCCGCAGCCAGATCGGCCACCTGGAAACCGCCGACGCCGGTCCCGTACTGGCCCAGACCCTCCACCTGTACAACTGCGTTCCTCCGGAGCAGGTGGCAGAGCGCATGGGTAAGGTAGCGTCCATGTGGTACGATGTCCAACTGGACAGCGTCGCCACCAGCGCCCTCAACATCCCCCGCATGATCAAAGGCAAACACGTAGAGATTGGCGACATCCACATGGTGGGTAAAAAAGCCACCATCCTCCAGGATGACCGCTACCCGCCGGCAGTCCCCTACGCCACCCTGCAGGAAGGCCTCAACACCGTAGAGATGCCTCTGACTATCAAGCATATCGACGCACACCTGGATGCCTTTACCTTCATTTGGGAAACCACGCACGTCAACCGCGGCGCTTTCCCCATGAACAATGTCTTCGTCGCCATCAACTCCGTGAGCAATGCGCCCGGCAACGTGATGGAGCTGAACATGAAAACCGGACGCCCGAACCACGGCCGTCTGAACCTCACCGTCTATACCAAGAACGACAAACGGGAGAGCACCTGGGGAACGATGAAAATCCACAACCTGGAAGCCGCCAAACTGGATGCGTTCACCCGCCCGCTCTTCGGCGCCACCGTGGAAGCCAATTTCCATCAGATAGACTGCACCTTCAAAGGAAGCAAAGAAGAGATGCATGACACTTTCTGCATGACGTATGACCACCTGTCCGCAAAGGCCTGGGACGATAAGTCGGCCCCTGTCAAGTTTGTGGCACAGAACAGTGGCCTGGCCACCTTCATGGCCAACCTGCTCCTGCCCAAGGCCAATCCTTCCGCCCCCGGCAAAGATCCCAAGGTGGTGGAATACAGCTTCAAGCGCAACCCCATGGCGCCTTACCCGGCCTATCTGGTCCAGAACCTCACCAACGGCATGCTTCACACCATGCTTCCTGGCGGTAAAGTACAACTTCCGAAGAAGAAGTAAGCGTTATCATACAGGACTATGGAAGAAAAAAACTTCAGTGCGCAAGAACTGACGCAGTACAAGGACAACTTCAACGAGAAGGATTTCTGGAAAAAACTGCGCCGGATAGCCCGTAAAGCAGGCTCCAAGGTATTATACTATGCCCTGGTGCTCTACTACACCTTTGTGGACGAGAACACGCCGGCCCGGTACAAGGCCGTCATCGCCGGTGCCCTGGGTTACTTCATCCTGCCTGTGGACTTTATCCCTGACTTTTTCCCTTTTACCGGCATGGTCGATGACTGGGCCGCGCTGGTAGCCGCCGTCACCTACGTAACCACAGCCATCACCCCGGAAATCAAGGCCAAGGCCAAGCTCAAACTGAAAGATCTTAATTTATAATATTTATGAGTCAACTCCACGTTATCGACCACCCCATGGTCCAGCACAAGCTCACAATCATGCGCATGAAGGAAACCGGCTCCAAGGATTTCCGCGAACTTCTGAAAGAAATTGCCATGCTGATGGGCTACGAAGTCACCCGTGACATCGCCCTCATGGATGTGAAGATCGAGACCCCCATCTGCCCCATGACCGCCAAGATGGTGAACGGCCGCAAACTGGCCATTGTCCCCATCCTGCGCGCCGGTATGGGTATGGTGGACGGCCTGCTGAGCCTGCTGCCCGTGGCCAAGGTTGGTCATATCGGCCTTTACCGTGACGAAGAAACCCACAAACCGGTGGTTTACTTCTGCAAACTGCCCAAGGACATCGAAAACCGCATGGTTATCCTGACGGACCCGATGCTCGCGACCGGTGGCAGCGCCTGCGACGGTATCGCCATGCTCAAGGAGCGCGGCTGCAAGAATATCCGCCTGATGTGCCTGGTGGCCGCTCCGGATGGTGTGGCAAAAGTACAGCAGGAGCATCCGGACGTGGATATCTATGTTGCCGCGGTGGACGAGCGCCTGAACGAGAACGCCTACATTGTTCCCGGTTTAGGTGACGCCGGCGACCGCATCTTCGGCACCAAGTAAACATGAACGCCCACAGGCTGCTTCTTCTGGGAGGCATGCTGGCCCTGGCCTGCACCCCCCGGCCGTCGCTCTCGTTGCATTACGGAGAGCCGGCGGCTTTTTTTGAAGAATCCCTTCTGCTGGGAAACGGACAATTGGGCGCCATTGTCTATGGCGGCACGGAGAAGGACTGTATTTCCCTGAATGACATTACTTTATGGACCGGCGAACCCTTCCGGGACACCGCCGCTCCCACCGCCTGGTTGCCCGTGGTGCGTGAGGCACTGGAACAGGAAGATTATCGCCTGGCAGACCAGCTGCAACGCAAACTGCAGGGCAAGAACAGCAACAGTTACCAGCCGCTGGGCTCCCTGGAAATCACCTATCCGGATGGCGCGCAAATTACTGATTACCAGCGTGTGCTGAACATCAGCCAGGCACAGGCGCAGGTCTCTTATAGGCGAGACGGAAAAACATTCTCCTGCCAGTATCTGGTGAGCGCGCCAGACTCCGTCATCGTGCTCCGCCTGCGCAGCGAAGCCCCCATCCGGGCCACCCTCCGCTTGCACTCACAGCAGCCGCATACCCTGTTGGCGGAGGGCCATTCCCTCCTTGTCGATGGCTACACCTATAGCGACGCGCACGGCATCCATTTCCGCACCACGCTCCTGTGCGAGCAGGCGCAGGCTAAGGACGATGCCCTGGTGATCGACGGCCCCAGGGAGGCGCTCATCGTAGTGGCCAACCGCACCAGTTTCAACGGCTTCGACAAAGACCCCGTGCTGCAAGGCCGGGAGTACAAGCAGGCTTCGCTGACCCTGGCGCACAAGGCGGCCGCCAAAGGCTGGAACAAACTTGAAAAAGCCCACACAAAGGACTACAAGGCCCTTTTCGACCGTGTACAACTGAACCTGGGCGCCACAGCGGACAGCATCCGCGTGCTCCCCACGGACCAGCAACTCCTGCGCTATGCGGAAGGAGAAGCCAACCCGGAACTGGAAGCCCTGTACTTCCAATATGGTCGATACCTGCTCATCGCCAGTTCCCGTACGGAAGGCGTCCCGGCCAACCTGCAGGGACTGTGGAACGAGAGCCTCACGCCGCCGTGGAGCAGCAACTATACCACCAACATCAACCTGGAGGAGAACTACTGGATGGCGGAAAGCGCCGCCCTTCCCCAGATGCATGCCTCCCTGCTGGGTTTCCTGCACAACCTGTCCAAAAACGGAGAACAGACGGCCCGGAACTATTACGGGGTGCAGGAAGGCTGGTGCGAGGCGCATAACAGCGACATCTGGGCCATGACCTGCCCGGTGGGAGAAGGCAGCGGAGACCCTTCCTGGGCCAATTGGAACATGGGAGGCGCCTGGCTGAGCACCCATATCTGGGAGCACTGGCTCTTCACCCGGGACCGGGCCGCCCTGGAGCGCGACTACCCGGTGCTCAAAGGCGCGGCACAGTTCTGCCTGGGCGTGTTAATCGAGAAAAACGGGGAACTCATCACCTCTCCCGGCACCTCCCCGGAAAATATCTACCGGACACAGGACGGCTATACGGGTGCCAGCGCATACGGAGTCACGGCCGACCTGGCCATTATCCGCGAATGCCTCACCGACGCCGCAGCAGCAGCCCGTGAGCTGGGTGACACCGCCTTTGTAAAGCGGGTCGATGCCACCCTCCCCCGCCTGCGCGGCTACCATGTGGGCAAGAACGGCGCTCTGCAGGAATGGTATCACGACTGGGAAGAACCGGCCCCCTGGCACCGCCACCAGTCCCACTTGATAGGCGTCTACCCCGGCCACCAGATAGAAGCCGGAACACCCCTGGCCGATGCAGCCCTCAAAACCCTGGAAATCAAAGGCTTCGAAACCACCGGCTGGAGCTGTGGCTGGCGCGTGAACCTGTACGCCCGCCTCCACCAGGCGGAGAAAGCCTACCAGATGTACCGCCGCCTGCTTCGCTACGTGAGTCCGGATAAATATACCGGTGAAGACGCCCGCCGGGGCGGCGGCACCTACCCCAATCTCCTGGACGCCCATCCCCCGTTCCAGATAGACGGGAATTTCGGCGGTTCCGCCGGTGTGGTGGAAATGCTCCTGCAGTCCACGCCGGACCGTGTAATCCCCCTCCCCGCCCTGCCCAAGGCCTGGCCTAATGGCTGGGTGAAAGGACTCCGCACCCGCACCGGCCAAACCGTGGACATGCGCTGGGAAAACGGCCAATTGACTGAATACAAGTTACGCTGATGAAAAAACTCGCAGCCCTCCTTTGGGGACTCCTGGTCCTCGTGCATGCCGGCGCACAGAACCCGGCCCAGCAATATGTGAACCGCCAATCCCATAGCGGTGTCCTCAAGGACGCGGTGTGGGGGGTGCTGGCCATACACCGGGACGGGCGCACCCTGGTAAGCCTGAACCAGAGCCAACGCATGGTGCCGGCCTCCAACATCAAGCTGGTCACCACCGGCACGGCGCTCCATTATTTTAGCCCGGAGGCACGCTTCCGCACAGAACTGGGCTACAGCGGCGAAATCAAAGACGGCGTACTGGAAGGGGACGTGTACATTATCGGCCACGGAGACCCTACCCTGGGGACCCGTGACAGCATCGCCACAGAAAACGCTACGCTTTTCCGGCAATGGAAATCGCTGCTCAAAGAGGCCGGCATCAACGCCATCCATGGCCGCATCGTGGGCGACGGAAGGGCCTACGAGGGCAATTTGGAGCACCAGAGCTGGGGGTTCGATGACATCGGCACGTATTACGGAACCGGGACCAATGCGCTGAGTTTCTATGCCAACGCGATTGACTTTGCCGTACGCGCCGCCGCGCCCGGAGAGCCCGCCCAGGTGCAACAGACGTACCCGGAAACCCCGTGGCTGCATTTCCAGAACTACAGCATCACCGGACCTGCGGGCACGGGCAACAGCCTGTACCTGTACACCACCGACCTGGCCCCGTATGCGGAACTCCGCGGCTCCTTCGCCACGGACCGCAAGCCCAAGACCGAACATTTTGCCAACAAGTTCGGTGCGCTCACCTGCGCCTTCTATTTCTGGAAAAACCTGAAGGAAAGCGGCTGGGAGGTTACCGGCGGTTATGCCGATATCGACCGGAGCGGGTACATCCGCAACAGTTCTTTCGTGGCCGAAGAGAAAGCCGGCGAGCCGCTGGTGCTGGGCCGAACGGAATCGGCTCCGATGCGCGCCATCGCCCGCATCACCAATGTGCGCAGCGACAACTTTTACGCGGAAGCCCTGTTCCGCGCCATGGGCGAAGAGCAGACCGGCATAGCCCTGCCCGACAGTTGCCAAGTAACTCAACGCCAGACACTTATCAACCTGGGGGTAGATCCGGACGGCATCCGCCAGGTCGATGGCTGCGGCCTGTCCCGCATGAACTACGTGTCACCGGAGTGGATGGTGGGCTTCCTGCAGGCCATGCAGCAGAGTCCCGCCTTCAGCGCCTTCCTGGCCTCGCTCCCCCACCCGGGAGAAGGCACCCTGAGCACCCTCCTGCCCAACCAGGCCGGGCGTGAATCCATCCGCATCAAAAGCGGCTCCATGGACGGAGTCCTCTGCTATTCCGGCTATATCCTTGCCGATGACGGCACGCCGCAAGTCACCCTTTCCATCATGACCAACCACACCACGGCCTCCCCAAAGGAGGTACGCGCCGTTTTGGCCCACTTGTTGAAGTTGCTAATGGAAGAAATTTAGTATCTTTGCAAGATATATGCGCAAGTACGTGTACATAGCGGTCCTTCTGATGGCGGCTACCTCCTGTAAGGTGGCCACCACCATTGTCGATACCACCAACGAACTGCTCCGCGGAGAAATCGTGGCCCGTGCCGGGTCGCACAAACTGCACCGGGAGCAGCTGGAAAGCTATATTCCCACCGGTGTATCGCGGGAAGACAGCATCAATCTGGCCCATCAGTACATCAACGCCTGGGCGGAAGACCTCCTCCTGGTGGACATGGCGGAAGAACAGCTTTCAGAAACGGAGAAAGACGTATCGGCAGAACTGGAAGACTACCGCCGCACGCTTCTCAAGTTCCGTTATGAGCAGCGCTACATCGAGCAGCGGCTGGACACCCTGGTCACCGACGAAGAAATCGTCCGGTATTACAACGCCAACCTGGGCAAGTTCCGCCTGGAACGCCCCATCGTAAAAGCGCGTTACCTAACCCTCCCCGCCGGTTCCAAAAACCTGAACACCCTGCGCAAGCTGATTTCCTCTGACGATGCACAAAGCGCCGCGGAGGCCGCCAACCTGTCGACCACCGTCGCTATCCGATACGTAGATGCCGCCAATGCCTGGCAGGACGCCCTGCTCCTGGCCCAGGACCTGGGCATGGACTACGGGAAAATGATGGCCACCCTGAAAGGCCAGTTCGTGGAATGGACGGACGAGCACAAAGTCCTCCACCTGGCCTGCCTGGTGGACATGGTTCCGGAAGGCCAAACAGCCCCGCTGGAATACTGCATCCCCCGCATCCGTGACCTCATCCTGAGCGGCCGCAAACATGAGCTGGAAATCCAGCTGGAGCAGGATGTCCTGCAGGATGCCCGCAAAAACAAAAAACTGGTAATTTATTGATTATGAAACATATCTTCCTGTCAGCCGCAGCTTTGCTGGTATGCTTTACGCTCAGTGCGCAAAAGTACAAGGGCATAGTGGACAAAACCGTTGCCATCGTGGGCGGAGAAACCATCCTCCTGTCGGACGTGGAGGCGGAGGTGCAGCAAATGCGCGCCAGCGGCGCCGGCTCGGACCGAGACCTGCGCTGTGAGATTCTGGAGAACATGCTGGACGCCAAGATTTTCCTGATGCAGGCCCGCATCGACTCCCTCACCGTAAACAACGACATGGTGCAGGGTAACCTGTCGCAACGCATCGACTGGTTCCGCACCCAGCTGGGCGGCGACGAAGAAATGGAGAAATACTTTGGCAAGCCGCTGTACAAGCTGCGTCAGGAATGGCAGAAAGCCCTTGAGGAGCAGAGCCTTACGGAGCAGGAGCGCATGGAAATCGCCAACAAGATGCCGGAGGTGACGCCGTACGACGTCAAACAGTACATGGACGCTACGGATCCGGAAGACCTCCCGGTGGTTCCCGTGAAGTACCAGTTAAGCCAGATCTGCATCTACCCGAACCGTGAAAGGGCGGCCATGGCCGTGAAGGAGAAACTCCTGAGCCTGCGGGAACGCATCATGAACGGAGAAAAGTTCTCCACCCTGGCCCGCATCTATTCCGAAGATCCCGGCAGCGCCCGTCGCGGCGGTGAACTGGGCCTGGCCTCCAAGTCCATCTTCTGGCCCGCTTTCTCGGATGCCGCCATGTCCCTCCGTCCCGGCACCATCTCCCAGATTGTGGAAACCCCGGACGGCTTCCATATCATCGAAGTCATTGAAAAGAAGGGCGATATGTTCAACGCCCGTCACATCCTCATCAAACCGCAGTATACGGCCGAAGACCGCGAGAACGCCTTCCATAAACTGGACAGCCTGCGCGGCAAAATCCTGGAGGATGAAATTCCCTTCGTCATGGCGGCCCGCTTCTTCTCCGAGGACCCGGCCACCCGTACCAACGGCGGCCAGATGGCAGACCCCGCCACCGGCTCCGCCTACTTCGAAATCGACCAGCTGAAACCGGCCGATTATGCCGCCATCAAGGACCTCAAGGTGGGCGAAATCTCCGAGCCCGTGGAATCGCAGGACAACGAAGGCTACCTGCAGGGCAGAAGCGGCAACCTGGTGTACAAGATCATCAAGATCGACAAGATCGTCCCGGCCCATACGGCCACTTTCGAGCACGATTACACCCAGATTCTGGACAAGGTGAAGGAGGACAAACAGAAGGAAGCCGTGGATGCTTTCCTGACCAAGAAAGTGAAGGACACGTACATCATTATCGACCCGCTCTTCCACGAATGTGAATTCACCCGCGAGGTGTGGAATGCCCGTAAATAGTGCGCCGAAGGCTCGTTCATACCGTCTGCTGCTTGCTGTCGGCCCTGGCGGCCGTTGCCCCGTTGTATGCACAGGAGGAGAAGAAGAAGGACGATGGGAAAGTGCACCTGATCAGCGCCCAGAGCGCCCAGCTCATCGAGGAGAAAGAGGGTGAGAGCTACCGCAAGGTCATCGGCCCGGCCCGTTTCCTGCATAACGACACCTACCTGCTGTGCGACACCGCCCTGTGGAACGTCAATACCAACATTATCGACGCCGTGGGCCACGTGCGCATTATCCAGGACCAGACGCAGCTGAGCAGCGAAACCCTGCAATACGTGGTGGACGACAACATGGCCCGCTTCCGGGGCTCCCTGGTGCAGTTGGAAGACAAAGACAACAACACCCTCCGCACCCGCTATCTGGACTACAACACCAAGGATTCCGTCGCCATCTTCCAGGACGGCGGCGCCATGCGCGACAAAGACGGACAAATTATCGAGAGCACCTTCGGCACCTACGACTCCAAGGCCCACCTGTTCGTGTTCAACGACCAGGTGAACATGTACCTGGACACCACCTTTGTAAAGACCTCGCGCCTGGAGTACCGCAGCGACCTTTCCACCGCCTATTTCGGCTTCGCCACGGACATGTGGCAGGACGATAAGATGCTGAGCGCCAACGACGGCTGGTACGACCGCGGCCGGGAACTCTTCTTCTTCCGCCGCAACGTGCACGTACTCACGCAGGACCAGGAGACCTGGTCGGACTCCTTATATTATTACAGGACCCGCAACGATGTAGACCTGCTGGGCCATGCAGAGCTCATGGACACTACGCGCAATGTGTTTGCGCTGGCCGGAAAGCTCCAATACACCGACAGCCTTTCCCAGATCCGCATGACGCGGGAACCCGCCATCATGAGCATCAGCGAGGAAAAAGGCCAACGGGACACCCTTTACCTGGGTGGCGATTTGCTGCTCCTGCGGGGCATCCGCAAGTGCGACATCCCGGAGGAATGGGAAAAAGACGCCCAGAAGCGCCTATCTGACATTTCCGGAGACCCGGTGATGGAGTACCGGCGAAAAGCCGCCGAAGCAGCTGCCGCTGCAGCCGCGAAAGCGGCGGAGGAAGCCGCCCTCACCAACCCGAACCTCCCGCCGCCTCCGCCGGGACAAGGCCAGATGGCCGGAAAGCCCGGGGACAAACCGGCCGGGAAACCCGGCGATAAACCGGGAGGAAAGCCGGCGGACAAGCCCAAAGACAAGCCTGCAGACAAACCCAAGGACAAACCTGCAGCCCCTCCGGCAGACACGTTGGCTCCGCCGAAAGCGCCCGTGGACAGCTTGGCCCCGCCGGTCATGGCTGACACGCTGGCCCATCCCGCCCTGGCGGATACTACGGCTGCTGTCCAACCGGTAGCACCCGTCGACACTACCGCCATTCAGGCTCCTGCGGACACACTTCCCCCGCCCAAAGACACCACCAAGGTGAACTTTATCTGGGGCTCCAAGCACGTCCGCATGTTCCGCCGCGACATGCAAATGTCCGCCGACTCCCTCATCTACTCAGACCTGGATTCCCTGGTACGCCTGTTCCAGAACCCCATTTTCTACAATGAGGGCAATCGGCAATATGCGGCCGACAGCATTTACATGGTCATCAAGAACAAGCAGATGGAAAAGGCCCACCTGCTGGCCAACGCCTTCATCACCATTCAGGAGGACCCGAACAGCTACGACCAAATCCGAGGCACGGAGATGGTGGCCTATTTCGACTCCACCACCGCCCTCACCCGCTTTGACGCCCTGGGCGGCGCATCCACCATCTTCTACCTGGAAGAAAAAGGCGCCCTGGCTACGGTGAACAAGGTGGAATCCAAGATGATTTACGCCACCTTCAAGGATGGTGAAATAGAACGTATTTACTATTACGACAATCCCAAGAACGACGGTTATCCCACCGTGCAGATGCCGGAGGAGGACAAAACCCTCAAGGGATTCCGCTGGGACCCGGAACGCCGTCCGGCTTCGCCGCTGGATGTCACCTCGTTAACCCCGCGTCGGAGTGAACGGACGGCTTACCTGGCCCGGCCCCATACAGAATTCAAGCAGACGGAAGACTACTTCCCCGGCCATATCAACAAGATTTACCGAGACATCGCCATCCGCGACTCGCTGCAAGTGGTCCGGGACCGCGCCCGCCAGCGGGAACAGGATTCCCTGGCCCGGGCAAAGGGAGACACCACCTGGCTTGCCCTGCCGGACACGCTGGCTGTGCCCAAGGACTCCCTGGCAACGGCCGCCAAAGACAGTTTGAACGTTCCGGCGGTGCCTGTTCCGCCCGTGGACAGTCTGTCAACCACCGCCCCGGCGGATTCCCTGGCCGCCAAGCCGGCCGAAGTGGAGCCGCCGCAGAAGACGGAGAAGGAACTGAAGGCCGAGGCCAAGGCCCGCGAAAAAGCGGCGCGGGAGGCTGCCAAGGCAGCTAAACAGGCGGAGCGGGAAGCGAAATGGGCCGAACAAGACCGCATCTACGCAGAGAAACAGGCCGCCAAGGCGCAGCGGAAGCTGGACAGGCAGCGCGCCAAAAAACTGAAAGCCCTCCAGAAATTGGCCAGACGTGCCGCAAAAGAACGGCAGCGGTTCATGAAGTATCTGGAGAAAGAACAAATGAAGACACAGAAACAAGAAAACCAATAGTGCTATGAAAAAGACTGTTCTGGTATCAGGTGGCGCCGGGTTTATCGGCAGCCATGTAACAGTAGAGCTCATCGAAGCCGGCTACGATGTAGTGGTGGCCGACAATTTCTCCAATTGCGATCGTACCTGCTACGAAGGCGTCAAGAAAATCACCGGTCGGGAAGACCTCCCGTTGGAAGTGATGGACTTCTGCGACCTGGCAGCCGTAAAGGCCCTCTTCGCCCAATACCCCATCGACGCCGTTATCCACTTTGCCGCCTATAAGGCTGTGGGAGAGTCGGTTGCCGAGCCGCTGAAATACTACAAGAACAACCTTACCAGCTTCCTCAACGTGTTGGAGGTGGCCCAGGAAAAAGGCGGCTGCAACGTGCTGTTCTCTTCATCGGCCACGGTCTATGGAGAACCGGATGTAGTGCCCGTTACCGAAAACACGCCACGCAAGCCGGCCACGTCCCCTTACGGCAACACCAAGACCATGTGCGAGGATATCCTGCGCGACACCGTAAAAGCCTCGGACGGAAAAATCAAGGGCATCCTGCTGCGCTACTTCAACCCCATCGGCGCACATCCCAGCGCCCTCATCGGCGAGCTGCCCCGTGGCGTGCCCAACAACCTGGTCCCCTTCATTACGCAGACGGCCATCGGCAAACGGGAATGCCTGAGCATCTTCGGCAACGACTACCCCACTCCGGACGGCACCTGCCTGCGGGACTATATCGACATTGTCGATTTGGCCAAGGCGCATGTATTTGCCGTTACCCGCATGATGGAAGGCAAGATGAAGCAGGGCTGCGAGACCTTTAACGTGGGCACCGGACGCCCGGTGAGCGTACTGGAACTGGTAAACGCCTTCGAAAAGGTGAACGGCGTCAAACTCAACTACAAGTTTGCCCCGCGCCGCGCCGGCGACGTCACCGCCATCTGGGCCGACCCTACGCTGGCCAACACCGAGATGGGCTGGAAAGCCACCCGCACGGTGGAAGAAACCCTCAAGGCCGCCTGGGCCTGGGAGAAACACCTGGCTGGGAAGTAAATTTTAGAAAACGGTAATTTGGACGTTCTCCAGGGCTATCATCTGGGGAACGTCTATTTTTACGGGCGCCTCCCAAACATAGAGCACGGCATCTTTCACTTTAATGTCGTGGATCATCTCCAGGGTGCCGGTGGCACGGATGCCAATGCGGGCGTTCCAGCAATACACGCGTTCGATGACAATGTCCTGGAAATTGGGCAGGAAGTTCTGCGTGGTGGCCGCCTGGTTGTCCTCGTACCCGGCCGGACGGTCGGCATAACTGGTTTCAAAGACGATCGCCTCCCCCACGATATCGTTCATCACGATGTCACTGATCCGAAGGTTCTTGACCGTACCGCCCCGCTCGGGAGCGCTCTTGAAGCGCAGACCGGTGTCCGTACCGGAAAACACGTTGTGCCGCACCACGATATCCTCCATGCCGCCGCTGAATTCGGAGCCGATCACGAAGCCGCCATGGGCATGGTAAACGGTATTTTCTTCGATGAGAATATCTTTGCAAGGGCCGTCCTGAAGGGCTTTTGCCCCGGCACCGGCCTTGAGGCAGATACCATCGTCACCCACATCCACTGTGCAGTGGCGCACCACCACCCGCTGGCAGTTCATGAGGTCGATGCCGTCGCCGTTCTGGGCATTCCAGGGGCAGCGGACCGTTACACCCTCGATGGTCACATCCTTGCAACGGGAAGGAACCAGGTGGAATTTGGGCGCATTCTGGATGGTAACGCCCGTCACGCTCACCCGTTCGCAGTCCGTGAAGCGGATCAGGTGCGTGCGCATGCGTTCCTGCTGGCGGGCATCGGCCACAAGATCCTGAAACGATTTAAGCTTGGAGGGATACCAGAGGCTGCCGTCTTCGCTCACGGTGCCGCCTTTGGCCAGATAGGCCTTCCACTCCGTGTCACTCACCTTGGTACGCTTTACCGGACGCCACCAGGCGCCGTTTCCGTCGATAATGCCCTCTCCGGAAATGCTCACGTCGTGCCGCTTGGAAGCCGAGATGCCGGGCCGGATTTTACCTTCCTTGTCCTTATGCACCAACTTATCCGCCGACAGCAGAATAACCGCTCCACGCTCCAGATGCAGGTCGATGCAGTCTTTGAGGCTGATGGGGCCCGTCAAGTACAGCCCCTCCGGCACCACCAGGTGACCACCGCCCTGCTTGTTCAGGGCCGATATCGCCTTTTCAAACGCCACGGTATTGAGCGCACTGCCGTCCGCCACAGCACCAAAGTCCTTGATATTAACAGTATTGTCCGGAATTTGCACCGGCGCGGGGGCCGTTTGGGCATACATCCAAGCCGGCACTGCCAGCGCGAGAAGAAGCAGGAATCGTTTCATCTTAGTAATCATCATTTTGGCAAAGATAACACATCGGGGCGGAATTCACAAACCGCATTTTTTTCTTATCTTTGCAAGGATGACGAAACACAAACAACAAGCTTTTTCCCTCATGGCGGTTGCCCTGGCCCTGCTGGCGGTGACCGTATGGTTGTTTCTGGGGAATCGTCCGCCCATGGGGCCTCCAGGGCCACCGGGACCGCCGCCGGACAGGCCGGAGGCATTCCAAGACACCCCCGACGGGCCGCCGTCCAGACCTTTCTTCGAGGAGCCCTCATCCCATCATCGTCCCTTAAAACCGGAATGGAAGATGACGCTTAGCGGCATCCTTGCGGTGCTGATGACCCTTTGCATCGTTGCCGCCATCCGGCTGTTCAAAACGCCCAAGGCCCTGCCAGTCCAGCCACCGGTCCTCCCCGAAACGGAAACGCCGGAACAGGTACAGAAGGAAGAGCCTGGCACCATCAGCTTTAAATCGGACTACAAAACGGTTACTGTCCAACTGGACGATATCCGCTACATCGAGAGCATGAGTGAATACGTGAAAATTTACCTGGACAGCCAGGCGGATCCGCTCATCGTCCTTTACAGTCTTAAACGGCTGGTGGAAGAACTTCCCGCCAATAAATTCATGCGCATTCACCGCTCTTACATCATCGCCCTCAACCGTATCCGCCAGGCCAATGCCTCTTCCGTGGTATTGGAAGCGCCTGCCACTACCCTGCCCGTCGGCGAGAGTTATCGACCCGCCTTCCGTAAATTCCTGGCGGAGAAATAGCCGGTTCGCTGAAAAAAAGCGCCCGTTCGCTGAAAGTGTTCTTTTGTGGCCGCAATTTTGCCAGTTCTTTTGCGACATTTGCCTTGTGCAAGCTAAAAGACGTGTACTATGAAGAAGGTTTTAGTGAGCCTGCTGCTGCCTGTTTTGGTGCTTGGCAGCTGTAACAAGCAGGAAATTGAGAACAACACTCCCAGCACCCAGAACAACTCCGGCAACGGAAGCACATCCGGCACCGAGATCCAGACGCCGGAGGTAGAAGACAACGAGGATGACACCTTTTCGCAGGAGAATTTCCCGTACCTGGTAAGCATCACCTACGATGGCAGCAGCGCCACCGTAAGCGGTGACGAAGCCCTTGACGACCTACTGGACGTTCAAACAGACGGCGCCCATGTAACCATCACCTACTCCGGTTCGGAGAATGTAATCTACAAGCTCAGCGGTTCCTCTGCCAACGGACGGTTCAAGCTGTACAGCGAGAAAAAGCAGGCCCTCTGGCTGAGCGGCCTCAGTCTCACCAACCCCGACGGCGCCGCCATCGACAATCAAAGCGGCAAACGCACCTTTGTCTATATTGAAGGCAGCAATTCCCTGGCCGATGGTTCCAGCGCCAGCTACACCACCAGCGGCGACGAAGACATGAAAGCCGTGTTCTTCTCCGAAGGGCAGCTCATCTTCAGCGGCCCTTCCAGCGGCACCAACAAGCTCACCGTTACGGCCAACAACGCCCAGGGCAAGAGCGGCATTGCCTCTGACGATTACGTGCGCCTGTTCACCGGCGCCAACGTCTCCATTACGGCAGGTGCGAGCGCCGGCCACGGCATCAAGGTCAACGACTACGTCCGGCTGAGTGACGGCACCCTGGACATTACCACCAAGGCCGCCATGAAAAAGGGCATCACTTCCGATGACTTTGTCCTGGTAGAAGGCGGCACCACCACCATCACGGTGAGCGGCGGCGTGGCCTACGACAGCGACGACAATGAGTACTCCGGCACGGCCGGCATCAAGGCCGACAACTACTTTGCCATGACCGGCGGCAAGGTGACTATCACCAACACCGGCGCAGGCGGCAAGGGCGTCCGGGCGGGCAACTACAGTTACTACACCGCCAACGGCAGCCTTGCCAACAGCTATATCAGCGGCGGCACCCTTACCATCACCACCTCCGGCAGCGAGTCCAACGACGTGTCCTCCAAGGCCATCAAGATTGGCTACAAGGAAGGCAGCGGCCGCAACTATGTGTATGGCGGCAACCTGGTGATAAGCGGCGGCGACATCGTCACAAACGCTTCCAAGAGCGAAACAGTCGAGGTCAAAGGCCAGCTCACCATCACCGGCGGCAGCCTGTACGCTTATTCTTCGGCGGACGATGCTATCAATTGCCAGGGCGAGATGAACATCACCGGCGGCTATGTCTATGGCCACTCCACGGGCAATGATGCCATCGACGCTAATGGCGATATGAAACTTTCCGGCGGCTATGTCTTTGCCGTCTGCACCAAGGGCAGCCCGGAGGTGGCGCTGGATGCCAATACCGAAAGCGGATACAAGCTGTATATCAACAACGGGGCGACCGTGGTGGCCTACGGCGGTCTGGAAAGCGGTTATTCCGCCTCGCAGAGCGTGTACAGCATGAGCGGTAGCGCCAACGCCTGGAACGCCCTGTATGACGGCAGTTCGTTCATTGCGGCCTTCAAGGCGCCCTCCAACCTGTCCAGCTTTGCCGTATCGGCCCCGTCCCTGAGCAGCGGCTACATGGACGTAAGTGTGGGCGGAACCACCTATTGCAACGGCGTCTGGGCCAGCTCCGATATCTCCGGCGGCAGTTCCGTAAGCCTGAGCACCTATACCGGTGGCGGCGGTCCTGGCGGTGGTGGTCCCGGCGGTGGCGGTGGTCGTCCTTGGTAAGCAGGAATTGATTATCTTTGCAGTTGTTATGAAACGACTTATCCTCTTTGTGGCATCGGCCCTGCTGCTCCTTCCGGCGGCAGGTGCCCAGGAGCCGCCCAAAATGAACAAGAAGAACCTGGTTATCAAGGAATGGAATTCCGACCCCAAAGGGGGCAACAAGGTTCTGGACCATATTACCACCTTCTCTGCGGAAGGCAAGAAGATCGAAGAGGCCGAATACGGCTCCGACGGCCAGAAGTGGCGCAAGCGCTTCGAGTACGGCCCGGACGGACGGGTGTCGCGCGAGTTGGTATACGACGGCCGTAATCGACTTCAAACTTACAAGACCTTCGAATGGAACGAGTTCGGGAAAAAGAAGGTGCAGTATACTTATAATGCTAAGGGTAAACTGTTGAGCGTCAAGCATTACGAATATCTCGCACAAGATGCCGGAGAGTAAACACCTGTCCTTTGAGAAGCCGCTGGAGTCGCTGGGGCCCATCACCCTGGAGGAGATGGAGGGCATCAAGCTCATGAACCGGATTGACTCCAAGTACCTCACCGACGAAGCCAGGCTGCTGCGGATTTTGGCAGCGGCCGGCGCGGCGGGTTACCGGGTGCTGGTGACGGAGGGCATGCGCATAAGCCCCTATGACTCTGTCTATTACGACACAGACGGACTGCGGATGTTCTACGACCACCACAACCGGCGGCTGGTCCGGCAGAAAGTACGGACGCGCAGCTATGAGAACTCCGGGGACACCTTCCTGGAAATCAAGCGGAAGAACAACAAGGGGCGCACCAAGAAAAAGCGCATGCACATTCCCACCACGGAGCTGATGGATTTTCGTGCCGATGATGCTGCCTGCACCTATCTGGCAGACCATTCCTGGTTCACCGCGCCGGACCTCTCCCCCGTGCTGGAAACGCGCTTCCACCGCATTACGCTGGTGAATCCGGCCAAGACCGAACGGCTCACCATCGACACGCTGCTGAACTTCAAGAACTTCCGCACCGGGAAAGAGACTTCCCTGCAGAATGCGGTGATTATCGAACTGAAACAGGACGGCCGGGCGGACAGTCAGATGAAAAACATCCTGCTGGACCTCCGCGTAAAGCCGGTCCGCGTCAGCAAATACTGCATCGCCGTCACCCTCACGGACCCAAGCGCCAAGAGCGGCCGCTTTAAAGGGAAAGTGCGGTGCATAGAAAAAACCATTGGAAATAAATTAGTTACTATATGATTATCGACCCTCTTTTCCGTTTTATCCAGGACGATTTGGCCTCCTTTGGCGACTTGGATGCCGGCGACGATATGCTGCTGGACGTACAGACCATCACCGACGCCATGATGACGGTGAGCCAGAAAGTGGCGGAACTGGGCATCCGTTTTGCCCTGAACCTGCTGGTTTGCTGGGTGCTGGTGCACTGCTTCTACTACAAGAAGAGCAAGCGCCGGGACTACTATTTTACCTTCATGGTGTTTTCATCGGCCATGCTCATCCTGCTCTATATTATGGGCAATGTGGAAGTGGGTGTGGGACTCACCCTGGGCCTGTTCGCCATCTTCGGCGTCATCCGTTACCGTACGGAGACGGTGCCCATCCGGGAGATGACCTACCTCTTTGTGATTATCGCCCTGGCCGCCGCCAACGGCCTTGCGCCGGTGTACCAGCTGGTGGATGTGGCCACGGCGCCGCATTATGTCATCAACTGGGGTAGCGTGGGTGTGATGGCGCTGGTGAATGCGCTCATCATCGTGCTGGTAGCCGTGCTGGAGAGCGAGAGCCTGGTCAAACACACCACCACCAAACTGGTGCTGTACGACCGCATCGAACTTATCGTCCCGGAAAAGCGGACCGAGCTTGTCGCGGACCTGGAGAAGCGTCTGGGCGTGAAGGTGGAAAACGTGGAAATCGGCCATGTGGACTTCCTGAAGGACGCCGCATTTATCAAAGTGTATTATAACCTGCCCAAAGGGGAAACCAATTCCGTGAACATGGTGACCCGGGCCAAAGATTACGTTGCCTGATGAAAAAGATCCTTTTATCGACGATAGCGGTGCTGGTGGCCGTTGCGGCCCAGGCACAGAGCGCCAGTTTTGCCGGACGTGCTTCGGCAGAGGTGGATTATAAGATTGTCAAGGGCCTCCACCTGTCCGTCGGGGAAGAAATCCGCAGCAATGACAATTTCTCCGCCCTGGGCAGCCTGCGTACCAACTTGACCCTTTCCTACAAGCCCGCCCAGTTCCTGAAGCTCGGGGTTGGCTATACGCTTATCAATCCCTGGAAAAACGGCAAGGAGATTGAGCTGGAAGACGAAAGCACTACCAAATACTATGGTTTCTGGGCACCCAAGCACCGGTTTCATGCCAGTGTTGCCGGCATCCTGCGCCTGGGTTATTTCCAGCTTTCTTTGCGCGAACGGGTGCAGCTCACCCATAACGGGGATTCCGGCATGAACATTTACCAGGCTCCCCGCAACGAGGTTGCCCTGCGCAGCCGCCTGGGGGTAAGGTACAAAGGCTGGAAAGTGGTGGAACCCTTCGCCTTCTTCGAGCTCCGGACTCAGCTGAACGGTGCCTGGGGCAGCACATCGGGCTCCCAGCAGACCAAGAAAGACGGTGTTACCACCTACTATGCTTACACGCCGGCCGGCTACACGCATGTGTACAACGACCGCTACCGTGGAGAGCTTGGCGTGGATTTGAATCTGGGCAAGCACCATTCCCTTTCTCCGTACCTGCTGCTGGATTATCTGTCCGAATATGAGCTTGATACCAATAAAAAAGGCACCAGACTTTATAGCGCCGCCTATTCCAACCTGTTCAGAGTAAGCTTAGGACTGGGTTACACTTTTAAATTCTAATTGGTAAATTTTTTAAAAAACCTTTTGGATTGTCAGATTTATGCCGTACCTTTGCCCCTTGAAAACTAAATTAGTTGGTTAGTTATTATTTATTAGCGCTATGAAAAAAGTATTTATGTCTGCAGCCGTTGTGGCCATGATGGTCGCCGCTGTAAGTTGCCAGTGCAACAACAACAAGAAAGCTGAAGAAGCTTGCGAAAAAGAATGCACCGAGAAGTGCGAGGATGCCGCTTGCGAGAAGGCTTGCTGCGATTCCACCAAAACCCTGCAGGACGCCGTGGAAAAGGCCGCCCAGGATGTGAAGGACGCTACCGTCGATGCTACCGTTAAGGCCGTTGACGATGCAGCCAACGCTGTGAAAGACGCCCTCAAGAAGTAAGTTTCGCTTCTTCAAGAAAACAATCCCGGACCTAAGTGCCCGGGATTTTTTGTATCTTTGTGGCTATGGATATCAGAATTGGAAACGGATACGACGTACACGCCCTGGCTCCGGACCTGCCCATGTGGCTAGGTGGCGTGCGCATTCCCTCGGAGACCGGCTTTGTAGCTCACTCAGATGGCGATGTCGCCATTCATGCACTGTGCGATGCCCTGCTGGGTTGCCTGGCGCTGGGAGACATCGGCCACCTTTTCCCGGACACGTCCGACGAGTGGAAGGGCGTGGACAGCAAGCTTCTGCTGGAAAAAGTGGTGGCGCTGGTGCACGAGCACGGGTATGCCGTGGGGAACGTGGACATTACCATCGCCCTGCAACGGCCCAAACTGGCGCCGCACATCGCGGCCATGCGCCAAATCCTGGCCGGAATCCTGGGCGTAACCCAGGACCGGGTATCCGTAAAGGCCACCACCACCGAGCGCCTGGGCTTCGTAGGCCGCTGCGAAGGCTGCGAGGTGTGGGCCACCGCCCTTATCACCAAGGCATAGCCTGGCACACAACCCACTGATTAACAGCAGATTAAAGCAATGGACGGACGCCCTTTGGGCACCCGTCCATTATTGTAAGTCTGTGATTTTCTGTTACTTACGCACCAGGCTATTTGCCCAGACCCTTCTTGACAGAAGCGCTGAGTTCATCGTACAGGGCGTCGGTCTTGGCCAGCAGTTCCTGGCTGATGCCACGGTAGTATGCCTTGGCACCCTCCTTGGGGGCGGAGACCACCTTGTCGCGGAGGTCGTTATATAGATCCACGGCTTTGTCGATGAGGCCGGTGATTTCCTCTGCGTTCTTGCCAGGATTGATGTTCAGGAACAGGGCGCAATCGTCAATAAAAGCGCCGATCACATACTGGATGTCTTTTTTAATGTCTCTAAGATTCATAGCTTGATGAATTAATTCAGCTGCAAAGATAGCATTTTTTTCGGATTCTTCGTCAATGATAGCATGAGCTATTGATATTGGAGGGCCTTTTCCTATGCTTGTGAGACTCGAAAGATTACAATTCTTTCTACCCCACCGTCACCTCTTCGGTTTCCTCCCAGGTTTTTGTCCAGGTGTCTCCGCAGTTGACGCAGGTGAAGTCGCAGTGGTAGTAGCGGGTAATGTCTTGGACTATGACTGTGCGGTACTCCGTTTTATACTGGGCTTCCCGGCCTACCTCCACGCCGTCCCGGGTGGTTACTTTGTCACCTGTATACACTCTCACGGCCTCCAGCTTTTTCCGGGGTTTGCTCCGGATTTCCTTGTCCAGAATATCCGCCCCCTCTTCCTGGCCGGCATAGTAGCCGCAGTGAGGGCATACGCTCTTGAAGGCGTTGTTCCAGACGCGCCAGATTTGCCAAAGTGCGATGGCCAGGGCGGCCACGGCCACACCGAAATAGGCCTTATGGATGCCGTTCCCGTGCCAATGCCGGGTGGCGGGGAAGAAGACCAGCACGGCACAGCCCACGGCCAGCAGCACATACAGGTACTTCCAGGCGCGTGATAACTTGCTGTATAGCAGCGGATACAGGGTCGAATAAATCAACAGCGGCACCACCAGCACCAGCAGCGCATCCATGATATCCACCGAAAGGTGCTGTGTGCCCCAGACGCCGACGGCGCAAAGGGCAGCGCCTACCAGGACTTTGCCCACCACATCCGCCATAAACTTGGAGCGTTTGCGGGCCGGGAAGGCCATGACGACAAACACCAGCAGGCAAATACCGCAGCCAATCATCAGGATGATGCGCCACACGCCGGGGGATAGCCCCGCCTTGATGCCGGTTTGGGCCGCCCGGTTTTCGGCCGCTACGCTGTTTTCCGAGAAGGTGCCGATGGCATTGAACTGGGCCAGCTGCGCCCAGCCGTACAGCTCGGGGGTATCCACAGTGGTATAGGTGGTCACTTTGTGCACATGCACCCAGCCGTTTCCCTTGGAGAGCACCTGTACGGTATCTCCCTGCGAGAGCCAGAACTTGGTCTGCTCTCCGGACGATACCCGGGGATGCTTGTACAGCATCACCTTGTCCTGCTTGGCCGTGCACACATCCCGCACTTCATCGCCCAGGCCCCCACCGCAGGGGAGCATCTTTTCCAGCGGAACCCAGCCCTTGAACTGCTCCCTGGCTTCCGTTGAGAAGATGCTCACATAGCCCCACTGGCCGCTATCGTCCTTTTTGGTCACCGGCAGCGGAATGGGATTGTTGCGGGGCCCGGTCCAGTACAGCAGCCGGGCCTTTTTGTCAAATTCTTTGTACCCGGGCTTGGGAGAGCAAGTAATGTTCACTACAACGGCCGATTCCGCAGATGGTTCCTTGTGCATCTGAACGGGATCGTAGGTGATATATCCCTCCCTGCTGCCGCAGGCGGCCGCACCCAAAATGATGGCGGCCAAAAAGATAAGCCGGAATACTTTCATGGCAAAACGGACATTGTTTCACCACAAAGATACATTTTTTTTCTTATTGGAGCTTATACACCACCGGGAAAGTGAAGGAGACGGGAACGGGCTTGCCGTCCTGCTTGCCCGGCTCCCACTTGGGGGAAGAGGAGACCACGCGCACGGCTTCGGCGTCCAGGTCTTCGCGCACGCTGCGCAGCACTTGCACATCGCGCACAGCACCATCGGTGCCGATGGTAAACTGCACTATCACGCGGCCTTCAACGCCATCGGCCTTAGCCTGTTCCGGATACTTGAGCTGGGTGTTTGCCCACACGGCAAATGCATTTGCATCCTCTCCGTTGAAGGTGGGTTTCACCTCTATCTCGGAGAACGAAACGGGTTCGTCCGTGACGGTTACCGTGTATCCGACAGGGTCGGCGGCAGGCACCTCCTGTATGGCTTCAGGCTCTTCCTGAGCTTTTTTGTTTTTCTTGGGATTGTTGCAGGCAAACATAAAGACGGCCAGCACGGGGATGAGCGCCAGGTACGACCAGCGCATCCAGCAGGAAGAAGTAGGTTTGAGCATCATGGTAATTCTGTTTTTGAGTTTGGCGTGCTGGAAGCCGCTGGCTAGCGTGAAGCGTTGCTGCCCCACGGCTTTTCGCACAAGAAGTAGTTGATATTGGGTTGCATCAATGCCTTTTTGAAGAACGCCCTCGTCGGCCTCATATTCGTGCACCAGGCGCAGCTCCTCGCGGGTAATCCACACCAGCGGATTCCACCAGAACAGCAGCTGGATGGGCAGGAAAAGGACCAGGTCCAGCGAATGCCGGTGCTGCACATGCATTAACTCGTGCGTTAAGATGGCCGGGGTTTCCTGCAGGTCTTTCCGGCCGATGACCACGTTTCGGCCCCAGCTGAAGGAGGGCGTGTCCTGTTCCAGAATAATGAGCCGGCAGCCGTCGCGTTCGATTTTTTCTTCGCATCGGATGAGCCGGACCATTTTCCGGGCCGATATCACATATAATACCAGCGTTACCAGAACACCGGCCGCATAGACAGCCAGCAGAATCTCCTTCCAGGGAAAGACAGCCTGGGTCGATTGCTCCGCCGCAACACCAACGCCCACCATGGTAACTTCCGTAGCGGCGACGGAGGCCGAAACGGTCCTGAGGGGAATAATCGGCAGCACCAGGCACAGATAACTCCCCGCCAGCAGCAGCACCCGATTTAGCCGGAAGAACGTGGTGCGGCGCATGACCAGCAGATAGAAGGCATAGAACAGGCTCAGATAGAGCCCCGCACGCGCTATATATAAAAGGAATGCGCTCATTTCTTGTTCTTTTCGATATGGGCGATAAGGTCTTTGAGCTCCTGCAGCTCCATCTTGTCCTCCTCCACAAACTGGGAAACCAGGCTAAGATAGGAATTGTCATAGTAGCGCGCCACCACCTCAGAAACCGTATCTCCATGGTACTGCCGTTCGCTGATTTTCACTTTGTAGCGGAAAGAATTGGCCATGGGCTCCCTTTCCACAAAACCTTTTTCCTCCAGGAACTTTACCAGCGTCGCGACTGTGTTGTAATGCGGCTTGGGTTCTGGCATATAGCTGATTAAATCCCTGATAAACAAGGGCTCATGCGCCCAGAAAATGTTCATCAGCTGCTCTTCTTTTGCTGTGAGTTTCTGTTTCATCTCAGTTCTCCCCTATGGTTTCTCCCTGCAAATATAGTGAATATTTTCAAAACTCCTAATATTTTTAGGAGATATCCTTGTTTTTTTAGGACACCCGGAGCGCTTGGACAAGGACAGTTTGGTTTTCACCCAAAAATGATATATCTTTGCAAAAAGTGATATCATTATGGAAACTGTAAGAGAAAGCGCACTTATCCGGTTAAAGCCGGAACTGATGGCCCGGGCCAAACGCCAGGCAAAAGCGGCGCATTTGTCATTCAATGCATTTGTGGAAAAAACGCTGGAAAGTGCCGTGGAACCGGAGTGGCCGGTTCTGCCGCTAAATTTTACGGTTTCAGATGATATTCTGCAATTGCAGTGCGTGCCGTCACAGTGGAAACCGTCGGAGGAAGAACTTGCATCAGACCCTCGTCTGGCGCATATTTGGGAGGAGTACAGCCATGAAGATTAAAGTTTACCTGGACACCAATGTCCTTCTGGACGTCCTGCAGGGCGGACGCCCCCAAACGCACTATTCCCAAATCATTTTTCAGGCCATTTGGGACGGGAAAATAGAAGCCGTTCTATCTACACAAAGTATGATAGACGCATCGTATCTGGTGCAGAAAGCCGGCATGCAAAGTGCTTTTTTCAATACCGCCACACAATGCTGCAAGCACATTAACATAGGAGAAATCGACTCCTTCCACATTTTATCGGCCTGTAAAAACTATTCCGGAGACGTCGAAGACGATGCCCAAGTGGCCCTTGCCATGGATTCCTTCTGTGACGTTTTTGTTACCAGTGACAAAAAACTCCTTTCCCGGCAAGCGGGCAGGCCCGGGCATCTGCAATTCCTGACTCCAGAACAATTTGTGGTAAAAATGAAACCGCCCCAGGCGTAGGCGAAACGTCTTCGGATTTTTTGTATATTTGCATCTGTTGCAATGCTTTTGAACATGAAACGGATTATGATAAAAAGGACCCTTGGAGTTTTGGTCCCCGCTTTGTTTCTATTTTTGTCTTGTGCCAAACCGGCGGAAGAGGTTATGGTCACGCTATCTCCCAGTCAAGTTAGCATGATGGAGGGGACAACAACCGAGTTGCAAGTGAAGGTGACCCCCGGCTCTGCCAGTGATTATACGCTACGATGGGAGTCCTCCTCTCCGGCCATTGCTTCTGTGGCAAACGGCGTTGTCACCGCCCATACCGCGGGGCAGGCCGTCATTACGGTATCCACCCAGGACAAACAGGCGCAGTGCACGGTGACGGTAACCGAGAAACCGCAACTCCTTACCCGTAGCGTTGCTTCTTCCGGCAAAGTGACCAACGGCGTCAAACTCACCTACTCCGGCACGCAGTTTACCCGGATTTATGCCTTGCTGCCACGCCCGCAGACCAACGAGTATCAAACCATCTCCAATTGGGAAGCGTCGGGCTGCACGGAAGGGCAATGCCCCGATGGCGTCAATGCCTATATCTGGAAAGATGTGAATGCCTCCTCTATCCCCGCCTCCGGAGAATACCTCATCTCGGAAACGTTTGACGCAGAGGTCTATCGTGTTGTAGTGGACGTGACCCAACTGACGGATATTCCGGCCTATGACCCGCAGTCTGAGGAATGCCAGAAGTACCTGGGGAAAGAGGCCAACGGACTCATCGACCCCACCCATAGTAAAATTGTCTCCACGGCCAATACGCTCTGGGACCAGTCCGGCGGGGATATCATTTCCTATGCCCGCAAATGCTTCCAATGGACCTACGGCAATATGACGTACGGGAACATGAATACGGGCCTGCACACCATTGCCAATCTGATGAAAACCATGACCGGGGACTGTGGCAACTACTCTTCCGTATTTATCTCCCTACTTCGTGCCAAGGGCATCCCGGCCCGTCATATCGTCATGGTTCACGGCAAACTGGACGAATACCACGTGCGGGCGGAGTTCTTTGTTCCCGGCTTTGGCTGGGTTCCCGCCGATCCCACCTGGGGCGGGGACAATTTCGGCGTCTTTTCCGGAGATTATATCGTGATGACCCGCGGCATCAACACCATCGTTCGTAACGCCGACGGGAACGACTTCCAGGCCGACCTTCTCCAGACATTTTTCTATTGGTACTGGTGCCAGACCGAAGGGACCTTTTCATTCCGGCACGTTTGCACGGGATTGAAATAGATGGGTTTTTTGTGTATCTTTGCAGCACTATGGCAAGTGCAAAGACAAAGTCCGTATGGTTTTGCAGCCACTGCGGCAATGAATACAGCAAATGGATGGGCCGATGCCCCGCTTGCGGGGAATGGAACACCATGGTGGAAAAAGAGGTGGTGACCGGCGGCAGCAAGGCCTCGGCCCATACGGTTCCCGGGGGCTCCCGGAAGCCGGAAGCGCTCAAAGACGTGTCCACTACGCAGGAGGACCGCGTGTCCCTGGGCAGCGCAGAAGTGGACCGTCTGCTGGGCGGCGGCATCGTCAAGGGCTCGCTGGTGCTTATGGGCGGTGAGCCGGGGATCGGCAAGAGTACCCTCTCCCTCCAACTACCCCTCCACTCCCCTGCCCTCAAAACGCTGTATGTCACCGGTGAGGAAAGCGTAAAACAGGTGAAGATGCGGGCGGACCGCCTGGGCGGTGACGCCTCCGGCATCCTCATTTACAGCGAAACCGACATGGGCGAAATCCTCAAGCAGGCGGAGGAAGTGTCCCCGGACCTGATGATCGTGGACTCCGTGCAAACCATGTACTGCCAGCACGTGGACTCCACGGCCGGCAGCGTGAGCCAGATCAAGGAAGTGGCGGCCCAGCTGCTGCGCTTTGCCAAATCCACCGGCATTCCGGTCATCCTTATCGGCCATATTACCAAAGAAGGTACCATCGCCGGACCCAAGATTTTGGAGCATATTGTCGATGTCGTTTTGCAGTTCGAGGGCGAGAATCGCGGCGCATACAGGGTGCTGCGGAGCATCAAGAACCGTTTTGGCTCCACCTCGGAGCTGGCCGTCTTCGAAATGACGGGCACCGGCCTCCGCGAAGTGGCCAATCCCTCGGAAATGCTCATCCCCATGCACGAGGAAGGGCTCAGCGGCACGGCCATCAGCGCCATGCTGGACGGCAACCGGCCGTTCCTGTTCGAGGTGCAGGCCCTTGTGTCCAGCGCCGTATATGGCACCGCGCAGCGCAGCGCAACGGGCTTTGACGTGCGGCGCCTGAACATGCTCCTGGCCGTGCTGGAGCGCCGTGCGGGCTTCAAGCTGGGCCAGAAAGACGTGTTCCTGAACATGGCCGGCGGCCTGCGCATCACGGACCCGGCCTGCGACCTCGCCGTCATCTGCGCCGTCCTATCCTCCACCTTCGACTACCCCATCCCTGCCGATGTCTGCTTTGCCGGAGAGGTAGGTCTGAGCGGAGAAATCCGCCCCGTTTCCCAAGCCGCGCGCCGCGCCGTGGAAGCCGCCCGCGTGGGCTTCAAACGCATCTTCGTAAGCTCGTACACCCACTTCGACCAAAAACCGCAAGGCATCGAGGTGGTAAAGGTGGCCGATATTCCCGCCCTGGTCCGCGCTTTGTTTAAGTAGGCGGATTTGTATTATTGCGCTGTATTTGTTATTTTTACCGATTGAAACCAGATAATCTGCAACCGATGAAAAGATATCTCCTTCTTCTGGCGGCCCTCTGCCTGCTCCTTTCCTGTTTAAAGAAGGAAACCCTCTCCACGTATGAGACGCCCGTGCAGGCGCTCACCGTAAACCCCTCCCTCACCAAAGTAACGGAAACCAGTTTTGAGCTTGAGGACGCCATTGGCCTTACGGTCATCCGGGAAAACAGCATCTGGGCCCAGAATGCCCGGTTAACCTATGACGGAAGCGTTTTTGCCGGCGACCTTAACTGGTACATCGCCACCGACGCTGCCACCTTCAAGGCTTATTATCCGTACTCGGCCACCGTCCCCACGTCCTTCAGCGTGGCACTGGACCAGAGAGGAGGGACATCGTCTTCGGATTTCATCGCAGCCATCAAGGAGAATGTGGTGCCCACACCGCAGGCCGTGCCCATGGTCTTCGACCACAAACTCAGCCGGATCGTCATTAATCTGGACAACCAGAGTGGCGGTGAAGTACTGGGCGTAGTGCTGGGCGGATCCATTCCCACTGCAACCGTGGACGAGGATTTCCAGGTGACGGTTGCCAATGCTGCCGCAGCAGATATCCAGGCTTATAAAGTCTCGGACACGCAGTACCGCCTCATCGCCGTTCCCCAGACGGTTGCCTTTACCGTAAAAGTTACCGTGGGCGACGTAGAACAAAGTTCCACGCTGGTTCCGGTAACGCTCCTGGGGGGCAAGCAGTACACGGTGAACATCGTGGTGCACGATTCCGGCATCCAGGTACTCATCAGCGCCGAAATCAACAACTGGGAAGACGGCGGAGAAATTCCCGAAGCCTCCACGGCCGCCCCGGAAGCAGTGGACATGGGTGTAAGCGTAAAATGGGCCTCCTTCAATCTGGGAGCCACCATTCCCGAAGAGTTTGGCGATTACTACGCCTGGGGAGAAACGCAGCCCAAGGAAGACTACAGTTGGGCCACCTACGCCTGGAGCGCCGACGGCACCTCCACTTCCATGACCAAATACTGCCTCAGTGCCAATTATGGTACCGTGGATGGAAAAACCGTTCTGGACCCTCAGGACGATGCCGCCCACGTCCTTCTGGGAAACGGCTGGCGCATACCCACAAGAGAGGATTGGGCCGAGCTTTACGAGCATTCCACCTGGACCTGGACTACCTATAACGACGTTTTAGGCGGCATTATCACCAGCACGGTGCCCGGCTACGAGGACAAATTCATCTTCCTGCCTGCGGCCGGGCGCATGGATGGCACCGTGCACACCACCCAGGATGCCGGTTGCTACTGGACCTCTACCATGAGCACCAACAACAACCCCTACAACGTAGACTTTGACTGGAACCGTTTCCTGGACGACTGGAATCCGGGATACCGTTGTCGCGGACACAACATCCGCGCTGTGAAGGAATAATCGGATTATGGCCAAACTGTTCAATTTTGGGTTCTTTGGGACCAACGAACACCGGGTGTTCAACTACAAGCCCCGGTACTATGACCCGGAGGAGGAGAAACGTCGCCAGATGTTCGGGGACGTGGACGGGACCAACGAGGCCGCCCGTGCAAAGGGAGAATATGTGCCCGGCAGCAGCATCCGGGGCGCGTTCCGTGGCGGAAACTACCAGAAAACCCGCTCGGACATGCGCCTGGTCCACACCATCATCACCATCGTCACGGCGGTGCTCATCGTGCTGGTACTCATTTACATATCCAAATTCTTTGAGCTGCTGTAACATGAGCGGAAGGTTCTATACCCTCTGAAACCTATGGCCACCCTCGGCCGTATTAGAGGGAGGGGCCCGCCGCAAAGCGGTGGGAGGGACGAGGAGCGAAGCGACGAAGGGTTTCAGAGGGTATAGAACCTGAAACGATATAATATGGAATTAAGGATATTACCGAAAAATATTGCCGATATGATCGCGGCGGGAGAGGTGGTGCAACGCCCCGCTTCCGTGGTGAAAGAGCTGATGGAAAACGCCGTAGATGCCGGTGCAACGGACATCAAGGTGGTCATTGGGGATGCGGGCCGCACCCTTATCCAGGTTATCGACAATGGCTGTGGCATGACTCCGGACGACGCCGTCCTGTGCTTTGAGCGGCATGCTACCAGCAAACTTGCATCGGCAGAAGACCTGCACCATATCCTTACCTTCGGCTTCCGCGGAGAGGCGCTGGCCTCCATTGCCGCCGTGGCGGAGGTGAGCCTGCGCACCCGCATTGCCAGCGAAGAGGCCGGCGTAGAGGTGCTCATGGCCGGTTCCGAAAACAAAGGCACGCGCGAAGTAAGTTGCCCCGTGGGCACCAACATTTCCGTGCGGAACCTCTTTTACAACATCCCCGCGCGGCGCAAATTCCTCAAGAGCGACAACGTGGAGCTCAAGCACATCGTGGAAGAGTTCCAGCGTGTGGCGCTTACCCGCCCGGACATTGCTTTTTCGCTCACCCATAACGGCCGCGAAATCCATGTGGTAAAGGCTGCAAAAAGCTTCAAGTTCCGCATCCAGGACCTGCTGGGCGCGGGGCTAATCGGCGAGCTAATGGATATTGAAGCCGATACTTCCATTGCTACCCTGCGGGGCTATGTCGGCAAGCCGGAAAGTGCCCGTAAGGCGCTGGGCAACCAGTTCTTCTTTGTGAACGGCCGCTATTTCCGCAGCCCGTACCTGCACAAGGCCGTGATGAAGGCCTATGAAAACCTGATTCCGGAAGGCAGCACGCCGTCCTACTTCATTTATCTGGAGGTGGATCCGGGTACGGTGGATGTGAATATTCATCCCACCAAGGCCGAGATTAAGTTCGAGGAAGAGCAGTTGCTGTTCCAGACGGTGTTCGCCGCCGTGAAGGAGGCTATGGGACGCGCCAGTGTGGCGGGCTCCATCGAGTTTGACAACCCGGAGGCGCGGGATATTCCCGTGATGGGGACGCAGTTCCAGGAATATCGGCCTTCCAGCACGCCCTCGGTGGGGGTGGATTGGAATTACAATCCTTTCGAGCAGGAGGAAGAGATGCCCGGTCAAGCCGGGCATGACGGGTACGCCGGGCATGACGGACATATCGACACAAGGCGATACACAGACCCGAACCCGAACTACGGAGCGCTGTTTGAGGACCGGACGTTGCCTACGGCGCAGGTGCTGGTGGTACAAGGTCGATTCATCCTTACCCAAAGCGCCAGCGGCATCATGGCGGTGCATATCCGCCGGGCGCGCGAACGCCTGCTTACGGACCGTTTCCTGAAGGCCCTCCGCGAGAATGCCCATGTTACGCAAACCGCCCTGTTCCCCGTGCAGGTGAACGTGGGCGTAGAAGGGCGTCTCACCCTGGACGAGCACGCAGAGACCCTCCGCCGCCTGGGCTTCGACCTTGCTCCCTTCGGCCCGGATACCATTGTGGTCAACGGCGTTCCGGAGGGCTATAGTGCCGATGCCGCCACCGTGCAAACCATGGTGCAGGACATCCTGCTCATCCTCTCGGACGACACCCAGGCCCTGCCGGAGGTGATGGAGCAGTCGCTTGCGCAGAAATTCGCCGTCCTGGGCGCTTCCGTGGGCACCCGCCTGAGTTCCCCGCTGGAGGCCCAACGCTTAATCGACGCCCTCCTGCAAAGCGAAAACCCTGAATTTACCGCCGCCGGACGGCGTATCATTGCCATCGTCCCGGCTGACGAAATTGAAAAACGATTCTAAATGGCCAATCCGCTTGAGAATATTCCGGTTGTAACCCGCAACCTGCTGTATGTGAACGTGATTATGTTCATCGCCACGCTCATTAACCCGGCGTTCATGAAGGACACCTTTGCCATGGCCTTCCCGCTGAGCACCGAGTTCCGCTGGTGGCAGCCCGTCACCCACATGTTCATGCACGATGGCTTCATGCACATCTTCTTCAACATGTACTCGCTGGTGATGTTCGGCATGGTGGTAGAGCGGGTGCTGGGCACCAAAAAGTTCATCTGGTTCTATCTCATTACCGGTTTTGGCGCCGTGTTGCTGCATACGGGCGTGGAGTTCTTCGAAGTGCATCAGCTGATTGCCAAGTACCCGGGCATATCGGCCCAAAGCATTTACAACAGCATTCCGGGCGTGCTGGGCGCATCCGGTGCCGTGTATGGCGTGCTGGTAGCCTTTGCCATGCTGTATCCGGAGGCCCGCCTTACGCTCATTTTCCCGCCTATTACGTTGAACGCCAAGTGGTGGGTGCTTATCTTTATCGGCATTGAACTGTTTACCGGCATTACGGGCACGCAGATGGGTGTGGCGCATTTCGCTCACCTGGGCGGCGCGCTGTTCGGCTGGCTACTCATCCGGTACTGGCGCAAATCCGGCAAATTGTACAGATAAATGGCCAAAACGGAGAAAAAGCAGCGGCATTGGTTGTCGCACCTGTCGTTCGGCACGGTTTCCCTGGTGCTGAGCGTGCTGCTGGTGCTGGCGTACCTCTCCGTGGTGGTGGACCCGGCAAAGGCCTGGTTCTTCACGCTCTTCGGGCTGCTTTATCCCGTGGTGCTGCCGGTTACGGTGCTGCTGTTCATCTGGTCGCTGTTCCGGCGTTCCCACATGCGCATGCTGCTCGCCATCGTGCTGCTGCCGTCTCTCTTCGTTTTTGGTCGATATGTCCAGATTCGCCGCTCCGCCTCCACGGAAGAAGGCTCCCTGAAGGTGGTTTCCTACAACGTAGGGCTGTTCGCGCATGGGCCTAAAGGTGCCGACCGGCTGGTCCTGGCCGATTCCGTGAGCCGCTGGCTGCGGGCCCAGGACGCGGACCTCATCTGCCTGCAGGAGTTCTACCTGCCCAACGAAGTGTCCATGGACGATTGGATCAAGCGCCACTTCCCGGGCTATAAAGCGGAATACTACGTGTTTACCGGCTCCCGCGGGGCTTTCGGCAACCTTACCCTGTCCCGGCGGTCCGTGGCGGACAAGGGCAAAATCAACTTTGAACGCTCCACCAACCTGGCCCTGTGGACAGACGTAAAGCTGGACAGCGCTACCGTGCGCCTATATAACTGCCACTTCGAGAGTTACAACATTTCCCTGTCCAATCTGGTAATCAAGGAGGGCGCCGTGGAAGAGACGGAACGCAAGATGCGCCGCTCCATCACCGAACGTCCCAAACAGGTGGCGGAAGTGCTGCGCGGCGTGGACAATGCCCCTGTGCAGTCGCTGGTGCTGGGAGACTTCAACGACAATCCCCTGTCGTACACCTATTTCCGCCTGCTGCGGGGCCGTCACGACAGCTTCATGAGGGCCGGCAAGGGCTTCGGCGCCACCTACCGCACCCTCTGGCCCCTGCTGCGCATCGACTACATCCTGTACCCTCCGGGCCTGGAGGCCGTCACCTACACCGTTCCGCACGTAGAATACTCGGACCACTACCCTATTATCGCCACGTATCGCGAAGGAAGCCGACCTTAGAACACCATTTCAACCTTCTCAATTATCAAAATCTTCTCTCAGCAAAATTACAGTTGCAAAGGGGCCGGGCCAAGTTTTGGCAAGACTTGCCAGAATTTGGAGAATTGCGAAATAATACTATAATCGCACCGTGAAATGGAAGAGGGGCATAATCAGGGAGATATGAAAAATCGTCTATGTCATTCCACATAGACGATTTTTTGTAAGTGGCTCACACAGAGCTATTTGCATTTTACGCACAGAGCGGGGCTCCCATATCCCAACGCGCTATGCGCGATTACTGATTCTGGACGAGACGGACGGAGTAACCGTTGGACACAGCGCCGTAGTTGAAGTCGGTACTCACATCAGAACCGCTGAACTGCAGGGGGAAGGCGCGACCACTAGAATTAGGCGTACTTGACCAGTAGTTGCCGTGGTGGTTCGTTCCGTCGATCGAGACCGACCCTCCCCAGCGCTCTTCTGCAGCAGGCAGGAATACAGCACCTGCCGTCTCCATCTTGATCCAGTCATCTGCCGACCAGGTGTTGGTGGTAAATGCGGCTTTAGAAGTGTTGGCGCTTGCAATAGCGGCAGGACCGGACGGGTGCGTATAGCTGTCCGGGAAAAGGACCAAGCCGGCCTTGCTGTTCACCGTGGCTTTGCAATAACGATTGGTTATGCTGCGGGTGAGAAGGTATTCCCACTCAGCAATAGTAAGCGTACGCCAGCCGGTGCCGATTCCCGCCTGGACATTCGCATTGGAACCCCAGTCCACGAAATCACCGGAATAATCGCCGTCATCCCAAGAGTTATTGATGCCGAGGACGGTAGTCGAGGTGCTCCAGCCAAAGAGGTCGACGGTGCCTGCAGCAGATACGGAGCCGTTGCCGTCGATGCTGGTGTTGGCGGCAGCATCGCCCACATAGTCCCACTGGTGCTCGGCGAACCGCCATGTGCAGGTGGTACCTGCACTGGCGAAGACGGCCTGCAGGTTGCCCGGGGAGAATTTCACGGCTAAAGTACTTGAGACACTGAAGGTAGGAGCGATGGCAGCAATGGAAATATTGATTACTTTGCCGGCAGCAAGCGTTTTACCTGACTTAACCACGTTCTCATAAGCGGGAACGCGCAGGGTATAGTCTTTTGAGGTGGCAGGGGCCGGGAAAGCCACGGCGAAAGTGGTGGCGGCGTCGGCCACGGCGGTAACGCTACCGCTGATGGTGGTGGTTTCGTCGGAAACGGATACCGTGTGCGCACCTGCGCTCAGTTTATTGGCATTGATGGAATAGCAAAGCACAGCATTCTGAGGCACCAGTGTCAGCGGAGTTTTGGCGCTGCCGGCCTGGTCGCTCACCGTGGCGGTGAGGTGTACCAGCTGCGGAACAGCGGCATCCTTGGCACCGGCATAGAAAGCATTGGCGGCAGTAGCTACACCAGTAGAAGACAGGTAACCTACGGTACTATAACCATTAGGAAGGAAGGTGGCGGTAAGGTCCTTGGCGTCCGTGATGATGTCCGAACCACTGTAGGTGCCGGTATAAGTGATATCGCCCTTAAACGAAGTTCCGTCATAGGTGAGAGTACCCGTTGCACCAGACCAAGTGGCTGAGGTGGGTTGAGTAAGCGCGACATATAGGGCATCACCGGATTGGATGGTAATCTCCTTTGATGCCGTAGAGTAAGTAGCTTTGGTATCGGCCACGGTAGCGTCCAGTTCTACATGGATAACGTGCACCTCGGGTGCTTCTGGAGTAGAAGTCTTTTCATTGGCACTCTCTTTCTGGCAAGAAGCCAGGGCGGCGCTGAACATAACGGCGACTGCGCCCATCACAAAATAGTTCAAAATCTTTTTCATACCCTATTCCTCCTCCCAATCCTCTTCTGTTAATACAACATTGTTCACCCCCATGGAGGCACACACTACGCCCTCCGAGGTTAATTCCAGCACCTCTGTAGCCGGTGCCGCATACCATTCTTTTTTACTCATTGCTTGTATTGTTTATTAGTTGTTCACATTAGTGTCCACTAAAAATTAATATATAGGTCTTTGAAAATATTGAAAGTTAGATAGTTAGGGGTCATTTTGAGGGTGCGACGATT
>JBGUPS010000061.1:0-136734 GCA_045130395.1 Candidatus Cryptobacteroides sp.
TGTGCGCGAAATCAGAGTCGAACTGACACGTCCTTTCGGACACTACCTCCTGAGAGTAGCGCGTCTACCAATTCCGCCATCCGCGCATCGTTTTTGGGACTGCAAATATACGCACTTTTTTTGAAAGTGCAAACTTTTCTTCCCTAAATTTCAATTTCCAGCGGAATAACTTTCTCCCACAGGGTGGTGCGGAAAGTGATAGCCGTAAGGGAAAGGTCCAGTTGCAGCGACAAATCCTCCAGGTCCGGCGAGGTCCAGTCGTATCCGGCTTCCAGCATGTAATTTCCCAGGGCGAAGGAACGGACGGTTCCTTCGGGCGTGGTGAGGTCCATCCATAATTCCCCTTCCGGCAACTGGCGGGGGAGACGGATGGTATCCCCGCTGTCCAGGCGGCATTGGAAAGCTCCCTCTTCCGGTGTCCCCACCGGTGCCAGGGCGCCTACGGAGCCGCGTACCTGCGTCCAGTAAGGTTCTCCCCAACCCGGAGGTCCTTCAACGGTCATGGACAGGCCGCAGAAGTGCTTGTGCAACTGTACTTGCACCCGGGCCGATTCTTCCGGCGTGGGCACCCGCTCTTCATGCGCATAGATAGGGGGACATTCATAGCCGTAGGGGATGGAAATGGATCCGGTCCGGGGAAGGGGAGCGCCGGCAACCGCCGTGAGCAGCACGCTCCCCTTGGGCACGCGGACCATGAAACTGGTATCCCGGGCTACTTCCCATTCCCGGTAAAAGTCTTCTCCACTAATGGAGAACCGGACCGGCCAGGCCGGGAGCTTGGAAACCTCTACAGTCAGTGCACAGGGACAGGCTGTTCTGTCCTCCTTGATTAGCGAGCAGGATGCCCCCATAAGACAGACCAGAAGGAGGAGCGCAGCCCGCCCTGTACACGGATTGTATTTATTTCCCATATTCACGGAAGGTTTCCACAATCAATTTTTCGCGGTCCGGATACAGGGCCACCAGCTGGTCTTTGAGGTCGTCGACGGTGGTTACATCTCCCGACAGGGCGTGGAAAATCTCGGCACGGGACATCCCGCGCTCATATAGGTACAGGAAGATGTCCGGCTTGAACCAGAACTGGTTGCCAAAGTGCATCAGGGAACCGCTGTAGCGGTCTTTCAGCAGCGTGCTCTGCATGAAATACGCCCACATTTCTCCCACTTCGCAGTAGCCCGCATTTTTCCCGTCGCCGGTCCCATACGCCTGGTGGCCTTCGCTAATGAAAGAAGCAATGACATAGTCGATATAAGGCGTCCAGAAGTCGTTGCCCACCTTGGCATAATGGCTGGCATGGGCCATCTCGTGCACAACAGCGCCATAAATGTCCTCATACCCGTCTTCTTTGGTGCCGATGGTGATATCCGGCATGAACAGCTTGATGAGCGCGGTCCAGCCTGCCAGATAGGTCTGGATGAGCGTATGGTTCAGGAAGGCTCCGTGGTGCAACAAGCAGGCGCTGGAACTGCTCAAATCCGGGAAAATCCAGAAGCGCAGGTCTCCGGGAGGCGCCGTGATGGCCAAATCCGTGTCCGTGCAGCGGCTCAGGTAGTCGTAGGCCGCGTTGTTCACCGTGCAGCGACGGAACAGGGCGGCATCGCTCTCCGTATTCACGTGTACGTCCATGCCTTGCGGCTCCGCTTTGCCCAGGGTGCTCACCGACGCCGGAATAATAATCCAGTTAAAGCCGATGCAGAAGCCTTTCTCGTTCTGGAAGACAATGCGGTAGCGCGGATTGCCGGAGAATTTCTTCTCCATCTGGTAATAGCCGTCCCGGTCCGTGTAACAGGTGGCAATCTTAATGAAGATATTGCACACCACCTTTACGCCCGCGACGCCAAAGGGCTTTCCTCCGCTGAAATTGGGGTCTTCGATGGTAATGCGGCCAGCCGGAGCCGCAGAAGCTCCTTTGGTCTCCGGCAGCAGCAGGTCTTCATTGCCCGTGAGGCGGAAAGCTTCGCGCTCCACCAACTCCCAGTCAATGCCAAAGTCTCCGCGCGTAGTCGGGTCATGTTCGGCCAGATAACACTCGTCCAGTACTTCATACTTGATCCCTTCCGGGAACACGAAATCCTGTGGCACCACGGCATACTGCCAGGTGATGGCCTCTTCTCCTACATCCGGGTCCTGATAATAGTCGCCCTCCCGCACAATCTGGTAGTCCATGGGGTGATCCATCAGGTACAGCCCCAATCCTTCCAGTTCCTTCAACTGGTCGTCATCGGCCGGTAAAAAACGGACGTACAGGTCGGTGGCGGTAATGTCGTAACGCTCCGCCTTGGTAGGGTAGGCCTTGGTGAGGGCGGCGCGCATGTTCTCCACGGTGTAAGGGTCGTCCAGTTTCTCACCCAGCTGGATCATACCGTGATACAGGGTAGCATCTTGGGGAACCTGTGAAGGATTGCCTTCCGGCCCCTCTTGGTTGCTGCAGGCACCCAGCGCCAGCAGAACCGTCAACATTGAGACAAATCGTTTCATAGCGTTACAGTTTTGTTTGCTGCAAAGCTCAGGAAACTTATCCGTGTAAAAAATTTAGAAACGTTTATTTGAAAAAAGCGCTCTTGGTGCATCTGTAAGGCTGCTTTTTCCCAAAAACCAAACGGATAAATTTAAATTTTCAGGCCTCCATCGGCCCCAGACCATCGTAAAGGCCCGATTATCCGTTTAAAAATGAGCCCCAAAAACCGTTACAGCCCCCACGCATTTGTCCTTTTTGCGGAAAAATTGTAAATTTGCCAGATTTTATTGAAACGACTATGCAGGACATCAGAAACATCGCCATCATCGCCCATGTAGACCATGGCAAAACTACGCTCGTGGACCGCATGATTTACCAGGCCAACCTGGTGAGAAAGCCCGAAGACCTCGGCAACCTCATCCTGGACAACAACGACCTGGAGCGCGAACGCGGCATCACCATTCTCGCCAAGAATGTCTCGGTGATATATAAAGGCGTGAAAATCAACATTATCGACACTCCCGGCCACAGCGACTTCGGCGGGGAAGTGGAGCGCGTGCTCAACATGGCGGACGGTGTCCTGTTGCTGGTCGATGCCTTCGAAGGCTGCATGCCGCAGACGCGTTTCGTGCTCAACAAGGCCATCGAAATGGGCAAGAAACCCATCGTCGTCATCAATAAGGTCGATAAACCCAACTGCCGCCCGGACGAGGTGCAGGAGGAGGTCTTCGAGCTCATGTTCAACCTGGGCGCCAACGAGGACCAGCTGGACTTCAAGACCATCTACGGCAGCGCCAAACAGGGTTGGATGGCCAAGGACTGGAAGCAGCCCGCCAACGACATCACCGCCCTGCTGGACACCATCCTGGAGGAAATCCCCGCTCCCGAAATGCGGGAAGGAACGCCCCAGATGCTGGTCTCTTCGCTGGAATACAGCCCTTACGTGGGCCGTATCGCCGTGGGTCGCATCACCCGCGGTACGCTCAAAACCGGCATGCCGGTAAGCCTTTGCAAACGCTACGATATCATCGAAAAGAGCAAAATCAAGCAGCTGATGGTGTTCGAAGGCCTCGGAAAGGCCAATGTCGATGAGGTCCAGTGCGGCGACATCTGCGCCGTCGTAGGCATCGAAGGCTTCGAGATTGGCGATACCATTGCCGATATCGAAAATCCGGAGGCCCTGCCGCCCATCGCCGTCGACGAGCCCACCATGAGCATGATGTTCATGATCAACAACTCGCCCTTCTTCGGCAAAGACGGCAAATTCGTCACTTCTCGTCACCTGAAGGACCGTCTGGAGAAGGAACTGGAAAAGAACCTGGCGCTGCGCGTAAAGCCCGGTGTCAATGCCGATAGTTTCGTGGTGTACGGCCGTGGCGTGCTGCACCTGAGCGTGCTCATCGAGACCATGCGCCGCGAAGGCTTCGAACTGCAGGTAGGCCAGCCCAAGGTGCTGGACAAGACCATCAACGGTCAGCGCTGCGAACCCATCGAAGAGCTGTCCATCGAGGTGCCGGAGCAGTTTGTCGGCGCCGCCATCGAACTGAGCACCCGCCGCAAAGGTGCCCTCATCCGCATGGAACCGCGCGGAGACCGGACGCTGCTGGAGTTCGAAATCCCCACCCGCGGCCTCATGGGCCTTCGCAGCAACCTGCTCACCGCTTCGCAGGGAGAGGCCATCGTCGCCCATCGTTTCAAAGATTATCAGCCCTTCAAGGGCGATATCGAAATGCGCACCAACGGTTCACTGGTGTCGCTGGAAACCGGTGAGGCCATTGCCTACTCCATGAACAAGCTGCTGGATAGGGGTCGATTCTTCGTGGAGCCCGGTGAGGAAATCTACGGCGGACAGGTAGTAGGGGAGCACACGCGCGACAGAGACCTGAATATCAATATCTGCAAAACCAAGAAGCTCACCAACGTGCGCGCCTCCGGCTCGGACGAGAAAGTGGTGCTGCCTCCGGCCATCAAGTTCTCGCTGGAAGAGGCCCTGGAGTACATCCAGGAAGACGAACTGGTGGAGATTACCCCCAGCCACATGCGCATGCGCAAGATTCAGCTGGACCCGCTGGACAGGAAAAGAAATTCCGGTTCTGAGGACTAAGCAGATTTGTTATTCCGAAAATTATTTGTAACTTTGCACCCCTTAATCTGTTTTTGTGGCTATGAAAAAGGTTATCATACCCTTAAGCGATTGGGCTGCCGGTGAGCGGACATTCCGCTATCTGGCAGATACAGAGTTCTTTCAAAGTTTTGACAACACTGAAATCCTGGACGCCCATGTCAACGTGGAAGTCGCGGTAAGGAAGGAAGGTCACGGGAAGGTGGAGGCTGTACTCCGCTTGAGCGGCACGGTAACCGTGCCCTGCACCCGTTGTCTGGAAGCCCTTACTCTTCCCGTGGATGTGCAACCTTCAGAGGTGCTCACCCCAGGTGAGTACCCGGAATGGGACCTGAGTCAGGCGGTATACGACTATGTATGTCTATCACTGCCCATACAAAGAGTCCATCCGGAAGGGGAGTGCAACCCCGACACCGTCCGGTTTCTGAGTCATGTGGAGCGTTCGGACGAGGAGGCTGCCGCGAGCAGCCCGTTCGCCGCCCTGAAAGGACTTTTTGACAGCAAATAAACAATTAAAAAAGATAAACCATGGCACATCCGAAACACAAACTCTCCAAGCAGAGAAGAGACAAGCGTCGTACGCACGACTTTGCTCCGGTTCCCACGCTGAGCGTATGCCCTAACTGCGGCGCCACCGTGATGTATCACCGCGTATGCCCCGAGTGCGGCTATTATCGCGGTCGTCAGATCATCGAAAAGAGCGCCGAGTAATCAGCGCTTTTTTTGGGTCCGGCCCGGTAGTTCAACGGATAGAACGGAAGTTTCCTAAACGTTGGCACCCTGTTGAGCGAGGGGCTGCAATCCGGGCCGGAGCGGTACTCCGGCAAAACATTGTCAAAAACTGACAACAGAAAGCGTAAGGCTCTGTAGTTCAACGGATAGAATAGCGGTTTCCTAAACCGTAGATGGCAGTTCGATTCTGCCCGGAGCTACCTTTTTTCACGCCCGACCATCTGGCCGGGCTTTCTTTGTCTCCGCACTTTCCGCACTTTTTCACTATATTTGCGGTGAAAAGTTCTACAATAGTTCTACAGAGCAAGAGACTATGGCAACATTCAAGGCAGAGGTGTACGCCCACCAGAAGAAACAGGACGGCACCTGGAATATCAAGATACGGGTATTCCATAACGGGCGCAAGCGTTACATTGCCACGAGCTGGTATGTAACCAGGGAGGATCTGACCCGCTCGCTGAAACTCAAAAACCAGACCTATATCGACTACACGGATGCCCTCATAAAGAAGTACCGCCAGAAGTGCGACAGGGCCGGAGAGAAGCTGAAAGATATGACGGTGGATGAGGTGGTGAAGCTGCTGGAGACCGAGCAGGATTCTCCGGAGCGGTTCGACCTGGATATTGTGGCCTATGGCCGGGCGATTGTGGCGAGGCTCTATGCCACGGGGCACGAGGGCAACGCCAGAAGCTATGAGGGTGCTCTGAATAATCTGGTGAAGTTCGTGGGCAGGGAGAGCGTCAGTGTCAAGGAGGTGACGGCACGGTTCGTACAGGACTGGATAGACTGGATTGCTGCACAGCCCGCGAGGAAGAATCGGGTAAGGGGCACCAGGGCGCAGAGCCTATATCCGTCACAGCTCCGAGCCGTCCTCAACCAGGCAAAGGCAGAGTTCAATGATGAGGATGCCGGGGTGATCCGCATTCCACAGTCCCCTTTCAAGAAAGTGAAGCTGCCAAAGGTGGAGCAGGCCCGCTGGCGTGCAATCACTCTGGAGCAGGTGCGGGCCTTGCGTGATCTGCCGGACACGGAGATACTACAGCCCGGCCAGAACAGACGGAATCTGTCGCGGGATGTGTGGCTCATCAGCTTCTACCTCATCGGTATGAATGAGGCCGATCTGTACGAGTGCGATGACTGCAGGGATGGGAGGATAACGTACCAGCGGAAGAAAACCAGGGAGAGGCGGGCAGACCGGGCAGAGATCTCCATCGCCATACAGCCGGAGCTGGAGCCTCTGCTAAAGAAATACCGCGACCCGTCCGGAGAGCGCGTTTTCTGCTTCTACAAGATGTATAGCAGCATCAACACCTTTTCTGCGTCTCTGAACAAAGGCTTGAAAAAGATTGGTGAGGAAATCGGTGAGGAGGATCTGGAGTTCTACAGTGCCAGGCACACCTGGGCCACGCTTGCTGCGAATGATGCCGGAGTTGATAAATACACCGTGCATACAGCCCTCAACCACGTGGATGAAAAGCTGAGAGTGACAGACCTTTACATCAAGAAATCCTGGAAACCGCTGGACAATGCCAACCGGAAAGTGCTTGACCTGCTTACAATCCGGAAGCCCAAAAAGGCTAAAAAGAAGTGATTTTGCATTTTGCTTGCACTTTTGCTTGCGTTTTGCTTACACTTTTGCTCAAGCAAAAAACGCGCACACATCGCAAAGTGCTGAAATATAGCACGTTGTCAGTTGCTTACAAATCGTAATTGCGCCACGTATTTTGCTTAAGCAAAACTGACTTTCTGGCGCAAGAATCAATAAAAATCGGCCACAGGCGTACTTCTATGGCCGATTGCGATTTTCTCACGTGTGCGCGTATGCGTGCGCGTTATACACACTCTATGAATAATTATATTCTTCCAGAGAGAGTATGTAGGTAATAGGGGGTATGGGGGAAAGAGGAATTATTTTGCTTAAGCAAAAAACGTGTTACGTGTAATTTGCTTAAGCAAAACACGCGAATCCCCTGCCGTCACCTTTCTCTGTCGAACATTTTGCCATATCCGGTGAGGAGCCACCTGGCACTCACTCCGAACTCACGTACCATAGGCTGGAGCCAGGAGACCTGGAACCAGCCCCTGTTGAGGTCTTTGCGCTGGGCAATGAGGTTGCGCCTGTCGATGTCGTACAGTCGGCAGTAGGTGTTCACTCCCCGGATTGTCTTGGTCTCTATCAGCTCATCCAGGCACTGGTAGAACCGTTCCATTATCTGCTTAGTCACTTCCGTATTCATTGTAAGGAGACGCTTATTTTACACTGGCAGTTGGTCGTGGTTCCGTCCTCAGCTGTGACGGGGAAAAAGAATCCGATGTATTGGGTGCCACGTTTCTTCACCCAGCCCTTGGTGTAGTATTCCATCTCCAGCTCAATGCGCTGCTGAGAGGCAATGGCCTTGGTGATCTTCGAGCCGGGCACCAGCGTTGCAGTCCCCAGCGCGTCCTTGTTTATCATCCTGGTATCGTCAAAGATGATCCGGTCGCTCTCCTCCTCGATAATCACCGCGCACTTATCCCAGTCAATGGTGAGCACCTTATCGGTTTTGTTCCGGAAAGTCACATCGCAGAAATAGTTGTAGTTGCTAAACTCGAAGTCAATCTGGATTTGCTCGTTTTCATAGGTTAAGGCTTCGTTTTCGGGTTCAACCATACGCAGGTAGCACCCGGCATTCTTAATCTGCCCAGAGAGGCTGAAACAGGCCACTGTGAGGAGAATTGCTGCTGTAGTGAGAATCCTTTTCATACGCTTACTTTTTTTCGATTATTGAAATCAGTCTGTCAATTTGCTCCTGGCTCTTGGAAAGCTGCTCCTGGCTCTTGCTGAGCTGGGCACTCTGCTGGAGGATCACATCAAGCAGCTTGCCGGAATCGCCCACCTCAACGTGGTTGCCGTGGATATTGTTTCCGCTCTGTGTGTTCTGTTGGACTACTGGAATACTGCCGATCATCTCCCCCTCCCCATTCAGAAGCCAATCCGGGTTGAGATCCGGAACCAAAGTCTTTAGCTTTGCAATAAAGTCTTTCGGTTCATCTACCACTCCGTTAATGATTTGCGAGAAGTAAGATTCATTATTGTACCCCAGAAGCCGTCCAAGTTCTTTCTGGCTTTGGACGATTCCCGCATCCTTTAGATGGCGCACCAAAATTTTGTACCTATCTACTTTGTTCATAATCAAGGTGTTGCATTAAAGTTAAACATTCCTGGGTATAAATTCTTTATTAAAAATCCTAAAATCTTTTGGATAATAAAAATAAAGTCTTTATATTTGCACTCAGATTGATTGAGTAGCGGTGCAAATATAGTGATTTTACCGCGATTTATGTTTATCAAACACAGTGGAATATGGAAAATATGCCGAAAACTGGATTGAGGAAATTCTATGACGCTTTGCCGGAGCGTCAGCATATTGCTCCCAAAAAGGAGTTCATCGACCGCCTGGCAGAGCTCTGTATGGTTCACCCGCAGACCGTCAAGGGCTGGATCTACGGCACGTACACCCCGGATTCCCTGCGTCAGCAAATGATAAGCAAAGAGCTGGGAATCCCTGTAGATGAACTGTTCACAACAAACTAATGCAACACACAATGAAAAGAGCAATCAAACGCATCTGGGGGGCAATCGCCTCCGTCTGGGCCGGAATCATCGGCCTGGTAAAGCGGTTCAACTGGGATGAGGCTTGCAATGTGGAGGGCATCACCCTTATGAATGCCGTTGGTACCATAGTATTTTACTCGCTCGCGCTCACGTGCGTGTGCGCTGCGCTGTTCTGTGGTGCCTGGCACCAGCTGGCCCTGGCCGTGCCCTGCTACATTATGGGCGCGACCCTCATCCAGGACAACTTCAACGGCAACGAAAAGGCCGTTCACTATTTCGAGCGTTGTTTCCGCGAAAAGTAATCCGGCTATGGCGGTTATCCTCGAACTGTACGAGCTGAAAAACCTCTGTATGGAGATGAGCGAACTGGGGGCTGCACAGTACCAGAAGCGCACCGCTCCTGCCAGGGATGAGCTTACCCAGCGGGAAGCCTACACCCAGTTTGGTGAGGCAAAGGTGAAACGGTGGGTAGCTGCTGGCCTGGTATGCGGACAGCGTGACGGGCGGTGCAAGAATAGCCCCAAGCGGTACAGCAGAGCGGAGCTGATGGCTGCAAGGCAGGCCGAGAGGATGGACACCATCGTAAACAGGTAGGCTATGTTCAGCGTAACACCGGAGATATACTCCCAGCTGGCAACTCAGATTGAGAGTGCCGTTGAGAACAAAGAGTTCTGGGGGATGGACTATAGAGATCCGGATTCCGTGCGTGATACGGCAGAGGCCGAGGCGGGTGACTTCCTGTGTTCCCTGGATTTCACGGCATATCCCAGATACACCTATGAGGAGATAAACCCCGGCATTTATGGGCCGGACGGACAGTGGGGCTGGGTGCGCGATGATGACCTCTCCCTGGATTGCGACAAATTCACCGTCACGGATGAGGATGGCAATGAGCTGGAAAATGACTTTTCGGCTGACGAACTTAAGAAGTACCTTAATTAACTTTTTAACACTTAACTCCTTTATTATTAACCTTTAATGTAACGTTATTATGGCAAAAGAGACCAAAGAAGAGGCTGCACAGCAGGAGAATGCTGTAGCCGTGGTGGACTTCACCAAACTCCCCGACCTCAGCAAGGCTGAGCCGGAATCTCTGGAACTTTCCGGAGAGTATTGGACACCGGAGAATCCGGGTGAGAGCAAGCGCGTGTTCTTTGTGGACATCGCCCTGGAGACCGTGCTGGAGCCTGGTACAGGCGAACAGCGTGAGCTGCCCGTGGTGCGTTTCGCTGAGAACGTGAACGGCACCATCCGTGGAATCCGCAACGGATCCTCCCGCCTCGTGGGTGTGTTCCAGCAGTTCCAGGCATCAATCCGTCCTGGTGACGCTTTCGAGATCACCTACCTGGGTAAGAAGCGTAACAAGACCAACGCTTTCACCTCCGACAACTGGAAAGTCACCCGTCTCATTCTGAAATAGCTATGGATCAGAGTGAGGCTATGGAGAAATTAGGCTTCGAGGCACCCGATCTTTCGGGTGCCGTAGCCGAAGCCGAAGAACTGGCCCAGGTGCCAGAACTCCACTTCGACACATCGGGTTACACCGACTTCCAGAGCTTCATCTTCAAGGTGAGCCAGCTGCCGGACAAACCCGCGACCAAGAAACCCGCTGTCAAGTCCCTGGCTGTTGCCAAGGGTAGCCGGGTGGTGAATGATAAGATGGAAAAGTACCTGGCTGCACCGGGCGAAAGCAGCTCCGCGCTGAAAACTGCCCTCGTGTCCCCGCGTCACTATCTCATCTACAAGAATGAGAATCTGAGGCCGAAAGACGAAAGCCATTTCACCCTTGGGACTTTCATTCACTCCGCATTCCTGGAGCCGTCCAAGTTCGATAAGGTCAAGGTGCTGCCGGAGAATGCACCCCGCAACACCAATGACGGCCTTACGACCCTCATTGACTACTTCCAGAGGCTCCTGGGCAAGACCCAGGTTCAAGACCTCAGCGACCTCAAACAGGGCCAGCTGAAAGCCATTCTTGGCGAGATGGAGGCCGAAGCTGCCGAGCAGGGCTACACGTTCATCACGGCTGCTGACGCTGAGATCATCCGCATTATCCGCACCTCCTACCGCACCTATGGCGGTGGTATCATTCCCAAGCTCATCCGCAACGGACGCACCGAAACCAGTATGTACGGTATCGACCCTGCCACTGGGCTGAAAGTGAAGATCCGGCCGGACTGTATGCTGCTGGAGGAGCAGATCGGGTGCAACATCATCCTGTCCGTCAAGACCACGAGCGCAAGCACGCTGGACGGGTTTATGAGGGACGCTGCAAAATACAGGTACGAGCTGGCCGAGGGTATGTACCTCCAGGTGGCGAGTGAGATCACTGGCCGGAAGTTCACAGGCACTCTGATGCTCATTGCCCAGACCGTGATTCCTTTCCAGTGTGCCCTCATTTGGCTTGACGCAGAGGATCTGGAGATTGGCAAGTACAAGTACCAGCAGGCGATGGAGACCGTGCGCCAGGCCAAGGAATCCGACTGTTACCCCGGATTCGAGTGCTATGCAGAGGAGGGTGCCAGGGGCATAATCCAGGCCCGCTTCCCGGCCTACATCAAGGCAGAGCTGAAACCTCAGTTCATTCCGGAACAGTACCGCCAAGACTAACCATTAAACGTATTTCACTATGCTCAAAGGATTTGAAATGGAAACCCAGCCTCTGACCGAGTACGAGGAGAAAGAGCTTGTTCCGGTCGTGGCACGTGGTCTTGCTGCCAAGCGGGGCAGACACAATGCCGTCACAAATAAGTACATCTGCGAGAAGCTGACCGATAAGGGCTACAAGATTGACGGAATCCGGCTCAGAAAGGTGGTGAACTATATCCGAATCAAGGGCATAGTGAAATGCCTTATTGCGACCAGCAACGGCTACTACGTGGCAGAGAACCGCAAGCAGATCGAGGATTACACCGCCAGCCTCAAAGGGCGGGAGGAGAGCATTCACGCTGTGCGTGTGGCCCTGTCCGACCAAGCCTGTGTCGCTTTCTTTGACTAATTCCCTAACATTCAACATTATGTGTAAAGAGACTAAAATTAACACCGTGACAGGGGAAATTGCTATTGTCCTGTCCGTGTCTGAGCTGAGGAAACTCTACGCTGAGGCAACCCACGATGGAAAGAAAATGCTGGAGGCCGTCTGCCCGGATAAGAGCTTTTTCATCGCTCCCAGCCTGGATGACTACAAGAGTATCAAGACCTATGAGGACGCTTGCACCGCTCTGGGCGAGGAGCCTCTGAAAGAGGATGCCCTGCTTGCTGCCGGAGCCGATGCCCACGTTATCGCTCTGATGAAGCTGGAGACGATCAGTAAGGCTCTCTGGGGCCGTGACTTCAAGCCTGTTCCCCAGGCAGAGTGGGACGGTGAAACGTGGTACTGGTACGTGCTGTGGTACTTCTATTCCAAGCGTGAGATAGATGAAATCAAAGCGCACCCGGAGAATAATAAAGACATAGCTGCCCTGTTCGGTGGGATTGCGAATTATGGAGCGGTTGCGGGGTTCGGTTATCTGAATACGACTTACCGTCCTGCGAGGACGAGTGCGTACGTTGGGTTCCGTTTGTGCCAACAAACCGAGGAACGGGCACGCTACTTTGCGTCTCAATTCGCTGAGCTGTGGGCTGAGTATCTGGCCTGGGGGTTCGTGATTGAGGAGAGAATCATTTAAGCGGGGAGGACTGCAGGATGAAAGAGTTTATGTTTGAAGATCTCCCCGTGGAGCAGCGGAAGCAGGTGCTGGAGGATAACTGTGAAAAGGTGGAATCCAAGACCTACATTGACCGCTGGACACCGAACCAGGTGCAACAGGAAAAGAACAACTACATTGATCTCCAGAGCAAGATTGCCAAGCTGACGGCAGAACTGGCCCAGGTGCAAGCAGAGTACAAGGGCGAGATCAAGCCTCTGAGGGAGCAGGCCGGAATCATTCTGGGCAACATCCAGCAGGGCGGTGAGCTTGTGACAAAGGATTGCTACAAGTTCGTGGAGGAGGATGAGAAGATGGTGGGGTTCTACGATTCCAAGGGGCACCTTATCGACAGCAGGCCCGCCACTCCGGAGGAGATGGGAGGCAACCTGTTCCGGCAGGTTCGCACCGTGGCAAGTCCCCAGAAAGAGGAAAGCCCCCGCAAGGTGGTGAACAGCTGACACTGAGCCGTGGCTGGGACAACAAATTTACCCATTGTTGATGAAAGTAAGCCATAAATCCGGCCACGGCTTTTTTTACAGAAACCATTTCAATTCAAATTTTCTATGGAAAGTAATACCGAAAAGTGCGTAAGCGTGAACATCGCAGAGTACAAAGGCGAGAAGCCCATTGAGGTGATCGTGAGAAAGGGGGAGGCTGCACCGCAGGCAAAGCCCCTGGAGACCAAGGCCCCGGAAAAGATTGACATCTCCGGTGTGATTGCTACTCCGCTGGAGTGGCTGAAAAAGCGCGTGGAGACCATCAAGCAGAATGAGGCCCACATCGAGGTGGACAGGGAGGCTCTGACTATCACCCTGGTAGTCAATGAGCGCGACTACTACAACAAAGCCAAAATCATTGGCAAGATCGCTTTCTCCGAGCAGTTCCTGGCTTTCGGGATCAACAGTGATAAGGGCTGGGTTCCGGCCAAGCTGGGCCAGTTTATCCGTCTGAACCGTGGCGTGTTCGATGACAAAGAGAAGTGCGCCACTCTGGTGAGCCTCCTTAAGGGCTTCCAGGCAACGTGTAACGCCAAGATTCAGAAGCAGCAGGATCCGTCCGGTTCGAGAGCTGAGATCTACCAGCAGGAGGTATCGAGCAATCTGCCCAAGAGCTTCACGGTCAATATCCCCATCTTCAAGGGGACTGCAAAGCAGGCCATTGAGGTTGAGTTCGACCACTACGTTTCCGATGCAAACGTGATGCTCCAGCTGGTGTCTCCTGGTGCCAATGAGCTGACGGAGATCTACCGTGACACAGAGATTGACAATGTTCTGAAAGGAATCCGCGAGACGGCACCGGATATTGCCATTCTGGAACTCTAACCCTTTTTCTGTGCCCGATGGGAAAGCAGCGGAAATATCCATTGATGCCCTTTGACACGGGGGACTGGCTCAAATGCCCGGAGCTGCGAGCTATGGCCCCCGATGTCCGGGCGTTGTGGATGGATATGCTTTGCTATATGTGGGAAAGCCCCGAAGTGGGAGTGATGGTGGCCCCGAATTGCAAGCCCTATAGCCGTGAAGAAATTGTCCGAATTGTTGGACTTGACAGCAGGGCTTCCGGATCCTGGCTGGAGCTGCTGATTGATTCCGGAGTGTGCGGTGTCCGCGATGACGGAGCCATCTACAGCAGGCGTATGGTTCGTGACGCTGATTTGCGCGAGAAACGGGCCGAGGCCGGGCGCAAGGGAGGCCAGAGGGCCAGAGGGCCAGCCGAGCCGGAAAAGGCCGAAATTGGCCCTCCTGTGGCCCAAAGCGGGCCGATTGCGCCACTGCCCAAGGATGAGGGCGAGGAACTACAGCTTTTCCCTCCTGGAGAGGGGCAAGTACCACGGAAGAAAAAGAAGTCGGAGCCTCCGAAGATTCAGTTTGCTGAGAACGTGTTGCTAACCCAGGTGGAATATGACAAACTGGTGATTGAGCACGGCAAGCAGGCAGCTGACTGGATGGTGAGGAAGCTGGACAATAGCAAGGGTAGCAATGGCAGGGTTTACAAGAGTGATTACAGGGCAATTCTCAACTGGGTTGTAGATGCCTATTATGACGCATTAAACAAAGGATATGTCAAACAACAATACAATAGAGACGCTGGGAGCAGTCCTCAAACGGCAAGTGGCTTCGCAACTGGCTCAACGATTCCGGATGACTGAGTACAAGGCCGAGGAGGTTGAGCAGATGCTGATGATGTGCTATGAGGCTGAGGTTCAGAAGCGGGGCGTGCGGTGCGAGATGGATGACCTCACCAAGAGACGGGTGAGACAGGCTGCAAAGTGGTTGTGCGGGGACAATTTCAAACCCTCACTGATGCTCTATGGCCGTGTGGGTTCCGGCAAGTCCACCCTGGCGCGTGCTATTGTGCGTCTGATTGGCTTCCTCTATGACAGGTACGAACTGGGAGACAGGCGGTGCTCTGTCACCTGCTGCTCTGCCCTGGATCTGAGCCGGATTGCTGCTGAGGATATAAGCAGGATCCAGCAATACAAGTACACCAAGCTGCTGTTCCTTGACGATATGGGAATGGAGCAGGCCACGGTGAAGAATTGGGGCAATGAGTTTTCCCCTGTCGTGGAGCTGCTGTACTACCGCTATGACTTCCAGAAGTTCACCATCATCACGAGCAATCTGAAAGGAGACCAGTTCCGCGAGCGGTACGGAGACCGTATCGGAGACCGGATGCTGGAGATGTTCAACACGATTGAGTTCGACCAGACACTGAGCTACAGGAAATGATACAGGTGGAACTGCACAAGGGCGATTGCCTGGAGTTGCTGAAAGGCATACCGACTGCCAGCGTGGATTTGGTGGTGACGGATCCTCCGTACCAGATCGACAACACCAAGGCAGGTGGCAATTCCAAGCTGTGCAAGCGCATTCAGTCCTACCAGGATGAGCTGACCGGAGGGAGCCTCACTGACGGCTTCAACCTTGCCGTTCTGGGAGAGCTGCTGCGGGTGATGAAAGTTCCGAACCTGTACATCTGGTGCAACGGCAGACAGGTGCCAATGTATCTGGACTACTTCGTGAAAGAGCGAGGTTTGTCCTTTGACATCCTCATTTGGGCCAAGACCAATGCGCCTCCGACTTTCAACAATAAGTATCTGACTGATAAGGAGTATTGCCTTTATTTTCGTGGGGGGGGTACTGCCAACCTATTGATTATGAGCACGCTAAGACAGTTTTTGTGCAACCTATCAACAGCGAGGATAAGAGGGTTTTCGGACATCCGACAATCAAGCCCCTCAACATCATTCAGACGCTTATACTCAACAGCTCCAGAGAGGGAGAGACCGTCCTGGACTGTTTTATGGGAAGCGGAACCACGGGCGTTGCCTGTGCAAAGCTGAACAGAAACTTTATCGGAATGGAGATAAACGAGGATTACTACAGAATCGCCTCCATCCGGATCAATGAAGAAAACCAACCGACATTATTTGATGCAACATTATGATTACTACAGAACAGGTGCTATTGCTCCAGCAGCTTGAAGATGATGTGAGGACAATGCGGGAACTGCAAAACACGTATTTCAGAGACCGCAACCAGTTCAACCTCACCAATGCCCGTGCTGCTGAGCGCAAGGTGGATGAAAAATTAACCAGGTTGAAGATTCTGGGCAACGGGGGCAAGCAGACCCTGTTCACCCGCGATGAGGTAGCCAGGGAGATCCTTTCTGCCGATACAATCAATCTTACGCCTTTCAAGGATGGCAATATGTGGAGCGTGCTCTATGGTGACAATATCCAGGGGGGATTTGTTGGATTTGGCCCGACAATCTTTGACGCTCTGGCAGCGTTCATCGCTGATTTCATAGACTATTTCAAGCCTGGTACTCCAGGTGTAAAAAGGCCGTTTGGCCCAACTCAATATGAGGAGGCAGCAAAATGAAACCGGAAGTTGTTATAGACTGTAACTCTCCCTACGGAGAATGGAAAAAGGGGGATGTTGGCTATGTGGACGGTTATTGCCGTGGTGGTGATGATGTTCCGTATGCCGTTGTAATTGTCCGAGAGCGTTTTGTTATGGCCCCACTGCACGGGCTGAAATTCTTACACTGGTTAGAGAAATGAAAGACACACAGGAAAACATTGCCAAGGCCAAGGAGATTTTGACAGGGTATTGTCAAAAGCAGGGCTTTCAATTCAATGAGGAATCCAGCAGCTCCAAAGTGAAGTTCTGGAGCAAGTACCTGTCAAAGAATATGCTGTTCTCAATCGGAATAGGAGAGGGAGGCTATTCTATGAATCTGATCGTAGTAGGAGCCAAGCAGCAGGTGTTCAAGAATAGCCAAACGTTGCCCTGGTTCACATTCGATATTGAATATCCGGGTATGTCTCTGTGGGCAATGATGCACGATGTGGTTACTCCGGTTTTTGATGAGATGCTGAACCTGGGTGTCAAACCGAAAAAGGAGGCTGCACAATGAGGACAGTGAAAATCAATATCATTCAGTGGAGCGACATTAAGGAATGGTGGCGGGCCAAGCGTGAGCCGAAGCAGATCCGGGAAAACGCCAAGAATGCCCTGGACTACGTGGGTGAAGTCTGGAAAAGCAAGGTTGAGACCATAATTGAGGCCCACTATCCGGAGCTTGGAGACGCTGCCGATGAGGACAGGTACACTGACCTTGTTATTGACCTCAAAACGACCGTTGAGGAGATCTGCGAGGATGCAAAAAAGTTCATTTGATATGGAAAAGAAGAAAATCGTATTGACGCTGAGCAAGGTGTTTCCCGTCACCAGCAGCCAGGCCGGAGAGCCTACTGGTTTCGAGGAGAAACTGAAAACGGGGGTGAAACTGCACACCATCCGGGCCAATAAAGCCGGAGTGTGGGATAAGAGGGCCAAGGAGATTGCCGAGGGCCGGAAGTACCTGTGTGTCCGTGAGTGGACGGGCAAGCCGTACCACAGCGAGCAGCGGGAGTTTACCAGGTTCGAGAAGATCGGTCTCCAGCACGTGGTGATATTCAACGGCACCCTGCCTCAGTGCAAGGTGGACGGCAAAGAGGTAGCCGTGGAGAGACTGGCTGCAAACGATGGTCTAACCCTGGAGCAGTTCAAGGAATGGTTCTTTGGCGGTGCCGAGGGCGGGTGCTTCGAGGGCGTAATTATTCACTTCACCGATTTCAGATACTGACCTATGGCAAAGACCAAGCAAAAACAGCAGTGTGGGATGTGCCTCAGATACAACGGGGCCAATTTGTTTCCTCAGAAAACGACCTGGTGCAAGAGCGATTCCAAGGGCCGGAAGTGCATCAAGGCTGATTCCCCGGCCTGTAAGAATTTCAACCAGAGATAGAGCAGATCGCTATGAATTTCATAGTACACGAAAATAAGTGGCCGTGGGGTTACACTATGGATGTTATTTCTTCGAGGGCTGAGGCTTGCGTGAAATTGTCCTTTGAGAATGATAATCCAGGCGTTTGCTTTCTGTCCGGGCTTAGCGTACTTCCCCAGCACCGGAGGAAAGGATTTGCAACAAACATTTTGGATGTTTGCGAGCAGCTGTGCCTGGAGAGAGGTATATTTCGTATAGATCTAAACTCTGTTCTGACGGACTACGTGCAAGCGTTCTATAAGAAATGGGGCTTTTGCCCTATCAAGGAAGAAAACGGTTTAATTCAGATGTATAAGATTATCAAGAAATGACAGAGCAAGCAATTCAAACGAAAAGGACAGACCTTTTTCTGATTGACCCCCGCAACATTGTGGTGGTGGAGGGGTTCAATGTACGCAGGGAGTTCGACCTGGAGGAGCTGAAAGAGCAAATCAAGGACAAAGGCGTGCTGAATCCCGTGACGGTGATCCCGTTCCGTGATGAGAACGGGGTGGAGAAATACAAGTTGGTGGACGGTGAGAGGCGTTACCGTGCCGTTATGGAGGCGATCTCCGAGGGGTGCGACATTCCCGTTATCAAGGCCCTCAAAGCCCCCAGAGATGCGACCCTGGAAAGCCTCTATATCGAGCAGATGATGAGGAATGAGGGCAAGCGGTTCACAGAGTATGAGTGCGCCATTATGTACAAGCGGTTCAAGGAGGAGTTCGGGTATTCCCAGGTGGAGATTGCCCAGAAGTTCCACAAAAGCCCCGCTGCCATATCCAAGTGCCTCAGCCTCCTGGAGCTGCCGGACTACATCCGTGAGAAAGTCCAGGCCGGAGAGCTGAGCGTGACGGCTGCAAAGGAGATTGCCAGCAGCTACTTCGATGATGAGAGCCAGGTTGAGGCAGCGAGGCAGGCTGTCCACGAGGCCAGGGGCCAGGGCAAGCGTGCGACCAAGCGGGATTTGTCGGATCTGAAATCCGAGAAGAATGCCCTCAGCCTCTACAATGCCCTCAGAAGCATACAGGATGTGCTGGGCTTGAAGCGGGCAAAGAGAGTGGATTTGAACCGTCTTTCTGACCTGCTGATGGAGCACAGGGACATTGACAAAGCTCTGGCAGCTTACAAGCTATGAGCCGTTATTACGATGAGAAAACGCCCAGGTGCGAGGAGTGCGGTTGGTTCGGCTACGGTACTTACGAAAGAGGGGCACTGGCCGGGCAGACCTACGAGCGGTGCGGGTACCACGGGTACATCTTCCACAAGACCACGGAGGAGAATTGCTCCGAGTTCAAGACCCCGCGAGGGGTGGCCGAGTATCTGGCGCGTATGGGCAAGAAATCCAAATCTAAATCATAATCATTATGGACAACAAAAAAGCAAAAGAAATCAAGCAGCAGCAGGAGGCAGAGGCCCAGGCTGCACAGGAGGCACAGAAAGTTGAACCCAAGACCGAGCCGAGGCCCGTGAAGCTCCGCGAGGTGCTTTCGGACTTCTTTTTGAAGCGCAGGGACAGGATAGATCCGGAGCTGCTGGATCAGCTGAAAGAGACCGCCAGGCGCGAGGCTACCGATGCCGACCAGTACGGCACCTACAAGCCGGGCACGTTCACCTTTGGCTCCTTTGTGGTGGATGTAGCCAAGGAGGACGGGCTGTGGCGTGTCGAGATCATCTCTGGAGAGGGTATCGGTTCCAGGATTCCGGAGAATGTGGTTGAGCAAATCCGCTACAAGTACGTTCCGGACGATGCCTGGATGACAAAGTGCTATGCCCCCAGAGAGGAGCAGAAAAAGCTCCAGGGTGTTCTGTTGATGCAGATGCCTATGGAATTGCCCAGCGAGGAATAGGTATGTACTACATCGGTATTGACACAGGCACCAATACTGGGCTTGCGATTTGGGATAACCGCCAGGAGCGTTTTCTGGCGGTTTCCTGCTTGAAAATTCACCAGGCTATGAAAGAGGTGGAGCGGATGGCAGCGCGGGCAGCTGAGGAGGGCACGAGGATATGCGTGCGGGTGGAGGATGCCAGGCTGAGGGACTGGTTCGGAAAGCCGATGACACGTGAGGAGGAGCGGGCGAAACTGCAAGGCGTTGGGAGTGTCAAGCGGGACTGTTCGATATGGGAGGACTACCTTGCCGATCTGGGCGTGGACTTCCAGATGGTTCACCCTAAGAACATAGCCACGAAGATGAAAGCCGATCCTTTCAAGTACATTACCAAGTGGACGGAGCGCACCAATGAGCACGGGCGGGACGCTGCTATGCTTGTTTTCGGATTATAGGCAAAATTTTCTGCTTTCTATGTGTGTTTATTGAACACAATTTGCTATATTTGCAACAAATTAACCAGGTGAATTTCGGTATATGAATGTTTTGGCGATAATTGGCATTGTCCTGGCCGTCCTTTTTGTGGTACTGCTGGTGATTCTTTGGGGCTTTTTGGTGAATCTGATGCTCCCAAAGCGATATTCCGCTATCGGGGAAAAAGTAAGCATATTCCTGGATGGCGTGTACAACCGCGATGCCACGATTTCCGGAATCGGACAGGAAAAGATCGTGATCTATGACAGACTGCCTCTGCCTATAGCCTATCGTGGGAAGTTCTATGCCGTAGGCTGTGACCGTGACGGTATCGAGTTGTGGTATATGGCCGACAAACGCCTGTACTGGCTTGTGCCCTACGCTGAGAGAATCCGCAAGAGGTACAAGCTCATTGATTGTCCGTTCAACTTTGTGCCCGTGAGCGAGGAGCTGCCAGTGGAGGCAGTGGAAGCCACCGAGGTTGAGAGCACGGAGGAGAGCGAGGAAAGCACCGCTGCACAACCTGCCGAGGAGGGCACCGAAGATGAAAGTTGAGGAACAGATTGTTTTCCGCAAGGTAGCCGACCTGCACCTGCTGGAATCCAACCCCAGGAAGATCAAGAAAGCTGACTTCCAGAGGCTGGTGGACAGCATCAAGGCCAATGGCTTCTGGAATCACCGACCTATCGCCCTGGAGGAGATTGGCGGTGATTTGGTTGTGTTGGCCGGAAACCAGAGGCTCAAAGCTGCCAAGAAACTCAAACTGACCGAGGTTCCAACCATCCTATACTCTGACCTCACCGATGAGGAGCGTGCCGACATTATTCTGCGTGACAACGTGAACAATGGCGAGTTCGACTATGACGCGCTCCAGCTGGATGAGGTATGGCAGGGCGTGGATATGGAGTATGTGGGCATTGAGATTCCCCAGGAGGAGAAAGAGAAGGCTGCAAAGAAGCTGAACAATAAGCCCCTCGATACGGGGGATGATGATGAAAGCGAGACCGACCCGGAGGGGGAGGAGGAGGATCCGGAGGATGACGAAAAGGAGGATTTCTACCGGAGTATGTTCAAGGATGTGCTCTACGCCTCTGACAATGACTTCGATATTCCCACGCTGCTGATGGAGCAGATGGCCGGAAAGCTGGAGCTGCCTTTCAGCCCCTGGGGTGCGAACAGCCGTCTGAGAAAGGATGTCACCACCTATCACTTCTACGTGGATGACTACCGCTTTGAGCACCTTTTCAAAGACCCCGTGAAGCTGCTGATGAGCGGGTGCAAGGCCGTGGTGGAGCCGAACTGTTCCTGCCACGACCAGACCCCGATTGCCTGGGGCATTCAGCTGATCTACAAGAAACGCTGGCTTGCCAGGTATTTCCAGGAGTGCGGTATCAAGGTGTACGCTGACCTCAACGTGGCCCACAAGTTTATTGAGTACAACAAAATGGGCATTCCCAAGGGCTACAATGCTTTCTTTACCCGTGGGCTGGATGGCTGGATGGATTCGCTGGAGAGCGATCTGGCCGTTGCCCAGGAGATTTCCGGGCTGGAGTGCCCGAACCTGGTTGTGTACGGAGGGGGAAAGGAGATCAAGAAATTCTGCCAGGAACACAACCTGTTGTATGTGTCGGATTTCATCAACGCCAAAAAGGTATAGCTATGGGACGGAATGCCAGTGGAACCAGTGCGACTGCACGCCAGACGAAGCCCAAGATTCAGACGATGGATGAATACCTGGGTGCGCTTGGGCTGAAAAGCCCGATTTCGGACTACCTGGATGACAAATGGAAAGTTCCTCACGGAATGACCGCAAGCCAGGAGGCCAAGTACAAGAAAGAGGCCCAGGCAGCAGCCGATGAGTATCACGCCAAGCGGGATGCTGCCATAGCTGACTATAAGGCCAAGGTGAAAGCCGGGCAGATTGTTCCCCCGTCCAAGCTCCACGAGATTGTCAAGGCGTGTTCTGGGCACCCGGATCACGAGAGCGTCAAGGCAGCGAAGCGGGTGCTCAAAAAGAGGTATAACATCACGTACACAGCGAAGCTGGCAAAGCAGCTGGGTATCAAAACTTATTTCGGAGACTAAGATATGGGACGCAACAATGGTGGAGTGAAAAGCTCCAGGGCGGGCACGAAGTCGGGCACCGTCAAAAAGGCAACCAGAGAGCAAATGGAATCTGTGCGTCAGCAGATCATTGCCCTTACTAAGCAACATATTAGCGCACAGGCCCAGGTGACAAAGGCGAATAAGGCTTTCAAGTCTGCAAGCGGGGCATTGTATGTTGCCCAGTCGGAATCTGCCAAAGCAGCTGCTGAGGCAAACTATGAGAAAGCCAAGGCGAAGTTCAAGGCTGCATTGGATAAGCGCGATGCCATTGACGATCAGAGAGCTGTCCTCATAGACCAGTATCAGAAGTGGTCTGGCGTTGGCCCTACCTATGCCGAGAAGAAGAAGTTTAACAAAAAGAACTTTGGGCTTAAATAATTGTAATATAATATATTATGGGACGTAATTCTGGAGGCTCCCCGAACAGGCAAGGCGGTTTGAAGCCGGGGGATGCCGATTTCAAAGGTAAAGTCGGAAAGCTGGAGAGCCTTTCGACCATCAAGGATCCGCAGGTGTACAAGGAAGTGACTTCTGCCATTTCCCGTTTCCATTCTGTCCTGGGTGTGCGTCAGCGCAACGTGAAAGTGGCAACGCTGCCCGCAGGTGTCGGTGGTGTCCACGTGACATCCGGAGGTAAGAGTGAGGTTGTCGCTCTGTCCAAGCAGGTGTTCAACGGCAAAGGCTCCACGAAAAAGACCGTGGAGGGCTGGGCCAAGAGTGGCTACAAGTCCGGGCACCTCACCGAGACCAACAAGCCTGTTGCCCACATCGTAACCCACGAGTTGGCACACGCTACCTGGAATGCTCACCTCACGGGTGCTGCACACATAGCTGCCGGAAAGGAGATCACCAAGATGTACAACTCCTGGCTCAAAGACAAAAGCCGGAAAGGGTATGGCAAGTACGCATCAACCAACGTTTCCGAGTTCTGGGCCGAGGTTTGCACCAAGGCCGTTCACGGCAGAGCGGATAAGTACACCAAGCGTGCGAAGTCCATCGTGAAGAAATACGGTTTATAATCAGTATATTTGAACAAATTTAATTAACAGAGCAATGGAAAAGATTGAATTGACCGAACAGCAGAAAGCCGTTGTGCAAAAGCAGCTTTCTGGTGAGTACAGCCCTTTCTTCGCATCGGAGGAGGAGCAGGTTGCAATGAACGAGGTGCTGAGCAAGGCCGAAGCACTTGTTGAGGAGCTTGACGCTTACGAGGAGATGAACGGTGATCTCCTGGCGTGGTTCTGGGGCAAGTACCAGGCTCAGCAGGCACAGTAGTCCACCGGAGTTGAGAGAGGCTGGCAGCTGTTACTGCCAGTTTTTCTTGCAGTTATAGTGTGTTCAGTGGACACATACCGCAAACAACGCAGCAATCAACGTTATGCCAGGGAAGAAATTTGAGAAAGGAAATACACTTGGGAATCGCTTTTCAAGCACGAACCAGCCCGCCAAAAGGGGCCGGAAGCCCAAGATGTACAAGCAGCTCAAAGCCCTCATCGGGAAGTCCATTGGCTATGAGTTGGAGCAGGAGGACTACTACAACATAATCCGGTTCCTTATGGAGCAACCCCTTGGAACGCTGGATTCGTTTATTAAGGTCAAGGACAGCAAGACCGGGCAGATGAAGCTCAATCCGGACATTCCTATTTGGGTTATCAATATCGTGACGGCCATCAACACTGATGTGCGGTATGGCCGGACAAACACGGTGGAGATGCTGTTTGACAGGGTGTTTGGCAAGGCCGTCCAGACCGTCCAGGGAGATCTTCTCAATGGCGGTAAGCAGCCCACAGACGATATGACGGATGAGGAGCTGGAGGCCGAGATAGCACAGCTGGAGGAGAAACTGAAATGATAGAGACGCGGAGGACATTATTGCAGCGGAAGCTGGCTCTGCGTAAGCAGCAGCTTAAGAACGGTGCCAGGGACAGATTGGCACTGTTCCTCAACTACTCTATGCCCTCCTACCAGCGTGAGTGGTTCCATACCCTCATTGCCGACAAATGCCAGGAGCTGTACGAGGGGAAGATTATGAAGCTGATGATCTTCGTGCCCCCTCAGCACGGCAAGTCCGAGATTGTCTCCAGGCGTGCCCCCGCGTGGTTTTTCGGCCAAGACCCCAGCTTGAAGATTGCCGGGTGTTCGTACAGTGCCGACCTTGCGGAGGGCTTTTCCCGTTCCATCCAGCTGACAATGGACAGCGATGAGTACAAGAGCCTGTTTCCTGGAAGCGCAATCCCCCAGAGAGGCGGTAACGGTCTCAAACGCAACATTGACTACTTCGACACGCTGGCCGGAGGCTTTTACAAGGCCGTAGGTGTCACTGGAGGCTTGACTGGTACTCCGGTGGACATTGCCATCATTGATGACCCTGTAAAGGACAAAATCGAGGCTTATTCGCAGACATACCGAGACAGGGTGTGGGACTGGTACACTGATGTTCTGCTCACCCGTCTGCACAACAATAGCAGGCAGCTGCTCATTATGACCCGCTGGCACGATGATGACCTGGCGGGCCGGATTCTGAAAAAGGAAGCCAATGAGTGGACGGTGCTTTCTCTCCCTGCCATCAAGGAGGACAACTCCAATCCGGAGGATCCCCGCAAGGTGGGAGAGGCACTGTGGGAGACCAGGCACAGCCTGGAGAGGTTGCGGGCAATGGAGCAACGCTCTCCCCGCACATTCGCTGCCCTCTACCAGCAGCATCCCTCTATCGAGGGCGGTAATATCTGGCGCAAAGAGTGGTTCCGGAAGATCACCCAGGTGGCCTTTGCCGGAATCAAGCGCAATGATATTGTCACGCACTTCTTTCTGGACACGGCCTATACCAGGGACACGGGCAATGACCCCAGCGGTATTCTTGCAGCCTGCCGTATCGGGAACAATATGTACATTTCCGATGCCCAGAGCGTCTATAAGAATTTCCCCGACCTCATCCGCTGGCTCCCAGGCTACCTTATGGCCCACGACTACACCGAGAGTTCAACGCTCCGGATCGAGCCAAAGGCCAATGGTATTTCCGTGATAGACCAGCTCCAGGATGAAACGACCCTCAATGTGACGCAGACCCCGCCTCCGACCGACAGCAAGGAAGTGCGGGCCAATGCCAACAGTGCCAAGGTTGAATGCGGGCGCGTGTTCATTGTTGAGGGCGAGTGGAATGAGCCGTTTTTGCACCAGGTCTCACAGTTCCCCGCTGTGGCGCACGATGAGTTTGTGGATATTACCAACTATGCCATTGATTATCTGATAAATGACAATATCGAGATTCCGGACAATATCGAGGGCATTCTTGGGGTAGAAGTATAACTGCTTGAAGATTAAATAAATACAATTATGGGACTTTTAACAGCAATATCAAATGGCGTGAAAGCTGCCGTTGGTTATCAACAGCGTTTCGAGGAGCTGCTGGACAATAGCGATGTGTCCAGGGCTGTGAGTATGATGCACGACTACTCTGCATCTGCTATGGAGAATTTGAAGCTCTACAAGACCGACACGCACAAGATTATGGAACGCCAGGATCGCCCGGTGTACGATAAGAAAGGCAACTTTATCCGCTGGAGCAAGCGGTGGAAGCTCCCCATTTCTTTCCAGGAGTACATCAATGAGATGGCGGTTGTGTTCCTCTATGGCAGGCCCGTGAAGTGGTCGCAGCTCAGCGAGGGCACGGATGAGGCTTTCGATAAGTTCAAGACGCTGATGGAGGAGGTGCGTTTCGATGCCCATATCCGCGAGGCGAAGCGAATTGCCGGAGCCGAGGGTGCCAGTGCCATTGTGTATCACCTCTACCAGAAAGAGGGCAAGCCGGAGCTGCTGCTGAAAGTCCTGTCCAAGGATGAGGGCGATGACCTCTACGTTATCAAAGACCAGTACGGACGGCTCAAAGCTGCCGGATGGGGCTACACTATGACCGAGGCGGGCGGTAAGAGCGTGTATCACCTGGATATTGACACGGGCCAGTACATCTACAGGTGCCAGCGCAGCACGATTGGGTGGCAGGCCAAGCGCGAGGACAACCCCGTTGGGAAGATCCTTTTCCTGGTGTTCGAGCAGAAACCGGAGGCCCTTACCGTGCAGCCCCTCATTGACCGTTACGAGAATCTGGGCAGCGTGGATGCCGATGTGAATGACCGTTTCTCCAATCCGGCAATGGTGGCAACGGCTGAAATCCTCAACGCTCTGCCGAAGCAGGAGGATGAGGCCAAGCTGTTCATCCTTAAGAACGGTGGCAAGGTGGAATACCTCACCTGGGATCAAGCCAGCAAGAGCAAGGAGAATGAGTATGCCCGTCTGGAAAAGCACATTCTCTCCAAGTCTTTCACCCCGGACATCAACTTCGACAATATGAAAACCCTTGGTAATATGAGCGCAAAGGCCATTGCCAAGGTGTTTATGCTTGCCACTATCAAGGCTGAGCGTCACAAAGAGAAGCACGATGAGTATATGAACCGCCACGGCCACTTGATGTGCGCCATACAGGGGAACGTTCTGGACTACAAGCATAAGGCCCAGCACGATGCTTTGAAGCTGGGGCACGAGTTCCAGCAGCCGTTTGGCGAGGATGTGTCCGACACTCTCAATGACGCTTTGAAGCAGCACGGCCAGGGTGCGCTCTCCACGGAAACGGTGGTGGAGATCTCCTACCTGGTTAAGAACGCACAGAAAGAGCTGGAGCGTCTTAAGAAAGAGACGCAGGAGCGGATGGAGCAGCAAAAAGAGTTGAACCGCCAGGACGCTTTCGGGCCGACTGATTAACCACGTTAATAATATGTTAGACTTTCTCAAAAAGATTTGGAAATGGGTGCGAACCGATGGTTTGCTCCATATCGGGTACGCAGCACTGATCTTCCTCTCACTGGAGCCGTTTATGCCCTGGTGGGTGGCTGCAATAATCACGGTGGTGCTGTTCATCATCAAGGAAATCTATGACCGTCACCACGGTGGTTGTGCCGAGTGGCACGACATCATCTGCGATTGTATAGGCTTGGCCTATGGTATCATCATTTTCCTGCTGAAACTATGGCTAAGATAAAGCTCTATTACGACAACGGGCCGGGCAAGGGAAAGGCGTATTTCTTTATGTGTCCGGGCTGTGGTGAAAAGCACGCTTTCTGGGTGCGAAACAATGACGGCTCAGAGGGGTGGAAGTGGAATGGTGACTTTGAGAAGCCGATGGTTCACCCGTCCATTAAGGTGACAACTCCGGGCGGTAAGCCTGGGGCCGTCTGTCACAGCTTCATTACCTATGGCCGAATCCAGTTCCTGGATGACTGTACGCACGAGCTGCGAGGCAAGACCGTGGATTTGCCGGACATTGACTGACGATGGCGAAGAAGTACCTGGATGCAGAGAAGCTGAGACAGCAGCTGTTCAAGAGGACGGAGGGCTATGCCTATTCCGTCCGCAAGCTGTATGTGGATGCCCTGGAGCAAGTGATTGATATTGTCAAGGGCACCGAGCTTCAACCAGGTATGCCGTTCAATTTCTCCGACTACGGCTTTGAGGAAAAGGTAACGCCCATATTCCGGAAGCTCTACAGCCAGGTGTACCAGACAATCAAGAGCGGGATTCTCAATGAGTGGGACATCTCAAACGGCAATGCCGATGCTCTGGTAAAGGCGGTGTTTGGAAAGCGGTCTATCGAGGACGGCCACTTTGCAAAATACTTTGCCCGGAACAAAGAGGCCGTGGATGCTTTCTTTACCCGCAAAACAGCCGATAACGGGCTTAATCTGAGCCAAAGGGTATGGAAGTACACCGGAATGTATAAGAGCGAGCTGGAGGACACTCTGGAGCTTGCTATGGGCGAGGGCACGCCCGCAATGCACCTGTCATCCAAGATTCAGTCCTACCTCAATGAGCCGGATAGGTTCTACAGGCGTTTTCGCGTCAAAATCGGGGAAGATGAGGATGGAGAGCCAATCTGGGGCTACAAGTGGAAGCGGAGACGCTATGACCCCGAAACGGGGCTTTACAAGTGGGATGATGAGGATCCCCGCAAGTATCACCCAGGGCAGGGTGTGTACCGTTCCAGCGCACGCAACGCCCAGCGACTGGCGCGGACTGAGACCAATATGGCCTATCGCACCGCTGAGTATGATAGGTGGCAGCAGCTTGACTTCGTGGTGGGCATTGAAATCAAGCTGAGCAACAATCACCCGGAGGAGGACATCTGCGATGATCTGGCCGGAGTGTACCCCAAGGACTTCAAGTGGACTGGGTGGCACCCGAACTGCCGTTGTTACCAAGTGCCAGTGCTGGCGAGCGAGGAGGAGGTTGATGAGATGGTGGACAGGATTCTGGAGGGCAAGGATCCGGCCGGAGTGGACTGCAGAGACGCGGTGGAGGAGATGCCGGAGCAGTTCAAGAGCTGGATTGAGGACAATGAGGGCCGTATCGAGGATGCCAGGGAGAGAGGCACGCTGCCATACTTCATCAAGGACAATGAGGGTTTGTGGACTGGCGAGGGCGCACAGCCTCACGCTCCTACCCCCAAGGACATAGCAGCTGCCAGGCACGCTGCCAGGACAGCAGAGCAGATCCAGTCCATCAAGGACGCTTGGAAGTTCCGAAAGGAGACAATCGAGGTCTCTGAGGATGTTCTGGGCAAGCTGGACGGCATTTCTGACATCGACCTGTCAGACCTCCAGGAAGCCCTCAACACAGCCGACTACAAGCACGCCAATGAGCTTGCACAGGCCCTCCAGGTCAAGGTGGAGCAGCTGTCCGGCCTCCAGTACGTGGATAACCCGTTTGAGGTGGCAAGGCAGTTCGGAATGCAAGCCACGTTGGGCGTTGAGCAGGCCGTGTCCGGCAAGCTGGCGCAGTGGGCCGGGCTTACGCTGGAGCAGCAGGAAAAGAAGCTGGAGTTCGAGGTGTTCAAGTTCTTTGACGGCAATATGAACGGTGTGCAGCAGAAGTACGCCACTTGGCAGGTGTCAAGGAACGCCTACTTCAAGCAGCTGGGTATTGTCCAGGAAAAGATCTTCTGGAAAGATGCCAATCTTGCCACGGCTGAGTTCACCTCATTCAAGACCAAATCCAAGGCTTACGATGACCTTTTGGCAAAGCTGGTGGATTCCATCAACAGCAAGGATAAGACGGCCTATGAGGACACTGTGGCGAAGCTGAAAGCCAAGAAAGCCGAGCTGGAAGCAGCTGCCTCCAAGCGGGCAATGAAGAAAGGCCAGGCGATCAGCGGAGAGTACAAGACCAAGTTCGGGCCAGAAGAATTGTCCCAGGCCAGAAAGGATGCTGCCCTCTGGACTTCCGACAGGGAGAAAGTGGACGGAATCTGCCGTGGAGAGACGGAGCGCGTTTGGAAAACGGCCAGCCAGGAGGAAAAGGTGGCAGCGACCAGGTACACGGAGGGTTCGGGTGGCTGCAATCGTCCGCTGCGTGGTTATAAGGGGGACTGGAACCACTACGTGGGCATCGGCAAAGTGCCTCTGGACAATGAGGGCCGTGAGCTGGACATTCACGCCCTCACAGCCCTTATCGACAAATGCAAGGCTCCGGCAGACATTTGGATGAACCGTGGCATTGAATCATTGGCCGGAGTGTCCAACTTCATTGGCATAGACCAGGTGACGCTCAGAAAGATGATCGCCAGTGGCCGTGTCGGTGAATTGGTGGGCCGTGAGGTGACAGACGCGGGCTTTGTCTCGTGTGGAACGGCCAAGGGCACCGGATTCAGCGGAACCATCGTGAACATATATGCACCCAAGGGCACAAAAATGATCTATGCCGAACCATTCAGCCATTTCAACGGAGACAGTTGCTCCAGTTATAGCCTATGGGACGGCACAGGTAAATACGATTTCCAAAGGGAGTTTGAGACGATTATTCAGCGTGGTACGAAATTCCGGATTACCAGGGCCTACGTTGAATACAACCAGCTCTACCTGGATATTGAGGTGATAGCGCAGATCTAAGCCTCCGCACGCTCGTACATATCCCGATACCAGGTGCCATCATCCATAGCACCGTTACGGTCTGAGAGGTGCGGGAAAAGGGTGTCAAGAAACTCTTTGTGGGCCTCCTCCGGGGTTTTGCCGGGGTACATTCCGCTCTCATACTTGTGGACAAACCCTTTCTCATAGTCCCAGAACATCGCCTGGGGCTGCTGGTATGATTCGGTGTAGGGGCACTGCTCCTCACCCTTGTAGAACTTGCATACTTTTGTGACTTCCTTGCTCATAGCTAAAACCTGTATTGATACTTGTAACGGAACCTCCTCACGACCTCAACCATATCGGCAGGCAGGAACTCCATCGCTTTCTCTGCCAGATCCCAGGGAACTCCCCAGATTGCCTCAGCAATGGAGCCGACAATGGCACCCAGCGTGTCGCTGTCTCCACCCCAGCAAATAGCATTCCGGATTGCATCCTCGAAGCTGTAGCTGCCCTTGATAATCTGGAACGCGACAGGGACGGTGCCCTGGCAGGTCTCATCGAATACCCCTTGCGGGTACTGCTTGCGCTGCCAGCCGGGGTAGAACTTGCCCAGGTTCTTGAACAGCTCATCCTTATGGTAGCCCAGGGTGCGGACATACCAGATTGCGTAGGCAACCGCTTGCGCTCCCTTGATGCCCTCCGGATGGTCGTGGCTCACGCTTGCAGTGTTCTGTGCGTGGCCCAACACCTCCATCTTCTCATCATAGGCCCAGGCCACAGGACTGACCCTCATAGCAGCTCCGTTGCCGAAGCTGTTGTAAGGCTGGGGATCCGCTGAATGAATCCAGGCAGCGAAGCTCCCGCCATATCCACCCATCGGGTGAGGGAACCGCTTGCACCAGTCCAGCAGGAACCACTTGAAATCCGGCCTCTCCGGATTCTCCAGAATGGCCTCTGCGATTGCCACCGTGCAGATCGTGTCATCAGTGAACTCGCACGTTCCGTTGAACAGTTTGAATCCCTTGCCTCCAGTCCAGTTATTGAACTCAAAGCGGGAACCGATAATATCTCCAATGATTGCTCCTAACATAGTTGTGTTGCATTAAATGTGTTTCTTGGACACAAAGATAATACTATATTCTGAATAAAACAAACAAAACCGACAAATTAACGTGGTTAATCGGCTTTGAGGGTGATGACATAATCGCCATCACCCATCGCAAACGCTTTGTCAAACAGCTTTTGGCACCTGGCGGGCACTTTGTCCCAATGGTGCTTGTGGAGGGCAAACCAGGGGCACCAGCCGTTGTGTTCGTCTCCTTTGATGTAGGCAGGGCAGTGTCCATAGAACACGGGAATTTCCCGGAATACAAGGCCATTGATTGTCATACTACCGATTGTCTCCGCTTCCACTGAGTTTGCCTCGCTCTTTGCTGGATTGCAACTTCTCATAATTCATCTGGGCGATCTGCTCCAGGGTGTAGCCACACTCCTTTGCACCCATAGCGATATACCACAGTGCGTCTCCAAGTTCATAGGCCAGGGCCTCCAGTTTGTCTGGGTGGCAAACCTCATCGTCATCGCGGTATATCTTCTTGACTTTGTTAGCTGCCTCACCGCATTCTCCGGCCAGTCCCATCACGCAATACTCAATAGCGCGGAACTGGCTTGGTCTCTTGTAGTTTGCAGTCTCCTGCGCTTTGTTTTGATATTCATTGAGTTCCATTGTTATTTCCTCCTTTTCTTAAAGTAATCATTGTTGGTTCTATACGTGGTCTTGGGCTTTTTGAGCAGGCCGTACTGTTGAAGTATTCTGATAGCTTGCCTCCTCTCTGAGCCGTGGTACTTAAGGTAGTTCTGATATAAAGCTCTCAGCACAACCTTTGGCGGGTCAATAGGTTCCCATAGACCTCTGCTCAAAGTAACTGTATCCTTTTTTACTTTGCCAATTTCCACATATTCCTTTCCGTCATAGATATAAATGTTTGTCAGTGTCACATCGTCTCCCATAGTCATTTCCTCCCTTTGCGGTGAACGGTGGATTTGCGGATCATTACCCCTGTAGGTGTCAGATAGAATCCGTCCCTTTTGAGGTGACGGCAAATGGTCTCCTTGCCAACGCCAAGATCCTCTTTGGTGAACTCATCGAAGATGGCCGTGACGCTGCCGAAATAGTGGTGATTCTCCAGATACAGTTCTGGAAGTTCAACGTGAATGATTGTGTCTCCGTATCTCATACGTTTCTGTAAGGGAATAATATAGTTGTTGGTTTTAATTTTGAAGTATCGGATAGTGGCGTGCGCGAATACTCAATCCTCAGCCCGACACTCCCTCCGACAAATGTTTTTCTTACGTAGTGCTCCGGAATTTCTATACATTCCTCACCGTTTATGGTAACTTGATGGCCTAACAACTCGCCTGGTGTCAGCCCTTCATAGAAAAGAATTTCCATAGTGTCAAAGTGCCATTGCCAGGCTCTGGCAGAGAGCTGCTGCCTGGTGCGTTTCTACGGCATTGCCGATATACTTCTTTCGCTCGGTGGTGGTGCCCACCAGCTTGTACTTATCTCCGAAGCCCTGGATTCTCAGCAGCTCTTTCTCATTGAGCATCCGCATATAGATGTCGCAGATTCCGTACAGGGCCATAAACTCCTTAATCTGGACTTCCATTGGCGTGTCATCCTCGTACACCGCTATTGCAGCCCCGGCTTCAGCGGTCACAATGTAGGGCGGTTTCTTATCCATCCTGGCAATGAGTGTGAAACAGGGCCTGTCAATGGATGACCCCTCACTGGCAAACTGTGGATTCAGCAGGAAGTTCTTTCGCACAGATACCAGGTTGAGTTTCGGGTTGGTGGTGACGGTGCCTGCGGGTCTCTCGATAGAGGCGGGTTTTCCGGTGCCGTACTGCTGATCCAGGAACTGAACCGTATTGAGGGCCATCCTGTCCTTTGTGGGGATTGTAGGGGCCGGAGATTCCAGAGAGACGGCCTGCCCATTGCCATAGTACGTGGTAATAAAGGCGTGGTGATCTACGCACGTGATTGTGCCAGCTGCTCCATCAATGGAAATGTTCTTTCCGTCCGGGCTTCCGGAAAACTGCTTTGAGAGCCATTGCACACGTGCCAGGGCCAAGCGTGACTGACAGGCAATGACTGGCGCGGGTTCGTCAATGCCAGGGGCGTTGTACTTGCCAGTGCGTGACATTGAATTGTACTTTACCAGAAACGCCTCCTTGCCTCCGGCCACAAACTTGATAAGCCCGGCATAGATACGCTCCAGCGTTTTCTCGGACAGCTTCTTTTCGCGGAAGATGGATTTGCCCGTATCGTCAAGGTCGAGCACTTCCCGCACGGGCCTCCAGGGTTTCAGAGAACCGAACAGGCCGGGTTCTGGGTTCCGCTGGTGTGTCGGCTCCGGAAAGGGAATGGCGTACCCCTTGCGGGCAAAGATTCCGAAATACCGCTCACGTGAGGTGTAGGCCCCATAGTCGGCAGCATTGAGGATCCTCCAGTCGAAGTTGTAGCCGTACCGCTTCACGGAGTTCACCCAGCGAAGATACAGACGGCCTTTGTCCTTGCTGACGGGCTTCCCGTTGGAATCCAGGTCTCCCCAGGACATAAACTCCCGCACGTTCTCGATTTGGATGTAGTCTGGCTTCAACGCCTCGATATATCGGAACAGGTGTTCTGCGAGCGTCCGGCTGTCGGCATCGCGGGGCAACCCTCCTTTGGCCTTGGAAAAGTTCGTGCATTCCAGACTGGCCCAGAGCACAAGCCGGGCACCGGGGTTCGCCTTGCGCTGCTGTGCAGCAATCTCTACCAGCCCGGACAGCTCCAGCGTCCGTATATCCTCCGTGAAATGCACGGCTCCAGGATGGTTTGCCAGGTGCGAAGCAATGGCGTGAGGGTCGTGGTTCACGCAAGCGATGACCTTTGCCACCTTTTGCCCCAGCACGCGGGCACGTTCTACGCCTGTAGTTGTGCCTCCGGCTCCACAGAACAGGTCAATGTAAAGTAGTTTGATATTCTGTTTCATTTTCTGATGTATTTGTCTAAATCTAAAACTTCACTCAATCTCCTCATCCGGCCAGCGGTCTGCGTGCCGGGTCTTGGCTCCCGTCTGGGCACGGCATCCACAGGCAGCGTTCCCTCCCTCTTTGCCCGCTCGTAACAGGCTGGGCAAAGGTGGTACTGAACATTCTTGCCCCAGGGATTCCCATAGGTGTACCTTGCCCAAAACTCGGTGTTGCAATCTTGGCAGATCAGATGCTCCCAGGAATCTTCTTCCTCACGCATTTTCTGTGTCGGCATAGGCTGTTTCTTGGTTAAAAAGGTTCTCACACTGTATGATTCTGTGCTCTGCCAGCTTCTTATACTCTGGGTTCAATTCAATACCCACATAGTTGCGGTTGAGGATCCGGGCCACCATACCAGTTGTGCCAGAGCCGATGAACGGGTCAAGCACGGTGCCTCCCTCCGGGCATCCGGCCAGAATGCAAGGCTGGATTAGATCGGACGGGAACGTGGCAAAGTGAGCTTCTTTGCAGGCTTTTGTCGAGACCGTCCACACATCCCGTTTGTTGCGCTTGGCCCTGGGCTGGTAGGCATTCCCGCTCTTGGTGCGGTAGAATTTATCCGGAGTGGCCGTGTACTTGTTACCGCCATACCTGGGAGCCTTTGCCTTTAGCTGTGCCTCATAGCCGGGCCAAACGGCCCCTTTCTGGGCATCAATGTCCTGGGCCAGCCTTTTCACCGTTGCGTCCGCTACAGGCTCAGCAATGGCCTCGGAATCGAAGTAGTAATGTCTGGACTTGGATAGCAGGAAGATGTATTCGTGCGCCTTGGTACAGCGATCTCTCACGCTCTCTGGCATCGGGTTTGGCTTGTGCCAAATAATGTCCTGCCGGAGGAACCATCCCCGCGAGCGGAGAGCAAAGGCCAGCATCCAGGGAATGCCGATGAGGTCTTTGGGCTTGTAGTCACCTCCCAGCTTCTTAACCACGGAGGCTTTGCCCAGCAGACCACGGTTGGTGCCCTGCTTGTAATTCATTGCATTGTCCGGGAACTTGGCTGCTCCTTTCATCGAGCCAGCATAGCTGTCACCTATATTGAGCCACAGCGTTCCAGAGGGTTTCAGCACTCTGCGGACTTCATCGAACACATCCGAAAGGGACTTAATGTATTGCTCTGGCGTATCTTCCAGGCCGATCTGGTTATCCACGCCATAGTCCCGTAGGGCATAGTACGGAGGGCTGGTTACGCAACAGTCAATACAACAGTCCGGGAATGCCCGGAGAGTGTCCAGGCAATCGCCCAAATATATTGTATTGATTATCATATATTTACCCCCCCCCCTATGCGCTTTCTGGAAATAGTCTTGCACAGCCAGCCTCAGATTTCTCCGGAGGTCGGTGATGTCGTGGAGCCTGGAATCAAATTTGAGTTCCAGGTATGAAGATGAATCCTCGGTATCAATGATAATCTGGATTCTCCGGGCGTTTCTTATACGCTCCACGTGTTGGCGTTCTGCCGGGTCAAGCCTGTTTCCGATCATACCAAATCTCGATTTTGTCCACGTTGCGAATGTCGGCCAGACAGGGCCTCGGATCACCCTTGCTTTTGAGGATGATTTGTTTCTGAGGAGGGAAAGCACCTAAAACGGTGTATGTCTCCTTACCGATTTTTGCGATGATTCTCATTCTTGCTCTGTTTTATGGTTGCACTAATTTGTTGTCAATGGCCCACTGGAATGCAGTCCCGACCGCTTTGCCCAGGGTCGTGTCCATCGCGTGGAACAGCTCAGTACCTCGCTGCCCAAGGGTGATGTTGTACTGGGGCCGATAGCGGAGCTGGTTGTTCTGATCCAGCCCCGCAATAACCAGGTTCGTGATTCTGTAGAACACCTCGTGCCGTGTCAGAATCTCCAGTTTCTGGAGGATATTCATAGCGTCAGATTTTGTCCACGGAAACGCCCTTTGGCGTGCAAGTACACATATAGTCTTGCATCACAAGCAGCTTAATGAGCGCAGAGGGGCACTCGTGGATGAGAATGGGGTACACGTTGGAGTAGTTGTCGTGGACTGGCACGCAGAAAGACAGCTTGACAGTCAGATGGGAGTTGGTGATGATGTTCACCGCCTCATTGAATTTGTCATCTCCGATTTTCATTGCTCTGTTGAATTATGGGTTGCACTTAGAATTTCTTGGGGAGCACATCGAACTGGAGGTTCGTGCCGTGGAATGAAGCGAAACGGCAGAGCTTGGAGAGGAGCCGGGTGAATTTGTCCACGTAGCAGGGGTAGGTGTACACCTTGCACACGGGGTGCTCCTCACCGTTGGTGTAGATGCCAATCTCGCTGTCGCTCTCCGTGCCCTCGAAGCCGGACAGCAGGCAGTTGTCGGCCCAGTTCTCAACGCTGGGGCGCAGGCGGTCTTTGATGTCCTGGCAGTAGGTCTCAATGAACCAGTCCCAGGGTGAGCTGCTATAGAGGTATTCTCCGCTGTAGTTGATGAGGAAATCGTTTTCGGCCAGACGGCTGATGACGGTGGAAAGGGCTTCTTTGTCTCCGTAGAGAACGTGTACTTTGAGGGTCTTTGCCATAGCTCTGTAGAATTTTTGTTGTAGTTGCATTAAGTGTGTTGCTCAAACACAGTGCAAATGTAATGCGTTATTTTGAATAAAACAAATAAAAGTGCGAAAAATTCAGCAATTTGACGCAAAATAGGCCGAAAATAGCCCCAGGGTGCCAAAATTAACCTGGTAAAATTTCTTGTGTTTGTTGAACGCAGATTGAAAAGTATTTTTTATATTTGCAGTCGATTAACACAATCAAACTTTTCATTTATGAACGCAGCACTCTTTCAAAAGGTAAAAGACCTCACCAAAGACTATGGCGTGTCAGCGAAGTATCTGAAATCTATAACCGAAAAAATGGGTGGCAAGATCGCAGACGATTCGACCGACACGGAGGCAATCGAAGAATGTGCAAACCTCATTGCTGAGGTAGTGGCTGAAACCCAGTCAGAAGCTACCAGGTGGGCACAGCGGAACAAGGGTGGTAAGTCCAAGAAATCGGGCAAATCCGCTAAGGATGATGACGAGGAGGAGGACGATGACGATGAGGACGATGACGATGAGGACGGCAAGGGCAAGAAAAAGCCCAAGAAAGCCGACAAATCGGAAAAGCGTCTGAAAAAGCTGGAGGACGAACTTGCTCAGCTCAGAGCCGAGCGTGCCGGAAGCCAGCGTCAGTCCGAAATCAACGCTCTGATGGAGAAGCACAAGATTCCCGCTCACCTCAGAACCCGCCTGGCTAAGTCCATTGCGGATGACGAAGATGCGGAGGATGTGATCTCCAGCTACAAGCAGGAGCTTATCACCAATGGTCTCTCCGAGGACAATGAGGGAGGCGCAAAGGGGGCAAGCGAAAAGGATGTCGATAGTGCAGCCGATAGCTTGCTTGAATCAATAACCGTTAAAAAGGAGTAATTCGCTATGAAACGAATCAAACACAGCTTCACGGGTTCCCGTCCCGTGTTCACTGGTTCTCCGTCCATCGTGCCCGGTGGTTTCAACCTGGATGTCACCAACCAGTCCTTTGAGGTGGGTGATGTCATCCCGGCCGGATCGCTGGCACTCGTGGAGGGAGCAGCCAGGACGGTGAAGATCCTTAAGACCGCCGAGGTCGCGTCCATTGATACCAATGACGCAAAGATCATTGACCTCAAGGTTAAGGAGTTCTTCGCCCCTCTGTTCGTGGAGGGTGAAAGCGTGCTCAAAGCGGGCGCGGTCAGCGGTGCATTCGCCAATGCTCCCACAATCACCAAGATTGTGAGGAAAGAGGGCCTGTTCCGTATCACTCTCTCTGCTACCATCTCCGGTCTCAACGCTGGCGATGTGCTTGTGCAGGTGGTGTCCAAGGCTTCCGAAGCCGTCATCGCAGGCATCCGCACCAGCCACGGAGACAGCGACCACATTTACGTGGTTGATCCCGGCCTGGATCTCGCTGCCGGAGATAAGGTGATGAACTACCCGCTGGCCGATGGTGCTCTGATTGCAAACGCCATTGCAGTCACCTCCTACGACAAACTCAGCGGTAAGCTGGTTCTCGCCTCTGACCCGACCAACGCTGCCGTTGGCGATGCCCTCATCAAGGTGTTCGCGGACGGTACCAAGGCCGTTTCTTCCCAGGCTGTTGCTGCCGAAATCGGCAAGGCCAATCGTGTAACCATCACAGACACCGAGGTTGAGGAGTTCGAGACCGCCATTGATGTGACCGAGGACACGATGCAATACGCTCTCTTTGAGAACCGTGTGGCACCTATCCCCGACAGTCAGAAAGACAGCACTGGCGAGCACCTTGCTGCGAACCCGCACATTCGCCTCACCAAAGCTGCCTGCTAATGTAAGGAGGACTGAATATGCTTTCCATTTACAACAAATTCAAGGGTCTCCACAAGGACGGCAAACCGCTTGACTTCCTGGCAACGTGGAAAAAGACCTTCGACAAAGCCTCCGAAAGGGAGGTAAACCTGTTCCAGGAAATGTACTGCGACAGGTGGTGCGAATATAACGAGCCTCAGATGAGCCTCACCGTAGAAGCCGTGGTGGGCAAGTACCGCCTCCGCTTTATGGCTACCCTCATCGGTAACGAATCCCCGACCCCTCTGCGTAGGTCTGACGGCTTCGACATCTGGACGGGAGAAATCCCCCGTGTCGGCCACAAGTTCCCTATGACCGCAAGGGAGTACCGCAAGATCAACGAGGTGTACGAGAACCCCCGTCTGTCCGAGGCCAGCAAGGTAAGGGCCATCGAAAAGACCCTCCGCAACGATATGGAGGGCAGCTATCTGGGCTGCAAGGATGTGATGGACTACATCCTGCTCACCGCTTTCTCCAACTGGGGTGTCTGCCAGTTCGTGCCCGAACTGAACAACCCTGGTGGTCGTAAGTATGAGGTGGACTACCAGATGGGTGAGGCCAACAAGCTGATGTCCTGGTACCTGTGGAACGATGCCAATGTCAAGGCTGGCAAGGTGAACCCGATTCTCCAGCTGGCTATGATGTGCTCCGACCTCCGCGACCGTGGCATTGAGCCTGGCGAAATCGTGCTGTCCCAGGATCTGTATTTCTGGCTCCGCAACAATCCGGCTACCCGCCTGCTGGTTCACGGCAAGGATAAGGCCGACCAGACCGTCAAGAAGTCCCAGTTCGATGACCTGCTCTCCGAGAACGATATTCCCGCTGTCACCATCGCCAAGCGTAGGATGGCACAGGATAAGGACGGTGAGCGCAACACTGTCGAGCCGTGGAACCACAACTTCATCTGCATCAAGCCCGCTGGCAAGGTGGCTGAAATCCAGCCTGCCGTTGAGGACAACGAGCTGATCCCGGAGGAGAATGTGGACTATATGGACGCTGGACACGGCATCCGTATCGCCAAGTGGCGCGTGGGCGAATCCACCGGACAGAAAGCCGGAGAATACACCCAGGGTTCCTGGCGTGCCCTCCCTGTCGTGACCGAGATTGACGCGATCATCTGCTACCAGGTGCGCGGATTTGTCGAGAAGTCCGTTCCGGAGGAGACCATCAACACCGAGACCCGTACTTTCTGGACTAAGCAGGAGTACGAGGCTGCTTCCAATCTTCCCACTGCCTAAAAACTGAGAGAGTATGAAAAAGTACATTTTTACCCTTTTGGTGCTGGCTCTCTTCAATGATAAGGAAAACCCCGGCAAGGTAATCAAGCCGGGGGAAACCCTTACCACTGATGACCTGGCACGTGTGAACAACATCGTGCGCCAGGGGCTGGGCGAAATCAAGTCCGTGGAAGCCGTGGATGAGAACGCAAAACAGAACCCCGGCAATGCTGGCTCCGCTGGCAACGCTGTGTCCGTTCTGGGTACTGAATACGACCTGGCAAAGGTCAAGGAGGCTCTGAATGCAATCGGGGTCAAGGTGGCTGCAAATGCTGGCCTTGCCAACGTGCAGAAGAAAGTCACCGAACTGACCGATGAGCAGGCGAATGCCCTTACCGCAAAACTCTCCGAACCCGCAGCCGAATAAAAGGTATGGAACTCAGCAAGCTGAATGCACTTCTGGGCGAGATTGAGCCGTACACCCCAAGTGGAGCCACTTTGAGGAAAGCGTTGATGGATGTCGGTGTCAATGATGCGGATGCCCCCTATACCGTAGGTGACAAACGCACCATTGCAAAGGCAGCTGTAGCCGTCCTCAAAAAGCTCATAGTCCTTTCGTCTGACAGCCTGGGCAAATCTTCCCAGGGCTACAACGTGGGCGAGCTGGAGAAACGGATCAAGGCTCTCTGCAAGGAGAATGACCTGGAGGTGGATGACAGCCTGGGGGTTCCGACCGTGGAGGACGGTTCGATGCTTTGGTAAAAGCTGGAAGCGCAATGGCAAGGTACAATGGCACGTTCAAGTGGAAACCACTTCCCTCTGTGCAGCGGGACAGCGAGACCGGGTTTGTCAGCTCTGCTGGCAGCTCCGACTGGCAGGACGGCTGCGAGTGCCAGATTGACAAAGGCTTCCCCGCTGTCGTGAAACGTGGGAATGACGGCCAGGAACACGCATACAACTTCGATGTCTTTATTCCGAAGATTGCCGATGTTCCGTTTGTAGTGGGAATGGCCGTCCAGCTCACGGATGAGAATGGGGAAACCAATGAAATCACCGTCCAGGGCGTGGACAGCCTCAACAGGAGGTACACGGAGATATGGGGATAACTGCTCAGTTCGGTAGTGGTGCTGTTGCAAAACAGGTGGCAGAGTTCAGAGAGAGACTGGACAAAGCCATAATCTTCCGGCTCAGCTATCTGGGCGAAAGCCTGGCTAAGTACGCCAAAGACCACCACACCTACACCGACAGGACAGGAAACCTCACGAACTCCATCGCTTACGCTGTATGCCGTGATAACGAGATAGTGACCTATGGTGGGGACAACCAGCCTGGAGAGGGGGCCGAAACAGCTCAGAGGGTGCTCCAAGAGTACGCTGCTACGCTGAATCACTCCTACTCACTCATCATAGTAGCTGGAATGAATTACGCTGCCTACGTGGAGGCAAAGGGGTACAACGTGATACTGCCTGCTGAGCTTAAGGCCAAATCGGAGTTTCCGGAAGTAATGAAGAAACTTGGAGATGCTGCAAAGCGGAAAGCCGGAGAATTGTTTGGATATGATGTGATATGATAACGACCGAGGAAATATCCGTCAGAGTATATCAGATGCTGTGCGCCAGCGAGGTGCCGGGTATGATTACTGGCGTTGTGGACTATGAGCGTAACGACTACTCGAAAGAGGATGTCATCATTGTTCCGCACACCATTCAAGGCGAAGATTCCGTAAGGCACGGACAGATCAATGTCAATATCCACGTTCCGGATGAAAAGCTCAAAGCAGAGAACGGTTCACCGATATTCAGAATCGCATTCCCAAGGCTCATAGAGATTCGGAAAAAGGTCATTGAGGTGCTGAAAAACCATTATGAGAGCGGTGAGGGCTGGAACTGGTACATAGGACTGCTCAACCCTCCCATAAAGGAGCCGAACCACGATGAACACTTTGTTTCCATCGCTCTGGAGCTGACGGTAAGAGAGAAAAAACATTAACAACTTAAAAATCATACAATTATGCCTGTACTTACTTCTATGGGTCTTAAAAAGATCTGGATTGCGGAAGCCAGTGCTTCCGACAACACGCAGTTCCCTGCGTTTGGTACTGGTTGGGCAGATTTGGGTGATGTCTATAAGGACACTTGCCAGCTGACGGACGCTGATCCGGAGGAGACCAAGCACGAAAGCGAGACTTCCGAGCGCAAGATCATCCTCAGCGGTGAAGTCGAAACCACGGTTCAGTTGAGCCTTATGGATCCCGATATGGCCCTGCTCGCCAAGTATTTCGGTGGAACCATCTCTGGCAATGCCGGAGCACGCCACTGGATTCGCCCCAAGAAAGTTCCCTACAAGGAATGGGCGGTTCTCCAGCAGCCGGAGGAGGGTGTTGTGATGGGTTGCCCCGCGTGCATCATCACCCCGAAGTTCGAGATTACGTACAGCAAGACTGGTATTGCTCTGGTGCCCCTCACCATCAAATACCTGGGCAAGCAGCACGCTCTCGAAGTGGCCGATGGCTGGGATCCCACCAGCTCCAGCACCACCGCTGTCCCGACAGCCTAACAGGGGCTGCACGGAAACCTCTAACCAAATCCAAAGCCTCCTATCCCCAGGATGGGGGGCTTTTTAACTAAAACGCGAACAAATGGAGCAACAGGAAAGGAAAGAGCTAACCAGGGAGGAACGGCTTGCCATAGAGGAGCAGGCTATAGAGGCCCTTTTGGAGCTGGGCGTGAAATTCTCCGTCCCGCTCAAAATAAAGCCCTACAATGAGCCGAAACTACACAGATGGGCCAGAACCCGTCTGCCGTTCTTGAAGCTCTCTGTGCGGGACAGGAGGGTGCCTGCTGACTGGAACGTGGGCACGCTGGAAGTTCCCAACGTGGACACTATGCAGATGGAAACCGTCTATCAGCGGAATTTCCACGTGAAGCCACTCTACCTGGGGACTATCGACTACCTCAGAAAGCTCTACATCCAGATAGAGTTCGATGAGGGGAAGATACAGGAGGTAGGCCAGGAGGAGACCGGACGGCTTTTCAAGTACATTGACACGATGGCAAAGATTGTGGCCGTGGCCGTGGTGAATAAGCCGGAAGCGACTGACCCGCTGGGCTGCAAGGAAGTGAAAGAGCTGGTGCCTTTCTTCCGGAATCACCTCACCGTGCCGAGATTGAAAAAGCTGTGTGGCGTTATCCGCACGATGATGGATGACGCGGGTTTTACGAACTCTATCAGATTACTAAGCGGACTGGGGCTGACGAAGCCGAAGTCCGATCCCAGAGCCGATCTGGTAGAGTAACAGGTATGAACAGTGCCTGGGGTAGTCGTGCAGAAATCCTCAAATACTTTGGGTGGACTTACGATTACCTGCTCTGGGGAATATCCTGGATGAACGTGTCGCTGATGCTCGCGGACGGAGCCAGGTATGAATCTGCCGACCCGGAAGATGGAGGCATAGACGAACACGGCCACAAGATTATAAAGCGAGAGATAAAGGGGAAGCAGGCAATTTTGGACTACGTAAAAGGACTCATTTGATATGGAGAATCTGAATGGCGCGTTGGCGTTCAAAGGGACGCTGGATATAGACGATTTCAATGTGTCTGCCCAGGCAATGGAAAGGCGCATTCAACAGGTATCGGCAACAGCCGAGGCCGAGAGCGCACAGATGGAGACCGCTTTCGGGCGTGTGGCAACAGCCTTTGCTGGAATCCTTGGCATCGGTGCAGCCAAGTCCTTTGTGTCGCAGATGATCCAGGTGCGTTCCGAGATGCAGAACACCGAAGCCTCATTCAAGGTGTTCCTTGGGACGGCCAACAAAGCCAATCAGTTTTTCTCTGACCTACAGCGGTATTCCTATAACAACGTATTCGAGTTTGCCGATCTGAGCAAACAGGCAGCACAGCTGCTGGCGTTCCGGAATAATGCCGAGGATGTTATACCGATTATCGACAGGCTCTCCAATATCGCTGCCGGAGCGAATGCCCCGCTGGGTGAGTTTGTCTCCCTCTGGAACAAAGCCAAGGCCAATAACAAGCTGCTGTCCCAGGATATTCAGATGTGGGAAAGCAGGGGCGTTCCTATTGTGTACGAGCTGGCCCAGGCTTACGGAAAGAGCGAGCAGCAGATCCGGCAGATGGTGAGTGCCGGAAAGATTGGGTTCAAGGAACTGGAGACGGCCATCAACAGCTTGACAGACCGTGGCGGTATGTTCGCTGGTATGATGCAGGAGAAGATGAAAACCCTTGGTGACAGCATCGGTCTCCTCCAGGACAATATCACCAATATGTTCAATGAGCTTGGCGCACAGAACCAGGGCGTTCTGAAAGCGGGCATTGACCTTGCCAACCGAGCCGTTGAGAACTATGACAAACTGGGCCGTATGCTGGCAGCTCTGGTTATCGGCTATGGCACCTACAAGGCAGCGGTTATCGCCACCAGCCTTGCACAAAAGAGCGGGACTGGCATTGCTGTGCTTGACAACACCGTGCGTGCCATCAAGCTCAAAATCCTCAAAACCGAGGCTCTGCTGAGCGGACAGAGTGCTGCTGCCACCCAGAAGATGACCGCAGCAGCGCAGGCTCACCTGGCAGCTCTCAACGCTGAGCTGACCGCAGAGGAGCGTGCCAATATCCTCAAACAGCTGAGGGTTGCTGCCATCCAGGGCGTGCTCAATGTCCAGCAGCAGGAATACCTGTCCAACCTTGGCCTCACCGCCACCAGCGAGGGGTACGAGGCTGCTGCTATGGATGTGCTGAACGTGGAGCAGAGGCTTGCGCTCAGCAAGATGGATCTCTCCGAAAAGAGCGTGGCGTACAAGCTGGCAGCGGAGGGGGTCGTGGCTGCAAAGAAGCAGGAGATTGATGTGGTTGAAGATGAGCTGAAAGCTGTCTATGCCAGGGCCGAGGCCAGGACTGAGGAGGCCCTTGCTGCTGCCCAGGCCGTGGAAGCTGCCAGGTATGAGGTGTACTGGGCCAAGCAGAGCGGTGATGCCACGAGGATAGCAACTGCTGAGAAAAAGCTGGAGACGGCACAGGACAATGCCTCTCTTGCCCAAAAGAACGCTCTGGCAGCTCAGACCGAGCTGGTAGCCAAGAAAAAGGAGATGGAGGCAGCAGCCTCCAAAAAGAATGTCACGGCCAACACTGCCGAGGCTGCTACCGAAGTGGCCGATGCCACGGCAAAGAACGTGAACACGGTTGCCACTGGCCGTCTGACAATCGCAATCAAGGCCCTGTGGACTGCACTCAAACAGAACCCGCTTGGCTGGATTATCACCATTGTTGGTGCCGTAATCAGCCTGTTCACGATGTTCCGGAAAAAGACAGAGGACAATACTGACGCTGCTACGGAGTTCCAGAACACTGTCCGGGATGAGACAACTGCCCTAAAGATGTATTTCGAGGTGTTGCGGAGCACCGAGAATGGTACTGTGGCCCACAAGGATGCCCTACAGAAGATTAACACCGTGTGCAAGCAGTACAATGAAACATTGCTCACGGAAAATGCGACCCTGGAGGAGCAGACCAAGAAATACGAGGCTCTGACACTTGCCATCCAGAAGTCCGCAAGGGCCAAGATTCAAAGCTCCAACACAGAGCTTATCCGCAGGGAGGCTACGGAGACCGAGGAGGACGCTCTTAAGCAGCTAAAAAAGGATGCGGGCAAGGCAAAGACCACGGAGATCACCACTGACCTACAGGGCAATGCCTATGTGACAAAGCGTAGTTCCGACAGCATACGCAATGCCAATGCTGCCGTCTGGGAGGAAGTGGAGCAGTTAGCTCTCCAGGAATCCGAGAAGTTGAAGAAACTGACCGGGGATGCCTATGACGATGCGTTCAAACAGTCAATGCGGAAGATCAGTGTGGCGGTACAGGCTGCAACGGAGGCAAGCGACCTGGAGATGGAGGCATTCTCCGGCAAGCTGTCCAAGTACCTCACCCGCGTGGTGAATGCTGAGCGTGAGGCTTCTGAGCAGACCGATGCAATGACCGAGGCTCTGGACAGGATGCACGCTACCTTTGACGATGAGCCGGAGGGCTTGGACTTCGACACCGCCAATATGAGTATGGAGGAGTTGAAAGAGAAAGCCAAGGATATACAGGCTTGGATTGATTCTATCAACAGCAAGGAGGTTAAGGTACAGACCGATGACTACCTGCTGGATAAGCTGCTGGAAAAGCTCCAGACCGTCAATAATGCCATATCCAACCAGGAGGCAGCTCTGAACACCGAGGCCGGAATCAATGAACGGATCAAGGCCCTCAAAGATGAGCGTTCCCAGGTAGAGATCGGCTCTGCCAAGTACCGCGAGCTGTCCTCTGAGATTACCAAGCTCCAGAACAAGCTCCCCAAGACCTATTCCAACATTGCCGACAAACGCAAGGCATTCAATGACCGGGTGCTGGCTGCACAGAGGGAGCTGGAGGAAGCCCAGCTGGAACTGATTGAGGACGGTGTGGAGAAACAGGAGAAAGCCCTGGAACTCCAGCACCAGCGCAACCTTGAAAGGATCCGGAAAGAGCGGGAGGAGCTTATCAAGTCCAAGAAATCCGCAGGCAAGGGTTCCAAGCTCACCGAGGAGGAGGAGCAGATTTTCACCGACCGTGAGGCCGTTGAGAACAAAGCCTATGAGAGGCAGCAGATGAAGCTCGTGGACAGCGAGATCGACTATAAGAAGCAGCAGTATGAGCTGTACTGGAAGTGGGTGGAGCACGTAGGCAAGGAAGCTGCCGACAAACAGTTTGCCCAGCTGCTGGAGGGCGGTGCCTCATTCACCGACTACGTGAACAGGGAGATGGCGAAGCTCACCACCAATCCGGACGGTTCGGCCAGAGACCGCTCCACGCTGAGTGAGGGCGAGAATGGCCGTCTCGTGGCGTTCTCTGCCCAGAGCCAGCAGATCACCCAGTCCAAGACCGCAATGGACTTGTACACGGAATCGCTGTCCCACGCTCTGGAACAGGCCGGAAGCCTGGCCGAGAAGATAGAGATCATCGCGGAGTACCAGGATAAACTGCAGAACGGTGAGTTCCATCTGAATGACGATGAGAGAGCCGGAGCTATGGCTGGTCTCCAGCAGCAGAGCGACAACTACCAGCAGGAAGTGACCGATACTCTGCTCAGCGAGTTCCAGACCTATGAGGAGCAGAAGCTGGAGATTCAGAAGCAGTACGAGCTGCTGAGGAACGCTGCCATTGCTGAGGGGAACGCTGAAAGGCTTAACCTGGTTAATAAGGGAGAGCAGGAGGCCCTGTCTGCCCTCAATGCCCAGATGCTGATGCAGACCGAGAGCTGGCAGAACCTCTTTGCCGACCTCGACAGCCTCACCGTGGAGCAGATTGACAACCTGGTGCGCGAGATCCAGGAGAAAATGTCCACCGCTGACCTCAACCTAAATCCGGCTGATATGAAAGCCGTGCTGGACAGGTTGGATGAGGCCAAGCAGAAGATTCTCAACATAAATCCGTTCAAGGCACTTGGAAAGTCTTTCAATGATGTGTTCAACTCCGTGAAGAAAGGTTCCAAGGACAGCGGAGCGACCGTCAAAAAGAATTGGAAGAATCTGGCAAATGCCGTGGACGGCTGCTTCGACTTCGTGAATGACGCGATAGACAGTTGCGATGTCCTGGGTGATATGATTGGAGAGAATGGCAAGGCCACCATCTCTATGATCCAGGGTATGGCAACGGCTGGTATTGCTATGGCAGCAGCCATCTCCACGGCTGAAAAGGGCAGCGTGATTCTGACTGCAATTTCCATTGCCCTGCAAGCCATCCAGTTCATTGCAACCCTGTTCGACAATGATAAGAACCTCCAGGAGAAAATCGAGGCGCACCAGAAGAATATCGAAAAACTGGAACGTAGCCTGGATCGCCTCAAAGAAGCCTATGATAAGACCTACTGGACTTATAGCGAGGAGGAGCGCGAAGCCTCCGAAGCCAGGGTAAAGGATATTGAGGCCCAGATTGCTGCCTTGCAGATGGAGGCCCAGGTTGCTCTATATCAATTCAACTTTGCAAAATGGGCAAAGGCCACGGCTGAGATTGAAAAGCTCACAAAGGTTCTCCAGCAGGCCAAGCAGTCTGGAGATATGTTCCAGCTGCTGGAGTACCAGAAAGAGAATCTGAGACGGCAGCAGGAGGAGTTGCGGGAGCAGATCAAGCTGGAGAACGAGAAGAAAAAGACCGACAGCGACCAGATTACCGAGTGGCAGAATAAGATTGAGGATATTGACAACCAGATTGCTGAGCTGGAGGCCGATATGCTGGAGACGCTGGCCGGAACGGACACCAAGAGTGCCATTGATGAGTTCGGTGACGCTATCTGGGATGCCTGTGTTTCCGGAGGTGACGCTGTGCAGGCCCTTGGTGACAAAATCAAGGATGTGATGCGGAATGCCGTCAAGGAATCCCTCAAACGCCAGTTCCTTGCAAAGGGTATCAATGATGCCGTGGACTATCTGGGCCACGCTATGGAGGATGAGAAGCTGACCGATGAGGAGCGGGCCAAGTTCGAGGCTCTGGCGAATGCTGCCGGAGAGCGGTACAGGCAGGCGATTGAGGCCCTGGGAGACTGGGTAAAGGATGCCGAGGATCTACAGGAGGACGCAATGACCGGAGCAGCAAGGCAGCTTACTGAGGACACCGGAAGCATCATTGCCGGACGCTTCAACGCAAGCATCATCAACCAGAGCATTCAGATTCAGTTGAACAGAGACCAACTGGCGTACCAGGCAACGATCGCTGCCAACACAGGCAAATCCGCTGAAAAGCTCGAATCCATAGACAACAGGCTGGCCCGCCTGGAAAACAGCGGGACTTCACTTCTTTCACAAGGACTAAGCTAATGGAACCGATTGCACAAATGAGAAAGGACGGTGTGGACAAAGGTCTGTGCCGATTGTACCAGGCCAAGTTGCGGGACGGTCTCTCTGTCAAGGAGCTGGCCGACCTCTACAAGGACGGGATAGACTTCTGCATCAACAATGACTACCCAACGCTGGATTTCCTGCGCGAGCACTACAAGGGGATGTGCGAGCAGTACGGGGTGTTCATTGACGATGAGACGGGCGAGCTGGAAAACCCGAAGATGGTTGTGCTGAACGGGGGCTGCAAAACGTTTGTGAAGTACAACGGTTTCACAGTAGCCAGGCTCTTTGCCCGGCATACCAGCGAGGGGGCCGTGGTGGTTGGCGGTAATGCCAACGTGACGATAGACCTATTCGACAATGCACGCCTGGTTGTGGCCGTGGCTGGCAGCGATGCCCAGGTGTATGTCAATGTATATGGCAATGCCCAGGTAGAGATACAGGGGGAAGCAAGAGTGACTTACAAGCATAAAAACACTATTTGATATGGACACGAACCTCAAATTATACCTGCCTTTCGATGATCCGGACGGATCTGTGGCAGCTGATTTCTCCACGAACCGCAATGATGCGACCCTCTCCCAGGGGGCCGGATTCTCCAAGGACGCGATGAGGGGTAAATCCCTTTCTCTGAACGGAGGCGAAGCCCAGACGGACTACGCCATACCTTTCAGCTCCGATTTCACCGTGTCTATGTTCATCTGCCCCAAGGAAAACAAGCTGGGGTGGTTGCTGAATTTCAGCGGTGTGGACAACTACAAGGAGCAGTGGCTGGATGTTCTGGCCGGAACCTGGTATTTCCTTGCGTTTGTCCGCAACGGCAGCAGCTTCCGCGTGTATCTGGACGGCCAGTGTGTTGCAGCGGAGATGCTGTCCGCAAACCCCGTGGGCCTGTCTGTCAATGAACCCGGATTCGCTGAGAGCCAGTCCCTGCTGGATGACTTCAAGGTGTTCAACAAAGCCCTCACCGCAAAGGAGCTGCTGACTATGCAGAGGGAGACCGATGTTGAATACTACATCAACGGAAAGAACTTCAAGACCTTTGGCGTTGAGGTCTCCGACAGCAGCGGTATTGTGGGCCAGCTGGAGAAAAAGGACGGCCTCACCGTGGATTGGGATGACTACCACGGCAAGGTGCGCGACACTTCCCGTCCCCGCTATAAGGAGCGCACGATCCAGCTCTCCTGCTTCATTGAGGGGGTGGGCCGTTCCGAGTTTCTGGGCCGTCTCCAGGAGTTCCTGGCAGAGTTCGACACAAGCGGTACCCAGAGGCTCAAAGTGGAGTATGACGGCCCGGCCAAGCCTCTTGTGTTCGAGGTGTTCCAGAAGAAAGCTGCCGATGTGACAAAGAAGTGGGTGCGCTACAACAGGGAGCTGATGGTGGGAACGTTCAAGCTGGAGCTGGAGGAGGATGAGCCTGTCAAGCGGGTGCTGAGGTATGTGGCTGCACAGGCAGAAAGCCAGGTCTCCGTTGGCTTCACCAGCAACAGGATGCTCTCTATCTACTGGGGTGACGGCACCCGTACCGTGAATGTTTCCGGATCCTCTCAGACCGTCACTCACACCTATTCCCAGGCCGGAGAGTATGACATCATCATTGCTGGCGTTATCGAGGACATCACCAGCTTCACCACCAACGCAATTCTGGTATGGGACAAATTGAAATAATCAAGCGGGACAACACCCGGATCCTTGCTTACTCCAGGGAGCCGTTCTGCACCCCTACCCAGGCGGTACAGAACACCCAGCTGATGAGCGATGACACGGTGACGCTCTCCCTTTCCACCACGGAGAAATACCAGTTCGGAAAGGGGGATAAGATATTGATTGGCGGGACGGAGTACAAGATACGAACCGTTGTGCAGTGCTCCGAGCAGACCGACCGCTACTTCAAGTACGACATCACCTTTTACGGGCCGATGTACGACCTTATGAAGTGCCAGTACCGCAACACCGATGCCCAGGGCAACAGCACCAAGGCCGTGTTTGACCTCACCTATACCCTCCGAGAGTTTGTCCAGGTCATCATCTTCAATATGAACCGTGACTATCCGGGCCTTTGGGCTTTCGATTCCCAGAACTGCCCGGACACGGAGCCGATGACAATCTCTTTCTCACGCCAGAACTGCCTCCAGGTGCTCCAATCCCTCTGCACCAAGGAAAAGTTCAACACGGAGTTCCGCATTACCCAGGCCCAGGGCGTGAACACTATCCATATCGGCCAGTTCGGGGAGCGGGTGAATCCTCCGGGCGGTGCTGCTTACTTCGAGTGGGGCAAGAATAAGGGCCTCTACACCCTCACAGAGAAGAAAGTGGATGACAAAGCCATCATTACCCGTCTCTGGGTGGAGGGCGGTACCACCAACGTGCGGAGTGGTTATCGCAACTGGAGCGACAGGATCCAGCTGCCTTATCCCAAGCGGTACAACCGCAACAGGCACGTGCTGAGGGACGGAACCGTGATAGAGCCGAATACCCAGCTCATAGGCATTGACGATGACACCAAGCGGTACTTCGAGGATGCCGACCTGCGGGATGCACTTGGGAGCGAGGAGGACACCAAGGTGTACGACCAGTGCCATCCGAAGCGGACGGGCACCGTGACTGCAGTCGTGTCCGGCAGCGTCACCGAGTTCATTGATGACACGATGGATTTCGACCTCAACGCAAAGGATGGGAACGGAAATACCCTCTACCTCATTGACGGCACCAGTGCCAAGATTACGTTCCTCACTGGACTTCTGGCCGGAACCGAGTTCGAGCTGGCAAAGTATGAAACGGCCACAAAGAAATTCCGTCTCATCAAGTTCACCGATGAGCGCGGGCTTACTGTGCCCACGGAGGACAGCGAGGCGTTCCGCATAGCCGTTGGTGACACCTACAAGCTCACGGCCATAATGTTTCCGGAGACCTACGAACAGAATGCCGAGGAGGATCTGTGGTATGAGGGCCTACAGGATTTCAATGACGGGAAGCAGGCGAGAGTTCAGTATGAGCTAAAACTGGATCGCGGTTACTTTCTGGACAATACCCCCAGCGACAGCGACACCTCCATCTTCAAGGTGGGTGACTACGTGCCTGTGAAAGACACCAGGTTTGGTATCGAGAAGCTGATCCGGATTACCAAGGTGAGCAGGAACCTGCTGGTAAGGCACGACTACACGCTGACACTCAGTGACACCTTTACCGTCACCATTGCAGCCCAGGCCGTGCTTGCCGTCCTGGAGCACGACCGTATCATTGAGGCCAACCGTCTCCGTGACCTTACCCGTATGAAGCGGGGCTGGCGCACCACCGAGGAGCTGAGGACTATGGTCTATGACACGGACGGCTACTTCGACACCGAGAATATCCGTCCGAACAGCATTGACACCAATATGCTCACTGTCGGCTCCAAAAGCCAGCAGTTTGTCCTGTCGGATGTGATTCTGGCAGCGAACTATGGCGGGAATGCAAACGCTTTCAAGGCCACGGCCGGAGTTTTGCACCATCTCACCATTGACGATGACACCGTGCGCTCCTGGAGCCTTTCTGGGGCCGAGGTGACGCTGACGGATTCCGGAGGCTACTACGTGTTCGCCAAGTGCTCCAAGAGCGGAAATACGGGCGTTTGGTACCTTACCCAGCAGCAGCTCAAAGTGGAGGATCCGAGCGATGCCAACAATTACTATTTCCAGGTAGGTATCATTGGCTCCCTGTCGGAGGGCGGTACGTTCCGCGACTTCACTTCCACGTATGGATTCACCAGGATCAACGGCAACACCATCACAACTGGCAAGATTGTCACCCAGGACGGGTACAGCTACTTGGATCTGGACGGCAATAAGTTTCGCATTGGCGATGCCAGCAGCTCCGTGGACTACAACGTAACCCAGAATGGTAGGATCACTCTGCGGAATGTGGATGTAGCCGGAGGCGCAGGAGACCCCGTGCCACTTGGCGTGTATCGAGGAACCTACAACCCGAACACGATCTACTACTACAGCGATGAGGTGAGCTATACGGCCAACGGTGAGACTATCACCTACCGCTATATCAACCCTACCGCAAGCAAGGGCCACGTGCCGACCGATACCACCTACTGGAATGTGGTCGCAAAGGGCGCGAAAGGCGATCAAGGACAGCAGGGGCCACAGGGCGAGCAGGGCGTTCCTGGCTCAACCCTCTATACCTGGATAAAGTACGCTGACGATGCCCAGGGCACCAATATGAGCGATTCTCCCATAGGTACCGGAGGCGTGCTCAAAGCGTATATCGGACTGGCCTACAACAAAACCACGGCCACTGAGAGCAGCAACCCGCAGGATTACACGTGGGCACTGTTCAAGGGCACCGATGGGCAGCAGGGCGTTCCAGGCCCCGCAGGTGCTGACGGCACCACCTACTACACGTGGATCAAGTATGCCGATTCCGTGGGACAGGGCGGTTATCCGAGCACGATGTATGACACACCGACTGCAAACACGCAGTACATCGGTATTGCCGTGAACAGGACATCTGCCACGGAGGGCACCAATCCGCAGGACTATACCTGGAGCAAGTTCAAGGGAGACCAGGGCGTGCCCGGAGCTGCCGGAGCCGATGGCAAAACCTCCTATTTCCATATCAAGTATAGCGAGGTTGCGAACCCCACGACAGCAGCTCAGATGACGGAGGTTCCGTCCACCTATATTGGCACCTACGTGGACTACACGGAGGCCGATTCCACCGACCCGACAAAGTACACCTGGGCGAGATTCAAGGGCGCACAGGGCGAGACTGGCGAGCAGGGCATTCCTGGCGTGGATGGTGAGGATGGCCGGACGCACTACCTCCATATCAAATACTCTGACAACGGGGGCCTGTCTTTCACCGCTAACAACGGTGAAACGCCTGGTGCCTGGATGGGCCAGTACCACGACTTCGAGGAGATGGATTCTTCCAATCCGGATGACTATACTTGGAGCCTTATTCGTGGCAATGCCGGAGAGGGAGGTACGGATGCTGAGGCTGGCGTGTTCTATGAGTACCGCTATGCCAAGAATGGATCCCGTGTGTCCCCTCCTACGCTTGACCCGACAGCTGCTGAGCCGACAGGGTGGAGCACTGCACAGCCGACACTTGGAACGCTGGAATACCTCTGGATGACGATGGCCCAGAAGTCCAATCTGAAAGACAGGACGGTGTTCAATGTTCCGGGCACTGACGGAGGCGTGACCGATAAGAGCGGGAATGGCTACAACGGTACTCTCTCAGACGGTGCCACGGCTTCATCTGGCTATGTGAACCTGTCAGATAACGGGCAGCTCAGAATCCCTTATGACCTGCCTTTCGGTGAGAACTTCACCCTATTCGTGCGAATGAAAACCGCGAACAGCTCTCTGGCCTGGCTGCTGAACGGCAAGTGGGGCCGTGAGTATGTTGAGCGGACGATGGCCGTCACCGCGAACACCTGGTTCTGGCTCACTCTGCGCTTCACGGAGCACAGTGTGGCTGTGTTCATCAACGGAAGCAAGGTGGATTCGGCTGCAACCAATTCGGATGTTGTCGGCTTCTCTGTCTTTGACTACAACCTGTTTGGCTCAGAGCTGTACGTGACGAATATGCGCCTCATCAAGGGCGCACTGGCCGACACGGATATTAACAAGGTCATCAACGGAAATGCCGACACGCTGGTTTCCAACTGGAGCACACCTGTACGTATCAACCCCTATGACGGAGAGGATGGCGATAAGGGTGACAAAGGAGACAAGGGAGACACTGGAGATAAAGGTGACAAAGGCGATAAAGGAGATAAGGGTGACAAAGGAGATAAGGGCGATCAAGGCTTCTCTGTAGCTGCTATCTACCGTGGCATCTATAGCGCGTCCAAGACCTACTATGGCACCCAGTACCGCGTGGATGTTGTCAAGTACGGCAACAATTACTATGTCGCACGTGTCGATGCCGGAACCATTGAAGATGTGGTGCCCACAAACACCTCCAAGTGGAACCCGTTTGAGGCCCAGTTTGAGAGTATTGCCACGAACCTGCTTCTGGCAGAGGGCGCAAATATCGCGGGTTGGATTTTCCGGAATAACCGTATGGAATCGCAAGATGGAAAGGTGTACTTGGACGGTGTAAATGGAACGATGAGGTTGAAAGGAACAATCCAGCACTCTACGGCAACCAGCGGGAACTTCTCTGACGCGGATATTTTCAAACTACCAGCCAAGACCTCTTTATACACGTTCTCAATGGGTGAGGAAGATGAGGATATTGGCAAGCGCGTTATACTGACAAATTCATCTGCCCGTGGAAGTAGTGGTGTTTATCGTATTGCGTGTAGGAAATGGGGAAAGAACGGGAGCACTACCTATATGGGTAGTTACGAATACTACGCTATCTTTCCTGGTGAAACTATTGAGATGACCTGCTTCGCCCTTGCCAGTGGAGATACGGTGGAAATTAGTGGAACTTCATATACCGTCACGAGTGGTGGTTGGTGGAAAGTGACTAAACGATTCAACGGGGATATGCCACGAGTGGTTGCAATGGGTACTGTAACTGGGTATTCAAGCGGGGCTTCCATTACTGGTAAAACCGTAGCTGGTGATTCGCTTTCTGTCAGCCGGACAGGTGTAGGTCAATATACGGTCGAGTTGCCATCATACTTTTCAAACGCATCTACATTGCTGGTACTTGCAACGGGAATCGGCTATGTGTCCGGCTCCTCCACGGCACCAACTAAGGCTACGTTCCTATCAAAAAGTGGCAGGAATCTTTACTTTATCGTAAGCGATGATGATACCGCGAATGACGGTTCATTCAGCTTTGTTTGTATAGATTACGGTGGTTGGTCGTTATCATAGTTCTCCCTGCCAGAAAAGGCTGGTTTCTGGCAGGAATACTTTTTACTTTCAAAATGTGTTCATTGAACACAGAAAATTGACTATATTTGCAGTTGTTATTTATTAACCTGGTTAATCAATTACAAAATGAATGACTTGAAAATCCTCTCCCACGGCAAGGTCACAGACCTTTCCAATGGATTCTCGCTGGGCGGTAAGCCTTTCACCATCTGCTTGATCCCCAAGACGGCCACGATGGAGCTGACTACCACTGTGAGCTGTAGGCTCCTGTGCGACAGCCAGTGCTCGGAACTGCCCGTAGTTCTCAATGACTGGGCACCAGTCTATATTCACACCCTGGCACAGAACGCCATTGACCTAACGGCTTACGATGTGTACTGGGGAGCACACGAAACAATTTAATACCCGTTAGATATGGCACTTATTCTCGGAAGCGGTCAAACCAGACCGCAGTACCCTTACGATCAGTGGTACGGGGTGCAAGGGGATTTCTCCAGCACCGATAAGACCCTCACCAGGGTTGGAAACCTGGACTTGCACCGCACGCTGCCAGTCCATCAGACAATGAGGCGTTTCGTGGAAAACACTGACGGCTCAGTGAAGTATTACCTCCACCAGAATGATTCCCGCAAAAAGGAATCCGGTGCTGCTGCCATCCTGGACAGCACGGACGGCAACGTGATGCTCGAAATCGGAGAGCACTATTTCCGTTTCGAGGTTGCAGGCACCAAGTGGATTGCTGCTGTGTCGCTCTACCCGCTGCCCGGCTTCGTGAAGATCCCCAGGAGGGTTGTTTCACCGTGGGGAGCCACGATCGACAATGTGAACAATACGGTTGTGTCCGGCTGCTGGCTCACCTGGAGCGGTGACGCTGTGGCAAAGGACGCAAACGGCCTGCCCATTTTCACCTCCAACGCTGCTCAGTTCCGTGGGTGCAACAATTCGGCTGGCAATGACGGCACCACCAAGTCCGGCTTGGGTATGTGTCGCACCAGCATCTCCAGAACCTCAATGAGGGGATATTGTAAGAACGGCACCCACGTTGGAGCAGGCCGGGCCTACAACACCATCAAGTGGATGTTCCGTATCGAATACGCCACGATGGACTGCCAGGCTACCTACAACGCCACGCTGACCCAGGACGGCTTCCACCAGGGCGGTCTGGGCAACGGCACCGCCTTTGACGGAACGGCCTGGAACACCCACAACGGTTACAACCCGTTCATCCCGTGCGGTGTGACTGCAACGCTGGGCAACAATACGGGCCTCGTGTCCTATGAGTTCAACCTTACCCAGGGCGGGACAAAGACCGTCCAGGTTCAGAGTTACCGTGGCTTCGAGGTGCCGTTTGAGTACATCTGGCTGAATGCCGATGACATCCTCATCCACCACAGCCCGACCACTGGAGACAACCTCTCCGTGGCCTATGTGTGCAATGACCCGACCCTGTTCACCACACCTACGGACAGCCAGGCAACGGTGCCCTCCGGCTATGTTGCCAAGACCACGCTGCCCAGGGCTTCCTGTTATCCCAAGTATGAGGAAATGGATTCCGTTACCGAAACGAGCTTCCCCGCTGTCAGCGGTGGCTCCGGCTCCACTGGTATATGTGATTATTTCTACCATCCGGGAGATTCAGCGGACGGATGGTATGCTGCCCTGTTCGGTGGGGATGCGAATGCTGGAGCGGCTGCGGGGTTCGGTTCTCTGTATACGGGTACCCGTCCTGCGTCTGCGGATGCGTACGTTGGGTTCCGTTTGTGCCGTAATTAACGGTATGCGGGGGTGCGGTGCCAGACTGCACAGTGTTCTGGGCAGTCTGGCCGGACTTCCGGAAGTTCTTTGAAAAATATATGACTGGTTGTGTGGGTGAGCTGCCCTGTTCGGTGGGAATGCGAATAATGGAGCGAATGCGGGGTTCGGTTATCTGAATACGAATAACCGTCCTGCGAATACGAATGCGAACATTGGGTTCCGTTTGAACCGTTTGGGAGTTTCAAGAAATCATTACGGAAAAATAGGTATAACCTAACAGACACCCACAGACCATACCTCACAGGAGCTGCTGGCTACGGCTGGCAGCTGGTAGAAAAATGCTAAAGTAGAATCGGTGTGAGTAAGAAGATTGAAAGCTCTGATTTGAGCCAACGGCACTATAGCAATTTCACCAGGGGGCTGAGGTGGTGCTATGCCCATCGCTTCGAGTACATAGACTATTCCGACAGGATGCCTGCAAATATCTATGTGGAGGGCACGGGGAAGCTGGTAGAGAGCCAGGGCGCAAAGCTCAAAGGGTTCTACCACCTTTTCTATGATCCGGAGAGGCTGAGCAAGGCATCGTACAACGCGCAGAAAGGCAAAAAGGATCGTGAGGAAATCCGTGCGTTCAATGAACATATCACGGATAAGCAGCAGGAGTTGTGGGAGATGCTGTACTACAAGACCTATGTTCCAGGTCAGTACAGAGTTCGCACGATTCACGACCCCAAGGAAAGGGTGCTTATGATTGCACCGTTCTTTCCGGACAGAATCATTCACCACGATGTGATAATGGTTCTTGGGGAGCACTGGCAGCATATCTTCATTGAGAACACCTATGCCTGTATCAAGGGGCGCGGAATCCACAAGTGCGTGGAAGATGTACACCGGGCCTTGGTGCTTGACAGAGTGGGGACGCGGTACTGTCTTAAGATAGACATCCGCAAGTTCTATGACAACGTGGATCACGCAGCGTTGAAACGGATAATCCGCTACACCATTGCCGATCCCGATGTGCTCTGGCTGTTGGACACCATTATTGACAGCAACGGCAGCGATAAGGGTCTGCCTATCGGAAACTTCACAAGCCAGTACCTGGCGAACCTGTACCTGTCCTACCTGGATCACTTCATCAAGGAGGTTCTGGGCGTGAAATACTACTACAGGTATATGGACGATATGGTGATACTGGATGGCAGCAAGGAAAGACTGCACTGGCTCCTGGATATGATTGGTTTGTATGTGGGAGCGGAACTGAAACTGGAGATTAAACCTAACTGGCAGATATTTCCGGTTGATGCGAGAGGTATTGATTACGTGGGATTCAAGCAGAACCACTACGGTATTTTGCTCCGCAAGAGCATTCTGCTGAGGTTCTACACCAAGTGGCGCAAGACCAAGGATAAGTACCAAATCGCAGATGAAGATGATTTTAAGCACCTCTATTCGTCTGAGTATGGCTGGATAATCAGATGTTCGGAGGAACACAGTAAGTTTATTTTTGAAAAGTGTATCAACAATGGACAACAAAGAACGTTTGAAAAAGGATCTGCTGGCCGAAGTCCGGCCGGAAGTGATCGAGGACTTGCACAACGGACAGGGCACAGTCCACTACAACCACAACATCGAGGAGGTGCTGGTGAAAGAGGGCGAGGACGGGAGCCTGGAAATCGTGACCGACCCGGCAGAAGCCACGGGCACGAGGTTCAAGTACGATGCCCTGCGGGTGGAATATCCGACTACGAGGAATAACATCTTCGCCACGCTCCTCAACGCCAAGTACGATGCGAACACCGAGAGCAAACTGAGGAACGACTACGAGGCTGCAAACCTGGGCATCCTGGATGAGAGCTACAAGCAGCCGTACATCGACTTCCTCACCGACCGCAAGACGCTCAAAGAAACGGTGGATTCCGAGTGCTCCGCTTATCCCAACTCGCTATGATAGCCGATTTCGAGGAAACGACTGGACAGGTTGGTGATGAAAGCCTGTATGATTGCGATTACTGCTCCATTGACGATGTGATAAACAAGGTTCTCATCTTCAATGGCGTGACCGTAAAGGACACCGAAAACGGCCCACGGACGCTCATCGCATTCGATGACGGCTCCAACTGGCGAAGTGCTTTCTTCACGGAAAGCAAAAACCTCAAAAAGGTTGTGAATGACCCGGAGAGAGTATGGCCGTTCCGAGCCATAATCAAGGTGGTGAGGATGAAAGACCTTACGGGGTTCAAATTCTTCTCGCCCAAATCCGGTGTAACCCAGGAGGACATCGACAACTTCCAGTTCTACCAGAAAAACAAGTATCGGAGGAACAAGTGATGGAAGAATTGAATGGGGTAACAGGAGTGGCCGAGAGCATCGGCAACCTGGGATTTATGGTGGTTACGGCTGCATTCTTTCTGGTGCTGTCGGCACTGATGATGATCGCCTGCTTCAAGTGGTTCAAGAACATCATCAACAATATGCTGGACAGCAACCAGAATATGATTAGCGACCTCCTGGAGGAGACCAAGAGCCAGAACAGTATGCTGGCCGACCTCTCCGAGGCGTTAAAGCCGGAAACCCAGTTGCGTATCAAGCATACGAGCAATGCCTTTTTCGATCTCGCGGTGGAGAAAGTCTGTCACCTCATTCACCAGGTAAAGACAGAGAACCATATCGCTGACAAAGAGGCAACCCGTCACAAGATACGCACTATGCTGCTGAACTTGCACGATGACCGAAAGAGCAAGTTCGATACTTACACCTATCGAGGCCGGAGGCTGTCAAGCTACGTGAATCCGGAATGGGTAGATTGGGTGCAGACGGTCTTTGAACAGGAGGTGTACAGGGATCCCGAAAACGAGAACCTGGCCCACACCAACGTTGAGACCGTGTACGGGAAAATCAAACTGGATCTCTACCACAGAATGAATGAGCTATGAGAAAGGAAGAAATTTGCGTGATGCTGGGTACGGCACACCTGGCTACCACGCCTGGCAAACGCTCTCCGGACGGGCAGTTCAGAGAGTGTGTCTATTCCAGGGAGATTGTCGCTCTGGTAAAGGCCCAACTGGAGGCAAAGGGCTTTAGGGTGCTGGTGGACTATGAACCGCTGGGGCCGTGTACGGAGATGAAGGCTGCAACAGCGAAAGCCGAGCAGAGCAAGGAGCTGACCTGGAGGGCCAACTGGGTGAACCGCAACTGCCAGAAGTACGGCACCCGCAAATGCCTCTACGTTCCCATCCACGTGAATGCTGCCGGAAGTGGCGGGCAGTGGCTCTCTGCCGGAGGCTGGTGCTGCTACACTTCCGTTGGGCAGACCCAGGGGGACAAACTGGCCGATTGCCTCTACCAGGCAGCACAGGTACACCTCGCGGGGTACAAGCAGCTGCTGGAGGACGGGAAAAAGACCGGGGCCTATGACGGCAGGCAAAAGTACATCCGTACCGATGCCTCTGACGGAGACCCGGATATGGAGGCCAATTTCGCTGTCCTCGCCAAGACCAACTGTGCAGCAGCCCTCACCGAAAACCTGTTCCAGGACAACCGCTCCGATGTGGCCTACCTCAGCTCCGTTGAGGGCCGGGCTGCTATCGTGGCAATCCACGTGGACGGTATCACCCGCTACATTGAGGAGGTGCTGCTATGAAAAAGTACCTGTTCTGTGCGCTGGCGGTGTTGATCCTGGCTGTCGCTGCTATGGGCTACGTGCTCAAACGGCAGCACGACACAATCACCAGGATCCGGAGCAACCAGGAGTTGCTGCTGGCAGAAAAATTCGCTCTGGGTGACAGCCTGGAGCATTACAAGACAAAGAGCGGTGACTATGCCGTGAGTATCGGGCAGCTGGAGCTGAGCAAGAGGGAGCTGGAGAGGAACTGCACAAGGCTGAAAGCCGAAGTGCGAGACCTTGGCATCAAGCTCAAACGGGTACAGGAGGCCAACACCACGGCCACCAACACCAACGTTCAGATCGTCACCCAGGTTCGTGACAGTATAGTATATGTAAAGGACACGACCGGACAGGGCCACCTGGATTCTCTGAGATACTTGCATTGGGAGGATCCGTGGGTCACGTTCAACGGGCAGATGAAAGGGGACAGCCTCACTGCTGAGCTGGAGAGCAGGGACACGCTTCTACAGGTAGTACACAGGGTTCCTCACCGCTTCTGGTTCATTACTTGGGGGACAAAGGAGATCCGGCAGGAAGTCAAGACCTCCAACCCCCATACCAAGATAACATACGCTGAGAGCATTAAGATAAAGTAAGGGCACATCCGAGACACACACGAAAATGACGCATTGTCGTTACTTGCATAGCTCTGTTGAACTTTTGTTCACGCCTCCAGGCTCCGTTGTGAAATGGGGCCTGGAGTTTTTATATTCCGAAAAAGATTTGTACCTTTGTGCCGTCCAATCTGCTTTTGCTCTGTAGTGCGGACGTTGCATTAAAGGAAGCCGGGATGAATGCTCAATTCCCCGGCTTTTGACATAAAATGAGCAGGATTTCCACAATAGTTCTACAAAAACGGTGGATTCGCTTGTAACTCGCTGATATAGAGGATTGGCGTGGAAGTTTCCTAAACTTTAAATAGAGGTTCGATTCCCCTCCGGGCTACGCGAAGAACCCGCCTTTCCGGCGGGTTTTTTCGTGCCCGGAGGGGAATAGGGGCGGCAAGCCGCCCAATTCTTTTCACGTTACCCTCACCCCAAACCCCTCTCCTCGGGAGAGGGGCTATTGTCGGGCTCCGCCCTCCGAACACCGCGGTCTGCCCCTTTTACGGCTGATCGCTAACAGTCTGATAATCAAAGCGTTGCTGAATAATCCTCGTTCAAAAAACGAACGAGGATTATTGCGTAATGTACTGAATATCACGGTGTTAGTTATCACAAGATTAAACAGACGCCTACTTCAAAAAGAATCCCGGAGGGGTATGCTGCCCTACGGTTGGGTCTCTTATTTCAACGAAGCGGGGATTTCGGGCATGGCGCCCTCCTGAGTGCAAACATAGGCGGAGACCCTCACGGCCGTTTGGTGGGCTTCCGGGATGGTTTTTCCGTTGAGGAGGGAGCCGATGAACGCTCCGGTGAAGGAATCACCGGCGCCTACCGTATCGGCTACTTGCACCTTGGGTGTCTCCAGGAAGGACAGGCCTCCGTCATAGAAGACATAGCTGCCGTTGGTGCCGCAGGTGAGGATGAGCATTTGCAAGTCGTACTGCTGGATGATGAGGTGGCACTTTTCTTCCAGCGCCACGCCGGGGTATTCGAAGAGGCGGGAAACGGTCTCCAGCTCCTCGTCATTGATTTTGAGGATATCGCAGCGGCGGAAGGACTCCTCCAGGACTTCCTTGTTGTAGAAGTCCTGACGCAGGTTAATATCGAACACCTTCAGGCAATCCTCTGGAACGGCATCCAGAAACCAGCCGATGGTCTCCCGTGAAACGGCATTACGCTGGGCCAGGGAGCCGAAGCATACGGCCTTGCACTCGGCCGCGATGGCTGCCAGTTCCTTGGTATAGGGAATGTTGTCCCAGGCCACGTCCTTCTTGATTTCATATTGCGGGACGCCCTGGGCATCCAGGGTAACCTGCACCGTACCGGTAGGCTCATCCACCCGGTCCAGGTGATAGGGTAGGGCGTGGGCCTCCAGGGCCTCCACGATTTCCTCTCCCAGTTCATCATGGCCGATGGCGCTGACAGCCATCCCTTCCAGCCCGAACTGGCGGGCGTGATAGGCAAAGTTGGCGGGTGCACCGCCTAACTTCTTGCCTCCGGGAAGCATGTCCCACAATGCTTCGCCAATTCCTATGACATATTTTCCCATCGTTATTCTGCGATTTCGTAGATGGTGGCTTTCCCACCGGTCACCTTCAAGGTGTTGTAGGGTTCGCTGGGGAACACCAGGTTGGTCATGGCCATGCGGCCTTCGGCATCAAAAGCCTCTATGCTGCTCTTGTCCAGGAAAATCCGGAGCTGTTTCATCTTTCCGCGGACGGGAGCTATCGTCACGCAAGGGAAGGACTCGCTGAAACTCTCGCCGCCACGGGTACGGTCCATGGAGAAGGTGCGGGCTTCGGTGTCATACTTCATCACCACCTGTTCGCCGATGGAATTGGCCAAGGTAATTTCGGCCGGGCCACCCTTCAGATTAACCACAATCTCGCAAGCCTGGGGCAGTTTCTTCACCACCTTTCCGCGCAGTTGCAGCAATTCCCGGGAAGGGGTAACTCCGCAGTAATACTCCCCATCATACAGATACAGATCCAAATCGCGCGGAACGCTGTTGGCACTGCGGAACTGTGTGGTAGGTACTTGATTGGCATACTGCCAGTTGGACATCCAGGCCAGCGCAATCTTTCGGCCTTCCGGAGCATTGTCAAAGGTAACCGTAGCATAATGGTCCTTGCCATAATCCATCCAGCGGGTATCCTGCTGTGTGCAGGTGAACTGGTGGCCGTCGAAATCGCCCACAAAGTACTGGGTTGCACTGCCGCCGTACGGGCCGCCCGGGTTGATGTTGCAAATGAGCAGCCACTTTTGCTCATCCGTGCCCCTGACCGGTAGTTTCATCAGGTCCGGGCACTCCCACACGCCGCCGTGATTCCCGAATTCCTTGCCGAAGGAACTCTCGAAAGTCCAGTCCGTGAGGTCCTCAGAGGAATAGATCCACATCTCATCCCCAACCGCCAGAATCAGGTTCCATTTCTGGATCTCCGGATTCCAGAAAGCCTTGGGGTCGCGGAAATCTCGCTGAGCCGCCACCAGGACGGGGTTATCGACATACTTTACAAAGGTCTTTCCATTGTCGATGGAAACGGCCATGCACTGAACCTGGCTTCTGCCGTCCGAGGTGTAGAAGGCCACCACGCGGTTGTTCTTCTGGTCCACGACGCAAGAACCGCTGAAGATGGTTCCCAAGGCATCGGGCTCGATGGCTGCCGGCTGCTCTTCCCAGTGCAGGAGGTCCGTGGAGGTGCAGTGCCCCCAGGTCATATTCTCCCACATCGACCCATAAGGATTCCATTGGTAGAAGAGATGGTAAACGCCGTCTTTGTAGAACATGCCGTTGGGGTCGTTCATCCAGCCGTAGGAAGGCGTATGATGGTACAGGGGTCGATAGGGCTCGCGGTTCTCCGTGTCAAAATAATCGGACTGGAGCATTTCCTTCCAGCAGATGAAGTCCTTCATGGCGCCGGTATTGCGCCTGTCCCCGTGAAAGGTGATGTCCAGCAGCAGGCAGCCCTGGTCGAAACGCCGGATATCCAGCGGGACATAGTAATCCACCTTGTCCACGGCCAGCCGTACGTTCAGGGACTGGAGTTGTCGATTGTCGGCCATCACCACGATGGTGGCCAGGTCCTCCCGTTCCTGCACGGGCAACAGCAGAAACTTGTGATTTACCTGCACCCGCTGATGGGCGCGATTCTCTCCCAACAACTGCGGGTTCTGTGCCCCGGCCGGGACTGCTACAAAGAGAGCCGCCAGAACAGCTCCCGTGAGGGCAAATACATTTTTGAAAAAGGTCTTCATAACTGGAAAATGCATACTCTTACAAAATTAGCAAGTTTTTTCAGATTGGAAAACCTGGATAAAAAAAGCTATCTTTGTAGAAGAAGATGATTCTCCGATATGAAAAAAGCCATTCTGATTACACTGATGCTCGTTTTCTGCGTGAGCCTTGGGGCCCAGCAGAGGCAGCAACCAACTCCGGAACTAATACAGGCTTATCTGGCAAACCTTAAACCCAATCCGGCAGCCCATACACTGCTTCCAAATACCAAAATGGCCCGTAAAAGCCCTTATCGTTCCAGCAAGAACTTCGGCAAGCGGATTGCGGTTTTCGGCGGTTCCCTTTCCGTCAATGACGAATCGGATGCCGCAAAACAGATTTGGGCGGACCTGCTGGGCGCTGAAGTCGTTACCTACGGAGTGGGCGGCGCCGGCTTTTCTCGTGAGCAAGGATGCACCCTGCAGCGTCAGGTGGATACGGCCGGAGTATATGACATCTACATCCTATGGGCATCCACCAACGACTACACCAACAGCCGTGAGTGTGGCAGCTGGCAGGATTACACCGTCTTTGACGGGTATGACGAAGCCCGTCGCTCCACGCAGTGTGGCGGCATCAACTACTGCATCAAAACCCTGCTGGAGAAAAACCCCAAGGCCGAAATCTACTTCTTTACCTCGCTTCGCTTCTTCGGCGCCGATGCCGGGAATAACCCCTTTTCTACGGCTCCCAACAAGACGGGAAAAACCTTCGCCGAATACATCGAGGGGCAGAAAGCATGCTGCGCCTACTACGGCATTCCCGTTCTGGACCAGTTCAACCTTCAGGGAATCAACCGTTTCAATGCGCCCATTTACTACAAGGAAGACCTTCTGCACATGAACGAGGACGGCTATCGTAAAATAGGCCCTGTTCAAGCCGCCTTCATCGCCAACGGTTTTTAGAGATACATCTTCTTGAGATAGCTGTCGAAGGCGTCTTTGTAGCCTTCGGAGACGTGGAGGAGGGCGTCGCCGACCAGTACGTCGCTTTGGGCGGAGACGCTGGTGATTTGTTCCAGATTGACGATGAAGGAGCGGTGGATGCGCATGAAGCGGTCCTGGGGGAGCATGTCCTCGGCCGCCTTCATGGTGAGGTGGGTGACAAGCGGTGCCCGCTGGGAACGCAGGTGGAACATCACATAATCCTTCATGCCTTCCACGTACTGGATATCGGCAAAATCGACCTTGCGCAGGACGCCATCTACCTTAATAAATATAGACGTCTTTTCCGGGGCCGATGCGGCGGCCGACGCTTCCTTGAGTGCGAACCACTCCTGCGCCTTTTGGGCCGCTTCCAGAAATTTCTGGTAACGGATGGGCTTGAGCAGGAAGTCCAGGGCGCTAACCTCGTAGCTCTCAAAGGCATACTGCTTGAAGGCGGTGGTGAAAATCACGCGCGTCTCGGAAGGCAGCATGCGGGAAAGCTCCATGCCGTCCAGGTCTGGCATCTGGATGTCCAGAAAGACCAGTTCCGGGCCGATATTCCGTATCTCCGACAGCGCCAGCACCGGGTCGTTGAAGGACGCTGCCAGTTCCAGGAACGGCGTACGCGCGATGAAGCCCTCCAGCATTTTTACGGCCAGGGGCTCATCGTCAACCACTATGCAGCGGAGCTTTTTCATGCTTGCAAGGAAACCACTACGGTATAATCATCCTTTTCTTCCACCCAGTCGTAGGTGTATCGACCCGGATAGAGCAGTTCCAGCCGGCGTTTCATATTCTCCAGGCCGATTCCGGAGCCCACATGGTCGCTTTTCCCCACAACTTCAATGGGTTTGTTATTGTGGAAGACGCTGTTGGAACAGGAGAACCAGATTTTTTTGTCCTGGTAATACATCTTCACCTTGACATAGGACGGATAGCGGGCGTTCACCCCATGCTTGAAGGCATTTTCCACCAGGGAGATGAACAGCAGGGGAGCCACTTCCACGTGCTCCTGCGGCACCTTGAATTCCTTCTCCACCGTGGTGAGTTCGTTGCAGCGGAGCGCCATCAGGTCGATATAATTGCTCATGAAGTCCATCTCGGCCGCCAGCGACACTTTGTCGGCTTCGCTGTCGTAGAGGGCATACCGCAGCAGGTCGCTCAGCTGGCCGATGCTTTCCTGCGCCTTGTCAGGATCGATTTGCGTAAGGGACGATATGTTATTGAGCGTATTGAAAAGGAAATGCGGGTTAAGCTGGGCCTTGAGCCAGGAGAGCTCGGCCACCACGGTCTCGTTGGCCCGCATGATGTGGCGCAGGCCTACCGCCAGGAGGATGAGCATGCATTGGACAAATGCCCGAAACAGGACAGTGCCCACATACATGGCCCATATGCCTTGTTGTCCGAACTGGTCGATTACCTCCTGCGGGAATTCGGGGCGCTTGGCCAGCAAATCCCACAGCAACCACCCCACGATGATGCCGCCGTTGATGAGATAGAACCATTTGGCACGGCCGCCGTGAAGCAGCTTGGGAACCAGTAAATAATAGTTCAGGCTATACAGGACAAAGGCGGGCAGCAGGATTACGGAGCTCCTGGTGAATACCTTCATGGCCTGCTCAATGGATCCGGTCATGGTTCCGGTAACGATGGCGGGAACCAGGAAAACACCGACCCAGACGACAATCTGGGTGGTGTTGATGATGAGATTTCTGCGGCTCTTTGTTTTCATTCCTTACAAAGATAGTAAAAATTACATACTCATGATACTGCCCATGCTCTCTGCGGCGGTGCTGCTGTTAAGCTGGCTGTCGTTCTCGATGGAACGGCGGGTCTTCTTGGCGCTGTAATTGCCCTGCTTGCCAAAGGTCCAGCTGATCTGGAAGGTGATGGCCTTCATAGGAATCTGCGTATTGCTGTAGCTGGTGAAGCCGTTACCCTTGGTATAGCTTTCCATGTTCATCTCCAGATTCTTCATGAGCGGCAGGATGCCGTTCAAGGAAAGGCTCAGGCGATCGTTCAGGAAAGTCTTGGTGACGCCCAGGATACCGGCACGCATGCCGCTGGAATAACCCTGCAGGTTCACCCGGTTACCCATGACGATGAAGTTGGCGCTCACGCGGAAGTTGAGGGGGAGGGACTGCTGCACACCGGCCATCACATTGTAGCTCCAGCCGCCATTCTGCTGGCCCAGGACCGTACTGCTCAGGTGATTGTAGTTCACACCGCCGTTGAGCGTAATGCGGGTGGTGGAACCGGGCGTAATCATCATGAAGGCATTCAGGCCGGTGGTGCGGCTGCTCACGATGTTGCCGTAAGTGGTGTTCAGGAGGTTGTCCTCATCGTAAAAACTATAGGCCGATATGCCGTTGCCGGTAAAGCTGTGGCGCAGGGTGGCGTTCACCATCACCTTGGGGGAGTAGAAGTTGTACACCAGGGAGATGTTGTGGCCCTTTTCGGTGTCCAGGTCGCTGTTACCATAGGTGAGGGCGGTGGGATCCGAAGTGTTCACGTACGGGTTCAGGTAGGAGATACCCGGACGGCTGATGCGCATATTGTAGCTGAGGCCGATATTCTGCGTGGCGGTGGGGCTCCACTGGACGCTGGCGCTGGGCACCAGGTTGCCATAATTTACGCTGAAGGGGTTGGCCATGTCGGTGGAGTTGTAGGACTGCCAGGTATGTTCATAGCGCACACCGGCCTTGAGGCCCCACTGACCCAATTTTGCGTCCAGCTCGGTATAGGCGGCGCCGATGTGGTTGTAGAAGTCGTACTTCAGGCTGGAAAGGGGGTTCTCCACATAAGCACTGCCGTCCCACAGGTAGTCCGTCTGGTTCGATGAGTTGTGTCGATAGATGTACTTGGCACCTGCGTTCAGGGTGAGGGCGGTGCCCAGCGGGGTGGTGAAATCGGCCTGGAAAGTGTGGTCGGAAGAACCGGTTTTGCCCAGGCTCTTGCGGTTGGTAAGGTCGAATCCGGCGATGGAACTGCCGTCGAAGGTATTCAGGCTGTTGTTCACGGAAGGGGCGCCGTTGAACTGATAGCTGAAGACGAGGCTGCGGCCGGGGGCATCGGCCCAAAGGTGCTGGTAGTCGGCTCCAACGGAGATGCTGGTGCGGTTGTTCTCGCTCTGCGTGGTACCGGAGTAGCTGAAGGGATTGGCCCCGGGGGCGGTGACGATGGTGTTGGTAAGGCCGCTGGTGTTCTTCATGCCGAAGTGCATCACGCCCAGGGTGGCGCTCACCAGGTTCAGACTGTCGATATCGTAGCTCACGCTGCCGTTCACCATCGCCATGGGCATGCTCATGTCCGAGGTGGTGTGGGTGCTGGTGGAGAAACCGCTGTCCTGGGTGCGTTCCGTATCGGCCGTAGTGCCTTTGGAGATATTGTACATGGCGTTGGCGTTGATGCTGGCGCTCAGCTTGCCCTTCTGCATGCTGGCACTGACGCCTGCGCCGCCACCGCGGGTGGAGCCCATGGCCATCACGGTACCATAGTAACCATCGGCAGCAGAAGAACCACCCGTCATTTCCTTGTTGGTGGTGATGTTGAGCACGCCGCCCACGCCCTCTGCGTCATACTTTACGCCGGGGTTGGTGACCACTTCGATGTTCTTGATGGTGCTGGCAGGCATCATTTTGAAGATGGTGGAGGCGTTCTGGCTCATCATCTGGTTGGGCTTTCCGTCCACGTACACCTGGAAGCTGCTGCTGCCGTTCACGGAGATATTGTCCTGTCCATCGACGGAAACCATGGGGACCTTACGCAGCATGTCCAGTACGGTGCTGGTCTTGGAATCCACATCGTCCTCTACATTATAGGTCATTTTGTCGACCTCCATTTTCACCAGCGGACGCATGGCGGTCACCTGACCGGCCTTGAGCATCTCGGCGCTGTCCTGAGCCAGGATTTCTCCCAGATCCACCACTTCGGTATCGGCAGGAACCGTGAAAGTGCGGCGCTGCACCTGACGGCCCATGTTGTCGAACACCAGCAGATATTCTCCCTTCAGCGTGAAGCTATGGGAAAAGTTGCCTTCTTCGTCGGTGGTAGTGAAAGCCACGGCCTTTTCCGTGTCCGGCAGGCGGTAGAACTGCAGGATGGCGGCGGGTTCACCCACGCGGGTGAGGGAATCCAGCACTACACCTTTCACGGTCGTTTTCTGGGCAAAAGCGCTTACACTGATGAGCGCTGCAAGGAGGGAAATGACAATCTTCTTCATATGCTTTTCGTCTTTATTTCGCGTTTTCGGAAGCAAAAGTAGGGCAAAAAGCAACGGGGCGTTGCCGGTTTTAGACAAACGCCCCGTTTCCTTCGACGAATTCCATCTTTTTTCTTAAATTTGTAGAAACAATTAACCAATTCATTATGATCAAGAACGCCCTTTCCACCTTTGCAGCAGCTGTGGTCGCCCTCCTGCTCACGACATCCTGTTCTTCCGGCAGCGGCTGGGTAAAAGTGCAGGGGAATAAGTTTATCGGCCCGGATGGAAACGAACTGGTTTTCCGTGGGCTTTGTTTCTCGGATCCGGTTAAGCTGGTCAGCGACGGCCAGTGGAACGAACGCTACTTTGCAGAGGCCGCTGACTGGGGCGCCAACGTGGTGCGCTTCGCCGTCCACCCGGCCAACCTGAACGACATGGGCTGGGAGGAAACTTTCAAAGCCATGGACCAGGGTATTGCCTGGGCCAAACAGCACGGCATGTACGTAATCATGGACTGGCATTCTATCGGCAACCTGAAGGATGAGTTGTACACTTCGCCCATGTACAATACCACCAAGGCCGAAACCTTCAAGTTCTGGCGTACGGCGGCCCAGCGTTATAAAGACGAGCCTACCGTAGCATTGTACGAACTCTTCAACGAGCCTACGGTAACGGCTCCCAATGTGGGGTCGTGCTCATGGACCGAATGGCGGGATCTGCAGGAGCAGATTATCGACACTGTACGCACCTATAATCCCCGTGCCATTTGCCTGTGCGCCGGTTTCAACTGGGCGTATGACCTGACCCCGGTGGCTGCGGAGCCGGTACGCCGCGAGAATGTCGCCTATGTGTGCCATCCGTATCCGATGAAACGCCCCGAACCTTGGGAGGAGAAATGGGAAGAGGACTTTGGCTTTGTGGCCGATCAATATCCGGTTATCTGCACGGAAATAGGCTATTGCCTGGAAAACGAACGCGGAGCCCACATTCCCGTGATTTCAACGGATGTCTATGGGGAGCACATCACCAAGTATCTGGAGCAGAAAGGCATTTCCTTTACGGTATGGTGCTTCGATACCAGCTGGGCACCTACGCTCATCACGGACTGGGATTTTACCCCCAGCACCCAGGGCCGCTTCTTCAAAGCCTACTTGCAGCAGAAGGCCGCCCAAAAATAAGCTTTTCCGGATACCTAATGCGTAAAAATACGTATCTTTGTGTGCTAAAAATTCGTTATGGAAACCTTTGGTCATTTTGACGACGCTTCGCGCGAATACGTAATCACCAGGCCGGATACGCCCTGGCCCTGGATCAATTATATGGGAACGGAGAATTTCTTCTCCCTCATTTCCAATACGGCAGGCGGCTATTGTTTCTACAAGGATGCCAAGTTCCGCCGCATCCTGCGCTATCGCTACAACGGTGTGCCCATGGATGCCGGCGGCCGCTACTATTATATCAAGGACGGAAACACGGTGTGGAGTCCCGGCTGGAAGCCCTGCAAAACACCGCTGGACAGCTATGAGTGCCGTCACGGCATGGGATATACCCGGATTACGGGTGTCAAGGACGGCTTAAAGGCCGATGTCCTTTTCTTCGTCCCTCTTGGCCACCCCTGTGAGGTGCACCGGGTTCGGGTCACCAACACCGGCTCCGCTCCCAAGCACATCCAACTGTACTCCTTTGCCGAGTGGTGCCTTTGGAACGCTTCTACCGATATGGAGAATTTCCAGCGGAACCTCTCTACCGGCGAGGTGGAAGTGGAAGGGAACGTGATTTATCACAAGACCGAATACAGGGAACGCCGGAACCATTATGCATTCTTTGGCGTAAACCGTCCCTTCGACGGTTTCGACACGGACCGGGAGACTTTCATCGGCCTCTATAATGGCTTTGAAGCTCCGCAGCAGGTACTTGCCGGAACGTCGGGCAAATCCATCGCCCACGGCTGGAGTCCCATTGCCTCGCACCGCATGGACCTGGTTCTGGAGCCGGGGCAGGAGGAAGAACTCATTTTTGTGCTGGGCTATGTGGAGAACCCGGAAGACAAGAAATTCGTCTCCCTCGGTGTCATCAACAAGGAGCCGGCGCTCAAGATGATGGATGCTTTTGCAACTCCGGCACAGGTGGACGCCGCTTTCTCGGAGCTCAAAACCTTCTGGGACGGCCTCCTTTCCAACTTCAAGGTGCAGTCTGATGTACCAGAGTTGGACCGGACGGTCAATATCTGGAACCAGTACCAGTGCATGATCACCTTCTTCTTCAGCCGGAGCGCCAGCTTCTTCGAGAGCGGCATCGGCCGGGGAATGGGCTTCCGCGATTCCAACCAGGATCTGACGGGTATCGTACATCTGATTCCGGAGCGGGCACGCCAGCGTATCCTGGATATCGCCGCCACCCAGTTCCCGGACGGCGGGTGTTACCATCAGTATCAGCCTCTTACCAAACGAGGAAATAACGACATCGGCGGCGGTTTCAATGACGATCCGCTGTGGCTCATCTTCGGCACCGTGGCCTATATCCGGGAAACCGGCGACTTCGGTATCCTGGATGAACTCGTACCCTTCGACAATCAACCCGGTTCGGAGGTTTCGCTGCTGGAGCACCTGAAAATCAGTTTCAAACATGTTACGGACAACCTGGGCCCGCACGGGCTGCCGCTAATCGGCCGCGCGGACTGGAACGACTGCCTGAACCTGAACTGCTTCTCGGACAATCCCGACGAGTCCTTCCAGACCACTGAAAACAAATCCGAAGGCTCTAAGGCCGAATCCCTGATGATTGCCGGCCTGTTTGTGGCCGAGGGCCGGGACTTTGCCGAACTCCTGGATCGGATAGGGGACAGCGATGCCGCTGACGTAAAGGCGGCCGTGGCCGATATGGAAGCAGCCGTGAAAAAGGATGGCTGGGACGGAGAATGGTTCCTGCGAGCCTACGATTATTACGGCAACAAGATTGGCTCCCATGAGTGCGAGGAGGGAAGAATCTTCATCGAGAGCCAGGGATGGTGCACCATGGCGCGCATCGGCGCGGAAGAAGGTCTGTGCGACAAGGCGCTGGACTCCGCGAAGAAGTACCTGGAATGCGAGTACGGCCTGGTCCTGAACAACCCGGCTTACACGAAGTATTATATCGACTACGGTGAAATCAGTTCCTATCCGGAAGGCTATAAGGAGAACGCCGGCATTTTCTGCCACAACAATCCTTGGGTCATTATCGGTGAGGCCATGGCCGGTCGGGCCGATGATGCCTGGCGGCATTATCAGAAGATTACGCCCGCTTTCGCGAAGGATCAGTCCCTCCGGAAAGTGGAGCCGTATGTGTTCTGCCAGATGGTGGCCGGTAAGGATGCCTTCAAACCCGGCGAGGGCAAGAACAGCTGGCTCACCGGTACGGCTGCCTGGACCTGGAAGGCTGTGAGCGAGGCCCTGCTGGGCATCAAGCCGCAGTTCGATGGCCTGCTCGTGGAGCCCTGCATCCCCATCGGCACCTACAAGGTTCTCCGCCGCTTCCGCGACGCCGAATACCACCTTGTCATCCACCAGACCGGAAAAGGCGGCAAGGTCTTCATCCCCTACAAACCCGGCAAGCAGGAGCTCGAAATCAATCTCTAGCCCGCTGCGGCGATTGCATATAATCGGTCATTGTTGTATCTTTGTGGAACGATGACTATTCGCCGTGCTATAGCGCCTGACATTCAGGCTATTATGACCGTTCTGGAGGCGGCTAAGGGGATTATGCGGGCGTCTGGGAATATGCATCAGTGGGTGGATGGGTATCCGTCGGAGCAGGTGATTCAGGACGATATCGACAAGCAGCAGGGCTATGTGCTGGAGGAGGGGGCCCGCGTGGTGGGGTATTTTACCTTTATGCCTTCGCCGGAGCCTACGTACAGCAAAATCTACGGGGGAGCGTGGCTGGACGACCGACAGCCTTACCACGTTATCCACCGGATTGCCAGCTTTCCGGAGGTGCACGGCGTGTTTGCCGCCATCATGGACTTTGCCTTTGCCCATGACCGGAACATCCGGATCGACACCCACGAGGACAATCACATCATGCAGCACAACATCCTCAAACACGGATTTTCGTACTGCGGCATCATCTACCTGGCCTCCGGCGACCCGCGCCTGGCCTATCAGAAAATCTAAATTCCTGCGCCGTCGGTGAAGGACTCCACCGCGTTCCCCTGCAGAATACGGGAATGGGGCGGGACGGAGTGCGTGAGCCACACGTTACCACCGATCACGGAGCCTTCCCCTATGGTGATATTACCCAGAATGGTGGCGTTGGAGTACACGGTGACATCGTCCTCCAGATGCGGATGGCGGGGAATGTCGCGCGGGAGGCCGCATTCGTCGTACACGAAGTTCTTGGCGCCCAGCGTAACACCTTGATACAAAGCACAATCGTTGCCAATTACCGAGGTGGAACCAATGACGATACCGGTCCCATGGTCAATCGCCAGGCCCGAACCAATCTGTGCGGCCGGATGAATGTCGATACCCGTTTGCGAATGCGCCAGCTCCGTAATCATGCGCGGAATCAGCGGCACGCCCAGCTGGTACAGCAAGTGGGCGGAGCGATAGTGCAGCATGGCTGTAACGGCCGGATAGCAGAACACGATTTCCCGCTGGTCAACGGCGGCCGGGTCATTCTTGGCAATTGCTGCCACATCGCTCTCAACCAGTTCTTTAATGGCCGGAAGCCCCTCTACAAAGCGGGCTGCAATCTCCGGCGAAGTCAGTGCGCTCACCACGTCCCGGACCACGCGCAGGGCGTACTCGGTGTGTACGGCGCTATACATGGGGAACACCACATCCTTGATGTTGTCCATCAGGAAGCGGAGCCGCTCGTTGGTTTCTTTGATGGAGTTCATTTCAGGGGATAGTTCTGGTAGTCGAACAAAATCGTGGACAGATAACGCTCACCGGTGTCCGGCAGCACAGCCACGATGGTTTTTCCGGCATAGGCGTCCTCGCGGGCCAGGGCCAGTGCTCCGGCATAAGCAGCGCCGGAAGAAATGCCCACCAGCAGGCCTTCGTTCCGGGCCAGCAGGCGAGCGGCGGCAATGGCATCGTCATCGGCAATGGGGAGAATCCGGTCCACGATGCTGCCGTTGTAAGTCTTGGGGACAAAGCCTGCGCCGATGCCCTGGATTTTGTGCTTTCCAGCAACGCCGGTAGACAGGACGGCCGATGTTGCGGGCTCCACCGCCACCACCTGGATATCGGCCCGATGCTTCTTCAAAGCCTTTCCAGTGCCGCTGAGCGTGCCTCCGGTTCCTACACCGGCTACCAGCACATCCACCTTGCCTTCGGTATCGGCCCAAATTTCCTCACCGGTGGTGCGCTCGTGCGCGGCCGGGTTGGCGGGATTCTCAAACTGGCCCGGAATGACGGCGCCGGGAATGGCGTCCCGCAGTTCCAGAGCCTTTTCGATGGCGCCCTTCATGCCTGCTGCGCCGGGGGTGAGCACAAGCTCGGCCCCATAGGCCTTGAGCAGATTGCGCCGCTCCTGGCTCATGGTTTCCGGCATGGTGAGGATGACTTTATAACCCTTGGCGATACCCACCCAGGCCAGGCCTACGCCCGTATTGCCGCTAGTGGGCTCGATGATGGTTGCGCCGGGCTTCAGGATGCCCTTTTCCTCGGCATCCAAAATCATAGCCAATGCTACGCGGTCTTTCACGCTGCCGCCGGGGTTGAAGTATTCCAGCTTTACCAGGATATCAGCCTTTTGTCCTTCAAGCGCGTGCAGTTTGAGGAGGGGAGTATGGCCGATAAGGTCCGTAAGATTCGTATATACCATAATAATTAAAAACGATAATTCAGTGCCAGGTTCACTTTGAAGGTGGAGAAGCCCCCGCTCTGGGAAAGGTTCACCATGCTGCTGCTCCGATGGAATTCCTTCCCACGGTTCTTGAAGTAGAAATAGGTGTAGTCCGCCCAAAGGTTCAGGTAAAAATGGCCGAAGGCGGCGTGTACACCTGCGCGGGCAATAAAATTGGGCGTACCAAAGCTGGTGACGGGGTAGGAGTCCGCTACCTTGGAGGTATACTTTATAGGTTTGCCGGTTTCGTCGATCCGTTCATACTGGCGGGTTACCATCCGGTTGAACAAGGATAGGGTAGGGGTGGCTGTGATGTTCAGCGTTACATTCCGCAGCCCCTGGAAGCTGGTGCGGTTCACGGGGTCCTTGTGAAACAGCACCCAGTTGTAGGAATAGCCGCCGCCTACAGACAGCTGGTAGGTGGAGAACCAGCCCAGTCCCTGCAGGAAGAGGGTGGTGTCATCGTCCGGTTCCAGGCGGATGTCGCCCTGCATGTATTTGAGCGAAACCAGCCAGGAACCCGCAGAACGCCGCTGCAAAAGGGACCCGTTATAGGCGGCTGTGTATGCAAAGCGATGCCGGTTGAAGGCATAAAAGCCATCGACAATCAGATTATAGATCCGGGCCGGCTTGTCGGAGGGAAAACGGTTGTTGAGTTCCCCTAAAGACGCCTCGTTCAGGCGAAAGAAACCCTTATACAGGATGTTCGCATCGTAACGGTTGTACTGAAACTGGGCGCCGTAATGACTGGCCAGATAATTAAAAAAAAGGCTTCTGCTGGGACGCTCACCTTTTTTCTTGAGTTCAAAGGAATAGCCTGCCGAAATGGGCCCGGCCGTTCCCCTTATTCCCAGCCGGTGGTTGAAATAGGGGGCCAGCTTAAAATCGAAGTTGGCTACCATTTTTCCATCTGTGTCCAGGACGCTGCTGGTTTGCGAGCTCAGGCTCACCCCCATCTGCGTGAGTTCATAACCCACACCCACGCCAAAGCCTTTATGAGGCTGGTAAATCCATTCAGTATCCAGATTAGCGTCCGGACGTTTCAGGCGCTCCCAAAGAGACAAGCCCATGGTAACCAGTTTGGAATGCTGCTTGACGGGGGCGCATTCCGCCCACACCTCGTCCACAAAGATAAAACCGGGTGCTCCGGCACCGGGATGCCAGGAGGGGATGGTGCCGATATTTTTCGCGTGTACCTTAATATACCGGGCCGAGAAATCGACAGGAATCTCGGCATCCCATATCTGGATGGTATAATCCTTTTCGTCGACGGTATTCTCCAAATGGCCCAGCGGCGTATAATAGACGCCGTCCGTGGAGCCGGAGAATTCCACATAGCGGGGCATCCAGATCCAGGAACGGGCGTCCTGGCAGAAGCCCGCGCCCACCTTTTTGAGCTGACGCACTTCCTTCAGGTCCAGAATAGCGTCGAAGTCCGTGTCCTGATAGCCCTGCCAGCCGCCTGTGCGCCAGTTGGTACCGCCGCGGGTGCCGTCAATCAGGCCCTCGTCTCCGCCGGCCGTATATTGCCGGCTATACTTGGCAAGCAGTTGGATGGTGTATTCCTTCCGGACCTGCCGCACATGGCTCCGGGTGACAAAACTCCTTCGTCCGTTTTCCTCCGCCCAGGCCGTAAGGTCGCAGGCCTCCGTGACGGTGAAAGGCCCCTCATAGCGTACTGCAGGGCCGCCCGCCACGGTATAATAAATGGTTCCGGGCCCCTCGATGGCTACGCTGAGCGAATCCGTGAAAAGGTCGTTCTCCATCATGAAGGAAGGATTCCGCACCAGGGTGTTCTCCATGGAGGTAATGGTCCCCAGCGGCGCTCCCGGGCAAACGGGATATTTCCCCAGCGAGGACAGCACATACCAGGCGCTCATCTGGCCGCAGTCGTCGTTGCCGCACAGGCCGTCCGGTGCACTGGAATACAGTTTTTCCAGGATTTCCCGCACGCGCGCCTCGCGTTTTTCCTTCTTGCCGATGGCATCGTACAGATAGGCAATGTGGTGCGACGGCTCGTTGCCGTGGGCGTACTGGCCAATCAGGCCGGTGATGTCCGCCTGCGTACGGCCGGTGGTCTTCTCGGGGGCAGTAAACAAAGCGTCCAGACGGGCCTCAAAAGCCTCCGGACCGCCCAGCGCCTCAATGAGGCCGGCGATATCCTGCGGCACAAAGAAACTGTACTGCCAGGAATTGGCCTCCGTGTAATGGTTGTTCACCTCCCGCGGGTCGAAGGGGCTCAGCCAACGGCCGTTGAGGCGGGCGCGCATGAACAGGGTGGTTGGATCCAGCACGTTTTTCCAGTACTGGGCGCTCTGCATAAACTCCTTATATTCAGCCATATGGCCCAGCTTGAGCGCCACCTGCGCCACACACCAGTCGTCATAGGCATACTCCAGCGTCTTGGAGACGGATTCGTGCTCGTCATCGGCCAGAACAAGCCCGTTTTTCCTAAAGCTGTCCAGGCCGAATTCGCCATTCCGTGCCGATGCCAGCATGGCCTGGAACGCATCCTCGTAGTCGAAGCCCTGCAGCCCGCGCATGATGGCATCGGCCAGCACAGGGGCGCTGTTGTAGCCAATCATGCAGTTGGTCTCGTAGCCGGAGAGCTCCCATACTGGCAGTTTCCCTTGCTCATGATAGATGGACAGCATGCTGCGGATGAAATCCACCGTGCGCTCCGGCTCAATCTCCGTGAGCAGGGGATGGAGGCCGCGGAAGGTGTCCCAGGTGGAGAAAACGGTGTACCGTTCCCAGCCATCGGCCTTATGTACCTGGCCGTCCATGCCGCGGTATTCGCCATTGGCGTCCGAGTAAAGCGACGGGTGGATGGCCGTATGGTAAAGGGCCGTGTAGAATCGGCGCTGGTGCTCGGTGTCCGTGTAAGGGCATTCCACCTTGCCCAGATAGGCTTCCCAGGCCTCTTCCGTCTTTTTACGGAACGATGCCAAATCTTCCGGCCATTCCTGCTTCAGGTTGTCGCGGGCGTTCTCCCAGGAGACGGAAGAGATGCCGACGCGTACCTGTACGTGCTTCTCCTGGAAGTAGAGGGTGGCTTTTTCGCCATCGACACGGCTTTCCAGAATAGGGGACGAGAATTCCATGTAGAAGTGCACGTGCTGCTTCAGGGCCCAGCTGTTGGAGATGCGGTAGCCGTAGCAGCGCTTGCCGTCCACCTGTATCTCATAGGCTTCCAGCGGGTCCCTGTGTTTCAGGTCGATGGTGAGGCTGGCGGTGTCGCCCATGAAGGAGTAGTCGTGCAGCGCACTGCGGCGGCCGGCCACCAATTGGACCCGCACGTGGGTATCGTCCAGATAGACCTGATAAAAGCCGGGGGAGGCCAGCTCCCGCTCATGCGAGAAGTGGGAAGGCTGTCCGCCGGGCGTGACGAGGAGGTCGCACCAGTCGTCGCAGCCGGTGCCGCTTAAATGGGTGTGGGAAAAGCCGTAAATGAGGCTGTCCGAGTAGTGATACCCGCTACATCCGTCCCAGTCGCCGGCCTTCGGTCGCGTATCCGGACTCAGCTGGATTTGGCCGAAAGGAGCCACGGCCCCGGGAAAAGTGTGCCCGTGCGCATCCGTTCCCACGAACGGATTAACGAACGGAAGGAGCGAAAGCAGTAGGGTAATCAGGGTGTGCATATTCAGGTTCGATGGGTGCGGATCCTAACCTCGTCCAGCTCTTCCGGCGTGAGCATTTTGCCCATGGAACGGAAAGAGTTCTCCGGCATGTCGTGAATCCATTGCAGCACAAAAGCATCCAGGGAGTTGGAGAAGTCCGGGTCCACGTTGAACCCGACTACCCGTGCCCCGAAGGAAACGTACTTGCGCAGGAGGACCGGCAGGCGGTATTTCCCTTCGCTCAGGGCCAGGATAAGGCGGTCCAGGTCGTCCAGGCTGTGGCAGTTGACCAGCAGGCTGTCAGGATCTACGCGCAGGAAATCCGGTTTGAAAGGATGGAAGGGCTTAACCATGGATGCTGACTCCGGAGCGGCGCAGTTCTTTAACATGAAGTGCACTATCAGGCTCTTGTAGAAGTACGGAATGCTGTTGCTGATGCTGGCGGGGCCCAGGGTATATTGCATGCCCGGAATACGTCCAATAGAGGTGAGGATGCCGGACATCAGGAGCTTGAGGGTGGTTACATCCCGCTGATACTGGGGAAGGATGATGGTCCGGCCCAGTTCTACGGCTTGGGGTAAGTAGGGCATGAGGCCTTCCTGGAAGTTGAACAGGGAGTCCGAATAGAAACTGTGGGCACCTTCCGGCCGGGCCATGAGCTCGCTGCCCACGCCAATGCGATAGGCACCGGCAATCTCCTGGTTCGATATGCTCCACAGGATGAGCTGTCTGTAATAGGTGTCGTACTGGTCGGTGTCCTCCGGCTGCCCGGTGCCTTCTCCAACGGCACGGAATACCATTTCCCGCAAGCGGGCGAGTTCCTTCATGGTATGGGGAATTTCCGCAGAGGGAACCAGATAACAGCGATAGTCGCCGGAGGTAAAGACAACGCGGTCTGAAATGCGCTCCATCTCCTCCCTTACGAGAGCCGGATCCACCGGGGCGGCCAGCGGTTGCAGGGAAGACTGATTCTCTGTCACAGGCTCTTCCACGCACTGCGCTTCCAGTGCATAGGTGCGGTTACGGATATATTTGCTGATGGAAACAGGATCCATTTCGGCCAGTTCTGCCGCCGGGATGGGCTGGCCAATCCGAACTTTTACCAAGGCACCTTTCTTATTGAACAGTTCGTGTACCAGGCGTATGGTGCGCAGGCGCGGGTGAATTTTTCCCAACTTGTGGAAGTTCTCCGAGTTGGAAGCATCGAAATAAATGGGAATCACCGGAACACCGGTCCGTTTGATGAGCTTGGCAATGGTGCGGGACCAGGGAATGTCCTCGATGACAGGCTCGTCCCCGACAGCGGTCCGTTGCGCCTCCTCTTTCTGGTAGGAGGACACCTCTCCGGCGGGGAAGAAGCCCACTCCGCCGCCATTCTGCAGGAATTCACAGGCATCGCGCATGCTGTCCACATTCTGGGCAACCAACTCCCCGGAGATATTGTCCACGGGAAGGAAGTGGTCCTTGAGCTCCGGAATGAGTGACAGCAGGTAGGTGGTCATGAGCTTATAATCCGGGCGTCGATGACCCACCATGTCGCACAGGATAAGTCCGTCGATACTGCCGATGGGATGGTTGGAGACGGTGATGAACGCGCCCTCCGCGGGGATGTGGGCCAGTTGCTCTTCGGGAACCTCGTAGCGGACTCCCACCTCTTTAATGACATCCCGGGCGAAATCCGGAGCGCATTCTCCGGCAAACTTGGGACGTATTTCGTTCACCTTGTCTATCTCCACGGCCTTAATGACCACTTGGGCGACCAACTTGCCGAAGGCTCCTTTGAGCCCCAGCATGTCCCGCAATTTCTCAGGACCTAAAACGGCTTCGTCTTCTTTCATAGTCATTGCGCAATAAAAGCGTAAGTAATGGTTCCCATCTGCCGGGCTGGGGCAGTAGGGGAGGCCGAAAACTTGGACAGGCGGGCGGCGCGGGTGGCGAAGGTACGCAGGCAGTTGTCATCTGCCGAGAGTTTATCGTCCACCTTGGCGTTAACCACGGTGCCCTGGTTGTTTACGGTGATAATCACCGTCACTTCTCCGGCGCCGTAGCAGCGGTAGGCCGGAATGGGGAGGTGTGAGGCTTTGCGTCCGTCCAGGCTCCAGGAGAGCACGGATGGGCCGCTGTATGCCCGCGGTTCCTCTTTTTCTTCTTTTACAGGACTGGGCTGCGTGGCGGCAAAGGCTTCAGGGTCTTCCACCTGCCTGTTCTGCCCGTCCTTCAGCTCCTGTGCCAGGCGTTCCGCATCCCGGTACAACTGGTCTGCGTCGATGCCTTTGTCGTCTTTGAGCGCGCTGCGGTCCACAGCCACGTTCCTTAATTGGACATTTTGCATGGCCGCAGCGGCCTGCAGCATGCGTTCCAAGTCTTGTTCCGCTATTTCGTGCAGCTGTGCCTGCTCCTGCTGCCGCTCCAATTCCTCCTGCTGCGTAAAGTCCAGCACAAAGCTGTTCTCCCGCTGGACTTCATAACCAATCCGTACCGCCAGCAATACGATAATCACCGCGAGATGTACGCTCACGGTGATATAGATTCCTGCTTTGCGGTCCGGGCTCAGTCTCATTTGTGGCGTTTGGTCTTTTTCTGTTGCAGTGCCTTTTCCACCGTGGTAGTAAGAATGTCGATCGCCACTTTGTTGTGCCCGCCCTGTGGAACGATGATGTCGGCATAGCGCTTGGACGGTTCAATGAACTGCAGGTGCATGGGCTTCACGGTGTCGCAGTAATGCTCGATGGCGGTTTCGATGGTGCGGCCACGTTCGGCAATATCGCGGACGATGATGCGCATGAGGCGGTCGTCATCGTCGGCATCGACAAAAATCTTGATGTTCATCTGGTCCCGCAGTTCCTTGCAGGTGAAGATGAGGATGCCTTCCACGATAATGACATCGGCCGGTTCCACGGTGATGGTTTCCGTAGTGGAACGGGAGCAGGTAATGTAGGAGTAGATGGGCTGCTCAATGGTTTTCCCGCTCTTGAGCTCACGGATTTGCTGGCACATGAGCTTCCAGTCTATGGCGTCCGGGTGGTCGAAGTTGATGTTCTTCCGCTCTTCCACGGGCACATGGCTGGAGTCTTTGTAGTAGGAATCCTGGGGGATAACCACCACACGGCCCTGCAGCTGCTTGACGATGGTTTTTACAACCGTTGTTTTGCCTGAACCGGATCCACCGGCAATGCCAATAACGAGCATAGTATTGTAGGTTAAAATTCTGCGTTTTTAGGAGTACGGGGGAACGGGATGACGTCGCGGATGTTGGCCATGCCGGTGACAAAGAGCAGCAGGCGCTCGAAGCCCAGGCCGAAACCGCTGTGCGGAACGCTTCCGTAACGGCGCGTGTCGATATACCATTCCAGGTTCTTGCGGGACATGCCCAGCTCGTCGATGCGCTGCTCCAGTTTTTCCAGGGAAGCCTCACGCTCGGAGCCGCCGATGATTTCGCCAATCTTGGGGAAGAGCACGTCCATGCCGCGTACGGTGCGACCGTCCTCGTTCTGCTTCATGTAGAAGGCTTTGATGTCCTTGGGGAAGTCGATGAGGATGACGGGCTTCTGGAAGTATTTCTCTACCAGGTAACGCTCGTGCTCGCTCTGGAAATCCGTGCCCCAGTGCACCGGGTACTCGAATTGGACACCATCGGCAATGGCCTTTTCCAGGATTTCCACGGCTTCGGTGTAGGTGACCTTCTGGAAGGCGATGCCCAGCACGCTGCGCATGCGCTCGATGAGGCCGTCGTCGTATTTGTCGTTGAGGAACTGGAGGTCGTCCATGCAGTGGTCCAGGGCATACTGCACCAGGTACTTCACGAATTCCTCGGCCAGGGCCATATCGTCATTGATATCGTAGAAGGCCATTTCCGGTTCGATCATCCAGAACTCCGCCAGGTGGCGAGGGGTGTTGGAATTCTCTGCGCGGAAGGTGGGGCCGAAGGTGTAGATTTCGCCTACGGCCGTGGCGCCCAGCTCACCTTCCAGCTGACCGGAAACGGTGAGGGAGGTCTTTTTCCCGAAGAAGTCCTTGGAGAAGTCCACGTTGCCTTTTTTGTCCAGCGGGATGTTCTTCAGGTCCATGGTGGTTACCTGGAACATGTCGCCTGCACCCTCTGCATCGCTCTCGGTGATGAGCGGGGTGTGCAGGTATACGAAGCCTTTCTCGTTGAAGAACTTGTGGATGGCGAAGGCCATGGCGTTGCGGATGCGCAGGACGGCGCCGAAGGTGTTGGTTCTCAGGCGCATGTGGGCCACGCTACGCAGGTACTCCAGGGTGGTGTCCTTTTTCTGGAGCGGGAAGCGCATGGGGTCGCAGTCGCCCAGGACCTCGATGGCCGTGGCCTGGATTTCTACGGCCTGGCCGCTGCCCATAGATGCCACCAGCTGGCCCTTGACGGCCAGGGAAGCCCCCGTGGTTACGCGTTTGAGGAGTTCTTCGTCGAAGAGCTCCGTGTTGGCTACAATTTGGATATTATTGATGGTAGAACCGTCATTGAGGGCGATGAACTTCACTTGTTTGTTGCCTCTCTTGGTACGTACCCAGCCTTTGGCCAGTACTTCTGCGCCCGGCTCCGAGGCGAGCAGAGCCTTGATTTTGGTTCTTTTAAGTGTTTCCATAGAATTTCAGCTACAATTATGCAAATATAGCACTTTCCATGGAGCAAAGCAAAAAAAAAGGCCTCCCACAGGGGGAGGCCGAAAATAACAAGAGAGATGTCAATTACTTGGAGATAGTCTCCCAGACATACTCGTAAACCTCGGGATCATCAGAGCCATAAACTTTGTTCACTTTGGTCACGAAACCGTCGGCGTCCTTCTGATAGGTGTGAACAGCGCTTTCTTCGGCACCTTCCCAAACGGCCTCATCCAGCAGGTGCTTGGAAGGCTTGCCGCAGAAGCCCAGTTCGAAGATCCAACGGGCAACATCGGCCTTGTCACAAGCGTCGGCAAAGATACCGCCCACGTTCTCATCGTTCAGGAAGCTCTGGATTTTCCACTGCTCGCCATCGTCGGTCATACGGGACCACTTTTTCAGGTCGCCGTTACTCCAGCTGCAGTTAGTCTTGACGGCATTGCCCTTGTCCACGCGGACAATCTTGGTCAGATAACCACTAGCGTCATAGGTGAAGCCCCAGGTGTCGCCCCACTCGTTGGCAAAGGTGCTAAGATAGCCTTTGTCGTTCAGGGTGAATATCCACTCGCCCTGTTCTTCACCTTCTTTCGTGTACTTGGCGGTACCTACATTGTTGACCCAGACGAAGTTCCAGATGCGTTCATAACCACCCCAACCGGCTTCGTTGGAGGGATTGCGCTTTACATCTTTGATGGTGCCGTCTGTGTTGTAGGTGAAATAGTACTTGTCCCACTGGTCGCCGCACATGGTAATGCGTTTCTGGATTTTGGGCTCTTCGGGAGTACCCTTTTTGCAGGCGTTAACTGCAAGAACTGCTACGCTCAGGATAGCGATTGCATAGAAAAATTTTTTCATAAGGTTTTTGAATTAAAGGTTAATAGTTAAAATAAGATAATAGTGATTTCATACTGTTGAACAGGTTCAGGGAGGCGTTCTTATAACCTCTTACAACCCGGTATTCGAACTCGGCCTCATGCTGCTTGCAGGCTATGTACAACCGGTCCATATCCTGGTAGTTGGCGTCCAGGTCGGTTCCTGCAAAATAGACCTTCTGGCCGCTGACCACATTGATTATTTCCCCCGCTGCGGGGTTCAGGTAATAGCTGGCAGCGAAAGTGTCCGAGGGGAGAGCGAGTGCTTCAGCAGCTCCTTCCTTGATGCCCAGAACGTATTTCTTCTTGTTGGCATACTTGGCTTCCCATTCCTGCATCCACTCCTGGAGGGACTTCTGGGAAATATCGCAGGGGAGGAGGGCATAGGCGGCCTTGGAAGACTGGCCTTTGCAGGCGGCCATCAGGCTTAGCAGGTCTTCCTGAGGCAGATTTTTGTGGACGATGAAAACGGCCGTTCCGTCTTCCTGCTCCTTGTAGGCAGGAGAGAGGTAGGAACCGTCTTCCCCGGTTTCCAGCGTGCCCGGTGTAAAGGCGGGCTCTTCATCCGGAGACCACAGGTTGCCGCCGTTCATATAGTAGTCGAACATGGGCAGCACTTCGTCCAGGGCCGGCATCCAGACCGAGGAACTGTGGCCGCCGTCCACTACACGATACGCATGGGCATACCCGTTGTCCCGCAGGATGCAGTGCAGTTCGTCGTTGGCATACAGCAGGTTTTCCTCATTGTCGCCGCAGATGAAATACCAGTGCACCGTGGAAAGGCTTGCCTTGTTGCCGGCATTGAAGTAGTGCAGGGGGCAGTGCTGTTTGTAGTAGTCCGTGATGCGGGCCTCGCCGCTTTGGCCGAATCCGCCGAAAATTTTGCCCCACTGGCTGTTCCAGCCGTCCTGGGACTCTTCCAAATACTGCCAGTCTGTCCGCATCGACATGGAAAGGGGCGCGCTGGCGATGAAGAGTTCGGGGTGCTTTTCGGGCAGGGCCGCCGCTCCGAATCCACCCATGGAATAGCCGGTGATGGCGCGGTGCTGCTTGTCGGGGATGGTCCTCAGGCTGTTGTCAATGAGCGGAATGAGTTCATTGACAAACATGTCCATATAACTGAACGTTTTGTCGTAGCGGTTGCAGTAGTAGGTTTTGAACCCCTGCGGGAAGACATAGATCATCTCTCCCAGCCCCTTTTCCGTGAGGTCGTCGATCTTGTTGTTGGCGTGCAGCCAGCTGCCGTTCCAGGAGTTGTGGTCATCTCCATAACCGTGCAGCATATAAACAACCGGATAACGCTTGTCGGGATTGCTCATGTAGCTGGCCGGAAAATAGACAGAGTAGTTCACGGTAGTATTCAGCACTTTGCTGTTCAGGACATTGTCCTGGGAGTAGCGCTGGAAAGCCGGCGGGTCCACGGGGGGCAGGTCCCGCTGCTTCTCACAGCCGCAGGAGGCCCACAGTGCCGTGCACAGGAACAAATAGAAAAGCTTACTCTTCATCATACACAACCATTTCAGAGGCATACAGTTCATAATCCGGATGGGGGTTGTTCAGGCGGAGGGTAAGCATATGCCGCCCACTGCCAAAGCAGTAGGCACTGAAGATCTCATACTTCCGCTTGATATAATCAATCGGCATCGTAAAGGTTTCTATCTCTTTCCCGTCCAGGATAGCAGTTACATTGGCTATATAGCTGTCGTCGGCGTGGCCAGTTTTGCGGACGCTGCCTTCCACCGCAATGCCGTTGCCCTGGAAGGGGAGGTCCACCGAAGTGGTGAATGCCTTCTTGAGGACGCGTTTTTCGACAGGTTTGATACCTTCGAAGCATTGTTCGTAGCGGACGGTTGCAGGCGTCTCTACAGTAAATAAGATGCTGTTTTCACTGCTTTCGTTGCAAGAAATCAGCAAATCGTAATTGGCCTGGCAAACTTGTTCCAAAGAAAGGGAGGTGTAAGGGAAGGGGATGTCCTTGATGCGCTCGGCGCCCTTCTTCCATTCTTCGGGGATGGCGCTGTAGCCGTACATCACACCCAGGATGCCTGCGGCCGATGCCGGGTTGCAGTCGGAGTCGTTGCCGCAGCGGGTCGATATGTCCATCGTCTTATAGAAATCTCCCTCGCCGTACAGCAGGCCGATGACCACGAAGGCGCTGTTGATGGTAGCGTCGATGTTGAAGCCGTTCCAGACGCCTTCCGGGCAGCCTACGTCGTTGGCGTGGCGGTTGGTTACCTCGAACCAGCACTGCTTCCAATCATCGGGATACTGCTTCCAGTATTTGATGACATCGGCAATGGTATTATAGAACTTGGTGCCCTCCGGAATGGTCTTCAGGGCCTCGGTGACGATGGTGGGGATGTCCTGGCAAACATAGGCCAAACAGTACATGGCGCCGATATAGACGCCGCCATACCAGCCGTCGCCATAGTTCATGATGTGGCCGATGCGGTCGCTCAGTTCGCTGGCCTTGTTCACCTGTCCGGGATAGAGCATCCCGATGAAGTCGGCTTCGATTTGGAAGTCGATGTCATCGGCATGGGGGTTGTATTTCCAATGCCCGCTTTCCGGGGCGCCACGGCCGTTCAGAATGTTGTACCGGGCGGCCTGGTTGGCGTGCCAAAGCTTATAGTCGGCGTAGGCAAAGGCATTGGCATAAGCGTCGATAGGCGCGTCCAGCCCCTCTTTGAGCATCGTCTCCAGGAAGGTGAGGTCCATATAGACGTCGTCGTACAGGCCGGGATCCTCGATGTAGGTGTCATAGATGTAATCGTCGTACCAGGGGATAGGAATCTCGTCCATGATGAGCCCGCCCTTGTACTTGAACTCCGTGGGACCGCCGTAAGTGCAGCCGATGGTCTGGCCGTACCAGCCGCCCCGGATTTTGTCCATCAGGGTAGCCTGGTCCATCCGCACGGTTTCCCCATAGGGAACCTTGGGCGCCTGGGAGCAGGCGACCAGCAGCATGGCAAGCGGTATAAGCAGTTTCTTCATCTAATTATGGTAATAAGTTTCCGTGTTCTGTTTCTGGCTATAGTACTGGATGGCGTTGATGCGCAGCAGGTAGGTGTCCGGCTGGGGATTGCGCCAAACCATCTTCACGTGGTGACGGCCTTCGGGCATCTGGTATTTCCAGGCCGGTTCCAGTTTGCGGGAGGTACCTTTCATGGGCAGGAGGGAAACCTGGTCCAGTTCTCCGTCGATCCAAACCTCGATTTCGGCTACATAAGGGTCGTTCTCCTCGGCCAGGGCGAAGACCTCGCTGCCCACGTGCTTCTTGGACACGCGCGCGGCGTAATCGGCCGAAATGCCTCGCAGGCACACCAGGTTGCCCCAAATCACAAAGCCGTTGCCGGAGAAGTCAAACTCATAGACGTCGGACATCCAGTGGTCCTTCTGGTCCCGCATCAGGGGATAGGTGTCCACGAAGTTCCGCTCCAGGGGAAGAACCTCCGGCCGGGTCACGGGAATGGTGACGCTGTCTTCGGTGACGCTTCCGCCGTTCTTGGCAATGAGCTGGAGCGCGTGGTTGAAGGAGTACTGGCTACCCTTGGCCAGGGACACGTCGGTGCCTTCGAAATCCAGGTTCCAGATTTCCATCACCGGGTCTTTCCAGAAGGCCGGCATGTTCTCCAGGCCCAGCACTACACCCAGAACACCACCCACGGTGGCCGGGTTGCAGTCGGAATCCTGTCCGCAGCGGGTGGAGATTTCCAGGGACTTGCCAAAGTCACCGCCGCCGTAAAGCAGACCCATCGCTACATAGGCGCTGTTCAGTTTTGCGTCGATGTCAAAACTCAGGCTTACGCCCTTGGGGCAGCCGGTGTCCAGACCCCATTTCTTGAGTACCTGGAACCAGCAGTCTTTCCAGTCGGCATACTGCTTGTGCCACACGCGCACGTCGTTGAGGCACTGCCAGAAGGTGCTCTCCTGCGGAATGGCCTCCAGGGCCATGTCCACGATGCGGGCCGGATCATTCTCCACGAAAGCGGCACTGTAAAGTCCGGCCACGAAGGCTCCGCCGTAGAAACCGTCTCCGCTGTTCATGATATGACCAACGCGGGAGGCGATATCCAGGGCTTCCGGAACCATGCCGGGAGCCATCAGGCCTACGAAATCGGCCTCGATCTGGAAGTCCAGGTCGTCGGCGTGCGGGTTGTTGATCCAGTTGCCGGATGCGGGCGGCATGATGCCCTGGCGCACATTGTAGCGGCCAGCCTGATTGGCGTGGGCCAGATGGTAAGGTGCGTAGGCAAAGCGCATGGCCAGTTGCTCGGCCGTGGCATCCAAACCTAACTGCTCGAAGGCTTCGGCAAAGGTAAGGTCGTTGTACACGTCGTCAAACAGGCCGGGTTTGCGGTCCCACCAGTGCTTCACATAGCCTTCTCCCCAGCCGATGGGAATCTCTTCGGGGATGATGGTGCCGCAGAATTTGAATTCCGTGGGGGCGCCATACACCACGCCGATGGTCTGGCCGGCCCAGCCGCCCATAATCTTGTCCATCAGGGCGTCCTTGGACAGGGTCACCGATTCCGGTGCCTTGGGAGCGGCGCAGGCTGTGAGCAGCGCCACCAGCAGTATGCAAAGGCTATTTTGCTTCATAAACTTCCAGTTCAGTGATGGAGATAAAGGCCGATACGTCCTTGGTGTACTTGTTCCAGTGGATGAGCACGGCATCGTCGCCGATGACGCGGATGGCCGTTGTCGTCACCTTGGGGAAGGTGAAGATGAATTCGCCGTTGTGCGGCTGGAAGAAGACTTCGTCGCAGTACGGCCAGGCCGGGGTAACGGTGGCGTCCTGAACGGGCTGCCACTTTCCGTTTTCGTCCAGATATTCCACATGGAGGTTGCTGTACCAGCCGCCGAATTCCTCCAGCGGTCCATAGTGGAAGGATACCATATCGGTGGTGACGGGCTTGTCCCAGCGATAGCCGAAGTAATCCTGCTTGGGCGCGTTGGACTTGCTGCCCAGGGAATAGAAGGCTGCTCCGGGGCCGCCTACAACGCCGTCGTTGATGACATCCACAGTATAGGCACGATAGGAAACCGGAATGGTGAGCCAGCAGGAATCCAGCGTGGCACGGTCGGTCTCACGGGTGAGGGCCAGGATTTCATTGGCTTCGCGGGCCAGGTTGCGTCCGTGTTTTTCAGGCAGGGTGAAGGTGGCGGCGGGTTCCTGGGCCGGTTTGAAGGTGGCCTTGGGATTGATGGCATAAATCTTTTCGCCGTTCTCTTCCCGGACGGAACCGCCGCGGGCCAGGATAATCTTTTCGGCCAGGACTACGGTACGCTCGATGATGTCTTCGATGGAAGCGTCGGGCATATCGTAGCGCGTCACGTTGATGTAGCGGTCGTTGAAGGGCTTGGTCCAGTGCTCGAAGGGCATGGCGCGGTCCAGCGGAACGCCGCCCACGCCGTTGATGACGCCCAGCAGGCCGCACATCGTGGCGGTCTGGTTGTCGCAGTCGAAGCCCATGGCACAACCAATCAGGAGGGTCTTTTCGATGTCTCCGTCGCCGTACAGCAGGGACAGGATGCCCATCGCGCCGTTGAGGTCGGCGTTCCAGATGCTCTTGGTGATGTCGGGCTCGTTTACATAGAGTTCATCGGCAATCACCTTGCGGGAAGCCTTCCAATCGTCAGGATTTTTCTGCCACAGCTCCAGGCATTCGTCGATGATATGGCGGAAACGGTCTCCCTGGGGGAGATATTCCTTGGCGTGGCGGATGAGCGTGGGAATGTCGCTTTCGAAGAAGGCCTCGGAGTACATGGCGCCGTATACCACGGTAGGGGAGACGGCCCAGTCGTCGGAGGTGATGCGGGCGGCCCAGTCGGAGATGGCAGCAGCATACTTAGGCATGCCGGGAGCCGTATAGGCCCAAATCTCGTTGATGAGTTGCGGGTCGATCTGGAACCAGTGCGGATTGTATTCCTTCTTGCCGGTGTAAGGCGGCGTGAAGCCATAGTGCATCAGGCCCAGGGCGGCGCGGTTGGCCAGCCATACCCGGTCACGGATATGGTACATCCAACCTTCCTTCACCTGCTGGTACGTGATGTCGATGCCATACTTCTCCATCATCAGGAGATAGAGGTATTCCACATCGGTGTCATCGTCGGAGAAGGCGCCGTCCACGGCGGCCATCTTGGTCATGGCCTTGTTGAAAACGAAGGGACCTTCGCCGGGTTCATCCACAAACTTGTTTTCGTATTCCAGTCCATAGATATTGCCTACCATCTGGCCCAGCCAGGCGCCGGCAATCTTGTCCTTGAGCTGCGTGCGGGTAATCTCCAGCGGCTTTTGGGCGCAGGAGGCCAGCAGAAGCAGACATAGCGATATGAGGGAAAAACGTTTCATCATTACTACAGGTTGGGGTTGGCTGCCTTAGCGGTCTTGGGGATGGGGAGAAGATAATCGGACTCGGTCTTTTCGGGTTTGGCCCACCAGGCCTCCAGGAATTTGTCGAAGCGGATCATATCCTGGCGGCTCCAGCCTTCGATGGCCAGCTCGTGCGCACGTTCCCAGTACAGGTTGTCCAGGGTGAGCTCGTCAGCCGTCATCGGATCCAGGCCGGCACGGGCGCGGATGGCCTTGAAGTCGGCCACATTGGCGGCTTCGGCTTCCTTGCCCTGACGCACCAGGGCTTCCACGTACATCAGCACCACATCGGCATAGCGGAGCAGGAAGAAGTCGTTCTCCATGCCCACCTGGCCGCCCGTGAGCTTCCCATCGTCCTGGTAGGTCCATTTGCCGATACGGGCGCCCTGCAGGGGACCGCGGCGGCTGTCTTTTCCATACACGCTTTCGGGCATGTCAGGGTCGATGATGTAAGGTACGCCGGGTTCATACTCGATGGCATTCCCGTCTTTGTCGTACATCTGGCCATAGAGCCAGGTGTCGGCCTTGCGGGTGTCGTCGGGATCATAGCTTTCCAGGAAGTCGGGTTCTCCGCACAGACCGTCCCAGCCATCGGCATTGATGCCGAAGGGGCGGCAGAGGTCGGCCGGCAGGGTGGACATATAGATAAGGAAAGCATGGTGGTCGGACGTGGTGTAAACGGTGCTGTACGGGATGGCGAAAATCTGCTCCGGGCAGTTCTCGTTGTACACCTCGAAGTTATCCTTGTAGTTGGGGGCCAGCTTGTAATGGCCCTTTTTGATGATTTCCTGGCAGGCGGCTTCGGCCTGGCTCCACATGGGTTCGCCAATCCACTTTTCGGCGTTCAGGCACATCTTGGCCAGGAGGGCGTAAGCGGCTCCCTGGGTGATGCGGCCGTAGTATTCGAGGGTGGGTTCCTCCTGCAGATACTGGATGTTCTCCGTGATTTCCTTGACGATGAAGTCGAACACGAAGGGACGGTCCTTCTTCTCAGGATAGCCGGTTTCCTTCTTGCTGATGGAGAAGGGAACGGAACCCCAGTTGTCGATACCGCACATGTAGAAGTAGGCGCGCAGCACCTTCACTTCGGCAATCACGCGGCGCTTGGCGTCGAAGTCCTGTTCTACGCTTTCAAACGTGTCCAGGACGTCGTTACAGGCTGTGACGCCGTTGGTCCAGTATTCCCAGGCCATTTCCAGCAGGCGGTTGCTGAAAGAGATGTTGTGGACGTGCACTTCGTTGTAACGTCCGTCGTCCCACCAACCGCCGTTGGGGTTCACGGGAACGCACACCTCGTTGGTGTTCTGGATGACGAAGGTCCACAGGCTCTTCTCGGTGCCCCAGTGCTGCAGGGAAGTATAGGCGCGGGCCGAATACTTGACAAACTGTTCTTCGGTGGTGAAGAAGTTATCCTTGGCAATCTTGGAATAGATTTCCTCGTCCAAATTGGTGCAGGCACAGAAGGCGACTGCACTCAAAACCATATACAGAATTTTTTTCATACCGCGTCAGTTTAGAAACTAAGGGTGGCACCCAGGGTGAAGGTCATGGTACGGGGATAGTAACTGGTACTCTCGATACCGGGCGTGAGGCCGCTCAGGCTGACTTCCGGGTCTACGCCCTTGTAGCCGGTGACGCACAGCAGGTTTTGTCCGGAGACGAATACGCGTGCGCCGTGCAGGAACTTGTTGCTGAACGGAATGTCGTAGCTGATAGATACGTTGTCCAGTTTCATGTAGGAGGCATCCTCGATATATTTGTCGGAGTAGCGGATTTCACCGGTGTAGTTGGTGTTGTCCAGCCAGGAGGCGAGGATGTTGCGCAGACCGATCTGCTGCAGGCTCTCGTAGTTGGCCCGGTAGGAGTTGAACACCTTTCCGCCGATGGCGGCGCGCAGAGTCATGCTCAGGGTCCACTGGCGGAAGCGCAGGGTGTTGGTCCAGCCCAGCGTGACGTCAGGATAGGCCGTGCCGATGCGGCTCCACTTGCTCACAGGCACCTTGCCGTTGAATTCGTCCTGCAGGACATCGGAACCGTCGGATCCTACGTGAGAGTAGCGGGGCGCGTAGAAGGAGCCCAGGCTTTCGCCCTCCATCAGGCGCTGCAGATAGGCGCCCACGGGCGTGGCGGCCCAACCAATTTCGTAGTCCTGGTTCTGGAATTCCTCGTTGGTGAACTTGATGAGCTTGTTCTCGTTGTGGGCAGCCACCAGGGTGGTGTTCCATACCCAGTCGCGGGTCTTGACCGGCGTGGCGTACAGCGTGAGTTCGATACCCATATTGCTGATGGAGCCTACGTTGGTGAACAGCGTCTTATAATCGTACGGGGGAACCGGCACGTTGTATTCGTACAGGAGGTCGGTGGTGAGCCGGTAGTAGTAGTCCAGCGTACCGCCCAGGCGATTGTCCAGTACCGAGAAGTCCAAACCTACGTTGAACTCGTTCTTGCGTTCCCATCTCAGGTAAGGGTTGGCGTTGGAAGCGGGTGCGTAGGAGTTGATCCATTCACCGTTGTAATAGAAGCTGGTGCCGGTAGACATCAGCATCAGGGACTTGTAGTTGGAGAAGTCCTGGTTGCCGGTGACGCCGAAGCCCGCGCGGAGTTTCAGTTCGTTCAGCCACTTCACGTTCTCCATCCAGGGCTCTTCCGTGATGCGCCAGCCCAGGCTCACGGCCGGGAACCAGCCCCACTTCTGATTCTTGCCGAAGCGGGAAGAACCGTCACGGCGCAGGGATACGGAGGCCAGGTACTTTTCCTTGTAGTTCCAGATAGCACGGCCGAAGAAGGCGATGTAGCGGCTGGACGAGCGGTAGGTGGTCATATCGGCCAGCCCTTCCTTGAGGGCGGTACCGGAGCCCATATTGTTATATTTGTAGAAGTCGGAGTCGAAGCCGTAGTTCTCCATGCTGGATTCCCAGTTCATCTTCTGCTGCCAGGTATATCCCAGGATAGCCTGGATGGAGTGGCCGTTGAAGACATTGGAATACTGTACGGTGCTTTCCCACTGGATGTCTGAGTAGTCGTTGGAGGAAGTATAGGCTACGCCCTTCTTACCCACGCTGCTGGGATAGTAAGAAGTCTTGTATTCCTGGGCGGAGTATTTTTCGTTGCTGTAGCTCACGAAGTTGTCCCACTTGAGTCCCTTTACGGGCAGGATGTTCAGGGTGGCACGCAGGTTGGCCGCCAGGGTGGAGGTCTCGTTGCGGGCGTCACGCTCGTTGATCATCGCCACGGGGTTGGTGTAGTCGGATTCCGTGATGGTATAGTAACCGCCGTAAATGGTGGCGTCAGGATCGTACACCGGTTCGGTGGGGTTGCGCATAAAGGCCTGGCGGAATGCACCGTAGTTGGCCGGGGAGGCCACGCGCTTGACATAGCTCAAATTGGCATCCAAGTCCAGCCAGCCTTCCAGGATTTTCTGGGTGATGTTGGTCTTGATCAGGTACTTGGCAGCATCGTTCTTCTTCTGAAGACCCTGGTTCTGCTCCACATTGATGACCGTGCGGTGGCTGAATTTCTCCGTGCCGCCGGAAATGGCCAGGTTGTGCTTGTGGCTCACGGGAGTGCGGGTGATTTCCTTGAACCAGTCGGTGTCGTTGCCGTATAGGGAACCCGATTTGCCGGGTGCGAAATTCTTGATGGTGTACTCGAATTCCCGGGCTGTCATAGGCTTGGCGCGAGACTGCACCGCCTGTACCGACACCTGTCCGTCGTACTGGACGGAGGTGGTGCCGCTCTTGGCGCGCTTGGTGGTGATGATGACCACGCCGTTGGTGCCGCGGGTGCCATAGATGGCCGAGGCGGAACCATCCTTGAGCACGTCGATGGATTCCACTTCCTGGAAGTTGATGTTGCGGACGTCGGCATCAGCCACCCCGTCGATGATGATGAGGGGACCCTGGCCGGCGCTGAGGGTATTGGTACCGCGAAGGAGGAACTGGTAGGAGGCGTTGGGGTCGCCGCCGTCCGGGTTCACCACGGTGAGACCGGCCACCTTGCCTTGCAGCATGCCTGCGGCCGAGGTGAAGGAACCTTTGTCCAAGTCCTCCGACTTTAAGCTGACGACGGCGCCAGTGACCTCTTTCTTGGTGGTTTTACCATAACCGATGGCCACCGACTCGTTGAGCAGGGTTGCGGCTGAAGGATTCATCCGGATGGTCATGTTGGCGTTGCCCTTCACGGTGAACAGGTAATCGTCATAACCCAGGAAGGAGACGGTGACGACTGCATCCTGCGGGGCTTGCAGACTGAACCGGCCTTTCCCATCGGCAACGGCATAGGCTTTTCCGGCCACCAGGGTGGCACCGGCCATGGGCGTATCCCGTTCGTCCACTACGACACCCGTAACGGTCCTGTTCTGGGCCAGGACAGCCCAGGACAGGAACAGAAACAATATGCTGAATAACAGTTTCTTCATAACACGAATGGATTACATGCCGGCGATCACAACGCAGCCCAGACCGGCGATGAACAGGCCGAACATGAGGGCAAGCAGGCCGTACACCTGCTTGGGAGCGCCTTTGAATTCTTTCCAGATGAATACGCCCCAGATGGCGGCGATCATGGGAGCGCCCTGACCCAGGGCGTAGGAGACGGCGGCACCGGCCTCACCGGCGCTGATGTAGTTGAGGGAAGTACCCAGTGCCCAGATGGCACCGCCCAGCATGCCCACCAGGTGGGTCTTGAAGTTGCCGGCGAAGTACTGCTTGTAAGTAACAGGCTCTCCAACGAAGGGTTTTTTCATCACGATGGTGTTCACGATGAAGTTGCTCAGGAACACGCCCAGGGCGAAGATGACCATGGCGGTGTAGGGGGTGAGCTTGCCGGCGGCCGGGTGGCGGAAGTCGGCCAGGTCCACACCATTATATACCAGTGCGCTGAAGAAGGACATGATCAGACCGGCGAGAACAGCCAGGATGATGCCCTTGCGGTTCTGCTTGGGGTCACGCTGCTCGTTGGACACTTTGCCGGAGGCTACACCGTTGCAGATAACGGCTGCCACCACCAGCGCCACGCCCAGCCAGAGCAGCTTGGTGTTCTGGCCCTCTACGGGATGCAGGAGCAGGTTGTTCAGCACACCCATTACCAGCGCGATGCCAACTCCCAGCGGGAAGGCCACGGCCAGGCCTGCGATGGAGGTGGAAGCGCTTAGGAGGATGTTGGATACGTTGAAGATAACGGCGCCCAGCAGAACCCAGCCGATGCTGGCCCAGTCGGCCTGGGCGATATCCTGCAGGAAAGGACGTCCGTCGGTGCCGATGCTGCCGGCGGTGAAGGCCAGCAGGAGAGAGAACAGCACCATGCCGATGACGTAATCCCAGTAGAAGAGTTCATAACGCCAACTTTTGGCGGCCAGTTTCTGGGTGTTGCCCCAGGAGCCCCAACAAAGCATGGTAACGAAGCAGAATACAACTGCCAGAGTGTAACTTCCTACAATGAACATAGTCTTATCCTTTTAAATATTAATATCTTTTCTGAACGGGATGGAATTCTGTGCGCCCATCTTCTGGACGGTGAGGGCCGATGCCGCACAGGCGAACTCGACGGCTTCCTTGAGGCTCTTTCCTTCGCTGATAGCTACGCACAGGGCGCCGCAGAAGGTGTCTCCGGCGGCGGTGGTGTCTACGGCCTTCACCTTGTGGGCGGGAACGAAAGTGGCAGGGCCGCCGTCGCAGATGAGCGCGCCCTTGCTGCCCATGGTTACGATGAGATTGCCCACACCTTTCTGCTGCATGGCTTTGGCGGCGGCTTCGGCCGTTTCCTTATCGGTTACGGGGATGCCGCTGAAGGTAGACAGTTCGGTCTCGTTGGGAATAAAGAGGTCGATAAAGCGGAAGATCTCTTCCGGAAGTGCGCACGCAGGTGCGGGATTCAGCACCACGGTGGCGCCGGCCTCGTGGGCCATCTTGGCGGCCTTGAGGACGGTGGGGATGGGACTTTCCAGCTGGAGCAGGAGAATATCGCAATTGAGGATAGCCTGCTTGGAAGCTTCGATATCGGCCTCCGTAAAGTCCCCGTTGGCGCCGGAGGCTACCACGATACAGTTCTCGGCGTGGCTGTCTACGTAGATGAGCGCGACGCCGGAGGGGAGGAGGGAGCGGAGGATACCGCTGGTATCGAGCCCTTCCTTCTTATAATGCTCGATGGCGTTGTCTCCGAACATGTCCTGTCCCACTTTGCAGATAAACTGGACATTGCCGCCCAGACGCTGTGCGGCCACGGCTTGGTTGGCGCCCTTGCCGCCGGCTCCCATGGTGAAGACGCCGCCCAGTACGGTTTCTCCAGGGCGGGGGAGTTCCTGTGTTTTGGCAGTCATGTCCGTATTGCTGCTGCCAATGACCAGAATTCGCTTGTTATTCATAGGCCAAGTGTTATTAATTGCGGTTTTGAATGTGTTGCGCAAACGATTGCGCAGTTTCTTGGAGCAAAGTTAGAAAAAATTTTTGAATAATGGACTTTTATTTGAAATAAATTGAACAATTCTCTATATTTGTGCCGGGTTTTTTATGGAGAAGAACAACATATTTACCATTTCGGAGAAAACCGGGTACTCTGCTACCACGGTTTCCCGCGTGCTTTCCGGAAAGGCGCAGAAGTACCGCATCAGCCAGGCCGCCATCGACCGTATAACGCAGGAGGCAGACCGCTGTAACTATCGGCCCAACCTGGTGGCGCAGTCGCTCCGTACCCAAAAATCCCAGACTATCGGCCTGCTGGTTCCGGGCATCGAGAACCCTTTCTTCGCAACCCTCTCTGCCATCGTCATAGAACTTCTCGGCGCACGCGGATATCATACGCTGCTGGCGGACTCCGGTGAGTCTGAGCAGGAGGAGAGGGAAGCGTTGCGCATGTTCCAGAGTCGTAGTGTCGATGGCATTATCTGTGTACCCGTGTCTTCTTCTCCGGCCCTGCACGAGGAAATCGGCCGTAAAATCCCTTTGGTCCTGCTGGACCGTTATTTCCGGGAGACCAAACTCTCCTATGTGTGCACGGACAATTACACCGGAGCGTACATGGCTACGGAGTATCTTTTACAGAAGGGGTATCGGCACATCCTGGCCATCCAGGGCGTACCGGCGTCCATGCCCAATCAGGAGCGCGCGCGCGGATTTTTATCGGCCTTGGAAAAAGCCGGTGCCAGCGGCAGTTTGGTGGGGGACGCTTTCTCGGTGGACAATGGCTTCCGGGAGACCCAGAAGGCTTTCAGCGTCCCGCAGCCTCCCTACGACGCCATCTTTGCATTCAGCTCCACCATTCTTCTGGGAACCATCCAGGCCCTGCGTCAGCTCCAGTTGCGCCCCCTCCGGGATGTAGGCGTCATTTCCTTCGACAATAACGGGTTCCTGGATTTCCTGGATCCGGCTGTCACCCGTGTGGAGCAGCCTTTGCGGGAAGCAGGCAGTCAGGCGGTAGAAACCCTTTTTGACATTATGGATGCCCGCAGGCGGTCTCTACCGGAGCCGGCTCCCCGTCAGTTGCTGATTCAACCTACCCTGGTGGTAAGGGACAGCTGCTAGTTTTTTCACAATTTCCACAATTTCCGATACCTCCTGTCTTGCAGGTAGAGCATCTCTTCGCCAATTCGACAACCCTTCCGGGGCAAGAGTGCCAGGTATTCTTTTTTATAAGGTGAATCGGAAGCCTCGATGCGGTCTCGCAGGCGGTTTTTGAGGAGGCTGGCGTCGGCCGGACAACGAAGGTCGAGCAACCGGGCTACAAAATCGTTGGCGAATCCAGCGGCGGAATAAGAGAATACCAGAATGGATTTCCAGGAGAGGGTGGGGAAGTCCTGGCGCAGCCGGGAGAGAATGCCGTGCATGTGCCGCTCCATCTTTTCCTGCAGGAGCCCCGGTCCCAACTTGCTTCCCAGCAGGCTGTGAACCGTTTCCATACATCGTCTGCGTCGATAAGCATCGGTAAAATGCAGTTCCTCCGCTTCCATCCATCGATTGGCAAAAACGGCCAGGGTAACCAGTTCGTGATGCATGAATACGCTTTGCAGCTTTCTGCGGGTGCTGCGCCCCATTTTCGGTGTTTCTTTCATGTTACTTTAGCGTTTGGTTGATGAAAATTTGGGGCGCTAAAGTAGCTGAAAGGGGACACAAAAAAAGCAGCCCCGAAGAGCTGCTTTTTAACAAAGTACGATGTAAATCCCTTAGTCCTTAGCCGGCTTACGTGCGGCGTACATGATCTTAAGGGCGGAGCAGCGACGCAGCTCCTGTTTTACATCGGAGACGATACCCATGCGGACGTCCTGGTCTACGCGGAGGTTTACGGTCATCAGGGACCGCTCTGCCTCGGACATGGCGTCACGCTCTGCGGCGATAAAGTCGCGGATATCTGCAACTGTCTTGAAAGAGTCGTTGAGCTGGATACGGGCATCGGTACCGTACATGGCCTGATACTGCAGGGTAGGGGAACCGATGAGGATATTGGCGCTCAGGTCTTTTCTCTCCAATTTGGCGACCTCGGAGGCGACAGGCATGGTTACCTTCACCTTCTGCTCCGTTTCACGCATCTGCGTGGTCACCATGAAGAAGAACAGGAGCATGAACACGATATCGGACAGGGAGTTCGATGATGCCTCCGGGACTTCCTTTTTATTGCTGGAACTTCCAAATTTTGACATGATTTTACCTCCTATTATTTTTTACCGGTATCCTTAGGTTCTGCCTCGGAGATGTTCTGAGGCACAGCCTTCTTAACAATGTCTTGCTCTTCTTCGGTGAGTTTGGAGAACTTCTTGCCGAAGTTGGCTCTGGAGAATTCGTCGCGGAGTTCGTTCACGGCTTTAACCAGCTCATTCTGTACCTGGAGGTATGCCTGATAACTGGTACCACGGTCGTTCTGCAGGGAGATAACACCCTTGGAGACCATGTAGGTTTTGCCCTCAATTTCCTTAGCCTCTTTTTCGGGGAGGTTAGGGTCGTTGCTGGGGTTGGTGAGGAACTCTTTGATTTTGTCTTTCAAGTATAAGATATCCATGGGCTCGCTACCGGCAAACAACTTATCGGCAGAGTTGATTCTGACGATGATGATGTTACGGCGGTTAACCTTCTGGTCCTGGGCTTGTTCTTTGTCCGGGATCGGGGGAAGGCGGCGCTGCAGACCTGACTGGTCCCCCATGGTGGTAGTCATGAGGAAGTAGCACAGCAACAGGAAAGCAATGTCAGCCGTGGATCCGATTGTTCCGATTTTTCTTCTTGCCATGGTTTCTCTTATTTTTTGCGGAGGGCCATAATGACTTCACCTGCGATGATCGAGAGGACGGCGCAGCCGCCTACGATGTAAGCGAGGTTGAGGATGGTGTCGGTCATTTTGAGCTCGGTGGCGGAGGGAGGAACGGGACCGGAGAATCCGACTGCCGGGTTGCCCGGGGAAATCAGATACACCAGGCCGGCCAGCACAGCTGCGCCAAGCACATAGATACCGAGTTTAACAAGACTCTTAGGTTCGGTGATGGCGCGGATGTAGATACCCACGCAGATCACGGCTGCGAGAGCGATGCCCAGAACGGTATATGCCCAGCCAAGGAGCACATTCGTTGCGGCACCGTCATTGGCCTCGAATCCCGTTAAGAAACCCCAGACCAGCACGCAGACGCTCAGGCCCATGAGGACCCAGAGGACGATCTTGAAAATTTTAGCGTATTTCTGGTTTTCCATTGTAATTGGAATTTAAGGGGTTACTTATTTCTTCTTGTTGAATTTTACCATAGCGTCCACGAAGCGGATGGAAGAGTCTTCCATGTCGATGGACAGAGCGTCGATCTTGGCAATGATGTAGTTGTAGAAGATCTGGAGGATCATAGCAACGATGAGACCACCCACAGTGGTGATGAGGGCCACCTTCATACCGCCAGCAACAACGTTCGGGGAGATATCACCGGCTGCCTGGATGGCGTCGAAGGCCTGGATCATACCGATAACGGTACCAAGGAATCCCAGGGACGGGGCGATACCGATGAACAGAGCCAGCCAGCTGAGGCCGTTCTCCATGAGGCTCATCTGAACACCGCCATAGGAAACGATGGTCTTCTCCACTACATCTACGCCCTGGTCTGCGCGGAGCAGGCCCTGATAGAAGATGCTGGCCACGGGGCCACGGGTTTCACGGCATACTTTCTTTGCTTCTTCGATACCGCCTTTTTCAAGAGCAGCTTCCACAGCCTCGAGGAGCTTAGTGGTGTTGGTCTTGGAGAAAGCCAGGTACAGGATGCGCTCGATAGCGATAGCCATACCAAGGATAAGGCAGATGATGATCAGGGACATGAAGCCTGCACCACCTTCGATAAACTTGGTCTTAAGAGCCTGGTGGAGGGGAACTTCCTCACCGGAACCGGCGAACAGGTCCACAACCTCGTCAGCTTCTTCTACCTGCTGAGCAGCGGCGGGGGCAGCAGCCTCCTCCTGAGCGGAAGCGATGTTTGCAGTGAAGGTCATAAGACCGGCGACTGCCAAAAACATGAAAAACTTTTTCATAATCGTTTTTGTGTTGTTAGTTATTAAGTTGAATTAGTTAATGAATTAATTGTCTCATTTGGTCGTGCAATTTAGGAAATATTTTCCGAATTCCCAATTTTATTTGCTTATTTCGCCGCAAAGGTCCTTTTCCAGCATGGTTTTCACCCATTTGTCATTTTCGCTCCGCCCCATGAGGGAGAACAGTTTTCCCAGGGCGGCTTCCGTGGTGATATCGGCCCCGGAAAGGACGCCTACATGCTTGAGGCTGGCTCCGGTGGCATATAAATCCATGTTTACGGTGCCTGCTTTGCATTGCGTGACATTCAGCAGAATCTTTCCCTCTTCGCTGGCTTGCTTCAACAAATCCAGGAACCAGGGTTTGGACAGGGCGTTGCCGGAGCCGTAAGTTTCGATGATACAGGCGCGCGTCTGCGGATCTGCCACTACGGCGCGCATCACCTGCGGCGTCATGCCCGGGTGTACCTTAAGAATAGCGACGCGCGTGTCCAGTTGGGTCTGCACCCGCAGCATGGCATCCCAGTACACGGGTTTGCGGATAATGTCCGTGTTATAACGGATGTTGATGCCGGCCTCCGCCAGCGGCGGGCAGTTGGGGGAGGCGAAGGCGTTGAAGGCCTCCGCGCTGTATTTGGTGGAACGGTTGCCCCGCAGCAGCTTGGAATCGAAGAAAATGCACACCTCAGGTACCCGTGCGTGCCCTTCATGGTCCTTGGCGGCGGCAATCTCCACGGCCGAAATCAGGTTTTCCTTCCCGTCCGTACGCGGTACGCCGATGGGTAGCTGGCTCCCGGTAAAGATCACCGGTTTGGTGAGTCCTTCCAGCATAAAGCTCAGGGCCGATGCGCTATAGGCCATGGTGTCCGTGCCGTGCAACACCACAAAGCCGTCGTAGTCCTCGTAGCGCTCGCTGATCAGCTGGGCCAGTTGCACCCAGATGGAAGGCTCCACGTCGGAGGAGTCGATGAGCGGGTCGAAGGTATACGAGTCGATGCGCACGTCGAACTTGTTCAGTTCCGGCACCTCGTCCTTGATTTGGCTGAAGTCGAAGGGCTTCAGGGTGCCGTCCTGCGGGTCTTCCTTCATGCCGATGGTGCCACCGGTGTAAATAATGAGAATGGACGATTTCATATGGCAAACAGGCGTTTGGCGTTATCTGTGGTAATAGTTTCTATTTCGTTCAGGCTCAGGCCTTTAATCTCGGCCAGGCGGGCGGCGACGAGCGGAAGGTAAGCGCTCTCGTTGCGTTTCCCGCGATAGGGGACGGGGGCCAGGTAGGGGGAGTCGGTCTCCAGGAGGATGTGCTCCATGGGAATGCGGGCCACGACTGCGGGCAGAGAAGCGTTCTTGAAGGTGAGCACCCCGCCGATTCCCACGGAGAAGTCTCCGCTCCGGTTGGCCCGCTGGTAAACCTCGTAGCTTCCGGAAAAGCAGTGCAGGTTGCCCCTGAGGTGTAAGTGAGCGCAGTCCTCCAGCACGGTAAAAAAGTCCTCCCAGGCATCCCTGAGGTGGATATTCACCGGCAAATCCAGCTTGGCCGCCAGCTCGAACTGCAGCCGCAGCACCTCTTTCTGCTCCCGGGCAAACTCCTTCCCCTCATGGTAATCGAGCCCAATCTCCCCGATGGCAACAAAGTCTGTCATTCCGAGCGCAGCCCCTGTCATTCCGAGCGCAGCCGAGAAATCTCCCCCCGCCCTTGTCATTTCGAGCGCAGCTCCTGTCATTTCGAGCGCAGCCGAGAAATCTCCTGCCGCTATGCGGTACACCTGCTCCAGTTCCTCCCTCCAATTCTCCGCCGTCACCGACCCGGGATACAATCCCAGCATCTGGTACAGCACCCCCGGGTGCCGCCGGCCCACCTCCCACATGGCCGGCCGTTCGTGACTGTCCACATCGGCCTGGATCATTTTCCCCACACCGGCGTCCAAAGCACGCTGAATGGCCGCCTCCGCATCCGGGAGCAGCCATTCGTCATAAAAATGCGTGTGGGTGTCGACAAGCATTAGTCAATGTCTTGACTATAAGTATAGGTGATTTCCAGAATGGGGAAATACGTCTTGTTGTTACGGTACATCTTTCCCGTGAGCCGGATGGTGTACGTGGTGTGGTAAAACGGCCGTTCGGGGTCTCCGTGCGCGCCTTCCTGCAGAATGAAGTCCGCCACAAGGGGCTGGGTGGGATTCTTGCTTGTTTCCCAGCCGGTCATAGTGCTGCCCTCGTAATAAGGATTGATGGCATACCCGGCGTCCTGGATGGCTTTGAAATAGGCGCTGATGCCTGCATAGTACGTATCGGCCATATTGATGCGGACGGTATAGGAGCCGCAGTCGCGGGTGGTTTCCTTGGAAGTCTCGTCCACGATAGGTTCTTCGCAGATGCGCCATTCCTTTTCTTCCCACCACACGGCTTTGTCTCCTTTGACTTCGCGGGGGTAGGAGTAGCCGAAGTCCCCGGGGACTTCTTTTTTGCATCCGGCAAGAGTGCCCAGCAGCGCAAGGACCGCCAGGGCCAGGACTTTGGTTTTCATAGGCAAACAATTCATTCCCATTCTGCAAAGATAAAAAATATCTTGGAAAAACCGCATACTACTCCCACTCCGGAGAGAGGGAACAGCGGCGGAGGAGGTCCACGCGGAGGAAGCCGGCGGCCTCCAGGGTGCTCACGGCCGTCATGGTGGCGGCAAAGGGTTGGCGCATTAAAGTCGATAGTTCCTCCACCGTGACGCCCCGGTTCTTCTGGACGGCGAGGCCCACGGCCACCTCCCCGGAACCGGCGCCGAACTGCCGTTCAAGGGCATCGGCATAGACATTGGGGCCGATGACAGCCGCCTTTCGGGGCGGTGCGCCCAGCCCCAGGCGCGCCACCAGGTCTTCGGGCGTAGTGATAATCTCCGCCATATTCTGGTGGATGAGGGAGTTGCAGCCGGCGCTGCGCAGGTCATCGGCCCGTCCGGGAAGGGCATAGACGTCGCGCCCGTACTCCACCGCATAGCGTGCCGTCATGAGCGAACCGCCCTGCTTTTTGGACTCCACCACTATTACCGCGTGCGTCAGGGCGGCGATAATCCGGTTGCGGCGCAGGAAATTGAGCGCCACCGGCGCCGTGCCCGTCGGATAATCCGTCACCAGTCCGCATCCCGGCGTTTCCACCATCTGCATGGCTATACGCTCATGCTGCCAAGGATAAATCTTGTCGATACCGGTAGGCAGCACGCCAATGGTAGTCAAACCGCATTCCAGGGCGGTTTGATGGGCGATGCCATCGGCCCCCAGCGCCATGCCGCTCACTATGCACGGCTGCACCTTGGCCCGCGCCAGCCCTTCCACCAGTTTCCGGCACCAGGCGCGCCCGTATGGACTGAGGTCCCGCGTGCCCACGACGCCCACCATCGGGTGCAGGTCGAAAATCTGTGTGGGCGGCGTGCTCCCGTTGAGGTAAATGCCCAGCGGCGGGTCCGGAATTTCCCGCAGCGGGGCAGGGTAGTCGGGATCCGGGTAAGCCAGGAAGCGGAAACCCCGCTCCCGGAGGCGGGTGAGTTCCCCCTCCGCCCAGTCCAGCATGGCCGGTCCCACGCGCTCGGCCAGTTCCGGATGCCCGGGCACTTCCAAATCAGGGGCCGAAAAAACGGCCGCCGCACTTCCCACCGTTTCCATCAGGGCCATCGCCAAACGGGGATGATACCCGAAAATCTTGTTCAGCGCACACAGCGCCACTTGCTCTTCATAATCCATCATGCGGCGAAAGTAATGCATAAAAACGAGAAACAACGCAATCGGTTGAAAGATTGCGTTGTTTCACATGTTTTTTATGCTGTTTCTACCGAATCGGTAAAAAAATTACACGATTAGCAGGGCGTCTCCGTAAGGGCCGAAGTTGTATCCTTCCTTCAAAGCTTCCTCGTAGGCGGCCATCACCGGCTTGTATCCGCCGAAGGCAGCTACGCTCATGAGCATGGTGCTCTGCGGCAGATGGAAGTTGGAGACGATGGCATCCGGAACGGAATAGTCGTACGGAGGGAAGATGAACTTGTTGGTCCAGCCGTCGAAGGCATTGACCTCGTGCGTGGTGGTAACATAAGTCTCCAGACCGCGCATGACGGTGGCTCCGATGGCACAGACCTTCTTTCCGCCACGCTTGGCGCGGTTGATAACCGCTGCGGCCTCCTCGGGGATGATGAGGCGCTCGGAGTCCATGCGGTGCTTGGAAAGGTCTTCCACATCCACGCTGCGGAAATGGCCGATGCCCATGTGCACGGTGATGAAAGCCTTCTCGATGTCCTTGAGAATCATACGGTTGAAGAGCTCACGGCTGAAGTGCAGGCCGGCGGCGGGAGCGCTGACGGCACCCTCGTGCTTGGCGAAGATGGTCTGGTAATTTTCCGTATCTTCCGGAGTGGTCTTTTCTTTCACCCATTCCGGCACGTAGGGCTCACCCAGGGCAAACAGGGCCTCCTTGAAGTCCTCGTACGGACCGTCGAAGAGGAAACGCAGGGTGCGGCCGCGGGAAGTGGTGTTGTCGATCACCTCCGCCACCATCGACTCGTCTTCTCCGAAGTAAAGTTTATTGCCGATGCGGATTTTGCGGGCCGGATCCACGATGACATCCCACAGGCGCTGCTCGCGGTTGAGTTCGCGGAGCAGGAGCACCATGATATCGGCACCCGTCTTTTCCTTTTTACCGTACAGGCGAGCGGGGAAGACTTTGGTATCGTTGAGGACAAAGACATCGCCTTTGCCAAAGTAGTCGATAATATCCTTGAAAAGCCGGTGCTCGATTTCGCCGGTATTTTTGTGGAGAACCATCAGACGGGCTTCGTCCCGCCAGCGGGGAGGGTTCTGGGCAATCCGATCCTGGGGAAGATCGAAGTTGAATTGTGAAAGTTTCATTTGCTCCGTTTTTTCGATACTTATATAATACGGACGATATGGAAAAAAAGTTTCAGGGGATTCTCTCGCTTCGCTCGGAATGACAGGTCGCTTCGCTCGGAATGACAGGCTTATTTCCGATTGTAGGCCTCCAGGCGGGCCTGGGCGCTGGCGCGGTCGTTCTCGGTTTCGCCGTTGGCGGCCATCAGGGCCAGGTATTTCTTCTCCAGCTTGAGGTCTTTGGCCGTGCGGGCCATCAGGATGCTGTTCTTGAGGGCGGTCATATCGTCAGGATGCTTCTTGAGCACCTGGTCGTAATACTTACGGGCCTTCTTGTAGTCCTTTTTCACCAGATAATAGGAACCCAGGTTGTCCAGAAACAGGGGATTCTCCTTTTTGTAGGTGAGCATGTGCTCGGACAGGGACTTGAACGCTTCCACGGAAGTGGGCGTGTTCATCCGGAACAGGACGGCGCAGTAATCCTGGATAAAGGCTTCGAACTGCTCCGGCGTCACCGTTCCCAGCTGGTCGTGCACCCAATCCGGCTTGCGGGTATAGTGGAAAGTCACCAGGGACTTGAGCTCCTGCAGCGTCATTTCCGGCTTCTCCTTCTCATAGGCCAGGAGGGCGTTGATCTTGAGCATCTGCCAGTCCAGGTGGTTCTGGGCCGTGGCGATGGCTTTGCCGATGGCGGCGTTGGCTTCCGCGAAGAGGGCATCGTCAAAATCGGCCACCTCGAAATAGTTCACCTTTTTGCCGGTGGAGTCCGTCATGGGGACGAGCGGTGCGTTGCCCAGGTAGCGGTCCTGTTCCATGGGGACGACGTGGAGGCTCCGGCTGCGCAGGAAACAGAAAGAGAAACGGGCGACCATGTGATTAGGGTCTTCCGGCCAGGCGGCCTCCCATTTGTTCAGCAGGGTTTCTACGCCCAGCCCGTCCGCTCCCACGCGGCTCACCAGGTTGTTGTAGCGGCGCAGGTAGTCTTCCTTGGATTCCTGTGCGTGCAGCGGTACCAGGCATACCAGGCCCAGCAGGAGGATGAGAATACGGTTTTTCATCGGATATCCATTCTAATTCTTTTGGCTTTGGGATACAGGTTATTGCAGCGTTTCCCCAGGTTTTTGGCAGGTCCCAGCGGCAGGCCTTGGTAACAGATAGTTATAGGGCCGATGGGAGCCTCCGGTGACAGGACCAGGGCGTCGCCGTGCAAATACTGTAAGGCGGTTTGCCGGTCCACATCCCACAGGGGGAGGGCTTCCGGCGGGGAAAGGCGCTCTGCGCGGAACAGGACGAAAGGATCCGCCGTGCGAAGGGGTTCCGGCTCTCCGTGCTTACGCAGGACGGCGGCATATTGTCCCTCGCCGGGAACCAGGCCCGGCAGCAGGGCGTAACCGTGGCGCGTAGGAACGGCAGGTGAGGCATCGACCAAAACAGGGACGATGTCGGCGCCCAGTTCTTCCGCGACCCAGGCGACGGTGTCGTCGTTTTCCAGGTGGTTGAAGGTGCAGGTGGAGTAAAGCAGGTAGCCGCCCGGTTTGAGGGTGGGCCAGATATCGCGCAGGATGCGACGGGAACGGGCTGCGCAGAATTCCACCGTCTGCGGCGACCATTCCGCTACCGCCTGCGCGTCCTTGCGGAACATGCCCTCGCCTGAGCAGGGGACATCGGCCACAATAATGTCGAAAAGGGCGTTGGCGCCAAAGGCCGACGGGTCCCGCGAAACCGTGCCCACACGGGCGTCTCCCCAGGTTTCTACGTTGCTGCGGAGCACGCCGTAACGGGCGCGCATCACCTCGTTGGAAAGCAGGGTGAAACGCTCTCCCAGGCGCTCCCGGAGCGAGGCGGCCAGGTCCGTGGTTTTGCCGCCGGGCGCCGCACAGAGGTCCAGCACCGTGGCGCCTTCCTGCAGCGGAAGCTGGCGGAACACATGGCCCACAAACATGGCGGATGTGTCCTGCACATAATATGCGCCGGCATGGAACAGCGGGTCCAGCGTGAACACCGGCCGCTCCTTGAGCAGGTACCCATACGGGCTCCAGGCCACGGGCGTGGCGTCCGGGAACGGGCAGGTTTGCAGTTTGGACGGATTCAGGCGGATGGAAACGGAAGGCGCCGCCTGCAGTGCTTCCAGCACCGTGGCGGCCCGCTCTGCGCCCACCGATGCGGTGAGCAGCGCCTCAAATCCCTCCGGAAAGTTGATCATGTTGAATTACTTGGCCCAGTTGGCAGGGTCGAATCCCTCCGGCATCTTGCCGTTGGAGGCATCTACCAGGCCGTCTACCACTTTGTCCAGCGCTTCTTGAATCTTGCCGGAAAGCATCATCTTCATCATCAGGTTCAGGTCGGCTTCCACCTTAATCCAGAACTCCGTTTTGTAAGGATCTTCCTGGGCAGGTTCAAAATGCAGGACGATATGGAAAGCGAAGGGTGCGTCAAAATCTACCAGCTCGATGCGGGAGTAGGGGACGCGCTGATGCACTTTAACGCCGATGTGGAAGCCCTGCACCGTGGCGGTGAGGGTGTCGTAATCGGCCGTGATCATATCCTTCTTATCCTCCGGCAGCATGCGCTGGAAGTTCTGCAAGTCCACAAAAGACATGTACATCTCGTACGGTTGACGCGAAACGATGCCGTGTTTGCTTTCGATTTCAGTCATAAGTTCGTATATTTGTGCTTGCAAAGATAGTAAAAACCATGCACAAAATCTACTTCGAGAAACGTTGCATCATCATATGTTCGCCGGAGGACGAAGCCCTGGCCGATCCTAACTCCGTAGAATTCCACGTAGGGGAGAAGCTGAACATCCATGCCCTGGTGCGTATGTTCGAGGTCCAGGACACCCTGTCCCGCATCTACATTCCCACGGACAATATCGAAAACACCTATCGGCGCATCTGCACGGAATTCAAGGAAGTGAATGCGGCCGGCGGCCTGGTGAGCAACCGGCGCGGAGACTATCTTTTAATCTCCAGAAGCGGCCTCTGGGACCTTCCCAAGGGCCATCAGGAGCCCGGAGAGGACATAGAGATTTGTGCCATGCGGGAGGTTCAGGAGGAAACCGGCGTGGACCAGTTAGAACTTAGGCGCCTCATCTGCATCACGGACCATGTCTATTTCCGTCAGGGTCTATGGCACCTCAAGCACACCTGGTGGTACGACATGCTCTACACAGACCCCACCAACCTCACCCCGCAACGGGAAGAGGATATAGCAAAAGCGGCGTGGGTGGCCAAAAGCTCACTCCCGCCCTTCCTCAAAAATACTTATCCGTCGATAGTGGAAGTTTTCCGCGAGGCCCGCATTTAATCCGCCTTCACGGTAGCGGCCGGGTCGATGCGCGCAATCACGCGCGAAGGCAGCCACAGCAGGGCCAGGATGCCCAGAAAAGCTACGGCATCGGCCGCCAGCATCCAGAGTACATTCACATGCACCGGCACCCAGCACACGAAATAGTGGGCCGGATCCAACGGAATCAGGTGCCAGGTGTCCTGCATCCAGCAAAACAGCAGCGCCAGCACATTACCCACCAGCATGCCCTTGAGCACCGCCTTTGCGCCGATGGTCACAAACAGCCGGCCAATGGCCCCGTTGTCCATGCCCAGGGTTTTTAACGTGCCGATGGTGCTCACGTTCCGCAGCAGCATCACCAGCAGGCCGCTCACCATGTTGAAACCGGCCACCAGGGTCATCAGGACCAGGATGATGAGGACGTTGAAGTCCAGGAGCGTCAGCCAGTCGAAGACCTGCGGATAACTGGCGGAGGCGGTGGAAACCAGCAGGTCTTCCTCTTCCGGATGGCCGCTGTCCAGGAGCAGGGTACTCACCCCCAGGGCCAGATTCTCCACCTGTTCCCGCGGCATGTCCGGGTTCACCCGGATGTCCAGGCAGGAAATCTGGTCTTCGGACCAGCCGTTGAGGCGCTGCAAGTCCTCCAAGCGTGCATACACCAGCAGGTTGTCGTCCAGCTCCAGCAGGTCCTGGTGCACTTCAGCCACGGTGAATTTACGCACCCGCACCTTTTCCCCGATAAAATAAATGGTAATGGCATCACCTGCCCCCAGCCCGGTAATCTCACTGAGCCGCCGGGGGATCGACACGGAAAGAGATGGCCGGTCGGTGCCGGCCATGACGGCGCTCTCCTCGTCATGCCCGACCTGATCGGGCATCTCTTGCACCCCTTTCACCAGCACACCGTGCACGGTCTCTCCCTGCTTCACAATGCCGGCTCGCACCACGGCGGGCACCAGTTCCTGCACCCCGGGGAGGGCCAGGATTGCCTCCTCGGAGGGGAGGTGGAGCGGCATGGGCGTGCTTTGCTCCTCGCTGGAACGCGGGGCGATGCGGATTTCGCCGGTCAGCTGCGCCACCCCCTCCCGGATGGCATGACGGAAGCCGGATGTAACGGCTACCGCTACGATAATAACAAAGAAACTGACGGCGATAGCTATCGCCGCCACGTTTCCTTGAAAAGTAAGTTTACGCGATATGAATCGCTCCGCTACCAAATGTGTACGCGTTCTTCCTCAGGACGGAACATCGGGTCACCCTCGTGGATGTCCCAGGCGTCAAAGAAGGTCTGGAAGTTGCGGACGCTCACGTTCACGCGGTTCACGGCCAGGGAGTGGACATCCAGGTTGGTGAGACGGATCTTTTCCTCGTCGCGGATGTTCTGGGCCCAGATGGCACCATAGCTCAGGTAGAAGCGCTGGGCACGGGTGAAACCGTCGATCATCGGGTCTTTGGTGTTACCCACAGCATTCTCCATGGCGGTGAAGGCGATGGACAGGCCACCGTGGTCGCCGATGTTCTCACCCAGGGTGTAGCGGCCGTTGGCCTTTACGCCGGGAGCAATCTCCACCTCGTCGAACTGGGCAACCAGTTTGTCTCCAAGGGCATCGAACTTAGCCTTGTCCTCGTCGGTCCACCAGTTCACCATGTTGCCATGGGCATCGAACATGGAACCCTGGTCGTCGAAGCCGTGGGACATCTCGTGGCCGATAACCACGCCGATGCCACCATAGTTCACGGGCTCATCGGCCTCAGGATCGAAGAAAGGCTTCTGCAGGATGGCTGCCGGGAAGCAAATCTCGTTGGTGGTGGGGTTGTAGTAGGCGTTCACGGTCTGCGGAGTCATGCCCCATTCGGTCTTGTCCGTGGGCTTGCCCAGCTTGTCCAGGTTGTCCTTCATGTACCAGGCGCTGGCGTTGCGGAGGTTCTCGTAATAAGTCTTGTCCGGGGTGATGTCCAGGGTGCTGTAGTCCTTCCACTTGTCGGGATAGCCGATCTTCACGGTGAAGGCGGCCAGCTTCTCCTGGGCCTTGACTTTGGTTTCGTCGCTCATCCATTCCAGGCCATCGATATGCTGGCCCAGGGCGGTGCGCAGGTTTTCTACCAGGGTTACCATCTTCTGTTTGGAGCTCTCCGGGAAGTAGCGGGAAACATACATTTCGCCCACTGCCTCACCCAGAATGCCGTTGGGAACGCTCATGGCGCGCTTCCAGCGAGGCTGCTGCTCCTGGGCGCCGGCCATCTGGTGGGAGAAGAATTCCCAGCTGGCGGTGTAGAACTCGTCGGAGAGGGAACCGGCCGAACCGGAGACGAACTGGCACAGGAGATAGGCTTTCAGGTATTCCAGGTTGTTCTTTTCCATCATCTGGGACAGTGCCTCAAAATAGGAAGGCTGCGCCACGATGACCTTTTCCTGGGGCTCGATGCCGGAGGCTTCGCAGAACAGGTTGAAGCGGAGACCGGGCCAGGCCTTGAAAATCTGCTCGGAGGACATGGGGTTGTAGATGGCCTGCATGTCGCGGTTTTTCTCACGTGGCCAGGCAGCCTTGGCCATGGCGGTTTCCACCACCAGGTCCATATCGGCTACGGCTTCCGGCTTCTCGATGCCGGCCATGGTGAGAACCTTCACCAGGAAGTTGCGATAGCCCTCGTACAGTTTCTGGTTTTCTTCTTTCAGGTAATAGTCGCGGTCGCCCATGCCCAGGCCTCCCTGGCTCATGTACAGGATCTGCATGTCGCTGTTGGTGAGGTCGGCCTCCACGCCGGAGCTAAAGAAGCCGCCTTCGCCGTAGAGGCTCATCTTACCGAGCAGCGTGGCCAGCTCGTCCTTAGAGCTCACAGCCTGGATTTCGGCGATGTAAGGCAGGATGGGCTTGGCACCCAGTTCGTTGCGGGTGGTGGAGTCCAGGGCCATCTTATACAGGTCGGAGATTTTTTGGTCGATGCTACCGGGTTGGGCTTCCATGGTGGTCATGCTCTCGAAGAGGGCATTGAGGTTTTCCTGGGTGCGCTCACGGATGGCGTCGAAGCTGCCGTAACGGGAGAATTCCGGACGGAGCGGGTTCTTCTGCTGCCAGCCACCGGTAGCGTACTGGTAGAAGTCCACCTTGGGGCTGGTGGTGGTGTCCAGGTCAGTCAGGTCTAATGCGGGGGCTCCGCTTTTGGGAGCGCAGGCCGCAAAGGCAAGCAATGTCATCAAAAGAATAATACCTTTTCTCATAATATAGCGTTTTTGTAAGTTCGCTGTTTGCAGCTTGCAAAATTACACAATTATACGGATATTTGCATAGTTAATCCGATTTTATGAAAGTTCAGAATATCGTTGCGCGCTATAGCATCTCCACCCTGGGCCTCATTATCGTGGCGCTGGGCGTGGGTATGTCCATCAAGTCCAACCTGGGTATTGCACCGCCGTCGTGTCCTCCTACCATCTTCAACCTGGCCTGGCCCTCGCTTTCCGTGGGAACCTTCACCTGGATCATGCACCTGGTGTTCATTCTCCTGCAAGTGGTCCTGCTCCGGAAGGAATTCAAGCTGAGTTACTTAATGCAGATTCCCGCCGCTTTCGTGTTCGGGTACATGTGCGACTTCTTTATCTGGGTGTTCGATGCCATCGCCTCGCCGTCAACGGAGTATGCCATTCAAATGGCCCTGTGCCTGGCTTCTGTCCCCGTCACTGCTATCGGCATTAAACTGGAGGTACTCGGAGAGGGCTGGATCCTGGCCGGCGACATGACCACCGCCGTTTTCAGCAAGGTTACCAAGGCGCCTTTCAGCACTGTTAAAGTGGTGTTCGATATTGCCCTGGTGGTGTTCACGGCCGCTTTTGCCTGGTTCTCCTTCGGCAAGCTCACCGGCAACGGTTTCACCGTGGTCATCCGCGAGGGTACGCTCATCCTGGCCTTCCTCACCGGCGTTTGCATGCGCTTTACGGATCCGCTCATGGATAAGCTCTTCGCCCCTATCGTGAAAAAGTACATTCACCCGGGTGCGTAAGGTCATTTCCTTCCTCAAAGAATGGATGCTGCCCTGTGCAATCGTGCTGGGCATTGGCCTTTATATTTTTTATCATTTTGTGCCGATGCTGCATCGCTGGGGCCCCGTGCTGCATGTGGCGGCGTCGGAGGGGCAGCGGCTGGTGATTGCCGTGCTGCTCTTTTTCCAGTTCGTGAAAATATCGCCCCACGACCTTAAGCTCAGCCGCTGGCATTTGGGCGCCCTGGTCATCCAGGTGCTCAGTTTCCTGGCGCTGGCGGGGCTGGTGGCGGTTACCCAAGGCGAGGTGCGGATGCTGCTGGAGTGTGCCATGCTGTGCATGATTTGCCCTACGGCTTCTGCGGCGGGCGTTATCACCGACCGCCTGGGCGGCGACCTGGCCGCCACCGTGACCTATCTGGTGCTCATCAACGTGGCGGGCACTTTCCTGATTCCGCTGATTATTCCGCTGGTGAATCCTTCGTCTACCCTGGGCTTCTGGGCCTATGTGGGACATATCGCCCTTAAGGTGTTCCCGGTGCTTATCCTGCCCGGCTTACTGGCCTGGCTGGTGCGTTACACCACCCATCGCCTGCAGCGGCGCCTGATGCGCTGGGCTTCCAACTCTTTTTATGTCTGGGGCGTCGGCTTAACGCTGGCCATGGTACTGTCCACCCGGGCGCTTGTGCTGAGCAGTCTGGGCCTGTGGGCGGTAGGGGGCATCGTCCTTGTTTCCGTGCTCTGCTGCTTTGTACAGTTCTTTGCAGGACGCCGGATGGGCCGGGAAAAGATAGAAAGCATCACGGCGGGCCAAGCGCTGGGACAGAAGAATACCGGTTTCCTTATCTGGCTGGGATACAATTACTTAACCCCCGTCACTTCCGTTGCGGGCGGCCTCTATGCTATTTGGCAGAATCTGTTCAATTCGTGGGAATTGTATCAGAAAGCGCACGAAGACGAGCACCGGAAGGCTGCGTAGCCAGGTAGTGCTCGTAATGCCGTAAAACACTGTTGACATAGCGCCGGCTCTGGTGCCGGTGGGGGAGCACCTTGTCCCATTGAGTGGCGTCCAGGCCGCGCGAGGCGGCATCGGCCCTTAACTTGCGCATTTTATCGTCACCCATATTGTAGGCGGCCAGCGTAAATTTGAGCGTATCCAGGGCGCTGGCGGCGGAGAACATCTGTTCCAGTTTTTGCAGGTAACGCGTGCCGATACGGATGTTTTGCTCCGGGTCCAGCAGCGTCTGGCGGCTGTATCGACGCGATTGAATCTGCATCAGGCCCACGGCGCCTCCGGGGGAAATGGCCTGGCTGCGGAACTGCGACTCCTGCCGGATGACGGCGGCCACAAGGCGCCAGTCCCAGCCGATGCTGTCCGCGTAAATGCGGATGAGGGAATCGTGGGGACTCAGGGGCGCGGGGAGGTCTTGAACCTTGGCAAAACTTTTCTCCGGCGCGCGGTGTTTGTGCACCTTATAAGGGATAAGGAAGAGACCGACCAATAGGGTGGAGGCAAGCGCGTATTTCGCGACCTTTTTCATCGGGTCATGCTTTTAAGCCCGTTGGTGAGCCCGCCGCCGCCCAGGGCTCCGCCAAATCCGCCGCCGCTGCCGCTGTTTCCGCCTTTGCTGCCGCCCATGCCGCCGCCGCTGGCACGTGAACTGAGCGTACGCAACTTGCCCAGGCGCGGGTAGAACGGCCAGGAAATACCCACCTTGACGACGCGGGAGGTCTGGATGTAATGGTGCGCGGTGAAGTAGTCCTTGCGCGTCATCGGCCAGCCGTTGCCGGTATTTTCCAGTTTTACGAAGATGCAGCACTTCTTCCACTGGGCATTGATGAAGACGTCAAACACCGGGCAGTTGCCGTAGCGCTCCGAATTTTGCGTGATAAAGGTGCCCGTGACCGGGTTGTACGAAGGCGCGTACCAGTACGTGGTGTAGCGGGCGTTCAGACCCAGCTGCAGTTGCAGCACTTTAGGGTCTACAATATTGAACTGGAGGTACCAGCGCAGGTTCAGGGCCAGGGTAGGGAGGGGGAGTACGTTCTGGTTGGAAGACAACTGCACCAGGGCGGTGTTGTCCAGGTGTACCGGCCCGAAGGCGAAGTTTTTGGTAAGGCCGACGGTGAACACGCTCTCCGCGGTGCCGTGCTGCCGGACGATGCCCTTCGTATCGTAATAAATCTGGTTGGCCAGCAGGGCATACCCCACCTCCGCTTTCAGCTGCCACCGGGGAATCTCCAGCGTCGCGTGCACTTTGGTGGTCGATAACTTGCCGAAGTTATTCTCCCAGCGGAAGTGGTTGGAATAGAAGTGCTGCTGGTAGAAGTCCGGCGTCTTGAGTTTGGTCTCGAAATGGGCCTTGAGGCTGATGGGGCTGTCCGGATGGCGCCGGAAGGGGAAGAAGTTCAGCGTGGCGTTGGCATCGACATTAAAGTCGTTCACCTCGTTACCGGCGAAGGTGTACATGCCCGAAGCGTCCCATTTGAGGTAACGCTTGAAGCTGCCTTCTACGCCGGCGTAGGCATAGATGCTGTTCCATTTGTGGCTGGAAGGCTTGTATAGGACCTCGTCCGGATCCTGCAGGTAGAAGGTTTGAAAACGGTCGCCTATGCCGCCTTCGATTTTTGAGACGATGGCATTGTCCTTCCACGGTTGCAGGCGGATGAAGATGCGGTTGTCCAGACGCATGTTGCGCAGGGAGTCCGCACTCTTGGCCGGGTTGATGTTGAACACATCGTTGTAGAAGTCGGCCAGTTGCTCCGAGGTGTTGTCGACGTATTTTTTAGTGTAAGCCGTGAACTCCGTGGCCGAGCCGACGAAGGCCGTGGTGGCATCCCTGTTCAGGGTGTCGGAGGGGTGCCAGGTGGTGTCCCCGCGATGCTTCATTTTTTCGATGAAGGTGAAGGGGATGCGGAAGGTCTGGTCCAGGAAGACGGTGGTTTTCCGGTAGCTGTTGGTGGCCGCGGCCAGGTTCACGTTGATTTCACGCACGTCCACCGTGGTGTCCCGGATCCACATGTTGTCGATCATACCGCCGCTTTCCTGGCGGGAGACTTTGTTGAAGATGAAGCCCGCGTGGGCCATGTAGCGTTTGCCCAGGTAGTTGCCGCTCACAAAGTAGGTGCGGTTGTCCGTCTTCTCGTTCTTGAGGGTACCGGCGCCGCCGTAGCGCTTCATTTCCAGGGCGATGTTGAGCGAGGGCAGGATGTTCTGGGTGGTGAAGACGCGGAAGTTATCGGCACTTAATGTGTTGCTGCTGAACAGGTTGCCGGAGTATTCCAGTTCCGTGTACGGGGTTTTGGTGTTGAAGAACGTGAAGTTTTCTGCGTTGTAGGTCCAGCTTTCCATGGGCTGGTAGAAGCTGGCGGTCTGTTCTTTGTCCCGGCGGAAGTAGTTGTATTGCTGCACGGCGCTGCCCGGCATGCCCAGCCAGGTGGCTCCGGCATCGTCACGCATGAAAGGATAATCGTAGAAATGGTAGTTGGCGGTGGTGTCCCACTGTACCGTTTCCATGCTGTTGAACAGGCGGTTATGCTTCCAGGTGGTCAGGCGCTTGTACAGCAGGCTGTCCGGCAGGAAGGGCGTTTCCAGGATACGCGGGGTGTTCTGGATGATGCTGTCCTTGATGCGCTTGAGGCTGTCTTTCCGCTTGAGGATGCTGTCCTGCTTGTGCAGGATGGCGGGGAGCTGGACGTTTTCGTAAATCCAGCGCTTGCGCTCCGCCTTGCTCATGCCGGCCCATTTTTTCTCCCAGGCAATCTGGGCCTGGAGGGTGGAATCGGCCAGGAAAAGCGAGTCCACGCGGGGCCAGATGAGCGAATCGCCCTCCGCCTTCAGCGAGTCTATCACCAACTTGTGGGTGTAACTGTCCTTGGTGGCCACGTACCACTGGTACAGGAACGGGTCCGTGATTTTCAGGCTGTCCGGCACCTTCATGGTGTCCCTGGCAAACACGGTGGGCGTGTTGTCCTCCTCCATACCAAACAAGTCCTCTTCCTCCTCCAGCGTGTCCTTGGCGGCCTGCGCCGCGGCCTGGGTTAAGCTGGCCGCTTGCGCCAGAGTGAGGCTGTCAGTCCGGACCAGACTGTCCAGATAGCCTTTGCTCAGGTGCGCTTTGGCAAGGCTGTCCGGATGGCCTGCGCCTAACCTTGGCTTAGCCAGGCTGTCCGGGTGGTGCTTGACCGTATCCGGCAGGGACTTCACCAGGCTGTCCAGGGACCGGCGGGTGGAATCCACCTGCACCGAGTCCCGCCTGGCCTCCGGGAACCAGGCATGCAGCACCCGGGCGCGATTCACCTCCACGCCCAGCGTCTGCACCGCCACCGTCCCGGCCACCGCCAACGGAAGCACAATGTCTGTCCACAGCTTTGCCATATCCTGCAAATATACGAATAATTTACAATACCCCCACTTCCACCCCCATATTTCCCCCTCCCGTCCATGCCCCGGCCTCCTTCTCCTCCCGGGCTTGCCCCGGCCTCCTTCTCCTCCCGGGCTTGTCCCGGCTCCTTCCTCCTCCCGAGCTTGCCCCGGGATCTCCTTCCCGCCCTGCCCGACCTTTCCCCTCGTCATGCCCGGCTCCGACCGGGCATCTCTACCACCCGCCCAACCTCCTCCTCCCGGGCTTGTCCCGGCTCCTTCCTCCTCCCGGGCTTGCCCCGGGATCTCCTTCCCGTTCTGCCCGACCTTTCCCCTCGTCATGCCCGGCTCCGACCGGGCATCTCTTCCTCCCGCCCAGCCTCCTCCTCCCGGGCATGCCCCGGGATCTCCTTCCCGTCCTGCCCGACCTTTCCCCTCGTCATGCCCGGCTCCGACCGGGCATCTCCTTGCGCGAAGGTCCACTCCTTGGACCCTCAGTACAATTTTAGCCCCGATTATTTGCGCGAAGGTCCATCCACTGGACCTTCAGGCGGGAGATTACCCTAGTTAAAGCACAGCTTCCCCGCCCTGAACCACCTCTAATGCCTCACGCTGTGCTTTAGCCACTCTTTCCACACCCGCTTAAAGCACACTTTCGGCCTTCTGGAGCCCGAAATGTGCTTTAATGCCAGGATTATGCCAGAAGGAAAGCGGCACCCTCTTGGGCCCTTTGACGGAGCCCGAGAGGGTGCCCGCTAGCCGCCTTGCCGCGTATTGCAAGGCGGCGGTTCCGTGCCCACCCAGCCGCCGCACCTGCTTTCGTGCGGCGGCTTCCTCGCCAGTGATAGCTAACCGCCTAACCCACAGTAACTTACGTACTAATCCTCGTTCGAAAACTGAACGAGGATTATGTTGTAACCTATTGATATCTAGCACTTTAGGTGTCACATACACAATCCAGTACGGGTGACACTTAAGTGATTGACCCACTGCAACTTACGCAACATTTCTCGTTCAAAAAACGAACGAGGATTATACAGCATCTTACTGTGTACCAATCACTTACCGATCACCCAGGCCTGTAGCCCCATACACAGCAAGCCTGGTCAATAACACACTGTGTATCAAACACTTCCCAAAAATCCTCGGCGCAAAAAGAGCCGAGGATTTTCAGCAACACTCTGATTATCAATCCGTTACCGACCAGCGGGCTGCGGCGGCATCTCTATATAGGGCTGGTCAGTAAGTGCCTGATCCACAGCCAATTACAAATAATCCTCGGCGCAAAAAGAGCCGAGGATTATAAGCAAAATACTGATAATCAGCTGTTTACGAACCAGCGCCGCCTCCAGCGCCGCCTCCAGCACCGCCACCAGCACAGCCACCAGCGCAACCTAGCAAGAGGACATATACCCGTGCACCAGCTTCCACTTCCCGGCGGCCAGATCGGCCTCCTTGTACAGGAGATTCAGCATGCCGCAGTCGTAGAAGCGGAGCCCGGCGGTGTCGGAGTCAATCTGCAGGAAATTGACGCAGCCCGTCATCTCCTGCTGCACCTCCTCGAAGAAGGGGACACCCAGGAGTTTGGTGCAATCGGCACCCTCCTCGCAGGCCTCAAACGTCATTTTCAGCGCAGGCTGGGTGAGCGGCTGGTCCTCGTCATCGACCAGAATGGCGCTGCGGAAAGTTTCCATATTGATGGCCTTGGTATACTTGACGACCACCATTTTCCGCCCCCATTCGCCCAGGCCGTTGTGGTACGGGGCTTCATAGTCCAGATACTCGTCGATGGCAGCAAAAACATACAACATCCCCTGATGCGGCAGCTTGCCCACCGGATCCAGCGGAGCAATGTCTTCGCAGTCGATCTGGCATACGAACGTAAGCGGGTAATCGAAGGTTTCCCCATCCTCTGTCACTTGCACGGTGGGGTATTCCATATCGGCAGGAAGGTCCGGGTCCCCCCACCACTTGGAGCTGCAGAAAAGTTCCGTCTCCGTTTCCTGTAAATTAATCTTGATGGCCATAGGTCGATAGTTTGTGCGAAGATAACAATTTTCGTCGAGAGTCGATAATATCGTCCCCCAAAAAGATTTGCGAAGGTCCACGGGATTGGTTAACTTTGTAAGTATTAAGAAAATGTCACAATAATATCCCCATTTTTTGTATCGATGCCTATGAAAGTACGCATACAGCAATCGGTCGCTGGTTTCAAACAAGCCGCCGTTCTCGCTATCATATTGATGTGTTTGCCGATAAGGACATCGGCGCAAAACTATGTCATCGACAATATCTTCGGCAAAGACAGCGTCGTCTTTGTCACCGGTATTAAAGACAAGACCGTATCTGCCGGTTATGGCGCAAGAAAAAACAAACCCCAGGAGGCAAAAATTGATACCGTTTTTGTCCGTAACGGAGAAAGCGTCCGTCTGAAGGAAGTCAAAAAGGACTCCCTCCGGGTGCTGCACCTGCTGGTAGAAGATGTGGCCGTTGTCTATGGCAATAAGACCTATTACACCTTTGCAAGTAACCTGAAACTGTCCGAGGACAATCCTGAAGGGACGGTGGACACACTCACAGCCCGTCTGAAGAACCATAAGAACATTGATATCCACGGCAAGGACAGATGGCTTTTTGCCAGGTGGTTTGTTTTGATGCTTCTGATACTTGGCGTCGCAGGCGTTCTGCTGACCATCTTCAAGGGCTATATCGGCAGGCCTGTCCTTGTGATTGCATTGGCGCTGATGGACATATATATCTTTATGATAGGCTTGGATACCGCCACATGGTTCATCAACAGCAACCTCACCTCAGAACCCTTCAGCCTGGCATGCGTGTGCTTGTTCCTTGCTTACTTCGCCCTTACCATACGGATTATTGTCTCGCTCTTCAAGGACGGCAAATCCGGATCGAAACTTTTCGCCGCAGTCCTCATTCTGCTGGGTATTCCGGTCCTTGGCCTGGGTTACCTGGTTGTCTTCAGCGTTGCCATGGGCCTGCTGTTCAAGTATTGGTGGATTGGCGCTGCACTTGTCGTCTTGATAATACTCCCTTGCGTGAAACCTATGTCCTACGAGGAACGGGTCCAGTGGAAGAAAGAACAGGAAAGGCACGAGAGGGAAAGGGAAGAGGCAAAACGTAGAGAAGCCTTCGAACGCTCCCAGAACAAGTTCTAGGGCCTGCTGGGCAATGACTAACTTCGCTTCTGAGTCACTTTTTGATACGTGAAAGATTTAAAAATTAACCCGCAATTTTCGTATGTATTTTTCAGATCTTTCCTGGAGCATCAGGGGAACGTTGGATTTTACCCTGGGGGACCCGGACATTCCCACTCCCGAGGGCATCTGTGAGGATGCGATAATTGATTTTAGTCAATTCCCGGTTTAGGTTCCATCCCAAGGACAAGCATAAAGAAAAAGATTTGCGAAGGTCACTTGGATTGGTTATCTTTGTAAGAATTGAAACTAATAACAGTCACAAAAATGGCAGAATTCAATAATTATAATTATAGTTTGATACAGCTTCAAAAATAATTATTATATTTGTACCAGATTACGGTACAAATGAAGAAATGCTGCATATTCTCAAGGGTTTCATCGGCACGACAGTCTGCTGACGAGCAGACAAAAGAACTATATGCGGAAGCATATAGGAATGGGTACACTGATGATGAAATCATCCCCATCCAACGAACCGAATCTGCAATTAAGTTCGCCGAATCCGAAAGACGCTCAATTCAAGAACTATATAACATACTTGACACACACCCAATAGAGTGTGTTATTTGTCGTGAATTGAGTCGTATTGCTCGCAGACCCGATGTCCTGTATAGCGTCAGGGATAAGCTTATCCAAAGACAAGTTCAACTAATCATCTGCAACCCCTACATGAAGTTGCTTGATGATAAAGGGAAGCTATCACAGACTGCGAATATTATGTTCTCTTTGTTCGGTTCGATAGCTGAATCCGAAATGGCCATAAAAATCGAGCGTTTTAAAGAAGGGAAAATAAGGAAGAAGAATGCGGGGAAATGGGCTGGTGGATTTTTGCCTTTCGGCTATTCTTTTGACCCCGACACACATGACATCTTTGTTATACCGGAACAAAGAGATGTTATCATTAAAATCTTTGACATGTATGTCAATCAAGGTCTTTCAACTGTAAAGATTGCGAGGTTATTAAATGAGACGGGAGAACTGAATACTTGCAGAACTGGACATACGATGGAGACAGCGGTATCAACGATTGGTTCAATGTTGAAGAACAGGGCATATATTGGTGAGCATCCGGTATATAGAGGGAAGATTGTTGATAACGTTTATCCCGCCATTGTAAGCAAAGAGATATTTGAAGAAGCTGCAATTAGGCTTGACAAACATAATAGCCGCAAGAATGCTTCTGTAAAGGTAACAGGTAAGCATGTTTATTACTGCTCTGATATTCTAGTTGATCAATATGGCAATCATCTTACAGGTAAGAGCGTTGCCAATTCTTATCGTTTTGTTAGAAATGATGTGTCGGGGAATAAATATCAGATAACCGTTCCAATTAACTTGGTCGATTCGTTGGTTTGGAATTTCACGAAGCAATACATTGAAATGAACAATCCGTTGACGAACGATGAAGCAATTAAGAGACTTTCGGAAAATCATAGAACCCTATTAAGCGTCATCAAGCATAACCGCAAAAGAATTGATGAACTAGATGAATCCATCATCCGAACTAATGAAAGAATTGTGGCTGGGAAGATGTCCGAAAGAAATGGAGATATTCTTATTAACCGATTTGAAGAAGAAAAGGCCGAGTTAGAAGAAGCCTTTCTTTCGAAAATGTTTGAGGCAAGGGTAATCTCAGAAAAAATAAAAGTACTAAAAGAAACCACAGAAACGCCACTAGATAATCCTTCGGACGAACTACGGTCTGAACTAATACATAAGTATGTTGAAAAGGTAACCGTAAAACCTACCGACGAGTGGGGTGTTTATGAGCTTTCGATACTATACTTTGACATGAATGTGGATTTTGTAACCTTGAAATCAATGTCCAAAAAGGCTTATGATGTACTTGGGAATGAAATCAGTTTCGATTACTTAGAAAGGTTTGTTAGACCATACAAAGACAAGTAGTCCGGCCCAGCCGACAATTCGCAATTATCTGATATTCAAGAAATTACAATAAGAAATATTTTTAGTTGTCATGTGGAGTTATTAAATTTGTACTAACAAAACAGTACAAAGATGAACACGACAACTACACATCATTCGACAAGTGATTACCTTCCCTGGGATACGATGCTTTCCCTCGTCCGCAAACTCTATCGGGACAAGAACTATACGATGAGCTTATACATCGGCTGCGGTGCATTCTTCGGACTGCGAGTAAGCGATACGAAAAGACTTACATGGGCTATGCTGATGAATGGCAACACCTTCTCCATCGTAGAACAGAAAACCCAGAAGAACAGGACAATCAAGATTAACCCCGACTTCCAAAATCATATCAAGAAATGTTATATGGCTTTGGGAATCCGGGACATCAATTCTCCCTGTTTCCTTTCCCAGAAACATACTGTATTCAGTACACAACGGCTAAACGTGGTCTTAAAAGAAATCAAAGACCAGTACAAGGTCAAGGACATTGACCATTTCAGCAACCATAGTTTAAGAAAGTGCTTCGGCCGAAAAGTGGTAGAAATGGCTGGTGAGAACAGCGAGATGGCCTTAATCAAGCTGTCCGAACTGTTTAATCACAGTAGCGTGAATGTAACGAGAAGATATCTTGGATTGAGGCAAGAAGAACTGTTGAATACCTACGACTGCTTGGACTTCTCGTAAACTGTTATTATCAGATGATGTGGAAGGAATCGGGAAACCGATTCTTTTTTATTTTATCTAGACTTATTGTAAACCGACTGATAGAGAACAAGCTGCATCTGGACGGTATTCGCGGTTTACATAATTCTATTAATGCCTTATTATTATATATAAATATATTAATGGTCGCCATGACGAAAGACGAAAAGAATCTGATATACAATGCCTTAAGACGAAACACGCCTGACTACTTCGACAAGTTGATGCAGAAGGTTAATCAAAAACGAGAAATGATATTGACCTGTATTGAGATTGCAAGTAACGGCAAAGATGACGGATATCAAGACGAAGTAAACAGGTTATATAATACCTGCTGCTCGTTGATGAACAAGACAGAAACCTATATGCTAAACTACATCTGTCTTATTAAGCATAAAGAACAGATCAATGACAGGCAGAATGATGATACCGACATTCGTAAATGGGTCGGTTATCTACAGGACTTCCTCGATTCCGCGAATGACGAGAATTCTACAGATTCCGTTATCGGTATATTGGACAAACAAGCACGACAGATCATCAACCAGTACAAAATCAAGAAACCTGTTGGCAGACCGAAAGGAACAGGCAAGCAGGTATTCTCGTACAACGGCAAAGAATACCGCACGATTCAGGAATGTGCGGATGACTACGGAATATCAAAGCAAGGCATGCACAAGAGATTAAAGAAGATGTTCATCATATAGTCATTGACAACTTATTAAAAGTAAGTCACGGATTTATATTATCTTTGTCAATGAATTGGTTATTACTACATATATGATGAAGAAGATTGCAATAATATTGGGGTTATTATCCTTAGTCGCGTGCAATAAAACACCAAACGAAGAACCTGATGAAGAAGGGGTAGTCTCATATAAAACCTCGTTCCGTCATGAGGATTATACAAAAGGTAAATTAGCCGAAGCCAACTTTCATTTACACTCCTTTATTAAGCAAGAATTAGAAATTGAAGAGAGAATCTGTAGTGGAAATTTTACAGATCTGTCTCCCAAAGCATCATCCATTAAATCACTTTGGATTCAAGCATATAAAGTTGTTAGAGATTGTGCAATCGCATTGTATTATATTCCTATTAGTTCTCCCACTAATTCTGACTACTATATTTGTCAGTTCTCCGCTATCAGAGGGTTCATAACCTGTCAAATGGCATCACTATGGGGTAGTGTTCCCTTTTACACATTACCACAAGAGGATTATACTCAGGCAGTTGATGTATATAATTCAACTAAGTTATTCTCGTCTGCTGTATCCGATTTTTCAAAGGCAATCAAGATTAATGGAATAATTCCCGATGGATATCTAAACAAGGCGGCAATCTTGACGTTACATTCTATCGTTGAATTATCTCGCAACAATAAAGAGGCGGCAAAAGAGTTATTAAATAAAGCTAAACAACAATTTGATGGCGGAGAGACAGCCTGCTCATTATTAAATACCGACCCTCTCTCGACCTTTGTAATTCCTGAACCAATTGAACTCATTACAAAAACAACCGTTCAATTACTACTCGAAGAGGCTTTAGGTCAAACAGAACAGTTGAACGAAAAATGGGAAACGTTAGGAACGTCATTTGGTCATTGGCAAATGTTAACAAGAACAAACCAAGCTCAAAAGATTACTGGATGTTCTGATTATCAACTTCTATTGCCAATTCCTGCAGACGTTGTTGAGAATAACGATGTCTCGCAGAATCCCGGATACTGATAATGTCTTACATATATTCAAAAATATAATTAATGAATATTATTTCAAGACTAAACAATATGATTATTAATAAGTTAGCACAACAATCCCTGTTGTGCTATTTCATTTCTGTCAGAAACGATTGTTTTTGAACATTATTGGCCATTCCTTTCCGCTTCTATTCTCATCCTTGTCGTGAGACATTCGGCCCAATTCCACACATTTTTGTTTTGAATGAAACAATTATGTGATTTTTGACAAATTGTATTATATATACTATTTGTCTAATTTGTACTAATTGTTTCACCCCTCCCAGCTCCGCCGCCAGCATCTACTTGCGCCGACTGTTTCATCTTGCGCCAAATTGTGCTGCGAGAAAGCCCTGTCTTGTGCATCGCCTCCTTAATCGAACCGTATCTGACACCATCGACTATTACTGGACCGCCCTTCTTCTTTTTCCTGATATATGTCTTTCTCAGATACTCCTCAATCATTCGCGTTATCTCATCATCTGGAATCTCCATCTTGACCGTCACCTTCTGCTGGAACATGAAAACATCGAGATAATTATAAACGATTCTCGATAACCTCTTCAAGTTGCCGTAAACCTCCCTCGCCGCAGTTTTCCAGTCAATCGTCTCGTTATACAGTGACCTTGTATATCTGGCCGCATCTTTAAACGGGTTCCAGTCATCCTTGGTCATGTTCTCCAGAAACTCCACGTCAATATACTGTCCGTAATTATCTATCAGTACCAGGAACTCGTCATACTGGACTATATCGGCTTTTGTAATTCCGCCTGTCCTTCTAACAAACTCCTGTACTATTGACTTGAACTCGGCTTCGGTTTTCTCCTTGTTCTTGTCGTTCTGTTTATATATCCTATTGATGATGTCCTCGATGACGGCCTTTAAGTCACCAGTAACGACCTTGTTGAAGTCCTCTGTCGGCTTGACCCACAGAACACCATCCCTTGTCTCCTGAACCATGTTCCAGTCAAACCTTACCATCTGACCGCTGAACCTATCCTGACGAAGCTGGGAATGCTTCGCTAGCGGCACATCCGCATCTGGATATATATAGCTTACATCAAAGTAGTTGGTCGAAAGACGGTTATATATCAGTTGCATCTGACTTTCGTACTTCTGGACATTTTTAACCAACTTATATGCCTTATATCGTCTTTCGTTGAGGGCATATTTATCGTCAAGTTTGTCCAACACTTCGGGTATCATCCCGTATCTGACCTCGAACATTTTTTTATATCGGTCATCAAAGAAATCATATCTGACACTGTTCGAATTAATCATATCCACTTTGGCCCTGGCAAATTCGTAGTCGATGTTTGTATCCAAGTCTTTAATGTTGTTGTTGAGTTTGGAATACTTGTACGGAATGACCACTTTGTTAATGACCTCCTTATTTCTTACCCTATTTGCGTACTGTATGATACCAAGTGAACTGTCGTTCATTATGTAGACTCTGGCCTTCTTTTCGGTATCGATATATAGATTAATACCGGCCTGTCCGTAAACGCTGAATACCGTTACTTGCTTTCTGACAGTCTGGTTGTTGAGGACGAAATTGACGGTCTCGGTATACTGCTTGTTGAATACGTCGCATTCAATACCATAGAACTTCAAATCTTCTTCCGTCTGATAGTTCGTTCCATCACGGAATAACAGTACTATGTTGTCCGGGGATTCGTTAATCCAGTCCCTCATATCATTATACACATACCCCTTCTCGCAATCGTAATAGAAAACAATGTCCGCCTTGACTTTCTTCGCTCTTTTGTTCACCTGTATCTTCTTGCAGTCGAATTCCTCAACCTCATAAGATGGCGTTCCAGTCATCAGTATACGGATTCCTTTTATCCTATTGAGAGCATCCTTGATGTGGGCTATACTATCCAGACGATAGTCGTACATGTACAAAGTATGGATCTCGTCCACCACGAAATACTCAAAGTCGTATTTCCACATTTCATACAACCAGAAGGATTCCCAAGTCGTGCAGATACTCCATCTGCTAGCCAGGGCGTTCTGGACATTACCGCAGACATGCTCGACTTCATCCGTGTGGTTGGCATCGACTATCAGCCAGTGCTTTGCGTCCTCCTTGTCAAAAGAATCCTTGTTGATGCTGGTCATCGGACTTATGAAGCAAGTCCTTTTGCCAGAGTTGGTAAATTCCTTTGCCATGAATGTCTTTCCGAAACCGCATCCGGCAAATACGTGGTTGCACCTATTCTTGTCCCAATCAATGTCTATATCGGTCAGATGCTGGTCATCTTCCAGTTCATATACCAAGTCGGCATTATACAGGTCAAGTTCCTTCGGGACAAATACCTTCTTGAAACGGTAACCGAATTCTTCCAGCCTTGACACCTTGACATAATCTCCCGTCCTATATCTTTCAAACCAGCGATTTCGTCTTGGCTCGTCCAGATAGAAGTCGTGTGTATGGTTGTTCTTTTCCGGCAGAATGTTTGCAATCTTCGCCCACTCCGCATCAATCTTCTCCTTGTCTTTGAACACCGCTATTAGGGCATCGTATATTGCCCATCGTTGATGATGGTCTTTATAACCGATTTTATCAACCAGTTTGACGGATTTTAACTTGAACAACTCGGAACCATCCGCTTGTACATCCGATACCTTGATTCTTTCTTTTTCCAGTTCGTAGGTTTCGATGTCCTCAAATGAACCGAAGCCGGGCTGGTCGGAATTACCCCACAGCCACGGTTTGTCCGTCAGATACATCCCCTGATATGGGCTTGTTGAACACCTATCCGCCACCTTCGGCCAGTCAAATATCTCCTTTGCGCCGATGTTCGCGAACGCCTCGGCCACTATCTCCTTGACTCTCTGTGCGCATTTCTTGAAGTTCTCCTCGCGCTTTTCCACATCGAAATAGAACAGGATATGATATCCTGTCCCAGAATTCGATGTTTGCATTCCGAGATAGTTGAGGTTGTAGTTGATGAGCAGATAATCGTGCAGACCGTTTTTCAGTACATCCGCATCGAACTTACGACATTCGTTGTAATAATGTTTGGAATCTATGTCGGAATAGACGCAACCGTTCCATGATTTCCAGTCAATGTTCTCGGTCGTGACACGGCAACCGCAGTCGAACATCTGCAGCCAGACATTGGCGGTCTTTTCTCCCTTATACGGCGTGGCAATATCCCGGAGGGTCTTGACTTCCATTTTGTCTCCACCCTTCGGAAGAATCCATCTGTCCTCCGCTTCGTAATACCTCGGTCTTGCGTAGTTGAATCGTATATCCATGTCTTTCTTGTGCTGCTATAATTATCGTCGTTATACAAACCAAGCCCCCATATATTGTTAGGGCAATATACAGGGGCGGGGCTTGCACGATAACTTTATAGCGAAAGACGAATCTTCTATGTCTAATTTCATTGCAGTCCCTAACCTGTAATTACTTTATATATAATAATATAGAAACTTCTCGAAATTAATTCAGAAATTCGCTTTATTATTAAACAAAAACATGAAAACTTTAACCGAAACCATTAGCGAGAGTGCCGCAATCACTGGTCTTAGACCATCTTTCTATTTCAACAACATGCAGTTTTTTGAAACCCTAACCGATCCGGAACAACAAAAGTTTCTTACTGCATCATATAAACGAGTTGATAATTTCCTCTTTGTATATTTCTACTACAAGAGGAAGCAGATTGGCTACTTGAAACTCAAACCCATTACAGTCTATTGACCGTCTTTAGGTTGGCCATTATTCTCTTGCTTCTTATTTTTCATTGCTCGTAGTTCATCTAGGTAACTTGCCGTAATAACACCGGATGGGAGGGCTATAATAGCCACCCCGAACAATGAAGAGAGCATGCTAATAAAACGACCGATATCTGTTACGGGAATCATATCCCCATATCCAACGGTTGTGAGTGTTACTGTTGCCCAATAAAGCGCATCGAAGAAATCTTCAAAAGATGCGCTACCATTTACGGGATTCACATGCGGTTCCACGTTGAACATGATAAGCGCAGTAAGGAACACATAGAAAACGGAAATACCAAGGACAGTCAATAATACGCCCCTTTCTTTACGTATAACCCTTCCCAGAACCTGAATCTTATCCGTATAGCGAATGAACTTGAAAAGCCGCAAGATTCGTAGTAGTCGAGTGATACGGAAGATTTTGAACCCCCTTCCCAAAATATGGAGTCCGGGGAGAATCGAAAGAAGGTCTATGATAGCCCACCCTGTGAAGGGATATATTACAAAAGACAGTCCTTTTTTCTCAAGCCGATAGTCGGCTGTAATCCACCTGAGCAGGTAATCAATGATGAAGAATAGAACAGTAATCTGCTCAATGACCCGAAAGACAGGCGTTTCTTCTACGAACATCAACGGAATAATGCTGGCTGTTATGGCAACAAGCATCAAAACATCATAGGCAAGACTGACCTTATCTCCAGAATGCCCCTGTTCAATTATTTCATAGATTCTCTTTCTCATCTGCAAGCGTACTATTCGTCTCGATTGAAAATGGAATCCGTGATGATGTCAGTAGAAACATCGTTATCATCAAGACGAAGAACATTCATCAAGAATTCACGCTCTGATATGGAAATAACACCATCGGCCTCTGATATTGCCTCGCAAAGTCTATAGAGCAAAATCCGGTATTCTTTATCTGCTTCAGGATTAACAATTTGAAGGAGAACAGAAACAAGGCTTTGATTCTTCATTATTTCGGTTTCCTCGATACATCCATCAATATAGATGGTCATGGCATCCAGATTGATAATAAACTGAGGAATCGCCGAAAGCTCCTCAAAAGACATATAATAATCCGGCCGATATACCTTTGCCATCACGTTTAGGAGAGCTAATCCTTCGCATGTATTAAGACTGGTACTATGATCCAGCCCTTCAAAGCAATGGACAAGGTCCATAAGGAAACACAGCATTAAGTCTTCATTCTCCTGATACCCTTCCATTGTTACGATACCCTGCAGGGCATCCCGGACTTCTTGTTTGGCTACGGTTTCCTGAAAGAAGTCCAAAAGGGCATTACTGCTCTCATCAAGCTTGTTGAAGTACTCTCTAGTAACGCCACTGCGTGTTAAATCGACTGTAACGCCGTCAAGCTCGGGATTAATACTTGTAACGTACCTAAGCTTCTCGAAGTATTTGTCAAAAGCATTCATTCTACGGCCAATTCAATTGTTTATTATCACAAAGCATTTTGGATGTCTTCAACCTCTATTGTCGCAAGAGACTCAGCTGTTATGTCTGATACTGAAGAAATACGGTTAGCCTGGTTTTCAATAACTTTCTCAAACAGGTTCCTAACGAATCGGCCATTACCGAAGTTTTTATCCTTGTGCTCAACAGCATTGTTCAGTATTGATTTCAGCACACTTGCTGCTTCCTCTGTCAGCGAGTACTCATATTTCTTTGTGCTGGATTCAAATATCTGGAACAACTCATCGGCAGAATAGTCGGGGAATTCAATATACCGATTGAACCGAGACTGCAGGCCCGGATTGGAATCAATGAAGCGTTTCATATCATCTGTGTATCCGGCAAGAATAACCACCAGCCGGTCACGATCATCTTCCATACGCTTCAGAAGAGTTGCGATAGCCTCTTTGCCGTAATCGGAATTACCGCCATCTACCAGAGAGTATGCTTCATCGATGAACAGGATTCCGTCAAGGGCAGAATCAATGATTTTATTGGTCTTAACAGCAGTTTGACCGACATATTCAGCCACAAGGCCGGAACGATCAGTTTCAACCAAATGCCCTTTTTGCAGGAGGCCTAGTTCCTTGTATATTTCCGACACTATGCGAGCAACTGTTGTCTTTCCTGTTCCGGGATTGCCTGTAAAGACACAGTGCAGTGATACAGGGGAAACCTTCATACCCTTCTCTTCCCTCATCTTCTGGACCTTGATGTAATTGGTCAATGAGTTAATTTCAGATTTGACAGATGTCAGACCTATCAAGGCATTGAGTTCTTTTGCGGCGCTCGACCGGGGTTTAGAAGGGGATGCTTTCTTCTTGGGCTGAGGTTGTGATTCGGGATCTACTGGCTTTATTATGTCATCGACGCCCTCGGGATCTTTCAACCCCATAATCTTATTCAGCCACTCGGCTTCCTTGGCAGTGATGTTCTTGTCGGCCTTCGCTATTAACGACGCAAACCTATAGAGAAGGACAACGTACTGATTATGAAGTTGTTTATCAAAATCTTTAAGGCAAACCTCAAGCAGGAACACATCGGTATTGCCACCCATTGAATTAACAGCATTGCGAGTAAAACTCTCCGAAGTCTGTGTTAAATTCTTGCGGATAAGGTCGAGGAACCGGTACTCCAGTTGGAAGTTGGGGTCTATCATCAATGTGTTATACATGAGGATACCCAGGCCTTCGTTTGAAGATAAATTCAAATCATGCCCAAGACCCATATAACTGTGAATAACATCTGTCCACAAGAAAATCGGCATCTTATCTTTACCACTTGTCAGGACTTTCCCGTTCCAATTCACAGTGCCGGAAATAGACTCTTCAACAACTTTACAGAACTCTTTATTAGAGGCTAATCTCTCGCCAAAGTCGTGTAATTTTTTTGCTGCGGCGAGAAGGTCATCGAAATACTGTTCGCTAATATCTCCGGATGCCCCCGGCTTATTGAGGGCAATGCGAAGTATATCGTCAAGTGAGGAAAGGTCACTGACAAGAACTTCACGGGGATTGGAGCCATTGCTCGGTCCTACGATACCCAATGCTTCCAATTGATCCATTATCCTCCCTGCCCGGGCATATCCCAAACCCAATTTCCTCTGTAATTCAGAGGTAGAACCGCGTTGTGTTGTGACTACCAATTGCGCTGCAGCCTTCAGTTGGTCATCATAATTCGATAAATCTACAAAGTCCGCTCCCGTATCTAACGCTCCTGCCTTGATGGGGGTATCACTTATTTCCTCTTCTGATGCGGCATTCTTCGAAAGATAACCTGCCTTTAAGGTCTTGAACGCGAGGTCTAACCGCATAGCAGCATCGTTATTACTGACTTGATAGGTGTCCCCGAAAGGCATTATTTTGATGTCACCGTACAAAAGCACCGGTATAATCGGATTGTTGGCAAAACGACGGTCTGGGCCACCGTTCTTATTTACATATTTGTATGTAGTATCGACCTGTCTTGCGTCCGAGGGCCGATAACCTTCTTCAATGAAGCGAGTAGATTTATATCTAAAATCAATCCGGTCAATAGCGTAGACATCAAAGTTGTCAATGCTGCTGCCACGAATTACAAATCTCGGATAAAAGTAATAAGGGGTCCTGTCGCTACTAGGGAATATAGGAATCTGATAGGCAGAGCGTAAATAACTGAACTGCCCAGTCTTGAATATTACAACAGTCTTATTGACAAGGTTGTATGCGGAGGATTTCAACTCTGTATTTCTGGTACTGGAGACAATGCCCCATGTTTTGATAGAGGAGCGAAACGCCTGGAAAGCATCACAGAAATCCTTAAAATTGTTTTTTTCCAGTTCTGAGAGCTCCCCATCAACATCAATTATCAGAGATTTGGCCTCTTCCATTGCCTCCTTGTACTGCTGCTCATAGATATGCAATTGCTCCTCACTTTTGGGGATAGGATTCTTCTCAACCTTCTTGGTCCATTTATCAACCAAAGGTTTCAAACGTTTTTGAGCATCGTCTGAAAGAATATGACCGAGATAGTTGCCAAGAATCTTTTTCTTTAAGGGATTGTTGGTTTTTGCCATCAAGCCCCTTAATCTGCTAATTGTATGCGAGGTTGAGCTATCGGCCGATGACTTTGACGGTTTAGACATGAAGGCCGCTGAAATCTTGGGCGCTGCAGATGAGTGAACGATAAGCCAGTATACAGAGAAGATGAAAAGCGCTATAAATACAAGTAATTCCCAGTTATATCCTTTCAATTTCCCTTTAATGGTTTCAAGTTCCCCCCTTAATTCGGCCTCGCGTGAATAGTCTATAGCAACAGTTCCCTCTTCAACAGTTCCATTTGCATCTGGTTCTGCTGCCTGAGGTGTAACCAACTCTGTATATTGTGCTTCCTTTTCCTTTAGTTCTTTTCTTGTATCAGAAATGACAAGAAAGCCACCCAGTATCATGAGTGCGCTCCCTATACATAAGAACCACATGAAAGTGTTTAAGCATCCCTTTTTCTCAGAAGGGCCTTTATCTTGGGGTGTCATTACATGAGAAGGATTTATGTTGGGTGTATAAAGACTATTCGGGGTGGTGGTAGGAGTATCTCCTCCGACACCAGGACCTATCTTCTGGCGATTGTAAATACCAGTGCCCGGTATTCCAGTATGCAAGTATGTCCCTCTGGGGCCCATTGTGACTTTCGCCCCTTTTGGGCCGATTGAAGTACTGACACCACTTTTACTCAAGTTGATGTGCACACCAGGAGCAATCTTAATCCTTTTTCTAAAAGACCAGGCCATATTGCATTGACGTTATCGGTTTGTGCTATATCTATTGCAAAGGTTATTAGTACATAAGTAAATATGTGCTCTTAATTTACAAAGTTAATGATTTTTCATTAGGTTGGATTCAGAAAGTTCGGGGACATACAAATAGCCGGTGGCCATAGCGGTCATCGGCTCTCTGTGTTTGTATTTATTTATCGATTACTTTTCTTGTTGGATTCAGAAAAGGTCAATATATACCACAGATCACCATTTTGGCGGATGGAGCCAGTGATTTCTCCGGTATATTTCTTCTTTTTGAAATTCACTCCAATCGCATTGAGTAATGCAGACATGGATACCATTGACGCATTTTCATGAAAGAACAACTGGAAAGCATCGCCTGTCGTGTTTTTACTGGAGAATGACACGTAGATTGTTATCGGCTCGTTATTATCCGTCTTCTTACTCTCCGTGTCGATAGAAACGAGCATAAAGGGTTTTTCTTGAAGATTATACTTCTTTGTGATTTGACCTGTGAACCTAATTTGCCCAGTTTTATTAACAGAGAATCTATCAGATTCATCATTGGAGCGCACACGACTATAATCTTTTGCGCTAAGAACTTTTAAATCCATACGAAAGTTATTTTAAATATTATAATATCCGAAATAATACTTAGTGCCGAATTAATAGCAGTTGCCGTCGCAAATATATAGATAATATTTTAAACAACAAAAAAATTGAACAAATTTTATAATTAAATTACATAAGAAGATTGCAGATATGATTAAAAACAACACTAATATGATTAACGAAATAATGATGTAGAAGAAGGGTGCGTATAGGTACATAATAAAGCGGACTGATAAATTAATCAGTCCGCTCGTTAAAGAATGTCAGGGGAAGAACTATAAATCGCAGGGATGATGCTATTGTTCTAATCCGAGTTCCTGTTCTATCATGGCGATAATGGAAACTAAACAGGGTATGTTTTTCCAGTCTGTATATGAAAACCTGATTTCGTAATTGTCAATATACTCATCCCAACGATAATCATAGTACTCGGTAATGACGAGTTCTCCGCAATCATCGAATTTGAATCGATATGCCGCGTATTCTTTTGAAATATAATCATCATAAGTCGTTATGAAGAATTCGTATCCGGGGAGGTCTTCACGAACAGCATCATACTCTTCTGGATCATCAAAGTCATCCTCATTAGGCCATCCGCCTTTCCAACCAAAATCATTTATCCCTTTTTGTTTGGAGATTTCGTATAACTCTTTTATCCGTTTAGGAATCAAGCGTTCAAGTTTGAAGTATTCTTCCTGCAAGTTGTGATTAATATCAATTATTTCTTTCATATTACTTGTGTATAAAAGTTAATAAAACTGGGTACTATTGTAGGCCAGCACTCCGGAAAGCCTCAAGTAGTGATTCTTCGGGAATAGGAACAAGTGGAGTCATTACCATATGTCCAGTCATCCAGTATTGCACCATTGGTTTGTAAATGTCAACATCGCTGTGACGAACCTCTTGTATGTCCTTTTCTACGATTCTATTGATTCGATACTGAATTTTCCTAAAGTCAATAGTAACAGATTTGTATTCATCTACGGTCTTGCCATCCGACCATTCACAAGTCTTTTCATTTTTATGGTACAAGCAGATTACATGGTGATCCATGAAACACATATCGCTTGTATCGCTACATTTCCTCGGCATCCACATAATTACCAACTGGATGTTGTACGCTTCGTCATTTAGGGTAATTGCCGTAGGCTCTACCATGTAGGAGTCTTTTAGTCCTTCTGCAACTGTGGCCATATCACGATGAGGCACGTTAAGAATAATCTCTTTGATGAAGTCATTGTTGTTGTTCTTGTTCATATTCTCAAAAGATTTGTTAATTTTTGTATACATATTCATTTGTGTTTTAATGATTTATAAAATGGGGTGCTATTGAAGGCCAGCACCCCGACAAGCCTTACTGATTAAAAGTTCTGGAAACAGCCCAGTTGATTTCATCCTCATTGAGAACACGTCTCTGTCCTCCCGAAGAATAAACTCGATATACAAAGTAGTATGTGTCTATCACCTCGTTGTTGAGGTTTCGTGTTTCTTCACGAACAACCCGATAGTCGTTTTTGGAATAATCCTTTTGGGGAGAGGTGATTACCCTTCCTGAGTCATCTCCGGTTCTAGCGATTTTTCGGCGACTCATAGGTCTGGTAGATACATCGATAATCGGGAACTCGATAGATGAGAAATCTAGTTCAACATCATTGTTGTTCTTGTTCTTGAGCGATTTAATAAAATTGATTTTCATAATATTTTTTTTGTTAAAATGTTTGTATTAAAATATTTAGATAGAATGTTCGGTTTTAGTATTCCATTGTAATGTGGAGTAATGTGAGTTATATGAGGATTA
>JBGUPS010000062.1:0-4146 GCA_045130395.1 Candidatus Cryptobacteroides sp.
TTAGTCTTTCCATACGTCTTTTCCCGTTGCCCGGACGGCCGCGGCGGTCACGCGTGCCCGGATGGTGCAATCCAGCGCTCCTTTATCGACGGCCTGCACGTGAGCGTCTGTAACGCCCAGGCCCTCCAGGGTTTCTGTGATTACGGCCTTGATCTGCCGCCCAAATTGTGCGGCAACGGAGCTCTGCAGTTCCACCTGCAAGCCCTCCCCAGGCCCGATGGTGACCATGATGTCACCGCTTTCTAAAGTACCAGATATAGCTTCTTTCATGTTTGTTATTATTTGAGATTCTCTCGCTACGCTCGGAATGAAAGTGTTAAACCGAGGCCACTGCTCACTGTCACACCAAGGCCACTGCCCACTGTCATACCGAGGCCGCTGCTCACTGTCATATCAAGGCCACTGCTCACTGTCATACCGAGGCCACTGCCCACTGTCATACCGAGGCCGAAGGCCGAGCGTATCTCATTATTCATTATCCTTGGTGGGCGGGGCGGAGCAAATCCAGCACCACTTTGACAGGGTTGAAGGTTTCGATGGGAACTTCCACAAAGAGGGTGTTCCAGTTGCTCATGGCGCCGTTCCACAGGCCGGGGAGTTCCAGGGCCTTGAGCTCGCGGCCTTCGTAGCTCTTGGAGCTGATGAAGCCGGCTTCCGGATCCACATACTGCAGCAGATCGAACTTCTCACCTTTATAATTGCGCAGGCAGCACACCAGGTCTACCGGGTTGAAGTGCGTGGCGTGGGCCATCGCCTCCATGGCGCCGCGGTCTGCGCGGTTAATCTGCACGCTTTCCAGGATCTGGAGGCTGGTGCAGCCATCCTTACCGGCAATCACGTACGGGCCGCCACCGGGCTCGCCTTCGTTCTTCACCATACCGCAAACACGGATGGGACGGTTCAGTTTGGCGCGCAGCATCTGGATGCGGTCTTCCTCCGAATGGGCCAGCGGCATCTGCACGCACAGCTTCTTGTCCAGGAAGTTCTCGATCTCGTTGCACAGCTGCACGGACGGAGCCTCGTCCAGTTTACGCAGATAGTCAAAGATCTTGTCGCGCAGCTCCAGGGCCACACCCATCAGGACCTGTTTGTACTCCGCCGTAACGGGCAGGAGTTTTTCGTGCGCAACATTGTCGATGTTCTTGATGCTCACCAGTTCCTCGTCCACCTTGTTCAGGTTGTGGATGAGGGCGCCGTGACCGGCAGGACGGAAGAGCAAGGAACCATCGGCCTTACGGAAAGGCTTGTTGTCCGGATCTACGGCGACGGTGTCCGTGGCTTTGTCCTGGAAGGTAAAGCGGATGTTGTATTTTACGCCGTAGCGTTTCTCGTACACGGGCTTGATTTCTGCGATGGCGGCCTCAAACAACGACTGGTGCTCCGGGGAGATGGTGACGGTGAGGTTGCAGGTGCCGTCTGCGTTGCGCATGTACTCCTGGGCCTCTACCAGATGCTCGGCGATGGCGGTGCGGACTTCCTGCTGATAGCGGTGGAATTTGAGCACGCCCTTGGGCTTGGAACCATAGGCCAGGCCGTCTTCCTTGAGGAGTTTGCGAAGGACGTCCTTGCGATAATCGGCACTGTCCTTAGGCTCGCCGAAGAGTTCGGGCGTGTAGAATGCGAAGTCCTTGATGCGGGCGGCGAGTTTGGAACCGGGGGCATCGGCCTGCAGGTCTTTTCCTTCTTCCAGACTGGCCAGACCGCTGAACATGTCCTTGAACATACGGGAGGCTGCACCGGAGGCGGGTACGAATTTGCTCTTGCCTTTGATATCGGCCTTCTTATAATAATCCACAGCCTCTTTGACGGCCTTGGGCTCCAGCACCATGATGCCGCGTTCGGGCGTAGCGGGACCTACGATTTTCATCCACGGGAACCCGCTTTTGAAATACTCGATTTGTTGTTTAACCTGACGCAGGGTGGCGCCACGTTCCTCGATCTGTTGGGTGTCTTTCTGGGTAAGCATAGTGTTTTGTGGTTTGATATAATATTCTTGCCTGTAGGTGTACTCACTGCGCAGCTGCTCAAAACTTGAGGGGTTGCTGCGGAAGAGGAAATCGTCCGTAAAGATGGGATAATTGTACTGCAGGATGGCAGCAATCTCGCCCTGCGTTTTGCCGTCCAGGGCTATTTCCACCGGCTGCAGGGATTCGTCTTCCAGAGCAGGACGGAAGTCATAGAGGGCTTCTATGCCGAAGTGCCTTGCGACGGCCTGGACAGCCATAGCCGTGCCGTTTTGCTTGCCTTGGTACGAATAGCCGGCAATGTGCGGCGTTGCGATATCGCAAGTGTCGATAAGGATGGGGTTGGGCGTGGGCTCGTTGCACCAGGTGTCCAGCACCAGCGGGCCCAGTTTGGGCCGATGCCGCAGGAGGGCGCGTTCGTCCACCACCTCTCCACGGGAAGCGTTGATGAAGAAGGTGCCCGGCTGGATTTTTTCGAAGAATTCGTCATTGGCCATGCCGCGCGTGGTGGCATCCAGCGGGACGTGGAAGGTAACCACATTGGCCCGGGCCAGCAGCTCGTCCAGCGACACGAAGCCCTCAGGGCCTTCTTTTTCCGCACGCGGAGGGTCGTTCAGGAGCACCTCGAAGCCCAGGTTCCGGGCCATCTGCTCCACTTTTTTACCCACGTTTCCTACGCCGATGATACCAATTACCTTGCCGTCCAGTTTGATGGCCCTGCGGGAAGCGACGCCGAACAGCGAAGAGAAGACATAATCGGCCACACCGCCGGCATTGCAGCCCTCCGCGTTTTGCACTTCGATGCCGTTTTTCGCGCACCAGTCCAGGTCGATATGGTCCGTGCCGATGGTGGCACTGGCAATCATTTTCACCTTGCTGCCCTTCAGCGTTTCTTCGTTGCATTTGGTGCGGGTGCGGATGATGAGTGCATCGGCATCCAGCATGTCTTCGCGGCCAATGGAACGGCCGTCCAGGTAGACTACTTCTGCGTAAGGTTCCAGGACACCTTTCAGGAAAGGAATATTGGTATCTGCTACTATTTTCATGTGCATTAGTAAGAGCTTTGCCCTTAATCATACAAATATAACTATAATTTGAGATTTTTACGCCAAAATTTGTAATTTTGCAGCCTCAATCAGTTAGTAGTGACATGTGGTGGATCCTTTCTTTTGTGTCGGCCGCCTTTCTGGGCTGTTACGACTCCTTTAAGAAACTGGCGTTACGGGATAACGCTGTAATTCCGGTGCTGTTCTTTAACACACTGGTCTCCACCATTTTGCTGTCTCCCCTTCTGTTCAAGACTGGCTTTGGCAGCTGGGAAATCCAACGGTGGATTCTGCTGAAAAGCGTCATCGTCCTTTCCTCCTGGCTGGCGGGCTATTATGCCATGAAACATTTGCCGCTCACGCTTGTGGGGCCGCTCAACGCTACCCGGCCGGTGTTGGTGCTGCTGGGTGCTGTGCTGCTGTTCGGGGAGCGCCTGAACTTGCTGCAGAGCCTGGGTGTGGGCACGGCTATCGTCGCGTATTTCCTTATGCGTATTTCCGGGAAAAAGGAAGGGATTGATTTCCGGCACAACAAATGGATTTGGTCGCTCATTGTGGCGGTGTTGCTGGGCGCTGCCAGCGGGCTGTACGACAAGTTCTTGATGTCGCCCTCCAGCGGCCTGGGGATGGATAATCTGCAGGTGCTGAGCTGGTATACCCTTTATCAGTTGCTCATGATGAGCTGTTTGCTTGGCTTTGTGTGGGCTCCCCACCGGGCTTCCACTACACCTTTCCAGTGGCGCTGGAGCATTCCTTTTATTTCCCTCTTTTTGTGCGCAGCGGACTTCTGCTACTTGCAGGCCCTGGGCCAGCCGGACGCCCTTATTTCTGTAATCTCCATGATCCGCCGCGGCTCCGTGCTGGTGAGTTTCATGATCGGCGCTTTCTTCCTCAAAGAAAAGAATATCAAGGCCAAAGCCTTCGACCTTGTCCTGGTATTCCTGAGCATGGTGCTGCTATATCTGGGCTCCAAGTAAAAATTTTTGCAAAAATTTCTTTGAATCGTTTGCAAATCTGAAAATTGTTTGTACCTTTGCAGTCCACAAACAACACGGGGTATTAGCTCAGTTGGTAGAGCGTTTGAATGGCATTCAAAAGGTCAGGAGTTCGATTCTCCTATGCTCCACGGAACAGAC
>JBGUPS010000063.1:0-6461 GCA_045130395.1 Candidatus Cryptobacteroides sp.
CACTTCGTCATAATACTTCTCTTTGTTCTCTTTTGTCTTTCCCATTTCTTTTCTTTAATGGGAGTCAACTTTTTCTAGCGAAAGACAGGATGGGCACCTTCAGCTGACCTGCGCCATGTAGCTACTGACCTGCGCCATGTGGCCGACAAAACCGAGAGGAATGCTCTGTCACTCCCCCTCCTCAAGCTCAAAGACGGACTCGACGGGTTTGCCGAAGTATTTGGCGATTTTCAGTACAAGCACTGCCGAGGGAATATAGCCTCCGGCCTCGATGGAGTTGATGGTCTGTCGGCTTACGCCAACGGCGTTGGCCAGTTCCTGCTGGGTAATATCCTTGATTGCCCGCTCTACTTTGACGGTATTCTTCATCGACCTGCCCTCCTGATGGCTCTCATCGTCAAATTGAACTTAAGGATGTACACGAGGTAGTAAAGATAGAATGCCACTATCGCAAAGCTCAGGAAATCCAGCCCCATGATGAAAAGGATGCCGAAAGCCAGGATGGCCGATGTAAACCACAGGCTCCAGACAAAGGACTGCATCCGGATGTGGGCGGTCATTTCGTCCTCATCCTTCTCACGGGACAAAGCAATGAAGCAAAGGGAGACCAGCAGGCCCATCATGCCGACTTCCGTCAAAAGGTCCGCCGTTCCTTGATAGAAGAAGTCATCCCCTATGGCAATCCAGGGAATCTTGATAGCAGGAAGCTTCACATCGATAAATAAACAGAAGCAGATGGCTGCAAAGGGAATAAACATCCACATCCCTACTTTCTTGTAGGTATAAGGCAGAAGATAATTGCGTGTTTTCATAAGGCCTTGACGTTAATGATTAGTTTTCCACCGCAAAGGTAAAAACAATTTTCCATTTTGTCAAGTTTATTTTACATTTTCCGCCCTGGAAACAAAAAAGCAGCGACGGTCGCTGCTTTTTTTGCGTCTGTTGGGGCGATTGTATTTTTAATTTACAATCGCCGTTAGGAGCCGGAAGACAAATAGGATTTCAGGGCATCCACATACTCGGAGAAAGCCTTCTGGCCGACAGGTGTGATGCGGCAGGTAGTGCGGGGCATCTTGCCTTTAAATCCCTTCTCCACGGTAATGTAGCCGGCTGCGGTGAGCTTGTCGATTTGCACACTCAGGTTTCCGGAGGTGGCGCCTGTCTGCCCTTTAAGAAAGGTGAAGTCGGCTTCATCTACCCCAGCCAGGATGGACATTACAGCCAGCCGAAGTTCGGAATGCAGGAGCGGATCCAGTTTGGGAAACATAGGCTACTTGTTCTGAAGTTTCATCACCATGCCCGTCATCAGCAGAAGGACACCGCCCAGCGTAAAGACTAAAAGCTGAGCCTCACTCTTGACGATCATGGCAAACACGGCGCCACCTACGCCCAGCAGGAAGCCGCAGATGATAATGGTCCAGTTCTTCAGGAGAACACCGGACATACATTCGGCCAGCCCCAGAATGAGTACGATGATGAGAGATACGTTCATGGGCACCAGGCACACGGCGATGGCGCTGAGCGTCACCGCGAAGGCGCCAAAGACGGACCACACGCCGTGGAGCATCTTACTGACCTCGTTCTGCGGAACGGATGCTTCGTTCCTGCCCATCATGGATGCGGCCGGATAGCCGATAGCCGGCATGGCGAACCACAGGAAGTTCCACTGCGGCTTGCCTGTAAAATGCCATAAGAAATAAATAGCAAGAGAAGTTAGCGTAAGCAACATCCCCCAAAGAATGAAGTGCTTGGCGCTGTTGCGAAGAATCCCCTTCCGACTTTTGTTGAAGGTTTCGGCGATGAGCATCAGGCTTTCCTGAGCCGTCATTTCTTTGTTCTGTTCCATTGTATCAATTGTTTAACTTGTTTTTGGAGCTCCTAAAAGCTGCGCAGTCTTCCGGAACCCCGCTGCAAATATAAACAAGTTTACAATATAAACCAAATTTTTTTCGATTTTTTTGAGCTTACTCCCCTACCGGGCAACTAGCGCTCCATGAGCCGGAGGATTATGAGCTTGGTCTTTTCTTTGTCGCCGCCGTAGGGGTGTTCACGGAGCGGGAGGTTAAAGAGGGTTTTGCCGGTGAGGACGGTCTGGGGATGGGTAAATTCGCGGAAACCCCAGATGCCATGGTAGGCGCCCATACCGGAGTGACCGGTACCGTTGAAGGGAACGCCCTTAACCATCATGTGGATACAGACCTCGTTGATGCAGCCGCCGCCGTACTGCTGGGTTTGCATCACGCGGTTCGCCCATTTCTTATCCTTGGTGAACAGGTACATGGCCAGGGGGTGTTCGCGATCTGCTATGACATCCATAAGGGCGTCGATTTCCGCATCCTTGAACGGGACCACGGGCAGCAGCGGGCAGAAAAGTTCGTGCTGGACGATGTGCTCGTTGATATCGACAGGATAAATGACCGTGGGAGAATAGCGCTGCGTCTGCCGGTCTCCGGTGCCGCCGAAAACGATGCGGTCGCGGTATTCATCGGCCCAAGCGGCGCAGCTGTCCCAGGCCCTGCCGGTGATGAGTTTGGGGTATTCGGAATTTTTCTCGGCATGCGGGCCGATTTGGGCGACAAACGCAGCCTTCAGCGCTTCCAGGAACGGTTCGGCCACTTCTTCGGCCACGGCAATCTGGTTCACGTTGATGCAGATTTGCCCGGCGTTGAGGAGCTTGAAGAAGGCTATCTTGCGGGCGGCGTCCTGCAGGTTGGCATCCTTGCGCACCACGGCCCAGTTGCCGGTCTCGCCGCCCAGCTCCAGCGCCACAGGGGTCAGGTTTTTGGCAGCTTCGGCCATCACATGCTTGCCGACGGCCGGCGAACCGGTATAGAAAATTTTGTCGAAGCGCTGCGCCAGGCACCAGTCGGCCACGTCGTGTCCACCGTCGATGAGCGTGACGTATTCCGGCGGGAAGACATCGGCACAGAATTTCTTGAGCGCCGCCGTGCAGGCCGATGACTTGGAGCTGGACTTGATTACCACCGTGTTGCCGCCGCACATGGCCGCAGCCACCACGCCCAGGGTGAGCAGGATGGGGAAATTGAACGGACTGATAACCAGGGAAACGCCGTAGGGCATCTTGTATACCTTGGTAACCATGCTGGGGAAGCACATGAGGCCGCTCCAATGGTATTCCGGACGGGACCAGCGGCGAAGACCGTGAATCATCTCGTTCACTTCCGTAATAATAGGGCCGATGTCACAGAGATAGGCCTCCACCTTGCTTCGGCCCAGATCCTGCGCCAGGGCCACCTCAAACTCGGCCTCATGCTCCTTGACAGCGTCCCGGAGCTTTTTGAGCTGCTGGATTCTCCATTTTACGGGAAGGGTGGTGCCGGTGCGGAAGAATTTGCGCTGGGCCTCCACGATGGCGCGGATACTACCTTCGGTGAACTGGGCGGCATCTTCTGCCGCATTGGGTGTAACGGTCTCCAGGACCTGTTTGATCTGGTTTTCAGTCATGGTTATGGGGGAAATTACTTCTCTTCGCTGATCAGGTGCACATCGCACTGCGGGAACGGGATGGTGATTCCGTTGGCGTTCAATGCATCGTAAATCACCTCCTTGGCGCGGTCGATGAAGCCAATCCGCTCAGGGACCAGCACATACTGCTTCACGGCGATATTCACCGAGCTGTCGGCCATATCGGCCACAACTACGTTAATGCCGTACTTGGGCTCCACGATATCGCGGCCGTAACGGTCCTTGGTCTGCACCTGTTTCATGGCCTCCACGAGCACCTCGCGCACCTTCTTGACATCGGTCCCATAGGCCACGCCCGTCACAATCTTGGTGTATTCGTAAGAGTTGTTGCGGGTGAGGTTGTTGAAGTTCTTGCCAAAGAGCGAGGCGTTCAGGAAGGACATTTCCGTCCCCTCCAGGGTCTCCACCACCACGCACTGGTAGTTGATGGCCACCACGCGTCCGCGCACGCCGTCGCACTCGATCCAGTCCCCGACCCGCAAGCGGCCGCCCATGAGCTGGATACCGTAAATGAAGTTGTTGAGGATATCCTTGAGGGCCAAACCGATACCGGCCGACAGACCACCGGCCACCAGCGTCAGGGAACCGGTCGGAATCCGCAAGACCGCCACCACTACCACCACATAGGTCATCCAGATGAACACGCTGATGACGCTGTTGCCCAGGGACAGGTTGATTTCGTTGTCCCGGATGGTGGTACGCTTGTGCTTCCGCATAAAGGTAGCGTAACGGACGTACTGCCAGATGGCATGAATGGCCCGGTTGACGTAACGAAGCACGACGAACAGGATAATAAGGCCGATGATGGCCTTGCCTGAAATGCGGAGCGTTTCAACCCCGTCCTTGTCCCATAGCTGGACAAAGGGGATGTTGAAGATTTTATCGTACAGGTCGTCGAAGTCGAAGATGTCCAGGGACATGTGCACGCAGAGCGGCAGGGAAATCAGCAGCATGGCAGGAACCGCCACCTGCTTGATGAAATCGTAAAACCAGGTGACGCCGAACAGCAGGGATTCGCGGTCATCGCCGCCCACGTAAGTGATGCGGTTCCGCATGGCCCTGACGCGTTTATCCAGCCATCTTTCCTTGTATCGGCCCAACAGGTCGATGATGCAGACGATGGTGAGCAGAACGGCCAGCTGGAAATACCACCACACCAGGATGAGCAGCGCCACAAAGGTATAGCCCAGGAAAGAGAACACAAACGCAATCAGATAGATGGCCAGCGAGGTCCATCCCAGGATACTGTCGATGATGGCGGCCTTGCCGCTTTCCCGGATGCTGAAGAACAACTGCCGCAGTACGGCCAAAGCCAGGATGGGCGGGAACAGGAAAGTCATCAGTCTGTCCGGGACGAAGGTGATGCGGCAGCCGATGATGATGATGGCGATGATGATGGTGGGGATATAGAGCCGCAGGCTGGGATGGATTTGCTCCCGTTTAACGCGCAGCAGCAGGGAGCCGGTAATGGCCATGAGCAGCCAGAGGAAGGTGTTGATGTGATGGGCGCCCAACTCGATGTACTCGTTCCCGCCCACGCTGAAGCCCAGAAGCAGGAAGTAGATGACGGTTCCCGCCAATACCGAGAACAAAGGCAACACCTTCACGGGAAGCATGCTTTTGATTTTGCGGATCCGGCTCAGCAGTAGCAGGACGACGAAAGTCAGTATCCAGACAATCACCAACGCCACAAGCTGGATGAAGGTAATCAGCACCAGCAAGGAATTCGCGCCCTTGCTGGAAACGCCGTTGAACAGGTCGCCCTCGTCCGTTACTTCCGTTGTAACGGCCGTGGAGTCCGCAGGCTGGTGATCCCCCAGGCCCATGTCCAGAAAATCATACTGATTGCGTAACGAGGCCTTGACTTTATCCCAATTCCCCTTGGGATCGGCCATAATGTCCATAAAAGGCGTCTGGCCCTCCACAAAGACATATTTTTCCAGCTCACGGTAGCGGGCCTGGGCGTAGTTATACGACTCCTGCATGCTCCAGTAGGCGGCCTGGTAGTGCGTGCTGTCTGCAATCCAGGTGGAACGGTTGTTCGCGTAGCCCTTCAGGAAATCGGAGGCATACTTGATACAGCTGTCCCTGTAAATCTCCCCTTGCGTATCCAGCACCAAAGGAGACGAAAGCGAATCCTTGATGGCGATCCGGATGACTTCCCGTTCCAGGGAGGAGGCGATTTCCGAGTATTGCCGATCCAGGGAATCGACATAGATAATGAGGCTGTCCGGCAGGATTTCCACCTCGATTTCCTTCATCACGGGAGGGAGCCGCCGCAGGGCCTCGATAAGGCGGGCGTAACGGTCGATTTCAATATTCAGCTCATGGACGATGCGGTCGTACGGCCTTCTCTCCTTGTTGAAATGCTTGTAAGCCCTGGATATTTTGTTCAAGGCATAAGCCAGGTCGAAGGTCATGGCCTGCTCCTGCGTGTACAAGAGGATGGACAGCTCGTTGGACTGCGTAATCACATCCACCATGCGCTGGTGCTGCAGCTCGTATTCCCGGTCGAAGAGCGTCTGCTCCTCTATCTTCTGCGCATAATTTGCCTTCAGTTCTGCCTGCAGGTCCCGGAGTACCTCAGTGAGGGGCTGTCCGTTTACGATGGACAGCAGCGGTATGCTAAATACAAGCGTAGCAAAGAGTATGGTCAGCCACTTCTTCATGTCGATGGGCAATTGGGTTCAAACGCCCAAAGATACTCATTTTTTGTGCACAACTAAAAATAAATCATTACATTTGTCAAATTAAAGGATCCTGCTATGAAAAGAATTGTCATCATCACCATTTCCATTCTGGCCATCCTTGCCGGCGTTACCGTGTGCAACAACAAGGTCACCCCGGACAATGACAATAAAGAAGTAAAAGAACTCAAGGCCATGATCCTGTAAATAATAAAGCAAAATTCCCCCACCATTCTACTTGAAAAAGGGACCACGGAAAGCATTGTAGATTTGCGTAAGTAAATCTCT
>JBGUPS010000064.1:0-2837 GCA_045130395.1 Candidatus Cryptobacteroides sp.
GTGACCCAAGAAGACGGTACCTTCAATTTAGTGACGAACGAAACGGATGGCATCATGATGGTGGCCATGCTTGGCTACAAGACTGTATATCTCGCTCCCGTTGACGGTGCGGTGATTACCCTCTCCGAAGATACGCAAATGCTGGAAGGGGCCGTGGCGAGTGCCGTCATGCCCAAAACAAAACTCACGGGGGAGGGTCTGCAAACCAACGTGCGGGGGTCCGTATTGGAAAATGTGGGGAGCGCCAATGACGTGCTTTCCAAGACGCCGGGCCTCATCAAAGGCCAGAATGGCCTGGAGGTAATCGGCAAAGGATCGCCGATGGTGTATATCAACGGACGCCGCGTGAGCGACGCCTCCGAACTGGACCGCCTGCAAAGCAACGAAATCCAGAGCGTAGAGGTTATTACCAACCCGGGCGCCCAGTACGATGCCACGGTGCGGGCAGTCGTGCGCATCAAGACCATCCGGCGCCAGGGCGACGGCTTTGGATTCAACCTGAACGCCTCCGATGCGCAGTCCCTGCGCTGGACCAGAGGGAATGATCCCTTCGGCGCCATTAATGTGAACTACCGTACGGGAGGCCTGGACTTCTTTGGCGGTGTCAACTACGCCCGCAACACTTCCCGCCAGGACAGTTATTTGGAGAAACAGACTTTTGGCAGGACCGCCGCCGGAGATGACTGGCTCTTCGAGAATAAGGGGGCGCTCCTGAACGAATACATCGGCAGTACCATCTATGGCAACGTCGGCACGAACTGGCAGCTGGCAGACAATCACTTCCTTGGCGGCAAGCTGGAATGGGGCCGGCATCTGACTTACAATGTGCATACGGAAGTAAGCGACAACGTGTTTGATAACGGAACACGGGTGGATGAGCTCACCACGGTCTCGGATGATACGATGGGGGAGTGGATACCTTACAACCTGGGCGCCAACCTCTATTACAACGGCCTCGTTGCGGGAAAGCTGGGCATTGACGTCAATCTGGACTACTACGGCGTGGATGACAGTTCCGAGTCCGTATCGATAGAGACGAGTAGCATGACCCACAATGCCGCTATCCGTAGCGGCAGCACCAATGCCGGTCGTATGTATGCCGCCAAGGCGGTGCTTTCCTATCCCATCTGGAAAGGTCAGCTGCAGGCGGGGACTGAGGAGACCTTTTCCCGCCGGGCGGACAATTATTCAGTCGATGGTATTGCTATCCCGGCATCGGAAGCCACGGTGAGGGAAGACAATATCGCCGGATTCGCCTCTTATGGCTGCTATTTGCCGAAGGTCGGACAGCTGAGCGCTGGGGTGCGCTACGAGTGGGTGCATTATGCCTACGAGGATGCGGTTACGCCCGCCAATAACCTTACCCGCGACTATGGCAACTGGTTCCCCAATGTGTCGTACGCCGGGGTTATCGGCGCCCAGTCCAGGAAACCGGTCCAGGTAATGCTGAATTACAGTGCCAAGACGCGCCGGCCCAATTATGCTAACCTTTCAAGTGCCATCCGCTACAACAGCCGCTATATCTGGCAGGGCGGAAACGCGGGCCTGCAGCCGGAACTGTCCCACAATCTGAGCCTTACGACTGTCTGGAAATGGGTGACGTTCATGGTCAATTATACCCGTACGGACGATGCCATCATGACCTGGTCTTCCCCCATTGGAGACGAAGGCGTAGTGCTGGTGAGACCCCGGAACATTGAGACGCCATTCCGGCAGATGTCGGCCTTCGTGAACCTTACGCCCACTGTAGGTCCCTGGACGATGAATTACACCATCGGCATTCAGCCGCAGTGGCTTACCATCAATGCGCCCGATCCGCGCGAAGAATCCGGGATCCGCATAACGACATTCAATGGCCGCCCCATCTTCTTTGCGCAGTTGTTGAATACTCTCACGGTGAAAGGAGGCTGGCAGTTTGAACTGGGGGGCATGGTGCAGTCCACTGGCTACACGCAGAACCTGTATATTAAGAACGCCTACGTAAATATCAACGCAGCCGTCCAGAAAACCCTTCTTGCCGATGGTTCCCTGGTGTTGCGTCTGGAGGGGAACGACCTCCTGGGCACCGCCCGGATGAACGTGGACTCCGATTTTGGCAGCCACACTATTATGCAGACCAACCTGATGGACACCCAGAAGGTGAAACTATCCGTCCGTTACATTTTCAACGCCGCCCAGAGCAAGTACCGCGGCACCGGTGCCGGCGCCGACAGCAAGGCCAGAATGTAAAGAATAAGAATTACAAGCCGACGCATGACAACCGGCTCGCTGACTATCCTGTTCGAAGATCCGTTTTGGATAGGCCTGTTCGAAGTGACGGACGAAGATGGGCTTCATGTGTGCAAAGTGACTTTCGGTGCAGAGCCCACTGGGCAGGAGATCATTGAGCTTGTCGAAAAGGATTTGCACAAGCTTGAATATAGTAAGGGCATTGAGGCGAAATCATTACTGGAGACAAGGAAAAGTCCGAAGCGACAGCTGCGTGAAGCAAGGAAGCAGATGATGCCGCAAGGTATCGGGACGAAATCGCAACAGGCCCTGAAAATGCAGCAGGAGCAGAACAAAATAGAACGCAAGCAGCAGTCAAGAGCTATGCGTGAGGCTGAAAAGCAGCGCAATTTCGACCTTAGGCAGGTAAAGAAGAAGGAGAAACACAAAGGACACTGATGAAAACAATTGTATTGAATACATTAGAAGGAGGTGCTGTTTCTAAACAGATTGGCACCCCGATAAAAGGCGATGAAGTTGAGGTTCTCAACACCTCCGACATGAAGATAGCGCACTGCATGGGCTGCAATATATGCTGGTTGAAGACACCGGGCGTGTGCGCCATCGAG
>JBGUPS010000065.1:0-17185 GCA_045130395.1 Candidatus Cryptobacteroides sp.
AGAGATGCTCGAGTGGCTTAAGAGGCACGCCTGGAAAGCGTGTATACTCCAAAAGGGTATCCCGAGTTCGAATCTCGGTCTCTCCGCCCCCAAAGCCCGCCAATATTGGCGGGCTTTTTTGGTACGGAGAGACCTGGGCGTTCACGTTACCCCCTCCCTAAATCCCTCCCCTCGGGGGAGGGACTCGCCGGCAGAATCCGTCGGTTCGCTTCGCTCATAGAATGCAGGCCCCTGCGGTCATAAGGAGCCCCCAGAGATGCCGGCGCGAAGCGACGGAATCTCGGTCTCTTGCCCTTTTTGAGGCGCAGGTCAGTTTTTGTGTGGGTGACCGGCGCCGCAAATCGGCTTCTCATGCATTCTGGTGGTGCAGGTCGGGGCACTTTCATCGGACCTGCGCCATGACGAAGATGCTTCCCGATTTCTCCGCATCCCGTTCACCTTTGCTTTTCCCCAGATTTTTCCTATCTTTGGAACATAATCAAGTAATACTCAACCATGAAAAAGCACTTGTCGATCGTCCTTTCAGCCCTCGCTGCGCTGACCATTGTTTCCTGCGCCCCTAAGAGCCAGAACGCCCCTGTCAATCCCGCCGAATATCAATCGATAAACCAAGATAATATGCAACAGGTAAGAGATTTCCTGCATAAGACAGGGTTTTATTTCCTGGCTACCGCCAACGGCGACCAGCCCGAGGTCCGTCCTTTCGGAACCGCCGAAATCATCGAAGGCAAGCTCTATATCCAGACCGGCCATGTGAAGAACGTCGCCAAGCAGATTGCGGCTAACCCGAAGGTGGCCATCTGCGCCTACGATGTCGCGAAAGGGGAGTGGCTGCGCATCAAGGCCACGCTCGTGGAAGATCCGCGCGTGGAAATAAAGAAGGCCATGCTGGATGCCAACCCGAGCCTCCGCTCCATGTATAACGAGAACGACGACAACACCGCCGTCTATTTCCTCAAGGACGCCAAGGCCACCATCAGCGCCTTCACCCACGATCCTGTCGAAATCGACTTCTAATATGTACGTGACGATTGGAAGGATGAAACGCATGGCTTTCATCCTTCTGGCCGTCCTGTTTTTCGGCTGCCGGAATAGCGCTCCCTTGTCGCTTCCACGCGTGGAAGAGGGGATGATCGTCCCCGAAGATACGTTGTCCCTTGGGCTGCAGAGGTGTAATCGAGCCGAATGGATAGCGGTTTATCGTTCCGACGGCTATGTCAATAACGCTGTGCTTACCTGCTTCAAAGGCAGGTATTACTGCATGTGGCAGGCGTCCGCGAAGGACGAGGATACGCCGGACACCCGCGTCATGTATTCCTCAAGTGTCGATGGGAAATCTTGGGAAGCGCCCGCTGTCCTGGTTCCGCCCACGGAGGACCACTTTGCTTCTCCCGGTGGCTGGATTTCCCGGGGAGACACGCTTATCGGCCTTATAAACTATATTTATGCACCCGACCGTTCGGCCGGCGGGAAGGCCCGCTTTATTTCCAGCGTGGACGGGAAGGCTTGGACTGCACCTAAGCCTGTTCTCATGGCCGATGGGACGCCCGTGGAGGGCATCTTCGAGCAGGACCCGCTGACTCTTCCGGATGGCCGGATTGTCGGGGCGGTTCACTTCAAGCCCGGCACCACGCTCTGCCCAGTGTACACGGAGGATCCATCTGGCACAAAGGGGTGGAAGAAGGCCATATTCCCGGAAGGAGAGGGGAGGCCTATCGAACCTAGCCAGTATGTTGCCCGGGACGGACGTTTGGTCATGTTCTTCCGGGACCAGCAGTCCTCCTTCCGGAAACTCTATTCCGTGTCGGAAGACAGGGGAGCATCCTGGAGCGCGCCCCAACTGAGCAATATCCCGGATTCCCGTTCCAAGCAGTGTTCTGGAACGCTCCTGGACGGCCGGACCTTCTGGGTGGGCAATCCCACCGCTTGCAAATCCCGTCGCGCCCTGGTGCTGGCCCTTTCCGAGGACGGCTATCTTTTCGACAAAGCCTATCTCCTTGCCGGCCCCCAGGACCTGCCTGAACGAAGGAAGGAGGGCCGCTACAAAACCCTCGGCTACAATTATCCCAAGGCTTGCGTCATTGGCGATACCCTCTGGGTTGCGCTCTCCGTTAACAAGGAAGATATCTATTTGGTTCGACTTAATAGTTTGCAGTGATGGAAAAAGTCATCTCTCTGGATATGTATGCAAGTGCCGGCGTAGGGGTGCTGGCGCTGCTTCTGGGCATGTATTTTACCCGTAAGATTTCGTTCCTGAAGCGTTTCTGCATCCCGACTCCGGTATCCGGAGGCCTTATCGTCTCCCTGCTCACCCTGCTGCTATTCAGCGTGTTTGGCGTGGAGTGTCGATTTGACGGTACGATCAAGGACCTGTGCATGATGCTTTTCTTCACTTCTGTCGGCTTCCAATCCGATATGAAGGTGCTGCGCAAAGGCGGGAAACCCCTTCTGGTGATGATCGGCCTGGTGGTGGTCCTGATTGTGACGCAGAACCTCATTTCTGTGGGCATCGCCAAAGGGCTCCAGCTGGACCCGCTCTTCGGCATGGCGGCGGGTTCCATCCCCATGAGCGGCGGTCACGGTACGTCCGGCGGCTTTTCGCCCCTGCTGGAGGAGATGGGCCTGACGGGGGCTTCCTCCATCACGATGGCGGCGGCCACCTTCGGCCTGGTTGCCGGCTCCCTGCTGGGAGGTCCGCTGGGAGAGGCGCTCATCCGGCGAAAAGGGCTATCGACACCGTCGGATTCTGCCGATGTGATGACCGGAGTAGAGACGACGGAATCTCATGAGGAAATGACGGTAACGGAGGAGGGGACCTTCAAAGGCTATCTTCGCGCCGCCTGCGTTTTGGTAATTGCCATCGCCCTGGGGACCGGCCTGAGCAAGCTGCTGGTGATGACGGGTATCACTTTCCCCACCTATTTCGGGGCGCTCCTGGCTGCCTGCGCCATGCGGAATATTTTCGGCCTGTCTCCCAAATGGGCGAAAGAACTCAGCCTGGGGGAGATGGTTTCCATAGGGGACATCTGCCTGCAACTTTTCTTGGGAATGGCCATGGCCAGCCTGCGTCTGTGGGAGCTGTCTTCGCTGGCGCTTCCTCTGATGCTCATCTTGGCCGCCCAGGTGGCTTTCATGGGCCTCTATGCGGCTTTCGTGGCGTTCCCGTTGCTGGGAAAGGACTATGACAGCGCGGTCCTGGTGAGCGGCCTCTGCGGTTTCGGCCTGGGAGCCACCCCCAACGCCATGGCCAACATGTCGGCCGTGTGCTACAAGTACCGCTACGCCGTAAAGCCCTTCATCATCGTCCCCATCATCGGCGCCATGTTCGTAGACCTCATCAACACGGGCGTAATAACCCTCTTTTTGAATCTGATTCGCTGACGCGGAACAGCCAGCCATCCGCACTTTTGTCGCGTCAGACAGGACCGTAATCGGGATTTTTCAGGGAAATAGAGGCGCTTATCCCGATCTTGACTTTCGGGTGAAAATCCTTCAACCGAAACGGGACGCTAAGCCTTTTCTTAACAAAAAACTGGGAGACATTAGTACTCTTTCAGCTTTACCGCATTTCTCATATGACTCTTTGACTTCAAGAAGCAGGACAATTGATGTTATTTGGTTTAATGAAAGAATGATGCCTGCATGTCTATTTGAGGTTGAGCATTCTACCGATATTCAGAATTCACTATTAAAATTCAACGATTTAAGAGATTTTTCTGCAAGAATGATTATTGTTGCAGACAGACTCCGTAAAGAAGAGTATCTCAAAAAAAATCAATACTCGTCCTTTTCCGATTTACTTAATCCGATTCGACGAGTATCATTCTTAAGCTATGATGAGTTGAACAAACAGTACGAAATGGAAATTCAAAAGCAGTGCTTTGAAACGATTATTTAACCGACGATGTTCTTGATTGAATACTCAAAAGTGTATCCAACCTTATAGAAAAAACTTGAAAAGATAAAAGTGGTACTTATTTTAGGATGATACAAGATGAGAGATTAGCTTTTCATCTTCATGAGATCAAAAAACATAAGTACTGTTTCGTCAGAGTCCTCCGGAGTTGCAAGGATTTGGAAGCCATTCTTTTTATAGAAACCCACGGCCTCTTTAAGCGCATCCACCGTAACAAAACGGCAACCTGCAATCCTATTATCCAATAATGCCTCTTTAATATAATTTAGGGAGATCCTACCAAACGACTGTCCTTCATAATCTTTTGATACGGCAAGTCGGCCAATCTTTACAGCCGGGTAAGATCTCCGTCTCTTAGCGTTTGGTATCTCTCGGGAGAGCCGATTCCAAACAGTTTTATCAGACAAGTCCCTATCCACCTTGTCGTTCAGCAATGAGAAATAAGCCACTGTCTTATCGGCAGCATCATCCTCAAAAACATATGTCTCAGCAAGCAATTCAAGAGCGTGATGCCTTGCATTTGGGATATTGGCATCCTCTTCCAAAAGAAAGTCATTCAAATGGTCCACCCTTCAATCAAATGGCTTTACTGGCCCCGCCATGGGGTTGAACTTCTTCAGTGTAATAGCCATAACTAGAATGCTGCAATACTCTTACACCATTCGTAGTCTTTTTGTGCTTGTGCCTTCTCCTCTTCAGAAACCGGCACGACACTATGCACCGCCTTCTCAAAGCGATATGCATCTTCACCGGTAAGAACCGGGGTCTCTTTAATCGGTTTCGCCATAACTCATTTTTTATTTTGATAGACGATGTCGTAAAAGACAGCTCGTCATTTTTCCACAAAGTTACAAAAAGAATGGATCGGTCAAAACGGAAAAAGAAAAAACTTGTGCTGAGGAAGAAAACATACCTTTCACATGATGAGCGCAATGGCTATTTTGCCCTATCCAGCTTGTACCAAATGATGAAATGCGAGGATTCCGCTTGGGGTGTCGCTCAAAAAAGCCAAAGGTGTCGTTCAAAAATTCGTATTGTGGTGAAAATTAAGTATATTTGCCGAAGAATTTTGAACGACATGTCCGAATTTGATGCATATTACCACTCTGTACGTGAGCCTGAGAAGAGGCAGCGGTATGAGAACTGGGCTGCCTCAAAGGGAATGCAGGCGGTGGACGGGCTCAAGACCTCGGAGTATCTTGACGAGGTTGCCAGAAGGAACATCGAAGGGGAAATCTCCAGTTATGAGGCCGTAAAACTGGTCGAGTCCTATTATGAGGTCAAGGGCGATCGGGAAGACTTGGTGGACGAGAGAGAAGCGGATATCGTTTCTTCAAGGATAAACATGCTCATCAGCGACGCGGGATTCAGCCTGGTTCCCGAAGAGTTGTCCAACATCCACAGAACGCTCTTCGAAGGCCTTTTGAAGAACCCCGGTGCGTATCGGCAACAGAACATCATGAAGCATGAATGGGTCTTGGATGGCGATACGGTGACGTACGGCGACTATCGTAATATTGCCGATAATCTGGAACGTTTTATCCGGCGGGAAAGGCTGCTCAATTATTCGGGCATGGAACCGGATGAGATGCTTCACCATCTAACCCGATGCATCTCGGACATTTGGCAGGTGCATCCCTTCCCGGAGGGCAATACGCGAACGGTGGCCGTCTTTGCTATTAAATACTTTCGCTACCTGAGATTTGAGGTGGACAACAGGGTTTTTCAGGAGAACTCGTGGTACTTCCGTAATGCCCTTGTCAGGGCCAATTACACGAATGTCCGTAAAAAGGTCGATTTAGACAGGTCCTTCCTGGAAGACTTCCTTTCATGCGTTCTATCCGGTCTGCCGGAAGGCAAGGAATTCCACAACCGCCAGCTGCATATTTACTCTATTAACCCAACACCTGACGATTTGGACCAACTGATCTGTTCGGATATTGCTCAGGACGATACCATCAGCCGCCACACGATGGCCGAGCGGCATCATGTGAGCGAGAAGACGATAGAACGGCACTTGAAGAAGCTTGGATTTGTTTTCGAAGGCCCTTCAAAGACCGGCCGGTGGGTAAAAGCCTAAAGGCTGTCGATGGTGATGAGGGCGTTCTTGGAATAGAACACGGGGATGCTCACCGATCCTGCAGAGATGCTGCGACTGCTCTGAACGGGCGCTCCGGCCATCAGGCAATTGATAATCATGGCGGTGTTATACGCCATATCGGTCAGGTTCTTGTCGATGGTCATGGCCTGCTTAAGGAGTTTGATGTTGTTCTGGGCCATAACGGTATTGTCCTGTCCGGTAATGATGGGCATGTCGATGAACCCCGCCTCTTCCAGCGCCTCGATGGCGCCCTGGGCAAGGTTGTCGTTGGCTGCGAGGATCATGTCCGGGCAGTCACCCAAGTCATAAGTGGCGAGGCGATTTTTCATGGCTCTTTTGCCATCGGCAATAGTCCAACTGTCGGCCTTGACCTGGGCATAGTCCTTCTTGCCACTCTTAATCACCAGGTCTCCATCGTCAATATAGGATTTGAGCAGCGCCATGGCACCGTCATAATAGTCCTTGGCATTGATGTCGGTATCGGGACCGGCAAGGATTTCGATGGTCATGGAGGAGGCTCCGGACGAATGGAAATGGTTGAGCAGGTACAAGGCCTGGACATGCCCTATCTCCTTGGTATCGGCCGATGAAATATAAGCGATATTGGGGTTGTCCAGAATAAGCCTGTCGTGGCAGACAACCTTGACATCGGGATTCTTTGCCAGGAGCCCGGACTCATTGATTTTCTTATAGTCGATGGCGGTAACGACGAGATATTTAGCACCACCTTCGATGGCCGTTTTCATCTGCTCGACCTGCTTTGCCGCTCCTTCTTCCGTCTCCGGCGCCGTGTAGAAAGTAGCGTTGAAGCCATATTTGCCCATGACAGCCTCGAGGTTCTTCTTGTCCAAAGCCCAACGATTGACGATGGCATCGTCCGGAAGCAATACTGCTACCTTCTGATCCTTTATATTCTTGCTGTCTTTAGTACAGGAAGTAACCGCCGACAGTACTACGGCGGCAAAAACCAACACGCTAACGAAGATGTGTTTGCTCATAATTTTCAATGTTAAGTTCAAAATTGTCGCAAGATAGGAAATTTTTGCGAAAAATGTTAGCGTGCCCTACAAGGCATCATAAGCCACGATGGCTTGGGAGAGGCGTTGCTTGAGGTCGGAGAGGCGGTAGAGGCCGTCGGGGTTGGCGGAGAGACCGGTTAAAGACACTTTGACAGCCATGGGCGGGTTGTCGTAGGTGAGGGTGCTGATGGCGCGAAGTTGTTCGGCGGAGGCGTATACCAGCAGGAGGTCGGCGTAGTCGTTGCCATCGACCCCCTTGAAGCATTCAAAAATGAGTTTGCCGCCGATGGGCGTGCGCTTTTCCACAGAACCGGGCAGGTCCGGAAGTTCGGCACCCAGGGACGCCAGGACGCTGCCCAGATTGGAGTCGTGGCCGCAGAGGAAGGTGAACACGCGTTTCTCGTTCTGAAGCTCCTCCAGAATTACCTGCAACAGCGGGTGCGCCACATTCACGGCTACGGAAGGGGCGGTGAAAAGAATGTCTCCGTACCATTCTTTTACGGAGGAGACCGTCACCCAATCCTCAAAACTCAGTTGCTGTCCGAAGGCCGCTTTCTGCTCATCGGGCTCCTCGTAATACTGCAGGGAAAGGGCGTCGGAGACCGTGCAGGCCATCTTGAGCCCGCCGTTCATGAACGGCTCCGCGTTGAGTTTAAAGCCCACGGAAGAAGGGAACTGGCTAAAAGAAGCGGTGTCCGGATAGGCAGGGGAGTGGGTAATGTCGATGACCCTTTCCAGCATGCTATAACCCGACTCAATCCCTGCATCCAGGTCCTCCCCGAACAGTTCCTGAATTTCCTCCTGTGCCTGGGTGGTAAAACTCTCCGAAAGCTTGGTAATCTGCGGATTGAAGACCGGATCCATGGCGTCGAACTGCACATTCATCTCTACCAGGGGCTCCTTCCCGGGGAGGAGGGCATCGGCAAACTGCCGGGCGGTTACCTGGCAACGCTGCTTGGCATTGGCGTAGAAGCGGAAAGAATAATTCTCCTTTCCGTAGGACGATAAGATTCCTTTTTTGCTGAGCCATTCGCTAAAGAAAGTCCCCATTTTGGCTTCCAGCTGGGCGCCTCTAGGAGTGAGCGTACTGGGTTCTCCTTCCCATTTGAACCACTGGTACTCCGCATTGGTCAGGCGCGTGAGGACGGAGTTCTTGCTCACCAGCGGCGTGCGGATGTTGTGGCGGCTGAGCACCACCATCTGCTCCAGGGTATAATGCTCCTGGAAGGCCTCCGGACGGGCAATCCATTCGGTTTTGGCAGCGGGCTGGGGTTCCGGCTGCGGCGTGCGCTGGCAGGCCAAAACTGCGACTGCTGCTGCAACAAGAAGGAAAAGTCTTTTCATATCGTTCATAATGAGCGCAAAGATAGTAAAAAAAAGTTAATCAGAAGTGGATAGGGTAACGATTGAGCCCCCGGTGCTTCACAGCAACAGGGGCTCTCATTCTAACCTAAAAACTTAACCTATTAAAAAAACTATTCGGTAGTTTTTACTGCTAAATCCGTGCCAAACTCTTCCTTTTTGGCGGCTTCGTTCAATTCTTTGTTGGGTCGAATGGACAAAATGCGCACATCCTGCACCGGACGGTCCATGCGGTCCGTGCGAACAGCGGCAATTTTGTCGATAACATTCAGTCCGGCCACCGTCTCTCCAAATACGGTATATTCCCCGTCCAGGTGCACGCAGTTGTCGGGATTCTGCACCAGATAGAACTGGGAACCGCTGGAAGCCTTGAACGGATTGGCCAGGTCTCCTACGCGGGCCGCCGCCAGGGCGCCTTTTTTGTGTCGATGCAGGGGATTGCCTTCCGCATCCCGCATCTCGGCCGGGACGGTGTATTTGGGACCACCCTCACCATACTTCTCCACCATGGCCGTGTCTTTGGTGAACGGGTCTCCGCCCTGGATCATGAAACCGTAGATGACGCGGTGGAACAGCAGGCTGTCGTAATAGCCGGAAATGGCCAGTTTTTCAAAATTGTCCCGGTGCTTGGGCGTGTCCTTGTACAGTTTTACGCGGATGGTTCCCAAATTGGTGACGATATCGAAGATGGGCTCCGCCGGCAGGGCTTCCGCCGCCTTTTTGGCCGCCACGGTGTCCGTAGGTTCTATGGTTACTTCTTCCTGTACAGGCGCCTCGGCCTCCTTGTTCTTGTTTTTGCTTTTGCAGCCGGCCACCACGGCCAGTGCCAGCATTACATACAGATACTTCTTCATATTAATTCTTTTTCTTTCGACAAAATTAATTAATTTTGTACAACTATGGCAAAAAATCCTTTGAAACAGCTGGCAGGGGAAACCGCTATCTACGGCTTCAGTTCCATTCTTGCCCGTGTCCTCAACTTCCTGTTTGTACCTATCTATACGCGCATGCTCACCCAGGTGCAGTACGGCGTGGTTACGGAGTTCATGGCGTACATCGCCATCCTGCAGGTGGTGTTGGTGCTGGGCCTGGAAACCGGCTGTTTCCGCTTTGCCAACAAGGAAGGGGAGGACCCGCGGAAGGTGTACTCGGGCGCGCTGCTCACGGTCCTCGGACTCAATCTGGCCTTCCTGGCCTGCATGGTGGCGTTTTCGGAGCCCATTTCCGCTGCGTTGGGCTATGAGGGATACCGCTCGCTGATCATCTATGTAGCGGCCATCCTGTTCTGCGACAGCATTACGGCCATCCTGTTCGCCAAGTTGCGGCAGGAGCACAAGGCGGTCAAGTTTGCGGTGCTCAAAACCGTGAAAATCTTCACGGAAACGGGGGCCAATCTGCTGCTTTTCTTTGTGTATCCCGCCCAGCCGGACTTCACCTATCCCATCTTTGCCATCTTCATCAGTTGCGTCCTGTGCCTGGTACTCTTCGTCCCGGACATCCTCCGGCTCAAGCTCACTTGGGACAGCGGTGTGGTCAAGCGCCTGCTGGTCTATTCCATCCCGCTCATGATTGCCGGCCTGCCCGGCGTGGCCAACGATTTCCTGGACCGGGTGCTGTTCCGTTATTTCGATACTTCCTCTGAAGCCTGGCGGGCCTCCCTGGGGGTGTATCAGGCAGCAGTGAAGCTGGCTGTTATCATGAACCTGTTCATCCAGATGTTCCGCTATGCGGCGGAGCCTTTTTTCTTCCAGCGCGCACGGGACAAGAACTCCAAGGAGCTCTATGCCGTTGTGATGGAATACTTTACGGCCTTCTGCGGCCTGGTGTTCCTGGGGGTGATCGGCTATATCGACATTATTTCCCTTTTCCTGGGACGGGATTTCCGTGTGGGCGTGGGTGTGGTGCCCATCATGCTGCTGAGTTACATGCTGCTGGGCATGCTGTTCAACGTTTCCATGTGGTACAAGCTGTCCGGTAAAACCAATATGGCCATCTGGATTACGCTGGCGGGGCTGCTGGTCACCACCGTGGTGAATATCGTCTTTATGCCGCGTTACTCTTATTGGGCATCGGCCTACGGCCACCTGGCCAGTTACCTGGTCATGTTCATCCTGAGCGCCGCGCTGGGCGCCAAGTACTATCCCATTCCGTACAAATGGGCCCGCCTGGGGGGCATTTTCGGCCTGATGGGCATAGCCTATGCCATTATAGCCTTCAGCAGCGGAACCTTCTCCGCAGTATTTCCGGGCTTCTCCTTTGCTACAGGCCCGGGCATTCACTGGCTGCAGCTGGGTATGAACACGATGATCATCCTCTCTTACGCCGTCTGCGTCTGGGCGCTCCTGCGCCGCCGACCTATTCCGAGGCAGTAGGATCGCTTATTTCTGGCTAGGCTGGCGGTCCAGCCCCACCAATCCGCGACAATCCAGGGAATAATTTACGCCCATGGCATCCAGGATGGCGAAGGTGTGGTCCAATGAAGCGTCGAAGCGCGCGTAATCCTTTTTGTCCGCGGCACACCACTGCACTTCCGCCAAGGCGCACATGCGCGGCAGCAGCATGTATTCCAGGTGTTCCGGCGTGGCGATGTATTCCGTCCACAGATTGGCCTGCACGCCCAGGATGTGGTGCTCCGTACCGGGCACAATCCCATCGAAAGGCTCATAACTGTACACATGCTCCAGCGGCTGGTATCCGCCGATGGCAAACGGTTCCTTGTCGATTTCGTCGCTCTGATAGAAGTCGAAATACAGGTGGGAGTAAGGCGTCATGATGGCGTCGAAGCCCTTCTGGGCAGCGGCCACACCACCGGCGATGCCCCGCCAGGACATCACGGTGGCCCCTTCCGTCAAGTTTCCTTCCAGCACCTCGTCCCAGCCGATGATCTTCCGGCCATGGGCATTGAGGAAGGCCTGGACGCGGTCTGTCACATAGTTCTGCAGCAAGTGCTTGGCCTGGGGACCCTTCTTGATGCCCAGCGACTTCATGCGGGCGGCGCACTTGGGGCACACGTCCCACGGATCCGGGCGGTCAGGCTCGGCATCGCCATTAAAGCATTCGTCACCGCCGATGTGGATATACTCGGAGGGGAAGATGTCCATCACTTCCGAGAGCACGCCCTCCAGGAAGGTGAAGATGGCGTCGTTGCCGGCGCAGAGGATGTCCTTAGCTACGCCCCAGCGGGTCCAGACCTCATACGGGCCGCCGGTGCAGCCCAGCTCCGGGTAAGCGGCCAGGGCGGCCACCATATGACCCGGCAGATCGATTTCCGGAATAACCGTAATGCCTCTCTCGGCGGCGTAAGCCACCACTTCCCGCAGCTCATCCTGCGTGTAGTAACCGCCGTAGCGGACGCCGTCGTTGCTGCCCCAGTCTTTCTTGATAACGGTGCCGTTGCGCCAGGCGCTCACCTCGGAGAGTTTGGGATAGGCCTTGATTTCGATGCGCCAGCCCTGGTCGTCCGTGAGGTGCCAGTGGAAGCGGTTGAGTTTATAGGCCGTCATTACGTCCAGATAGCGCTTGGTTTCCTCGATGGTCCAGAAATGGCGGCAAGGGTCCAGGTGCATGCCGCGGTAGCTGAAGCGCGGTTGGTCCTCGATATGGCAGTAAGGAAGCACCCAATCGGCCTTGGCTTTTTTCCCACCGTAAATGGCGGCAGGGAGCATTTGCTTGAGGGTTTCGCAGGCATAGACAAAGCCGTTCAGGCCGGATGCTTCCGCAACCACGCCGTCTTTATCGACACTGATAGTGTACTGCTCGGCGGCCAGGCTCGGGTTCACGATGAACTGGATTTCGTCTTTTCCCAGCGGGCTCACCTTTCCGCTCGCCACTTCAAGGGCGTTTTTGAAGCGCCAGACAGCGGCGGACGATGCGTCATCCATGTGAGGGTCCAGGAAAAAGGCCTTGCCGGCCACCGCATAGGAGCCTTCCGCCAAGCTTACCTCCGCAGGCATGGGAATTACGTGAAAAGCTTGCGGCTGCGACTGGCTGCAGGCAACAAAAGCCAGCAGGGCGGTGAAAAGGAGGGTTATTCGTTTCATAGTGGTCAAAGTTTGCACGAAGATAGTACTTTTCCCGACATCTTTCAAGTTAGATTATACGAATTAAGCGGCGCCGATTTAAAATGGCGTGATTGTTAAGTAATTGAATATTAGCGGGTTATAACATAATCCTCGTTTCGTTTTTGAACGAGGATTATACGGTAATGTTTTGATTATCAATAGATTAACGATCACGGCAAAATGTGTCGCGGTCTGGTGGGGCTCAATAGAGAACCAGCCCAAGCACCGCAGCCGCGAGAATAAGGTAGATGGGATTTACCTTTCCCCAATAACCGGCCGCGAAAGCACCGCCCAGCAGGCACCAGCTTTTCCAGTCTGGAAAGTTCTCCGAAACCACTTGGACCTGAGGCATACAGCCTGTCCAGGTGGTTTTTACGATGAGGATGACGGCGGCGGCGCCAATCAGGCCGGCCACGCACGGCTTGAGCCAGTCCATGGTGCCCGCGTACAGCCGCGAGGTGCGGAAACGCTCGTAAAAACGCACGATAAGCAGGACGATGATAAACGACGGCAGCATGAGCGACAGGGTGGCGGTCAGCGAGCCGCAAACGCCCAGTAGCTGACTTCCAGTAGCGTTAAAAAGCACGTCGTAGCCCACATAAGTGGCGCTGTTAATGCCGATAGGCCCCGGCGTCATCTGCGACACGGCCACAATGTCCGTGAAAGTGCTTTCGGAAATCCAGGGGTGCTCCACCACCACCTGGTTCTGGATAAGGGAGAGCATGGCATAGCCCCCGCCGATGGTAAAGGCGCCAATCACAAAGAAAGTCCAGGCCAACTGGCCGATGAGGATCAGAATATCCATCACTTCTCTCCTTTCATTCTATAATAGGTTATACTGAACCCCAGCACAAGCACGCACAATATAATATAGATAGGGGAGATGTTGAGGAAAGCCACCAGCACCAGCGACACGATGGCCAGCAGCCAGGTCCACACGTTTTTGCAGGACTTGCGGGCCATGTTCACCATGGGCACGGCGATGAGCGAAATCACCACCGGCCGGATGCCCTTGAACGCCCGTTCCACGTAAGGGTTGTCCTTAAAGGCGGCAAAGAACATGGCGATGCCCAGGATAATCAGGAACGATGGCGTGATGCTGCCCAAGGTAGCAGCCACGCTCCCTTTGACGCCGCGGAGCTTGTGCCCGGCGAAGATGGAAATGTTCACGGCCATGACGCCCGGCGCGCTTTGCGAGAGCGCCACGATGTCCGGGAGGTCGTCGTCCGAAATCCATCCGCGACGGGACATCTCCGCCTGGATGATGGGTATCATGGCATAACCGCCGCCAATGGTGAAGGCACCGATCTTGGCGAACACCCAGAATATCTGCCAAAGTGAGACTTTCTTTTCCATATCGGCCACAAAGTTACCAAAAATCTTCGTCATTCCCGGCTTGACCGGGAATCTCTTATTTTGTATCTTTGTATGCTATGAAAAAAATACTAACCACCATCCTGGCCCTTTGCGCCATCCTGTCCCTGCAAGCCCGTAAACTGGAACCCTGGCAGGACCCCAACGTTTTCGAGGAAAACCGCCTGCCCATGCGGACCACCTTCACCACCGACCAGCAGCAAACCCTGTCGCTGAACGGCCGCTGGCGCTTCCACGGGAGCCCGTCGGTGGAAAGCCGGCTAAAGGGCTTCGAGGCAATGAGTTACAACGACGCCTCCTGGCGCGAAATGCCCGTACCCGGCATGTGGCAGCTCAACGGCTTCGGGGACCCGGTGTACGTGAATATCGGCTATGCCTGGCGTGGCCTTGCACCCAATACGCCGCCCATCGTCCCGCAAAAGGGCAATTACGTGGGGCAGTATCGACGCGTATTCGATTTGGACGCCTCCTGGGCAGGGAAGCCGGTGTACCTTTGCATCGGCAGCGCCACCTCCAACGTGCGCGTGTGGATCAACGGGAAAATGGTGGGCTATAGCGAGGACAGCAAGCTGGAGGCCCGTTTCGATGTTACGTCGATGGTGCGTCCGGGGCAAAACGTCATCGCCCTGGAAATCTTCCGCTGGTGCGACGGCTCCTATCTGGAGGACCAGGATTTCTGGCGACTCAGTGGTATTGCGCGCGGCGTGTACCTATATACGCGCGAAAAGCAGCGCCTGGAGGACGTTCATATTCTGGCCGATGCCGACGGCAACCTCACGGTTCAGGCGGAAGTGACTTCCGGCATCGCCAAGGTGGAAGGCATTCTTGTCGATGCTGCCGGCCGGCAGGTGGCCGCTTTCTCCGCTCCCGTGAAGAAGGGGAGGGCCCAGGTGCGGGAAATCGTAAACAAGGTGCAGTGCTGGAGCGCCGAGCTGCCGTATCTATATACCTTAAAGTTAAGTGCCTGCAACGGCGCCGATGAGGTGGTGGAGAGCACCAGTTTCGAGGTGGGTTTCCGTACCGTCGAGGTCCGGGACGGCCAGCTGCTGGTGAATGGCCAGCCGGTGCTCATCAAGGGTGTGAATCGACACGAATTAAGTTCGATGAAGGGCTATGTGGTGTCGGAGGCGGACATGATCCGCGATATCCGCATCATGAAAGAGCTCAATATCAACGCGGTACGCACCTGCCATTATCCGGACGACCCGCTGTGGCTGTCGCTCTGCGACCGTTACGGCCTCTATGTGGTGGACGAGGGCAATATCGAGTCCCATGGCATGGGCTATAAGGACGGGGAAACCCTGGCGCAGGATCCGCAGTTCCGGGCGGCGCACCTGATTCGCGACCAGCGCATGGTGCAACGGGACTTCAACCATCCCTCCGTCATTATCTGGAGCCTGGGCAACGAGGCCGGCGCCGGCCCCAACTTTGTGGATTGCGCCGCCTGGATCAAGGCCTACGACCCTTCCCGGCCCGTCCAGTATGAGCGCTGTCTGGATACGCCCCAGTACGACTGCTCGGACATCATGTGCCCCATGTATGCTTCGCCCCAGTGGAGTGAGCAATACGTGGCCTCCAACCCGGCCCGCCCGCTCATCCAGTGCGAATACGCCCACGCCATGGGCAATTCCATGGGTGGTTTCAAGGAATATTGGGACTTGGTGCGTAAGTATCCGTCCTATCAGGGCGGCTTCATCTGGGATTTCCAGGACCAGGCCCTCTGGAACGGCAAATTCTTCGCTTTTGGTGGCGATTACACCACGGCGGAGCCCTCGGACGGCTCCTTCAACTGCAACGGTGTCATTGCGGCGGACCGCACCCTGCATCCGCACGCGTATGAGGTAAAATATCAGTACAGGAATATTCTCACCAGCGGCACGCCGGAGGTCCTGCAGGTGCACAACGAGTTCTTCTTCCGGGACCTGTCCGACGTCCGTCTGCTGTGGACTTTGGAGGCCGATGGGGAAGCCGTGCGTACGGGCGTGGTGGAGAACTTGTCGGCAAAGCCGCAGGAGACCGCGTACGTTACTTTGGACGTCGGCTCGCTGGAGTCCCTGCCGGGCACCCTTACCCTCACGGTGCGCTATGTCCTTAAAAACGCCTGGCCGCTCCTGCCCGCCGGTGCGGAGATTGCCTATGACCAGCTGCTGCTGCGGGATCAGCGTCCCGCCATGTTGGAGATCGAAGGCGGCAAGGTGGGCGTGTTTGACAGTGCCGGCACCCTGGTGCTTAGCGGCACCACGGACGTTTGCGGAACGGCAGGGGAGCGGAAGGCCGTCTGGACGGCCAGCTTCAACAAAAAGACGGGCGCCTTGAGCTCCTACACGCTGGAACGGAAGGAGTTGTTATCGGCGCCGTTAATGCCTTGTTTCAATCGGGCTCCTGTGGAGAACGACCTGGGTGCCGGGCTCCAGTTCCGCCAGGGCCTTTGGCGCAACCCGACCTTCGAGGTGAAGTCCTTCAGCATTACCCCGCAGGACGGCTCCTGCCTGGTGGAGGTGGAATATGCCCCCATCGGCGGTGTGGCGGCCGTTTCCGTGTTCTACTACATGGCCTCCGACGGCAGCCTGAGCGTGGTGGAGAGCATGGCCGATGCCGGTGGCCTCGCCGACGCGCCGGACCTCTTCCGCTTCGGGATGCGCTTTGCCATGCCCGGTGCCTACGATACGGTCGATTTCTTCGGCCTGGGCCCTTGGGAAAACTATTGTGACCGCAACAGCGCCGCTCTTTTGGGTCGATATAAGCAAAAAGTGGCAGACCAATATCATCACGGGTACGTGCGCACGCAAGAGTCCGGTACCCATACCGGCCTGCGCTTCTTCCGTGTGCTGGATAGGGACGGAAACGGCCTTGAGGTGGAGTCTGCGGTCGATTTCAGCGCATCGGCCCTGCCTTACTCGCTGGAGCAGCTGGATGTGGCGGCGCCGGAAGGGGATGCCCCCAAGCTAAACAGCAACGGCCAGTTCGGCATTCCCCGGCATTCGCTGGAACTCAAGCCCTCCGGAAACACCCATGTGCATGTGGATGCCTTCCAGATGGGCGTGGGCTGTATCAACTCCTGGGGCGAGTTGCCGCTGGAGCAGTATCGCCTCCCCGCCACCGAGCGCGAATTCCGCTTCATCCTCCGCCCTGTGGTGAACCTGTAAAAGTTTTTCAAAAAAAGTTGAAAAAATTTTTGTCAGTTTAGAAAAGTTTACTACCTTTGCAGTCCCGTTTGAAACGAACGGGATTTTTTTACGGATCATTGACAATATTGAAAGACTAAAAGTACAAGCAAGTACCGGAAGTTGTAACATACAATTTCAAACTAAACGAGCGTCAGTTTCTTAGGAAACTAAAAGTCAAGGACAAG
>JBGUPS010000066.1:0-30951 GCA_045130395.1 Candidatus Cryptobacteroides sp.
CCGTCGGGGAGAGGTACTTCTCCCGCTCAAGGGCGGCAAGTGGAAAGGCTGCTTCCATGTGCCCAGAGGGCTGTACCAGATTGGTACTATCTTGCAGGAAATCGCAGACACTCAGTAATCCATGGCTATGAAGCTGGAACTCCACTTGCCCTGGGACGGCTTTTATCAGGGGACGCGCTTTGACCGGAGCGGTGTTTTTCGCTCGCTGGAATATAAGGGAATAGAACTTTGCGGCCCTTGGTTCATGCGATACGACCCTTTTCTGCATGACGCCGTACAGGGGCCGGCGGAGGAATTCTCTCCCATAGAGTTGGACGACGTGTGGCTGAAACCAGGCGTGGGTCTCCTCCGGCAGGACGGACAACCCTATGACCGTTTCAAATTGTACAAACTGGCCGATCCTGGTCGCTGGGAGGTGGAAGGCCTCCGTTTCAACCATTTTCTGGAGGGCTGCTACGACTATGTAAAAGAAATCGTCGTCACAGACGAAAACCGTTTTGAGATACGGCATTCTCTTCATACCTTTGTGTCTATGAAGGGCGATGTCTATAATCATAATTTCTTCTCGTTGGGCAAGATGGCCGTTACGCCTTCCCGTCTCATCGATTTCCCCTTCAGCCCGGAGGGGGACTGGCGGGCCCGATATGATTCTGTGGGCTTCACGTCCCGTGGTATCCGGTTTTCCCGTTCCTTGAATGAAGGAGAGTCTGTCTATACGGGTAATATCCATGAGGCCGGGAAGGAGGGAATGCCTTATGAGATGCGATTGAGTGAGGGACCCTTATCGATACAAATCAAAGGCAACGTGCCCGTTTTCAAAACCGTGTTTTGGGCGAATCACCGCATCGCCTGTCTGGAACCGTATAACCGGATAGACCTTGCTCCCGGAGATGCTTTCCGTTGGAATATTGAATACACACTGTTATGAATAGACTTTTCCTAACCCTTCTGGTTCCGCTGGCAGTTGCCTGCAGTGCCGCTGCTCCCGCTCTCTTTGACAAGAAGGCTTTCCACGCTTCGGTAGATGGCAAACAGGTGGAACTCTATACCCTCCAATCATCGGAGATTACCTTGCAGGTGACCAATTATGGGGCTCGAGTGGCTTCCCTGTGGACAAAAGATTCCAAAGGGAAGATGGAGAACATCGTAGTGGGTCACGACAACCTGCAAGATTATATCAACCCTCCCGGTGAGCGGTTCTTTGGGGCCACAGTGGGCCCGGTGGCCAACCGCATCGGCAACGCCTCCTTTGTTATTGACGGAACTGTCTATCACACGCCGGCCAATGATCATGGCCAGAATACCCTGCACGGAGGTTTTGTGGGTACGGACAATCTGGTATGGGACGTGGCTGAAGTGTGCGATACGGCCATCGTCCTTTGCCTGGAACTTCCCGACGCCCAGGAAGGTTTTCCCGGAAACCGGCAGGTACGCCTGAAGTACACGGTTTCGGACGGAGATTTCACAGTAGATATTCGGGTACAGACCGATAAGCCTACTCCTGTCACTTTCACTCATCACCCCTTCTTTTGCCTCCGGGGGCAAGGTGTGGATACCGTTGAACCTTATTGGATGCAGATTGCCGCATCTCATTATATTCCCGTGGATAGCCTGAATATCCCTACTGGGGAGATTGCACCCGTGGAGGGAACTCCCTTCGATTTTCGGGAACCCCATCAGTTGGGAGAGAGGATAGGTCCGGGATATGACCACAACTGGTGCCTGGATGCGGGAGGGAGCTTGCAAATGGCCTGTCGTATGTGGGATTCTCTTACCGGACGATGCATAGAAGTGCTCACTGACCAGCCTGGCCTGCAGGTCTATTCCGGCAATTTCTTTGACGGGTCGGAAAACGGTTCCAACGGAAAGCCGTTGGGGCTCCGGAGTTCGGTGGCTCTGGAAACCCAGTATTGGCCCGATGCCGTGAACCAGCCTTCCTTCCCTTCCTGTATCCTCCGTCCAGGAGAGACCTATAAGAGTACTACTATATACCGCTTCTCCGTAACCCAATAGTTTTCCCGATGAAATCCCGTTTCTCGTTATTTGCCCTTGTGGCCCTGTGTATGGGCGCCTGCGCGCCAAAGCAGGATATTCCCGTTTATCTGAATCCGTCCAAGTCCCTGGAGGAGCGCGTCTCAGACGCCCTCTCCCGTATGACGCTGGAAGAAAAAGTGGCCATGACGCATGCGCAGTCCAAGTTTTCCAGTCCTGGCGTACCACGCCTGGGCATTCTGGAACTTTGGCATACGGACGGGCCGCATGGCATTCGCCCGGAGGTCCTTTGGGACGAATGGGACCAGGCCGGATGGACCAACGATTCCTGTACGGCTTTTCCGGCGCTCATCAATCTGGCTGCCACCTGGAACAGGGATTTATCGGCCTTGTATGGTCGTTGTATCGGCGCTGAAGCCCGCTACCGGAACAAAGATATCCTGCTGGGACCGGGCATCAATATGGGACGGACTCCGCTGAACGGGCGCACGTTCGAGTATATGGGAGAGGACCCGTATCTGGCTGGTGCACTGGTGGTTCCGTATGTCCAAGGAGTACAGGCCAATGGCGTGGCGGCTTGCGTAAAGCACTTTGCCGTGAATAATCAGGAAACCCGCCGCACGGCCACCAATTCCATTGTCGATGATCGCACTCTGTACGAGATTTACCTGCCGGCTTTCAAGGCGGCAGTGCAGGAAGGTGGCGCCTGGGCCATCATGGGCTCCTATAACCTGTATAACGGTCAGTTTAACTGCCACAATAAAAAACTGCTCTGCGACCTCCTGAAAGGGGAGTGGGGCTTCGATGGCATCGTGGTGAGCGATTGGGGCGGCTGTCGGGACGATGACGAAGCCGTGGCCAACGGCCTGGACATCGAGATGGGCACCTGGACCAATGGTCTGCGCGGCGCGGCATCGGACAGTTACAACAATTACCACCTTGCCCGCCCGTTCCTGGAAAGGTTACGGGATGGACGGGCTACCCAGGAACAACTGGACGACAAGGCCCGTCGTATCCTGCGCACCATTTTCCGCACTTCCATGGCTCCGGAACCGCATTATGGCTCATTTACCTCGCCGGAGCATTTCGCGGCTGCGCGTCAGATTGCAGCCGATGGAATCGTCCTGCTTAAAAACGACGGCATATTGCCCCTGCAGGTCCCCCAAGGCGGAAAACTGCTGGTAGTAGGTGAGAATGCGTACAAGATGATGGTGGTTGGCGGCGGTTCCTCCAATCTGAAAACCAAATATGAGGTTGTCCCGCTGGATGCCTTGCATGAGACATATGACGGGAAAGCGGATGTGGTATGGGAACGCGGCTATGTAGGGGACACGAATACAGTATATAATTTAGTGGTCACCGGACAGGATTTGAGCGAAGGGCGTTCGGCAGAAAAACTGCTTGCAGATGCGGTCGGGGCTGCTGCCGACGCCGACGTAGTGTTGTATATCGGTGGACTCAATAAGAGCGCCTATCAGGACAACGAGGGCACGGATCGCGTCGATATTGTGCTGCCGTACGGACAGGACGCCCTCATCGAGGCGCTGGCTGCTACGGGGAAGCCACTGGTTGTAGTGAACATCTCCGGGTCACCGGTAGCCATGCCCTGGGCTTCCCGGGTGAATGCCATCGTTCAAAGTTGGTATGGCGGTTCCGAGAGCGGTCACGCTCTGGTGGACGTGCTTACGGGTGTTGTAAACCCTTCCGGAAAACTGCCTTTCACCATGCCGCTTGCGCTCTCGGACGGTCCGCTCAAAAGTGAGCGCCAGTATCCGGGCATCAAGCCGGAAGGGGAGCAGTGGTGGCAGGAGTATTACGATGAAGGCGTGTTTATCGGCTACCGCTGGTACGACACGCTGAATATCCCCGTCCAGTTCCCCTTTGGACACGGACTCAGTTACACCACCTTTGATTGGGCCGATGCTTCCATTAAGCGTAAGGGCAGCGGCTGGAACATTTCAGTGACGCTGAAAAATCTTGGCGACGTGGCCGGAGCGGAGGTCGTCCAACTCTATGTGGCGGATCCGGAAGCCTCAGTGGCTCGTCCCGCCAAAGAACTGAAAGGTTTCGAGAAGGTGTACCTGCAACCAGGTGAAAGTCGTCGTGTACAGTTTACCCTAGGCCTGCAGGACCTGTCCTTCTTTGATGCCGCCAAACATGACTGGGTGGCGGAACCCGGTGAATTCCAGGCACTTTTAGGCGCTTCCAGTGACGATATTAAAGTTGCACTTCCTTTCCGTTATGAGAAGTAATGTAGTCCTTTGTGGTCTGGCAGCCCTGCTGCTGGCCGTCCCTGTACAGGCGCAGGTGTACAACCGGGCGCCGCTTACAGAGAGTTCATACGCAGAGTTGCCGCTGGGCGCCATTCGGCCAGCCGGATGGCTGCGGGAACAGTTGCAGCGGCAGGCAGACGGCCTCACGGGCCATCTGGACGAAGTGTATCCGCAGGTAATGGGCCCCTCCAATGCCTGGCTGGGAGGGGATGGGGACGCCTGGGAACGGGGCCCTTATTGGATTGATGGACTGCTTCCGTTGGCGTATATCCTTCAGGACAAAGCGCTTATGGAAAAAGCAAACCGCTGGGTAGAAGCTATTTTGGCATCCCAAAAGGAAGACGGCTATTTGGGACCGGCTATGGACCATCCGTTTGTCTATGGCTTGCAACGCGGCCAAACACACGATTGGTGGCCTAAAATGGTTGCCCTGAAAATCCTGAAGCAGTATTACATGGCAACGGCCGATGAACGCGTGCTCAATTGCCTGCAGCGTTATTTCGCCTATCAGTCGGCGCAGCTGGATGCAACCCCGCTGGACCATTGGACGGACTGGGGCCGATGGAGGGGAGCGGACAATTTGGAAGTAGTTTATTGGCTATATAATCTGACTGGTAATCCTGAGCTTTTGCAATTGGGTGAACGAATCCACTCGCAAACCACCGACTGGACGGCGTTGTTCCAGGACGGCGGCATTTTCTCCCGGCAGGGGAGTGTGCACTGCGTGAACCTGGGACAAGGATTCAAGGCCCCGGCTGTATGGTGGCAGTATTCGCATGAGCAGCGGGATCTGGAAGCGTTGGACAAGGCTGTGGAAACCATCCGGCACACGGTGGGGATTCCTACAGGTCTATGGGCGGGTGATGAGCAGTTACATTTTGGCCATCCCACGCGTGGCAGTGAACTTTGCACGGCGGTGGAGATGATGTTCTCCCTGGAAGAAATCCTCCGCATTACCGGCGATATCCGCTGGGCGGACTACCTGGAGCGGGTCGCGTTCAACGCCCTTCCGACACAGGTGAACGATGACTATACCGGGAAGCAATATTACCAACAAGTGAATCAAGTAACGGCAACCAAGTCCTGGCGCTCATTCTCAACACCCCATGACGACACGGATGTGCTCTTCGGTACGCTGAACGGCTATCCCTGTTGTTTGTCCAACATGCACCAGGGCTGGCCCAAGTTTACGCAGAATCTGTGGTATGCTACGCCGGACGGCGGATTGGCCGCACTGGTGTATGCACCTTGTGAAGTTGTTACTCAGGCTGGAGGCGTAGAGGTTCGCCTTATGGAGGAAACGGCCTATCCGTTCCGGGAAGTGGTGCGCTTCACGGTGGATTTTACGGGCCGGAAAATCAAGCAGGCCTCTTTCCCGTTGCGTTTTCGTGTTCCCGCGTGGTGCGCGAATGCTGCGGTGCGGGTGAACGGTGAGGAGGTATCGGCCCCGATAGAGAAGGGAATTGTTTGCCTGGAACGCACTTGGCGAAGGGACGATGTCATCGAACTGTATTTCCCTATGGAGGTGCGGACGGAAGAATGGTACGACCGTGCCTGGAGTGTGGTTCGCGGCCCGCTGGTATATGCGCTACGTATGGAAGAAAAATGGACCTGGAAGCCGTTCTATGGCGCGGATCGTTGCTATGGGGACGGCGCCTGGGAGGTCACTTCTACTACTCCCTGGAATTATTGCCTAATGCGTGATTCTTTTCATGCCGATGCCTGCGAAGTGGAGGAGCGGCCCATTGCGGATTATCCCTGGACGGCGGAGCATGCACCGCTGGTACTGCGGGTTCCTGCCCGGACATTGCCACATTGGACCGATATCGACTCTGTGGCTTATTGGACCGAGGATGGAAACGATACGGGTTCATTGCTTATGCTGCCGCTCATTCCGTATGGCTGCACCACACTGCGTATTGCGGCTTTCCCTACGCGGATTGTCCCTTGGGATTTGAACTTTAAAAAAGAGATAAAATGAGGATTCGTTCATTCTTGTTGGCTTCGCTCCTTATTTTGGGTGGCCTGCCCCTGCAGGCGCAGAAGATTTGCGCGCACCGTGGTTTCTGGAAATGTGAGGAGGCCGGACATGCGCAGAACTCCATCGCTTCGCTGCGACTGGCCCAGGAAAACGGTTTTTGGGGGAGTGAGTTCGATGTCCACCTTACACTTGACGATATTGTCGTGGTTAACCATGACCCTTCGCTCAACGGCATCTCCATCCGAAAGCATACGTATAAACAGCTGCTGAAGACCCGCCTTTCCAATGGCGAGCCCATTCCCACCCTGGCGGATTATCTGAGGCAGGGGGCGCAATCGGCCTGTATGCTGGTGCTGGAAATAAAGCCCCAGAAGACGGTGCCCCGTACCCTTGCCCTGGCCAAGGCCTGCATTGAGGAATTGCGGAAATTCCAGCTTCTGGATCCCACCCGCGTAATGTTCATCTCGTTCAGTTTCGAGGCGTGCTGCTGGATTGCGGAAGAATTGCCCGGTTTTACCAACCAGTATCTGGAAGGCGATAAAGACCCGGAAACTGTGCATGCGGCCGGCATAAACGGCATCGACTATAACCACGCGGTCTTCCACAGGCACCCGGATTGGGTAGAGCGCGCCCATGCTTTGAACATGAGCGTCAACGCCTGGACGGTTGACAGCAAATCCGAGATGGAATACCTGCGCGACCTGGGCGTAGATGTCATCACCACCAACCGCCCCTTACTCCTTCGCGAAGTATTGGGGGAAGAACAATAAAAAAAGCGCTGGAAGTTACTCCAGCGCTTTTTTGCTCCCCCTGTTGGACTTGAACCAACGACCCTCTGATTAACAGTCAGATGCTCTAACCAACTGAGCTAAGGAGGAATTTTTGCCGTTATTTCCTTAACGGGATTGCAAAGGTACAATCTTTTTTGGATTCTCCAAAGCTTTTCAAGAAATTTTTTCAAAAGATTTATTGTGCCGGATTTTTATGTATCTTTGTAAGTTCATTAATTGTTCTTAGGGAAATGAATATCGACCTGTTGGCCAGAATGGTAAAAGAAGTGGTGATGGACCACGATACCGTGACGCTGCCCGGTGTTGGCAGTTTTGTCACGGAGCTGGTTCCGGCAACCTTCGCCGATCGCGGCTATACCATCCTTCCGCCGTATCGTCGGCTGTATTTCTCTCCCACGCAAGGAGAGGATACCCTTCTGGTGGATTTATACGCCCAGGCCAATCATATCCCCGTAGCGGATGCAGAACGTATCCTCGCGGACTTCCTCACGGAAATGAAGGAAGTGCTCAAGGTGAAGAAAACCATCGTTTTCCCCGGACTGGGCCGTCTGCGCGCCACAAGGGAGAATCATTTTTTCTTTGTGGCCGATGAGGACCTGGATATTTATCCCACCGGTTTCGGCCTGCAGCCCATTTCCCTCAAGACCCACGAAGAAACCAAGGAGGAGGTAGAGGAGGCGGTTTCCGCCCTCGCCTCTATTTTGGAAAAGGAGCCGGAGCCGGTGGAAGAAGAAGATTTCTCGACTCCGCCTACGGCTCCGCTCGAAATGACAAAGGAGGAAGAGCCTACGGCTCCGACCGAAATGACAAAAGAGGAAGAGCCCGCTCCTGTCATTCCGACCGAGCCTGCTCCTGTCATTCCGACCGAAGCGGAGGAATCTCCGGAGCCGGAACCCGAGCTCGCTCCTGTCATTCCGACCGAAGTGGAGGAATCTCCGGAACCTGAACCGGAGCCCGCCCCTACTAACAAGGGCAAGAAGATTGTCCTCTGGACGCTCATCGCCCTTTGCATCTTGCTCCTGGTGGCTGGTATCGCCCTTGCTGTCGTCGGCCGGGTGGCGCCGGAGTGGCTGGACAGTTTCCTGTATTCGCCCGAAGAGTTGGAAGTATTATATAAGTAGTGTATCATGAAGCCGGTTAGTAGAGAAGGATACAAATTCAAACAGGATATTTCCATCCCGTGTTACCAGACGGACGTCAAGTGCCAGCTGCGCCCCGCCGCTTTTATGGACCTGGCCCAGGAAATCGCCTATTGGGCTGCCCATGAGCTGGGGTTCGGCTACGATACCCTGCACGTCCACCACACGGCCTGGGTGCTAAGCCGCATGCACATCCACTTTGTAAAGCCGGCCTCCTGGCGAGACGAGGTGACTCTCTACACCTGGCACAAAGGCTCCTCCGGCCTTTTCTACCTGCGAGATTTCGTATTATTGAACCCTGCAGGGGAGCAAAGCGTGGTCTGTACCAGCTCCTGGGTGGTTATCAACGAGGAAACCCGCCGCCTGGTGCGCCCGGAGGACCTGGCCCATTTCATGACCGTTGATTATGAGGTGGACGATGCCATCGCGGAACCGGCCCCGAAGGTTGTGATGCCGAGAGATGCCCGGTCGGAGCCGGGCATGACGAACACGGAGCCGGGCATGACGAATAGGGAGCCGGAATGCGTAGCGGAGCACCGCGTGGCCTTTTCGGACGTGGACCTCATCGGCCATACCAACAACGCAAGGTATGTGGTGTGGGCCATGGATTGCCTCCCGCCGGCCCAGACGGAGCAGCCGCTCAAAGACCTGTACATCAATTTCAACAAAGAAACCAAGGCGGATGAACTGGTGCAGCTTTACCGCCTGCAGGACGGAACTTCCTGGTATGTGGAAGGCCGCGTGGACGGCAAGTCTTGCTTTGTTGTAAAACTGGAATATTGACCATGAAAGATTTGTTTTTCGGATACGGTGTCGCCCACAGCATTTTGCTGCTTGCCTTTGTCATCGGCATAGGACTTTTCCTGGGCCGATTCAAGATTAAGGGCATCTCCCTGGGCTCTACCTGGATTCTGTTCCTGGGCATTCTGATGGGGCATCTGGGCTTTCAGATGGACCTGGATATGCTGCATTTCGTGAAAGAGTTCGGCCTTATCCTCTTTGTGTTCTCCATCGGCCTGCAGGTGGGCCCCGGCTTCTTCCATTCGTTCAAGAGCGGCGGCGTAAAAATGAACCTGCTGGCCGTCATGAACATCCTTCTGGCCGTGGTTGCCACCTATGTCATATCGGCCATCACCGGAGAAAATCTTTCCACCATGGTGGGTGTGATGTCCGGCGCTGTCACCAATACGCCCGGCCTGGGCGCCGCCCAGCAAACGTTCATTGACACTTCCGTCGCCGGAGGCACCAGCGCCTTGGCGGCCGGCGAGGCTGCCGGACACCTGGCATCGGCCTATGCGGTAGCTTATCCTATCGGTGTCATCGGCGTCATTGGCGTCATCATCCTGTTCAAGGCCCTTTTCAAAATCGACCATAAGGAGGAATTGGCACAACTGAAAGCGCTGGACGATGAGGTGGAAAAGGCCCGACGCATGCACGTGATGGTGGAAAATCCGGCCATATTTGGTCACATGCTCTCCAGCATCTTGCATGAGTTTGGCGGCGATTTTGTGGTATCTCGCGTCATGAAGGGCGAGGAAATCCTGTTTCCGCAGCCGGATACCATCCTGGAAGAGGGCGATAAGTTGCTTATTGTAACCTCGCAAAATGAGGTGGACCGCATCCGCATCCTTTTTGGACAGGAAGTCCCTATGCATCAGGCCGATTGGCAGGTGAAAGACCACAACATGGTCACCCAGCGCATCGTGGTCACCAACAGCAAGCTTACCGGTAAAAAACTCAAGGAACTGGGCTTCCGCAGCGCATACGGCGTAAGCGTTACGCGTGTCATCCGCGCCGGTGTGGAGCTGGTGGCCAGCCCTAACCTGTACCTCCAGGTGGGTGACGGCCTCATGTGCGTGGGTACGCTGAAAAACATCGAGAACCTGGCCAAGAAGGTGGGCAATTCCAACGACGCCCTCAACAAACCCAACCTGATCCCCATTTTCCTGGGCATCGTGGTAGGTATCATCTTCGGTTCCATTCCCATTCACTTCCCGGGCATTCCGCAGGCTATCAAACTGGGCTTGGCAGGCGGCCCGCTTATCATCGCCATCCTGCTGGGCTATTTCGGCCCTCGGTATAAAGTTACCACTTACACCACCACCAGCGCCAATCTGATGCTGCGGGAAATCGGCATCGCCATGTTCCTTGCCGCCGTGGGTATCGGCGCAGGCGCAGACTTCTGGAAGTCGATTGTGGGCGGTGGTTACTGGTGGATCCTGTACGGTGCCATCATCACCCTGGTGCCTCTCTGCATCACCTTTATCGTGGCCCGTGCCTTCTGTCACCTGAACTTTTACCAGATTTGCGGCCTTATCAGCGGCTCCTGCACCAACCCTCCGGTGCTTGCTTTCGCCCAGGGCATGTACGGCAGCGACTATACGTCGGTGAACTATGCAACGGTGTATCCGCTGTCGATGTTCATGCGCGTGCTGGTGGCCCAGCTGCTCATTCTGGTTGCAATGGCGTAAATCATGTTGGACCTGGTCTATCCTTCGGAGCCCGCTCCCATTTATCCCCGGCCTTCCATCGGTCGCCCGGGCCGGCCGCATATCCCGGTAGGGGAGATGCTGCCGCTCATGGAGCCGTCCGGCCTGGTCTATGGCCAGGCAACCCGCGCCTGGTGCCACAGCGGCTCCAAGGTCCTGCACCCGGTTGTCCATTTGCATATCATAGACCGTTTTGGCAATATCTATCTGCAGAAAAGGGCCATGACCAAGGATCTCCTTCCCGGCTATTGGGATACGGCGGTGGGTGGCCATGTGACTTACGGTGAACAGGCCGTGGAGGCCTTGTACCGCGAGGCGGCGGAGGAATTGGGCCTGCATGCGTTCAATCCCATCGCGCTGACAACCTACACCTACGAGACGGAGCGCGACAACGAATTCGTATTCATCTATGCGATGGTGGGGCATCCGGAAATCGCCCCGGACGAGGCCGAAGTTTCCGAAGGGAAGTGGTGGTCGCCGGAGGAACTGGACGCTGCTTTCGGCAAAAATATCCTTACGCCCAATTTCGAGTCTGAATTTCCTCAAATTCGTGCCCGTTTAATGGCATTATTGTAGGATTTCCCCGAAAAAAGCCGTAACTTTACAAGGTTATGGTGTCAGATATCGACAAATTCGTACACGACCAACTGTCGGTGTGGCCGGCGGTGGCTGCCAAGTACCGGGCGCTGAAGAGCACCCGTACCCGTACTATGCCGCTGCGGGGCCTGCTGGTTACGCTCCAATCCAATCCGGGCCGCATGCCCATCTTCGACCACGGCTGTCCGCTGTGCGAGGAAAACTACATGGAGCACCAGCATACGCTCCCTTTCGAAGGCCGGAAAGGACGCAAGTACAACATCCTGGTAAACCGGGCGCCCATTTTCCCCAACCACCTGGTTATTACGCGCGATATCCACGCACCGCAAACCATCTGGCACCGATTCCCGGACATGCTGGACCTGGCCGCCCAGCTGGAGAATTACATCGTCTTCTATAACAGTCCCAACAGCGGAACAACAGTCCCGCAGCACGCCCATTTCCAGGCCTGCCCCAAGGGGTACATGCCGTTGGAACGCGTGACGGAGCGTCTCCTTCGGACTGTCAGTGGAGGGGAAATTCCTGTAGAACTGCAATTCATCACTTCCGTCAGGGATGCCCAACTGTATCATTTCCAGCGGTTTAACCGGGGGATTTTCATGTTGCGCGCCACTACCGCCAAGTCCATGGCCAAGCTGTTCTACCGGCTTTTGGACTGCCTGAACCTGTTGGCGGAGGAAACGGAGCCCCGATTCAATGCCTTTACGTATTGCAGCGAGGGTGAATTCCGTGCGGCGGTCGTCCTGCGCAGTGCCTCGCGTCCGCAGTGCTATTATGCGGAGGGGGAGGAGCATTTTGCCATTACGCCCGGCGCGGCGGACATGGCCGGCTTCTTCGTGGTGCCGGAAGAAGGAGACTTCGACCGCTTAAACGCAAGCGTCGTGTCGCAGATTTATGACGATGTCACCCTGTCCGCAGCGGAGGAAGAACGCCTGTTGTGGCGCCTGGTCCGCACCCAGCCGCGCATCGAGGTGGGCATTGTCGCCGCCCCGCAGATTGGCTTCGAGATTATCTCGGACGGCGCCGGCCCGCAGCAGGTATCGTATCGGGAAGGAAAAATCGACTATAATGGTGTCCTGTACGATGAACTGGTGTTCGAGGCAGTCACCATTTCCACCCTCTTTGCAGAACCGTCCTTCATCCTGTATGGAGAAGGGGAGCCCATGCGTTTTGCCGGCACGCTCAAGTTCATCGTGAACGGAGGCAAGGTGCAGGCTGTGAATGTGATTGGCGCAGAAGATTATCTGCTGAGCGTGGTGTCGCTGCTGCCGGAAGCACAGCGAAAACAAGCGGCCATCGACATCCGTACGCGGCTCATGGAGCTCATGGCCCGTCGGCAGGCTGGCCAGCATGCGCCGGGCGGCCCGGATCTGGTGAACACGGAAGAGGTGGTTACGTGGCTGGCTCATCGGCCCGCCAAGACGGAACAGCCGGAAGCGGCTCCCGTACATGCCCGGTACGATGTTTGCGCCGGGGAACATTGTCAGCGCTACATTGGGCTCACGCCCCGTGCCGATGCCCATGCGCGCACCATCATTGACGAAACTTGGGGACAGACCAATGGCAACGATAGGCATATTTGACTCCGGAAGCGGCGGTCTCTCGGTTTACAGGGAACTCATCAACGTCCTGCCGCAGGAACAGTATCATTATTTCTCCGACAACGCGCATTGTCCGTACGGAGAAAAAACGCCCCTGTACATCCAGCGGCGTGCTCGCTTTATCACGGAATACCTCCTGGACAAGGGGGCCGATATCATCGTAGTGGCCTGCAATACCGCTACCGCGGCGGCCATTGCCACGCTGCGGGCAGAGTATCCGGACGTTCCGTTCGTGGGCATGGAACCGGCCGTGAAACCGGCGGCGCTGGGGACGAAGACGGGGGTGATCGGCGTTCTGGCTACGGCTGGCACGCTTAAAGGCTCCAAGTATCTGAATACCAGGGGATTGTACGAGGATAACGTACGCATCGAGGAACATGTGGGACAGGGATTCGTAGAGCTGGTGGAGGCCGGTAAACTGGATGGCCCGGAAGTGGAAGCCACCGTGCTTGCTTCGCTGAAGCCGCTGCTGGCTGCCGGAGCGGACACCATCGTCCTGGGCTGCACGCATTATCCTTTCCTACAGCCTGTGATCGAGCGGCTGGCCGGTCCGTCCGTGCGGGTAATCGACCCGGCTCCCGCCGTGGCCCGGCAAACCGTACACGTGCTGGAACAGCGCGGAATCGTTACCGGCGTGGGACCGTTCTCCATAGAGCTCCATGCCTCCGGTGACCCCGCCGCCCTCCAGCGTATTTTCTCCTTGGTTGTAGGTGGTTAGTAAACGATTGACACACAATAAGATGCGTATCAGTAAAAAATGGTTCTTGCTGCTCGTAACCGTACTGGTCGGGCAGGTTTTGCACGCGCAGGTGCTCACGGGCATCGACGTATTACAGATGAATGGCTTCGAGGAACTCCGCGGCAAGCGGGTGGGCCTGGTGACCAACCCCAGCGGGGTGGACCGGAACCTTCGTTCCACCATCGACATTCTCTTTGAAGCGCCCGAAGTTAACCTGGTGGCGCTGTATGGTCCGGAGCATGGCGTTCGTGGCGATGCCTACGCCGGCGACCATGTAGAAGGCAGCACGGACGCCAAGACGGGACTCCCGGTGTTCTCCCTCTACGGGAGCACGCGTGAGCCTACGCCCGCCATGCTCAAGGGTGTCGATATCATGGTGTACGATATCCAGGACGTGGGTGTTCGCTGCTACACGTTCATCTCTACGCTGGGCCTGGTGATGCGCGCCTGCGGCAAGGCCGGCATCGAGGTTCTGGTGCTGGACCGGCCTAATCCGCTGGGCGGCAATAAGGTAGAAGGCCCGCTGGTGGAAGATGGCTTTTACTCCTTCGTGAGCCAGTTCCACATTCCCTTCGTGTACGGTTTGACGGTAGGGGAGTTCGCTGCGCTTATCAACGAGGAAGGCCTGAACAAAGGCCAGAAGGGAGACCTGGAGCACGTCAAGTGCAAACTGAGCGTGGTGGCCATGCGCGGCTGGCATCGTTGGATGCAGTTCCGCGACACCGGCCTGCCGTGGATCCTCCCTTCGCCCAACATCCCTTCCATGGAAAGTGCCCTGTGCTATGCCTCGTCCGGCATTTGCGGCGAATACGGCCACATCCATACGGGAGTAGGGTACACCATCCCTTTCCAAACCTTTGCCATCGATTGGATCGATGCCGATGCCCTCAAGGCCCGTCTGGACAGCTACAATCTCCCGGGCGTCGCATTCCGCACCATCCACTACAAACCCATCGCCGGGTACTATAACGGCAAGCTGGTGCATGGCGTCCAGTTCTTCTTTACCGATTTTGAAAAGGCGCCGGTATCCCTGCTGCAGTTCTATGTCATGCAGGCCGTTCAGGAGCTCTGGCCCGCCCACAATCCCTATCCCGTCAAGAAGACGCGCATGCTGGATATCGTTTGTGGTACGGATTATGTAAGAGTCAATTTCGGGAAGCGTTTGAAGGTGGCCGATATCCAGGCCTATTGGAACAAGGATGCCGAAGCCTTCAAGGCCCTTTCCCGCAATTATTATTTATACGATTAACCTTAAAAACAGAGAAGCTATGAGAAGGTTTTTGACTTATGCCGCATCGTTAGTAATGGCTCTGTCCATGCTCACGGCTCCCGATATGTTGGCCCAGTCCCGTTCGGGCGGCGGCTCCACAACCACCCGTTCTACCGGCAGCAGTTCCTCCAGCTCCAGCCGTTCCAGCGGCAGCAGCCAGCAGACAACGCGCTCGTCCGGCAGCAACTCGCAGGTGTCCCGCTCCAGCAGCAGTAGCAACAACCAGCAGGCCACCCGTTCCAGCGGTAGTCAGCAGACCACCCGCTCCAGCGGCTCCAGCACCACTCGTTCCAGTGGAAGCAGCAGCCAGCAGGTCACCCGTTCCAGCGGTTCCAGCAACCAGCAGGCAACCCGCTCCAGCGGCTCCAGCACCACTACTCGCTCCAGCGGCACTACCACCCGTTCCAGCGGAAGCAGTTCTTCCGTGAGTAGCGGCTCCCAGGCCCGTTCCTCCAGCAGCAGCTCTTCCACCAATACGGTGAGCAGCAGCTCCCAGGCCCGTTCTGCCGGTAGCAGCACCACCACAACGGTTCAGAGCTCCTCCAGCAGCAACGCTCAGGCGGTTACCGGAACCACCGTGCGCTCCTCCAATGTGAGCCGCAGCGGCCTCACCTCCAGCGCCAGCCAGGACTCCGCTCCCGTGAACCCCACCTATCGTGACAACGGGTACAACTACCGCTACAGTGACGATATGCGCGTGGACGACCGCCACAACATGTACCGCATCGCCCCTCGTTTCCGCGATCCGATGCCTTGGGACCGTGCCGGTTACTTCTGGGGAGACCATCCGCACTACTATGGCTACCGCATCCACAGCCTGCCGCCTAAATGGCGCCGGATCAGCCACTGGGGAATCGACTATTATTACTACAACGGCATTTACTATCGTCCTTTTGGCGGCGCGTATGTCGTTTGTCGTCCTCCTTTCGGCACTCCGCTGGAGGTTGCCATCGACAGGGCGCTGTTCCATGCCATTCGTTTCGCGTACTACTGCGACACCTATCGCACCTATTCGCGTACCTTTGACTACTACAACGTCATCGCCCGGCAGAACCTGATCATCGCCCAGCAGAATGCCCGTCTGATTGCCAGGAATAGCTCTTATGCCATCAACGCCAACCGTGCGCTGTCCGCTTATGAGCTGGCCAACCGCCTGGGACTGGTGCAGAGCTATGCATACGCCAACTCCGAGTACTTCTACCAGGATGGCGTGTTCTACACCATCTCCGCTTCCGGTACGGTTTCTACCATCGTCCCTCCTGCAGGTGCCCTGGTGAGCTCCCTCCCGGACGACTACGAGATCATCGTCATGGACGGTATCGAGTACTATCTGGTCGATAACACCGTGTACCGCACCACTCTGTTCGAGGGCGTTCCTTACCTGGAGGTGCTGGGCCAGATGTACGGCTCCCTGTACACCCAGTACAATGTGTACCGCTAGCAGCTGGTCGCTAAGTATCTGACACTCAGCCATTTGTTTATAATCCTCGGCGCAAAAAGAGCCGAGGATTTTTTGTAAATTGCTGAGTAATAGTGCATTACGAACCAGCGGGGGAAGGGCGCTCCCGGGGAACGAACGTATTGCCAGATTTTTTGTATATTTGTAGGCTATGATTACACTGGAACAAATCAAGGACGTGCAGGAACGGGTACAGGCGCTGAACGCTTGTCTGGACATCCCCGGGAAGCGGAAGGAAGTGGCCGCAAAGACGGAAGAAACCCTGGCCCCGGATTTCTGGGCCGATCCCAAAGTGGCGGAAGCTTTCCTGAAGAAGCTTTCCGGCATCAAGTCCTGGGTAACGGACTTCGACAAGGCCAAAGGACTTGCCGAGGACCTGGACGTACTGTACGACTTCGCCAAGGAAAGCATCGCCGGCAGGGAAGAGGAAGCCACGGAAACGGCGGAAACCCTGGAACTGGCGCAAAGTTTCCAGCAGGCTACGGAGGCTGTAGAGGCCCTGGAGCTCAGGAATATGCTGGGGAACGAGGGCGACAACCTGGGCGCCGTGCTCACCATCAACTCCGGCGCCGGCGGCACCGAAGCCAACGACTGGAGCGCCATGCTCATGCGCATGTACCTCCGCTGGGGGGAACGCAACGGCTACAAGATGACCGTTACCTCCTTGCTGGAAGGCGAAGAAGCCGGTATCAAAAGCTGCACCATCGAGGTGGAAGGGGACTATGCCTATGGCTACCTGAAGGCGGAAAACGGCGTGCACCGCCTGGTGCGCATCTCTCCCTTCAATGCCCAGGGCAAGCGCCAGACCACCTTCTCCAGTGTTTTTGTCTATCCTTTGGTGGACGATAGCATCAACATCGAAATCAATCCCGGAGATTTGGAGTGGGACACCTTCCGCAGCGGCGGCCATGGCGGCCAAAACGTGAACAAGGTGGAAACCGGCGTGCGCGTACGCCACATCCCCTCCGGCATCATGGTGGAAAATACGGAAACCCGCAGTCAGCAGGACAACCGCCAGCGCGCCCTCCTCATCCTGAAATCGCGCCTGTACGACATCGAGCTCAAGAAGCGCCAGGAAAAGCAGGCGGAGCTGGAAGGCCAGAAAAAGCGCATCGAGTGGGGTTCCCAAATCCGCAACTACGTACTTCACCCGTACAAGCTGGTGAAAGACCTCCGCACCGGTTACAACACGGCCGACACCCAGGCCGTGCTGGACGGCGACCTTAACGAATTCATGAAAACGTACCTGATGGGTAAGGGCAGTGCCGTTACCGATCCTGACAATCTGGACTGATGAAAAGAATTCTACTCCTTCTGTCCGTTCTGGCGCTTGCCGCTTGCGGCCATCGCGTAAAACCGGTTCATTCCGAGCCGGTTACGGTGAAAGTGGCTCCCGTAGCCGCCGAGACCACGCATGTGATGGCTTCGTATGTGGGCAAGGCCGAAGCCACCGGCACCACCGTCATCACGGCTCCGTATGCCGGTACGCTGCTGGATATTCCTGTCAAGCAAGGTCAAAGCGTCAAGGAGGGCCAGGTGCTGGCCCGCGTGTATTCAGAACAGGTGAATGCCGCCTTCGACATGGCCCGTGCCTCGCTCGCACAGGCGCAGGACGGCTTCGAGCGCATCCAAAAGTTAAAGGAAGGTGGCGCTGTGGCCGATGTCAAAGTAGTGGAAATTGAAACCCAGTTGGCCCAGGCCCGCGCCGCCCAGGCTGCTGCCCGTCAAACGCTGGAAGAAGGCACCCTCAAGGCCCCCTTCGACGGAGTCATTGGTGAGGTATATGCCCAGAAAGGGATCCGTGCCGATGTCCTTCAGCCCCTGGTGCAGGTGCTGGACCGGAACGGTACCTATGTCCGTTTCCCGGTTCCGGAAGCGGAAATCCTGCAGTTGACCCCCGGCATGGCTGTGGAGATAGAAGTGCCCGCCCTGGAAAAGACCTTCCAGGCCACCTTGGAATCCAAGGGAGTGGTGGGACAGCCCCTGTCCCATGCCTATGACTGCCTGGCCCGGGTGACAGATAAGTCGCTCCTGCCCGGCATGGTGTGCAAAGTACGCGTCCTGATGCCCTCCAGCTCACATATCCTGTGCCCGGCCAGTGCCGTCCGCACCGGCGCCGAGGGCCGCTATGTCTGGTGCGTGGAGCAGGGTATCGTGATAAGGAAAGATATCGTCATCGGCGGATACAGCGGCCGGAACATTATTGTAGAAAGCGGCCTTAGGGAAGGGGACCTGCTGATTGTGGAAGGCACCCGCAAGGTGTCCGGCGGCATGCATGTACAGACGGTTCGATAGCCCATGGAAGTAGGCCAGTATATGAAAGGAATCGCGGGATGGGTCCGTTGGACCATCCAACACAAGAAGGTGGTCTATCTTCTTGTGGCGGCCCTTTGTGTATTGGGTATCTGGGGCGTAAGCCGGATCAATAAGGACGAATTCCCCACCTTCGAAATCAAGCAGGGCCTGGTTGTGGGTATTTACCCCGGCGCCACCGCCCAGCAGGTGGAGGACCAGCTGGCCAAACCGCTGGAAAAAACCCTCTTTACGTTTAAGGAAGTAGTCCGTAGCAGTGCGCACACGGTTAGTAAGGATGGCATCTGCTACATCTATGCGGACTTGAATTGTCCCATGTCCAAGAAGGACGAAGTCTGGTCCAAAATCAGGCTCCGGCTGCAACAGGAAAAGGCTTTGCTGCCGGCCGGTGTGCTGGCCGTGGCTGCCCTGGACGATTTTACCTCTCTATCGGCCATCATGCTCTCCATCCAGTCCACGGACAAAGGATACGGAGAATTGGAGGAACTGGCCGATGTGCTGAGCGAGCGCCTGCGCCGCATCGACAAACTCTCCAGCATCAGAATCCTGGGCACGCGCCCGGACGAGATTGCCGTTCACGTGGATATGGACCGGGTGAGCGCTTATGGCATCGACCCTGCTACGCTGCTGCTGAATTACCAGACATCGTCCATGCCCATTCCGGGCGGTAGTTTTGACGCTTCCTATGTGCATGCGCCCATCCATGTGGATCCGGCCATCACCTCGGAGCAGGAGATCGGCGACCGCGTTGTGTTTGCCAGCCCGGCCGGCGACGTGGTGCGTCTGAAGGATATCGCCCGTATCGAACGGCGCTATCAGGCTGCTGACGAGGAAGTTATTTATAACGGAACCCCTTGTGTGGTGCTGTCGCTGGAGTCCAGGCCTGGAAACGATATCACGGCTTTCGGCCGGGAAGTAGACCAGGTCTTGCAGGAATTCCGTGCAGAACTTCCGCACAGCGTCACTATCACCAAAGTTACGGACCAGCCCAAGGTGGTAGGGGACTCCGTCTTCAGTTTCATGCGCGACCTGGTGGTGGCCATGCTGGTGGTGGTGCTGGTGATGCTCCTGCTGTTTCCGCTCAAGAGCGCGCTCATCGCCTCGTCCGGCCTTCCCATCATCACAGCCATGACGCTGTGTATCATGTACTTTACCGGTATCGAACTGAATACCGTGACTCTGGCGGCCCTGATTACCTGTCTGGGTATGATCGTGGACGATTCCATCATTACCATGGATGGCTATATGGACAAGCTGGGGCGGGGGATGAACCGCCTGGATGCGGCCTGCGCCAGTGCCAAGGAGCTGTTTATGCCCACTTTTGTGGCTACGCTGGCCATCTCGCTCATGTTCTTCCCCATCAAGGTGATCCTGAGCGGCTACATGCAGGACTTCGTGAAATTCTTCCCCTGGGTTATCCTGGTCGCGCTCATGCTCTCGCTGGTCTATGCCGTGTCGATGGTTCCGTCGCTGGAAACCCGCTTCATCAGCGAGCCGCACCGGGGCAACGAAAACCTGGTGGCCCGCCTTCAGTCCAAACTGTTCCGCTTCATCGAGGAAACTTACGCAAAGGCGCAGGCCTGGTGCTTCCGGCATCCTTATATGACGGTTTGCGGCGCCCTGACGGCCATAGCCCTGGGCGTGCTCATGTTCCTCACGCTCAACTTCCAGATGGTGCCCAAGGCCAACCGCGACTTCTTCTGCGTGGAGGTAGAGTTGGAGGGCGGCAATTCCATGGAACGCACACGAGAAGTAACGGATTCGCTGGAACGGATTTTCCTTGCCGATGAACGGGTGGTCTCGGTATCCTCCTACCTGAATGTGAGCGTGCCGCGCTTCAGCGCCACCTATGCGCCCAAGATTCCTTCGCCTGCATCGGCACAAGTGATTGTTAAAACGGTCTCCAACAATGCTACGGTGGAGATTTTGCACGAATACGAGAACCGGGAGAATCTGTTCCCGCACGCCCTGCTCCGCATCAAGCAGATGGATTACCAGCTGGTGGAGGCGCCGGTGCATGTGATTCTCAAAGGAGAGGACCGCGAGGCGCTGTATCCCGCTGCCGATGCCCTTCGGGACCGGATGACCAAGATGGATACGCAGCTCAAGTGGGTGCATGCCGATAACGACAATTTGCAGCCTACGGTGAACATCCGCCTGGACGAGGACGAGGCACCGCGCCTGGGGGTGAACCGCGGCCTGCTTTCCTTGCAACTGGCCGGCTCGTTTAATGGGCAGACCATCGCTTCCGTCTGGGAAAATGGCCGTGCCCTGCCCGTGACCTTGTATGCAGCCGGCCTTGAGGGTGATATGCCTTATACCGTGCTTGGGGACCAGATGGTGACATCGGCCCTGCCGGGTGTAAGCATCCCGCTCAGGCAAGTTGCGTCGGTGGAACCGGACTGGCACGTGGCGCAACTGCACCGCTGGGGCGGGGAACCTGCCGTAAGCGTTTATGCCGATACCAAAATGGGCATCAGTCAGCCGCGGGTGATGAAGGAGATGAAAGGGTATATCGAGAAACTGGATCTCCCGGAAGGGGCGCACGTGGAGTACAGTGGTCTTTCGTCGCTAAACTCCGTGCTGGGTCCGGAGATCGGCTTTGCCTTCTTTGTGGCCTGCCTAATCCTGTTCGTCTTCCTGCTGTTCCACTTCAAAAAGGCCAGCATCGCCCTGCTCACCATGGCTATGAGCACTTTGTGCCTCTTCGGCGCCTTCCTGGGCATGTGGATTTTCAACCTGGACTTTGGCATGACCGCCGCCCTGGGCCTCATTTCGCTGGTGGGCATCGTGGTGCGCAACGGCATCCTCATGTACGAATACGCGGAAGACAAGCGCTTTAAAGACGGTGCCGATGTCCGTACAGCAGCCATGGAAGCGGGCAAACGCCGTGTGCGTCCCATCTTCCTCACCTCCTGCACCACGGCACTGGGCGTGCTGCCCATGATTCTCTCGGCCGACCTTCTCTGGCAGCCCATGGGCGTAATCATCTGCTTCGGCACCATCCTCTCCATCTTCCTCATCGTCCTGGTAATGCCCATCGGCTACTACCTGGTGTTCAAGGGGCAGGAGAAGGCAACCATATAATTTATGTATAGCATGAACGAAATCAATACCGCTTACGTGTCGGACAAGTACCAGTACACCATGGGAAAGTCCTATCTGGACTGTGGAAAAGAAGGCCAGATTGCCGTGTTCAACCTCTTTTACCGCAAGGCCCCGGAAAACAACAACTGGGCCGTGGTGAGCGGCACGGAGGAAGTGATAGAAATGGTTCTCAAACTGGGCACCGAGCCGGAGGAATTCTATGAGAAATTCCTGCCCGGAGAGGAGTATCGGGAGTTCCGCAAACACTTGAGCACCATGAAGTTTACGGGCGACGTTTACACCATGCGGGAAGGCGAGATCGTATTCCCCAACCAGCCCATCGTCACGGTGGTGGGACCACTGGTGCAGGCCCAGGTATTGGAAACGCCCATGCTGTGCATCCTGAACCACCAGATGGCCGTGGCCACCAAGGCCTCCCGCGTATGCCGTTCCACGGACAAGCCGGTCTCCGAGTTTGGTTCCCGCCGGGCGCATGGCCCCTGGGCGGCGGTATATGGCGGCAAGGCGGCCCAGATTGCCGGCTGCGCCAGTTCCTCCAACATCCTCACCGGCGCGTTCAACGACGTACCTTCCACCGGCACCATGGCGCACAGTTTCATCACTTCCTATGGAAGCACGGTAGAAGGTGAACATCAAGCATTTACGGATTACATCAATACGCACCGGGGAGAGAACATCATCCTCCTGATCGACACGTACGACACCCTGCGCTGCGGCATCAAGAACGCCATCCGTTCCTTCAAGGAAAACGGCATTGACGATACTTACGCGCCCGGCTACGGCATCCGTCTGGACAGCGGTGACCTTGCGTATCTTTCTCAGGAAGTGCGCCGCATCCTGGACAGCCACGGCCTCACCAAGTGCAAAATCTTCGCTACCAACGGTTTGGACGAGTACCTCATCACGGACCTGGAGCGGCAGGGCGCCCGCATCGACAGTTACGGCGTGGGCGATGCCATTGCCACCTCCAAGGCAGCCCCCTGCTTCGGCAACGTGTACAAACTGGTGCAGATAGACGGTCAGCCGGTCCTCAAACGCTCGGAAGACAAAATCAAGCTCATCAACCCCGGTTTCCAAATCACCTGGCGCATATCGGCCCTGGACAAGGAAAAGGGCAATTCCCTGGACGGATACGTTTTCAAGGCCGATGTCACCTGCCTTCGCGGCGATGCCACGGACCTAGCCATCCAGCACGGAAAAACCATCACCATTCGGGACGAGTACGACTCCTTCAAGACCAAGACCTTCGAGGAAGGACACTATGACGCCCGGCCGCTGCAACTCCAGTCCATCAAGTCGGGAGAGCGGATTGCCCCGTATTATGACCTCCAGACCAAGAAGGCCTTCTACCAGGACAACCTGCGCCACTTCTCACCGGCGGAGCGTCGTCTGATCAACCCCCACTATTACAAAGTGGACATCTCCGATGCCCTCTACGACATGAAGATGTCCATCATTGGAAAATTGGTGAAGGAAATCGATTCCTTTGAGATTTAGCTCGCGGCAATTCTACTTAGGCCTGTGCGGCTAGAGCGTGGACATTTTCTCCAGGCAGAGTTCTACAAGCTTGCGGATGGCCGGTTTGTAGTCCGGGTTAGAGCTCTGGAGATAGCGGTTGGCGATGATGCAGCAAACCGTGCTGGCGTGGTGGCCCAGGTGGGCGGCCAGACCGGCCAGCGGAGAGCTCTCCATTTCGAAGTTGGTGATGCGGTAGTCCTCGCCGCCGGTGGAGAAGCGGAAGCTCTCTACGTCTTCCAGCATGGTGGGCATGGCCAGCGGCAGGCGGACGATACGTCCCTGGGGACCGTAGAATCCGGGAGCGGAAATGGTGACGCCCTTAAGCGTAACGTCCTTCATGAGGTCGATGATTTTGTTGGAGGCCTTCACGAAGTACGGGGAAGAGAGGTACGGGTTCCAGTTCATGTGCTTTTTGAACGCTTCCTCCACTTCCGGGATGGTGATTTTTTCGCGGTTGGCATACCAGTTCATGACACCGTCGAAGCCCACGCTGATGTGTGCCAATACATAGCTGCCCAGCGGAATGTCTGCGTGCAGGGCGCCCGAAGTGCCGATACGCAGGATGTTGAGGGCGCGGTGGACAGGCTTTACCTCGCGGGTTTTGAAATCCACATTGGCCAGAGCGTCCAGCTCGGTCATTACAATGTCGATGTTGTCCGGGCCGATACCATGGGACAGGGCGGTGATGCGCTTGCCATTGTACTTACCGGTTACAGATACGAATTCACGCGAAGCATGGCGGAACTCGATGTCCGTGAGATACTCGGCGATCATGTCCACGCGGGAGGGATCGCCTACCATGATAACGTTATCGGCCAGTTCTTCCGGTTTCAGGTGAATGTGGAATACGGAGCCGTCTCCATTGATAATTAATTCAGATTCTGGAATTCTCATAGTGCATGTGGTTCTTCTAAAACACAAATATAAATTATTTTTCCTATATTTGCAAAGACCCATCGACATGATAACAGTGAAACGCCTTCTTCCCCTCATCCTGCTGGTTCTTTTAGGAACAGCCTGCGCCCAGAACAAGCAAACACCAACGCCTGTTCCCGTGTATTATTCCATTGCCACCAAGGTAATTCCGGAGGGGGCCGGCACCATTGAAGTGTCTGTCAGCGATGGCGCTGTCCTGGAAGGCACCCAGGTCACCTTTACGGCTCGTCCTGCAGAAGGATACGCGTTCTCGGCCTGGGGCGGTACGGCCTCCAGCTGGAAAACCAACCCCAAGAAGATCACCATGCACGAGGACCTGAACGTGCTGGCCACCTTCGAGCCCGCAGCCGTGACGCCTCCCACCGAAGAAGAATAATCGACACCCACAACATGAAGAAATCTTTTCTCCTGACGGTCTTACTGGCCGTCACCTTTTTCCCTTTGAAGGCCGATGAGGGCATGTGGCTCCCGGCCCTTATTTCCCAGCGCATCGCAGATATGCAGGCCAAGGGCCTCAAACTCAGCGCAGAAGACATTTACAGCGTTAACCAGGCCAGTCTCAAGGATGCCGTGGTGCTGTTCGGCAGCGGCTGCACCGGTGAACTGGTAAGCGACGAAGGCCTCCTGTTCACCAACCACCACTGCGGCTATGGCTACATCCAGAAGCATTCCTCCGTGGAGCACGACTACCTCAAGGACGGGTTCTGGGCCCTGAACCGCAGCCAGGAACTGCCCAACCCGGGGCTCACCGTGCGCTTCCTGGAACGGATGGAAGACGTGACCGAGCTGGTGCTCAAAGGCTACAAGCCGGGAAAAATGGACGAGGCGGACCGTATTAAAATCGTCAAGAAAAACAGCGAAAAACTCAAGGAGCAGGCGGTGAAGGGGGGCAATGGCCTCAAGGCCAGCGTGGAGGCCCTTTATTATGGCAACCAATACTTCCTTTTCGTGTTCCGTGAGTATACGGATGTGCGGCTGGTCGGTGCTCCGCCGTCCTCCATCGGCAAGTTTGGCGGGGAAACGGACAACTGGATGTGGCCCCGTCACACCGGCGACTTTTCCATCTTCCGCATCTACGCCGGCAAGGACAACATGCCTGCAGAATACAGCGAGGACAACGTTCCGTACACGCCCAAGAAGTCCCTCAAAATCTCCCGTGCAGGGGTGAAGGAAGGTGATTTCACCTTTGTCTATGGCTGCCCCGGCAGCACGCAGGAATATGTGTACTCGGAGGCCGTGAAGTACATCTCCCAGGTGTCGGATCCGGAAAAAATCGCCCTGCGTACCCTGCGGCTGCAAATCATGAAGAAGTACATGGACCAGAGCCAGGCCGTACGCATCCAGTATTCCAGCAAATATGCGGGTGTGGCCAATGCCTGGAAGAAGTGGCAAGGGGAGGAGAAGGGCCTCAAAAAGATGAAGACCGTAGCCACCAAGCAGGCCTACGAAGCCCGTTTCCGGGAGTGGGCCCGGGGCACGCAGTACAAGGACGTGCTGGACAACCTGGCCTATCTCTATGAGGAGCGCAACGCCCTGTATCGGGCCTATGAATACTACAACGAGACCGTCCGCAGCATCGAGCGCCTGCGCATGGTTTCCGGCCGTCCTTTCGACATGAAAGACTACTACCAGCCCATCGACGAGGAAACCTTCGTGGCGCTGATGGAGGCCTTCGACAAAAACCTGGACGATGCCTACAAGCCGGCGTATTTCCTGCAGAAACGGGCCGAATACGACAGCATGGAGGCCTGGAAGGACGATGTCTTTGCCAGCGAAGAGGAAGCCCGTGCGCTGTCCGATGCCCTGGATGCCTTCTTCGCCGGACCCATCGTGAGCAAAGTGCGTTCGCTGAACGAAGCCCTTCAGTTAACCTACCGCGACTATATGCGTGCGCAGATGGAGTTTGAGCCCGAGAAGGCTTTCTATCCGGACGCCAACCTCACCTTGCGAGTGGCCTACGGCCATGTGGAGGGCTATCGGCCTGCCGATGCCATCTACTACCATCCGGTTTCCACCCTGCGCGGCATCATCGAAAAGGACAATCCGGACATTTTTGACTACAATATTCCCCAGACGCTGCGGGATATTTATGCCCAGGGCGGCCACGAGGACCAGCCGGTCTGTTTCCTGGCCACCAATCACACCACCGGCGGCAACTCCGGCAGCCCGGTCCTGAATGCGGACGGCAACCTGATCGGCATCAACTTCGACCGCGTTTGGGAAGGCACCCTGAGCGACCTGGCCTTCGACCCGGACGTATGCCGCAACATCTCTTTAGATGTCCGCTATATCCTATTCATAATAAAGGAGATAGGCCATGCGGACTATCTCCTGGATGAAATGTGTTTTGTCGATTAAAGACTTAGCATAATGTCGTTGAGCAGGCCGCCGGCCGTCTGGCGCGTTCCGGCGCCGGCGCCTTGAATGAGCATGGGGGAGGGATAGTCGCCTGTCGTGATGAGGATGGCGTTGTCCGTGCCCCGGAGGCTATACAGCGGACTGTCCGGTCCCACCTCCTGCAAGCCCACAACCGCGTGGCCCTCGGCATCGACGGATGCAACGTACCGCAGCTTCTTTCCGGAGGCTGCGGCTTTTTTGTACCGCTGCTCGATATCGACTGGAATGGGCTCCAGCCTCACCTGTGCCTCTTCCAGCGGAAGGCCGGCCTGGCGGCTCAGGATGAGGATTTTGCGCAGGACATCCTTGCCAGAGAGGTCCACCTGCGGGTCTGGCTCCGTGTAACCTTTTATGCGGGCGTCTTCCACCAGGGCTTCCCAGTCAGCACCTTTGTAATTGTCCAGCAGGTAGTTGAGTGTGCCGGAAAGCACGGCGTCCATACGAACCAGGGTATCGCCGCTCTGCACCACGCGGTCCAGCGTCACCAGGACGGGCAGGGCTGCACCGGCCGTGGTTTCGTACCGCAGGGAAACGCCCGCCTTGTGGGCTTCCAGCTGGAGGTTTTTAAACTGGGCATAGGTGCCGGAGAAGGGGATTTTGTTGCAGGCCACTACGGAATAACCGCTGTGGAAAAGGTCCGGATAACGGAAGCCCAGTTCCTCGTTGGCCGTACAGTCGATGAAAAGGGAATTCTCCAGCGAAAGTTCGCACAGGGCATCTACGAAGGAACCGGGAGTGCCTGCCTCCAACAGTTCACCGGCATGGGCCAGGTCGATGCCCTCCGTGTCGATAATATAGCGCGTACTCCGGGCCAGGCCGCACACGCGGAGCTCTTTGCCGGACCGCTTGGCGATAGCGGCCGCATTGTCCAGCAGCATGTTCACCAGCGCCTTGCCCACACGGCCGTAGCCGGCAATGAACAGGGGGATGATCTGGTTGGTAAAACGGTCGAAGAACTCGTGATGGATGGCACGGATGGCCTCATCGGCCCGCTCGGAAGGCACGATGACAGAGATGTTTCGTTCCGATGAACCCTGGGCGGTGGCGCGTACGGGGATGCTGTGACGGCTCAGGGCCGCCAGCATGCCGCCGGTGGCGCCGCTGTGCCCCAGCATATCGTCCCCAATGACGCAGACGATGGAAAAGCCCTTCTCCACGCGCAGCGGATTCAGTTTTCCCAGCGAGATTTCGTAAGCGAAGCAGGCATCGGCCGCCCTTCTGGCTTTCTCCGCATCGGCCGCAGCAATGGCGATACACATGGAGTGCACGGACGAGGCTTGCGTGATGAGGATGATGTTGATGCCGGCACGGGAAAGGGCGTCGAACAGGCGGGAGCTGAAGCCTGGAACACCCACCATGCCGCTGCCTTCCAGCGAGATGAGCGCCAGGCCGTGGGAATGGGCGATGCCAATGGCCCCACCCTGTGCCCGCGGCGGATTTTTCTCCACCAGCGTGCCCGGTTCGTCGGGATGGAACGTGTCTTTCACGTAAATGGGAATGCCCTCAGCCACAACGGGTTGGATGGTGGGTGGGTAAATCACTTTGGCACCGAAGTGGGACAGTTCCTGCGCGGCGCGGTAGGAGATATTCGGAATGGGGCGGGCCGACGGCACCACCTCCGGATGGGCGGTCATGATGCCAGGGACATCGGTCCAAATCTCCACCCTGCGGGCGTGGATGCCTACGGCAAACAGGGAAGCGGTATAGTCCGAACCGCCTCGCCCCAGCGTGGTCACCTTGCCATCCTGGTCGCGGGCGATAAAGCCCGGGACGATGAACAACTCCGCCCGCGTATGCTGCTCAACGGCCTCCTGCACACGTCGGTAGGTCTCTGCGCTTTCCACCACGCCGTCCCGCACGCGGACCAGCTCGCGGGCATCCAGCCATCGACACGCAATGCCTTGCGAAAGGAAACTGTCCGTGAGAATACGGGTGGAGAAGAGTTCGCCGAAGCTTTGCACGGCACTCAGGCTGGTGGGGGAGAGCTCACCCAGCAGGAAAACGCCCTGCAGGATGCTCTCCAGCTGGCCGAAGAGGTCGTCCACGGCACCCAGCGTCTTGTTCCGGTAGCCGTCCGGCAGCAACTTGTCGATAATGGCGTGGTGTTTTTCCTGCCAGAAAGCCAGGCGCTCTTTGTAGGCTTCGTCACGGGAAGCAGCCAGGCGGCCCAACTCGATGAGCCCGTCGGTGCAACCGCTGATGGCGGAACTTACCACGATGGTGCGATCGGCCTCCAGGGCCTTCTGAACAATCTGGATGGTCTGAAGCATGGCTTCCGCATTGGCAACGGAAGTGCCGCCGAATTTGAGTACTTGCATAGTTTAAAGGATAAGGGCCGATAATTTGGCGGTTTCCAGCAGGAAGCCGTCGTGGCCAAAATTGGAACTGATTTCTACATATTGGGCACCGGGAATCCAGGCGGCCCACTGCCGGCTTTCTGCCGGCGGGAAAATGAGGTCGCTGTCCACGGCGACCACCGTTGTACGGGCCTTGATGCCCTGCAGGGCCTTTTGCACACCGCCCCGTCCGCGGCCCACGTTGTGGCTGTCCAGGGCGTTGCAGAGGCAATAATAGGAGTAGGCGTCAAAGCCGCGCCGGACCAGTTTTTCGCCCTGGTAGCGCTCGTAGGAGGCTACGCGGCCGGCAAAGAGGGTGTCCGGGTCTTCTTCGGCCTGGGTAAGGCCATACCCCTTAAAGCAACGGTAACTGATGAGCGCCTGGGCGCGGGCGCACTTGAGTCCATTCCGGCCGCCTTCCAGCGAACGGGCTTCGCGGAAGGTAGGGTCAGCCTCTAAGGCCATGCGCTGGGCTTCTACGGTGGCGCCCAGGAAAGGAGAGATGCGGGGCGCCGTGCACAACAGCAGGCAGCGGTCAAACACTTCCGGCTGCATGATGGCCCATTCAACGGCATCGAATCCGCCATTGGATGCGCCGATTAATAGGTCGATTTTCTCGATCCCCAAGTGCTTACGCACGGCGTCAAAGGACTGTACGGTGTCGCGGATGGTCACATCCGGAAAATCCAGCATCCAGGGTTTCCCGGTGGCCGGATTCTCCCGCGCCGGTCCCTCGGACCCATACGCGCTGCCTATCCTGTTCACGCACACCACGCGGTTTTTCTCCGTGTCGATGGTCTTGCCCGGTCCCACCATCTCTGGCCACCAGTCTTCGGGGTCGCTGTTGGCGGTAAGGGCGTGGCAGATCCAAATGACCTTGCCGCTCCCTTTGGAGGTATGGAAGACGATGCGTGCTTTTTCCAGTACGCCGCCGCATTCCAGGTTCAGGTTAATCGTAATCTCTTGTCGTATCATGCTTTCGCTGCGGCCAGGGCTTGTTCAAGGTCTGCAATAATGTCTTCCGGGGCTTCCAGACCCACGCTGAAACGGATAAGGTCCGGGGCGATACCAGCCGCCTTCAGCTGCTCGTCGGAGAGCTGCCGGTGCGTGTGCGATGCCGGATGCAGCACGCAGGTGTGACAATCGGCCACATGCGTTTCGATGGTGGTCAGTTTCAGGGCATCCAGGAAGCGGTTGTCGAACGCGCGGCCGCCCTTTAGACCGAAGCACAGCACGCCGCTGCAGCCGTCCGGCAGGTATTTGAGTGCCAGGTTGTGGTGCGGGTCGCTTTCCAGACCGGGGTAGTGTACCCAGGCTACGTCCGGGCAGTTCTCCAGCCAGCGGGCCACCTGAAGGGCGCTGCTGCTGTGTCGCGGCATTCTAAGGTGCAGCGTCTGCAGGCCCAGGTGCAGGTAGAAAGCGTTCTGGGGGCTTTGCGTGCTGCCCAGGTCCCGCATCAGGTGCGTGACGGCCTTGGTGATAAACGCAGCCTTCCCGAATTTCTTAGTATAAGTGAGGCCGTGATAGGATTCGTCCGGCGTAGTGAGGCCGGGGAATTTGTCGGCATATTGCTCCCAGGGGAAGTTGCCGCTGTCCACTACGGCGCCGCCCACGCTGGTTCCATGCCCGTCTATATATTTGGTGGTGGAATGCGTGACGATATCGGCCCCCCATTCAAACGGACGGCACAGGACAGGCGTGGCAAAGGTATTGTCGATAACCAGCGGCAGGCCGTTTTTGTGGGCGACGGCGGCCCAGCGGGCGATGTCCAGCACCTCAACGCCGGGGTTGGAGAGGGTTTCGCCAAAAAGGAGTTTGGTGTTGGGCCGGATGGCGGCCTGGATCTCGCTGTCGGTGGCATCGGCCTTGAGAAAACTGACTTCGATGCCGAATTTGGCCAGCGTGACGCCCAGCAGGTTGAAGGTGCCGCCGTAAATGTTGTTAGCGGCGATGATGTGGTCGCCCGCACCTGCGATGTTCATGCAGGCAAAGAGGTTGGCGGCCTGGCCGGA
>JBGUPS010000067.1:0-15195 GCA_045130395.1 Candidatus Cryptobacteroides sp.
AGAGACCGAGATTCGAACTCGGGATACCCTTTTGGAGTATACACGCTTTCCAGGCGTGCCTCTTAAGCCACTCGAGCATCTCTCCAGACTTAAGTCCCGAAAAAACGGGACTGCAAAGATAGAAACTTTTTTTGAGTTTGCAAAGAGATTTCTCGACTTCGCTCGAAATGACAACTATTTTTGTTCCAAAAACTAGGCCAGGCAGCTGTCCATCAGTTTTTCCAGGGCGGGCTTGTCCAGGTGCTGGCCGATGAACACGATCTTTTGCATGCGGTCGCCGTATTCCGGGTCCCAATCGGCCCGAAGTTTACGGTCCCGGTTCATCATTTCCGCCAGTTCCTCCGGCTCCATGGTGGCGAACCACAGTCCGGCGTCACGGATGCACTTTTGCTTGCCGGCCTGCTCAAACAGGTAGCACTTGTCTATATCGTTGGAGAAATAGCACAGCCCCTTGGCGCGGATGATGTTGGCAGGCCATTTGGTGGCCACCATATGGTCGAACTTGTTCAGGTCCAAGGCCGGACGGCGCGTGTACACATACGTGTCGATACCATATTCCAGCGCCTCACCTTCGGCTTCCTCGTCCTCATCTTCCTCTGCCTCGATGGCGGCGATCCAGGCGGCCGACGTGGCCACCTCATCGAAATTGAACATGCCCGTATAGATGAGCTCGTCCAGGTCGATATCGCCATAATTGCATTCCAGCACGCGGGCGCCGGGATTGATGCTCATGACGATGCCCTTGAGCTTGCCCAGTTCCTCCGGCGAAATCTCTGCGGCCTTATTGAGCAGCACGATGTTGCAGAACTCGATTTGCTCGATGACCAGGCGTTCCAAATCGTCCTCGCCGATATCCTCTTTCTCCAGGGCTGCGCCGTTGTCGAACTCGTCCTTCATGCGCAGGGCGTCCACCACCGTGCAGATGCAATCCACGTACGGCAGCGCGCCTTTGGTGTACTGGGGCGCCAGCGCAGGCATGGTGCTGATGGTCTGGGCGATGGGGGCCGGTTCGCAAATGCCGCTGGCTTCAATGACGATATAATCGAACTTGCCAGCAGCGGTAAGGTCCGCCAGCTGGGCCACCAGGTCCATCTTGAGGGTGCAGCAGATGCAACCGTTCTGCAGGGCCACCAGGCTGTCGTCCGTCTTCCCTACCACACCGCCTTTCTCGATAAGGCTTTCGTCGATATTGACCTCGCCGATGTCGTTCACGATTACGGCGAACTTGATGCCCTTCTTGTTGGACAGGATGCGGTTCAACAGGGTGGTTTTGCCGCTTCCCAGATAGCCGGTGAGCAGAAGCACCGGTACTTCTTTCCTATTTAATTGTAATTCCATTATTTAGTCTGCGTTAGTAATGGCTTCCTCGCCCAGACGGGCCTCAGCCACGTTCAGCACATAGTCGCCCACCTTCTCCAATTCGTTCACCAGGTCCATGTACACCGTACCGTTGTCGTAGCTGTACACGCGGTTGTCTACATCGGCCAGGCTTTGCTGCTTGAGGGTGTTGCGCTTGTCGTTGATCCGACGCTCAAAATCGGCAGACTGCTCGATGGTGAAGTTTTCCTTGTGACCCATCAGCAGTTCGTTCATCCGGCCCATGGCACCCTTCACCAACTCGTGCATCTGCACCACGCCGCCCCACTGGTCATCGTCAAAGTGTACTTTCTTATCCCGCTTGCGCTGCAGGATACGCGCCAGGTTGAAGCAGCTGTCGCCGATGGACTCCAGCTCGCCGATTTGACGGTTCATGCCACGGATCTTCTCCTTGGTATCGTCTGACAGGTGGGCGTCGCTCACCTTCCCCAGGTACTTGCCGATCTCGTTCTCCATCCGGTCGGACTCGTCCTCGTACTTCTTGATGCGCTCGAACAGCTTGGCAAAGGCATCGTCCCCTTCCGTTTCCCACAACTCCTTCACCATATCCAGCATCTTCTGCATCTGGGTACCAAAGACGGCAATTTCCTTCTGCGCCTGCAGCACGGAGATTTCCGGGGTCTTCATGATACCGCTGCTGATAAACTGCAGACGGAATTCGTCTTCCTGCTCTTCCTTGCGCGGCTTGATAATCCAGCACACCAGTTTTTCGATCTGCGGAATGAACCAGATGAGGATGGCGGTATTAATCAAGTTGAAAGCCGTATGGAAAGCTGCCAGCGCAAAGGAAAGCTGCGTGGGCGTCTGGCTCTCCGCCATGGGATCCAGGCCGACTACGCCGCAGACCATCCGCACGAAGGGGAAGAAGAACATGAGCACCCACAGCACGCCAAAAACGTTGAACAACAGGTGCGCCATAGCCGTGCGCCGTGCCTGGGTATTGGCCGACATGGCCGCCAGGTTGGCGGTAACGGTGGTGCCGATATTCTCACCCATCACCAGTGCAATACCCTGGAAAATGGTAATGGCACCGGTGGAGCAAAGCACCATGGTGATGGCCATCAGGGCTGCCGAAGACTGCACCATGGCCGTAAGGATAGAGCCGATGAGCAGGAACAGCAGGATGGTGCCGTAATTGGTCTTGAAATGGGCGAAGAACGCCACCACGGCCGGCTTGCTGGCCAGGTCCATCTCGATGCCCGTTTCCTTGAGCATGCCCAGGGCAAACAGCAGGAACGAAAGGCCGAAGAGGAAGTCGCCGATATAACGGTGCTTACCGGTCTGGATAAGGATAATGCCCGCCAGGAAGGCCGGCCACACCAGCATAGTCACGTTAAAGGAGAAACCCGCACTCATGATCCAGGCGCTCATGGTGGTACCGATATTGGCACCCATGATGATGGAGATAGCCTGCGCCAGGGTAAGGAGGGCGGCATTGACGAAGGACACCGTCATCACGGTGGTAGCAGCCGAAGACTGAACGGCTACAGTAACCAATGCACCGGTAAGCACACCGGAAAAGCGGTTGGTGGTCATGGCGCCCAAGAGGTGACGCAACTGCGGGCCCGCCATTTTCTGCAGGGCCTCGCTCATGACTTTCATGCCATAAATCAGGAGGGCGATGCTGCCCAGGAGTTTCAGGACAATGAGCATAGTTGTTCAGGGTTAGGTTAAACTACTTTTCCTCTTGCATTTTTTCCTCCACGTCGTACACCATCTTCTTGAGGAAATCGGCGCCGAAGCCATACCAGGCCACAGCTAAGAAACCGCCAAGGAAGGCCCAGATGAGCACACGCTTGGCGCGGCTGTTCATAGGGGTCTGGGGAAGAACGGCCGGCTGCACAACGGCATAGACCGGTTTCTCTTCCTGGATTTTGGCACGGGACAATTCCCGCTGCTGGGCCATCTGGCTGTAAATCTGGCTGGCCAGGGAAGCTTCCTCGCGCAGGCGTTCGCGCTCCGACTGGGCGCCTTGCAGAATGACGCTCCGGTCGTAGTCCACAGCCTGGGCATAAGCGGCCTGGGCCTTCTTATAATCTTCCTTGGCTTCATTGGCCAGCATGCAGTAATAGTCATAGTCGGCCTTGGCCTTTTGGGTCCGGTAGTTCGAGACGTATACCTGCAGGCGGGCACAGACGGTGTCGGCCAACTGCTTGACCATCATGCGGTCGTCCAGGATTACGCCAACAGTGGTAACACCTGTTTTCTTATCGACATCGCAGGAGATTACCTTGCCAAGTCCCTTAACTACAGCGGCCTGTTTCCGGGTGAGTTCCGTAGGGTTCTCTACGCCGGTATAAGGCTTCTCGGGCTTTTTCTTGCTGAGGGATTCCATCCATTTGGCAAAAGCGCTCTTTTCCTGGTCTTCCTTGGTAAAGTGCTTATACACCGTTGTATGAAGGGGCTCGACGCCGGCTTCCTTCTGTTTGTCGGACACATAGGAGTCCAGCGGAACGTCCAGCAGACCCACCAGAAAAGGCGTGCTCTTGCAAATTTCCGGGAACAGGGTGATATTCATGGCATCCGTGGTGGACCCCATATTGATACCGCCCAAACCCAGCATGGAAGCCATGCTGCTAAGGCTGCTGCTTCCACGTCCCTGAATTTCAGGCGCCAGGGTTAGCTGGACGGAATACATGCGCTTCATGCTCAGGGCGCTGAAAATGCCCAACACGCTAAAGACGAAGCCAATGACCAGAATCTGTTTCCAGTGCTTGAGGATTTTGGTGAGAATACCCGCCCAGTCAATCTGGAATTCGTCGTCCTCCTCTATCTGAGGCTGGTTGTTTTTATACTCTTCCATAGTACGTTACTTGCTGGTATTACGGACGATATTATACACTACGACCGCCATAGTGGACAAGGAAGAAGCAGCCGTACCGATAGCCACGACAAGGGCCGGATCGACCTTACGCTTCTTCTCCTCCTTCTTGGGAACGTAGATTTCGGCACCGGGCTCCACTTTAGTACTGGCACGCAGGCGCTTGGCACGGCCGCCCATGTTCACCACATATGTCTTGTTACGTGCTGCATTCTGGGCATAGCCGCCGGCCGCCTCGATATAGTCGCTTCCGCGCATAGCCGCATCAAAGTTCACGGCTGTAGGATACATCACGGAGCCATGGACACGCACCACGCCGCTCCGGCCAGGGATGACGAGCTCGTCCCCTTCCCGCAGCACCACATCCTCATCTCCGCCGGGATTGGTCAAAGCTTTGTCCAGGTCGATGGCCACACTGTATGTTTCTTGCAAGACCTTGCGGGCTCCTACATCGGTCGAATCCACATGGGATTCGATAATCTCCACCATGTCCTGGCCCTGGCGCCGTTCCTCTTCGGTCATTACGCGGATAAGACGGGCGCCGGGCTTATAGGCGAAGGGGGTAATGCCTCCTGCTTTCAGCAGCAGATCCGACACATGCTCCTCACGGCTGGTCAAGGCATATTCGCCGGGGAAATTCACCTCACCCGTTACTTTGAAGTGACGCTGAACGTTGTAGGAAGGGCTCTGGTGAATCATTACTTCATCGTACGGTTCCAGCACAAAGTCACGGTTACCGTCATCGGCCAGGCCTTTTTCCAGGGAGAAACTGTACAACACGCCGATGTCCGATGTGGCGGCCATCCCATCCGCATCTTTCTTGCGGCGGGTGACATCTACGCGGGAAGTAGAGGCGCCGTCCAGCAGACCGCCGGCCATGATGATAAAGTCCTCGATGGTGGTGTTTTCCGCAAAAGGATATTCGCCCGGATTCTTCACCATACCGGAAATGGTCATGGTTCCCTGCTCTTTGAGGTCGTAATTGCTGGTGATGTAGATTTCGTCATTGTTCTGGAGGGCGAAATCCGGACGCTTGCCCGCCATGACCTCCGTCAAGTTCAGGGAGAACACCTCCATGCTGCGGTCCTCGTGCTCGCGATGGACAACCACGCGGTCCGTAAAGGCCTCCGGCAGCAGACCGCCGGCTTTTTCGATGAGTTGCTTGGCGGTATGTACGTTCTCGCTCAATTCATATATACCGGGATTGTACACGGCACCCTGCACGGCGATACGGTTCTCAAACAAGGTCTGGAGCGTACCGACCTCCACGCGGTCACCGTCTTTCAAGCGGAAAGAACCGTACTCCGGCGTTTCCACGGTACGAACCTCAAAGCCTTTGGGGTTCTGGCGGTAAACGGTGACGACATCAGCATTGTAACCTGTCTCGAAACCGCCGGCATAAGTGATCAAGTCTGCGATCGTTTCCCCTTCCTTCATTTCAAAGGACATGACGCGCTTGACACCCTGATCGATGGAAACCATGATTTTATATGACGGGACCAGGATTACATCGCCGTCTTCCAGACGCACATCGCTGGAAAGGCTTCCCCGGTTAAGGAAGTCGTATACATCCACGGTACCCACTACCTTGTCTCCACGGACCACCTTGATAGCACGCAAGGTACCGGGGTTTTTGACGCCGCCGGAACGGTACAAGGCATGGAAGGCGGTAGAGAAGGCCGACATGGTATAACTGCCAGGACGACGGACATCGCCCAGGACATTGATGCGAATGGTACGTACCTGCCCCAGACTCAGGCGCATATCGGTATCCGAGCCATCGCCCAGTCCGCCATAAATCTGAGAGAGACGTTTTTTCAGGTAGGTATTGGCTTCCTCCACGGTCATGCCGCTCAAATACAACGGACCCAGCACATCTACATTGATGCTTCCTTCCGGGGAAATGGTGCTGCGAAGGGTGGTCTGGTTACGTCCGAACACGTCGATGATGATTTCATCGCCGGGCCCCAGACGGTAATTGCGCGGAGTGGGCAGGTTCTCGTTGGGTGCAAAGTCCAGATTGCGGGTACGGAAAATGTTGCGGCCATATACCTTGGGGGCATTGGGGTCATCGTTATCCTGATCGTAATTGTCCACGCGGGTCTGATCCGACTGAACCAGCGGGTCCTTGGAACTCAGTTCCTGGGTCTCGGACTGCAGGAGATCTGCACTCACGCCATGGGAGCGGTCATCCGCCGTTCCGGCAACAGCCGTTGTGTTTCCTCCGTTTTCACTCATATACTTGGAGTACACGCGCTGAGCCTGGGTGCGGGTTACGCCCCGGAGCGTAAGTTCCTTTATCATGGTGTTCCGGTCTTTACCGTCGGCCACACCCTTCTGAACATATTCCAGTACTTGTTCGTCCGTCATGGAACCTTGTGCCCACATGGGAATTCCGGCAAGCAAAAGGCCCGCAAGGGCGAGTACGGCATATCTTTGAATTGTCTGCATAAAACTTAACGTTAACGTATAATCGTACAAAGATACTTTTTTTTGCTTATATTTGCAATCCAATAACTTTTCATCTTATGAAGAAACTGCTTTTCGTAACCCTTGGAATCCTTGTCTGTCTGGCAGCATCGGCACAAAATATACGCACCAATTACCGTTCGGACGGCATGACGCATATCGCCACGGACTACGAATCGTTGCAGCTGAACGACATCCCCGCCCTGGCTCGCGTGGAGCTGGTGGGCTTCCCGGATGGTTCGTCGCTTTACCTGCTGTATCTCAACCTGATACAGAAAACCACCACCGTGGTTCCCAAAGGGGTGAAGATGGCCTTCACGCTCCAGAACGGCAAACTGGTCCGCGCCGAGCAAATCGGTCAGCCTTCCGCTACGCCGCGCCGCATGGACGACGGCAACTTCTTCAATCGTCTCAAATACGCCATCGAGCCTTCCGATATGGAAAAACTGGTGCGCGGCATCAAGTCCGTCGATATCGTCACCGGCTGGACCCCGGACGATTTCATCAGCGTCGATTTCCCTAAAAACGCATTTGCAGAACTGCTCTCCAATCACTGTCAGGCCATCCTGAAAGCTTCGGAAAGCACCATCGAACTGAAGGCCACCATGTCCGGTTACACGGAGAACGTCAACAGCATTCTCTCCACCGCCAACCCGGTCGTGGCCCGCGGCGCCAACTTCGACTACAACATCCTCCTCACCCACCTCTATTACAAGGGAACCAACGAGGAAGACATGGACCTGGCCTTCGTGCTGGGCACCAAAGACACCTACCACATCCCCGTGGACTCCCCCGTCCGCCTCACCCTCACCGACGGCTCCGTCATCGACCTTATCCAGGCCCGTGACGATGTCAACTTCGTGTACCTCTATCCTTCGATGGATGACATGTACCGTATCGCCGCCCTGGGTATCAGCGGGCTCACCATCGAATACGAGGGCGGTGTCCTGGCCGACACCTTCACCCCCGGCGAGCAAGAGAACGGCTTCTCCGATGCCGTGAACCAGGAGCTCCAACTCCTCCTCTCCGTGAGTCCCCGGTAGGCTCATGAATACGAATGTAAAGCGAACCCTGCTGGCGCTGATTCCCCTTGCGGTGCTGGTAATACTCTTGGCCCTGGATATCTCCATTTTCGGGGCCGATTCCATTCTGGGTGCTTCGCAGGTGGCCCTGCTGGCTTCAGCGGGCGTTGCCATCGGCTTGGGAATCTGGCTGTACAAGATTCCCTGGAGCAGTTTCGAGAAAGAGATTGTAGGGAATGTCGGCAGCGTCGCCACCGCCATCCTCATCCTGCTGTTCATCGGCGCCATTTCCGGCACCTGGACCATGAGCGGCGTGGTTCCGGCCTTCATCTATTACGGCCTCAAAATCATCAGCCCCAAGGTGTTCCTGCTCACGGCCTGCGTGCTGTGCGCGCTGGTGTCGGTGATGACCGGCTCCTCCTGGACCACCATCGCCACGGTAGGCGTAGCGCTATTAGGCATCGGTCGGGCCGAAGGGTTCTCCGACGCCATGACGGCCGGCGCCATCATCTCGGGAGCCTATTTCGGCGACAAAATCTCGCCCCTGTCGGACACCACCGTGCTGGCATCGTCCATCAATAAGGTCGATCTTTTCGAGCACATCCGTTATATGCTCATTACCACGGTGCCGTCGTTTGTCATTACGCTGGTGGTGTTCACCGTGCTGGGCCTCACCCACGGGGGCGCGCCCGACGCCGCCATGGAAGTGTATTCCGGCACTTTGGCATCGACCTTCAACCTCACGCCCTGGGTCCTGCTGGTACCGGCGTTCACGGTTTTTCTCATCTGGAAGAGGCTGCCGGCCCTCATCGTGCTGGCCCTTTCGGTTGTGGCGGCGGCTATCGCGGCCCTGGTTTTCCAGCCCGAGATCGTGCGTTCCATCGGCCAGGCCGTCACCACCGGCTCCAACGCCCGCATCTTCTTTGCCGGCATCGTCGAAACCATCTATAACACGGTGTCGCTGGATACCGGCGTGCCGGAGGTGAACCAACTGGTGGCCACCCGCGGCATGCTGGGCATGCTCAATACCATTTTCCTGATTATTTGCGCCATGTGCTTCGGCGCCTCCATGCAGGGAAGCGGCATGATTGCCGATTTGTCCCGCATCTTCCACCCCCTCACGCGCACCCGCGCCGGCCTGGTGGGCTCCACCGTGATCACCGGTACGGCCCTCAACGGCATCGTGTCGGACCAGTACCTGTCCGTGATTCTTACCTCCAATCTTTATCGGCACACCTACGAGAAAGACGGATACGAGGGCCGGCTCCTGTCCCGCAGCGTGGAAGATTCGGCCACGGTCACCTCTCCCCTCTTCCCCTGGTCCAGCTGTGGCATGACCCAGGCCACCATCCTGTCGGTCCCCACCCTGCTGTACGCCCCCTTCTGCTTTTTCAACCTCCTCTCGCCCTTCATGTCTTTTTTGGTGGCCCTGATAGGTTGGAAAATCATAAAAAAACACTAACTTTGCATCCCCAATACAGGATGGTTCCGTAGCTCAGTTGGATAGAGCAACAGCCTTCTAAGCTGTGGGTCTTGGGTTCGAATCCCAACGGAATCACGAACAGAGCGAATGCAAAAACGGAAACAGGAAACCAGCTTGCTGAGTTTCCTGTTTTTGTATTTTGCATTCAAGCGGCCCCCGGCAGGGGGCGCGTGATGTGGGCGCCGCAGGCGACCAAATCACAGCTCTGTTTTTGTGACAAATGGCAAAGATGCGCAGCATCTTGGCGTCTGTGCCATGCTCGTGAATGGGCCCCCGCAGGGCACGGGATGTGGGCGCCTCCGGCGACCAAATCCCCTCCTCCCTGGCGCAGGTCAGTTTTTTTGTGGGCAACCGGCGCCGCAGATCGGCCACTCACGCTTTCTGGTGGCGCAGGACAGAACACTTTCAGCGGACCTGCGCCATCACAGCTTCTCACCTGCGCCATGTCGCGAACATACCTAGCCGTGAGAACGATAAGGACGCCCAACCACATGCCTCTCTACAACCTTGCCACCTTTATAGACCAAAAACTCGGCACCATCGGCCTCACTTGATGCCCTTCCAAACCATCGGCCCGGATTGGAGCGGCAAGCCTTTTTTGCCGCCCGTAAAGCACTTTCGGCATCCGGATGAGAAATCCTCCGGCCATCCTCCTTGGGCTTTTGACTCGGTCTCCCTGGCAGGAAACATGGCTTATCGTACTTGCGGGACCAAACGTAATCTGGCACCTCAGTAATCGGCGGAACAACAAAAATGGGGTCATGTGGATTCATGACCCCAAAACTAATCTTCACATATGCCAAACTGTTGCCCAACGCCCCCCTCTAGCACCCCTTCCCATCAACTCTGCAGGCGCCACCATAGTTCTCCGGACGCGGCTCCAGACCCACATCTTTTGAATAGAGTGTCACCGTCCCATCTTCCAAGACGTAGCACGGGATACCCACATCTCCAATGGCCTTAGCCTCGTCAAAAGCGGGATGGGAATCACGCAAATCAAGGAACTTCTTCAGGTTCCGAACGTGCTTTCCGATATCAATCACCTCGAAGTTAGGGTTGCCCTCGACCTGTTTTTCCACGTATTCACAGTCGGGACAGGTATGCATGACGTACATCTTAATCATGGCCTCTCTTTTTATGGCTTAAAATTGCTTTGTCGATTCGTTAGTTTGTGAGGTGCAGGACCAGATACTCAGAGCGGGTGCCCACGCGAATCTTTGCGCCCCAGATGCCCAGGCCTGAACTCACGTAGTACTGCGTATTTCCGCGCCGATGATGCCCCCAGGCCTTCTCATACATGGCGTCCGTGATCCAGGACAGGGGCCAGACCTGGCCGCAGTGCGTATGTCCGCTGAACTGGAAATCGACACCGGCCTGCTCCGCTTCTTCCAGTTGATAAGGCTGGTGATCCAGCAGGATGGTGAAGCCTTCAAGTCCATTTGCGAGGTCAGCCAAATCGGCCCTTTCTCTGCCTGTCCGGTCGTTCCGTCCGATAATATCGACCCCTTTGAAATGGGCCACGGAGTCCTTCAGAAGCAGGATTCCCGCATCTTTGAAGAACTGCTCGGCACGGTTCAGGTCACTGTAGAACTCGTGGTTGCCCAGGACGGACATGACCGGCGCCTCAAGTCTGTGGAATTCTTCGGCAAAGTTCCCTTCGATGACCGGCCGCAGGCTCAAATCGATTACATCGCCGCCAAACAGCACCAGATCCGGCTTTTCGGCGTTGATCAAATTCACCCAGCGGGCCAGTTCCGGCTTGCGGTTGTGATAGCCGATATGCAGGTCGCTCGCCAGCACAATGGTCAAAGGCTTCTCCAACGGCTTGGTAGTAGTGATGGTTTGCTCTTCGCGATATTTGTGGTGGTAATGGATGCCGCCCAAAGTCAAAATCACAGCCAGAATGCCGACCACCGTACCCAGCCCGGCGACGCTGTCCTTCAGGAAAGTCTTCGGGACGATATGGCAAAGCATTGCGACATCGGCCACGATGAAAATCAGTAGCAGATAGAGAAAGGCTATCAACCAGGTATTCCCTACCTCATATAGCACGGAGGCGGCTCCCATCGGTATTCTGTCGTTGATGGCAAATCCCACAAAAAGAGAAGCCATCCACAGCACAAACACGCTGACGGATACCCATTTCCAGCCCTGCGGCGTAACGCGCCACAAATGCCAGCCGACATAGCCGGTAAGCGCAAGAATCAGCGCTAAAATCAATATGATTATTCCTGATCTCATAGAGTCTTTACTACTTGTTACGCCCCAACCGGGTCGAAAATTACATCAGCAGCCTCACGCGTCCCTCGTTGAAGCAGAAGATTTCCGGGTGCTTATAGACAATCGCCGCAATCACCTTCCCGTCCAGCGGCTTCCCGGCACGCCTCGGCACCAGACCGCGCAGCTCCAACTCCCTGGCAATCTGCTCCGTCTTCATCCCGTGCTGGCTGGTCGCCAGCAAATACACCATGGCTTCTTCAATCTTCATTTCTACACTTTTACGAGGATAAAGATAAGAAATTTATCGGTTTGTTGTATCTTAGTACCTTGTATTACATTGATATGAGTCCGGTCACACTCTTCAGCTATGCCAGCCGTTACGGGAAGCGCCTCCAGCGCCTGACGGTCGATGGTGGTTTCTCCTGTCCGAACCGCGACGGGACCCTCGCCACCGGCGGCTGTACCTTCTGTGACAACGACGCCTTCCATCCGGATTACACCCACGGGAAAAGTATCCGGGAGCAGCTGGAGGCTGGGATTGCCTTTCACGGGAAGCGCTCCCGTGAGGCGGACGGGTACCTTGCGTACTTCCAGCCCTTTTCCAACACGCATGCAGACCTTGACACCCTCTCCCGTCGATACGAAGAGGCCCTCTCCTTCCCCGGCATCTGCGGCCTTGTCGTGGGCACGCGGCCGGACTGCATCGACACGGAAAAACTCCAACTCCTTGCCGATATCAAAGCGCGAGGCTACATCGTCGAAATCGAGTACGGCATCGAGTCCGTCTATGATCGCACGCTCCAGCGGGTCAACCGGGGCCACGACTTCGCCTGTTCCCGGAGGGCGTTCGAGATGACGGCCGAAGCCGGCCTGGAAGCCGGAGGGCACCTCATCCTGGGCCTGCCGGGTGAAACCCGCGAGATGATGGTTGCATCGGCCGATGCACTCAATTCCCTCCCGCTGAGCTTCCTCAAGTTCCATCAGCTCCAGCTCCTGAAGGGGACGCCCATGGCTGCCGAGTACAAAGAAAAGCCCGGGGACTTCCTCCGCCCCGGACCTCAGGATTATATTTCCCTTCTTGCCGATATCATCGAGCGCCTCCGACCGGATATCGCCATCCGAAGGATCGTCAGCAGCGTCCCTCCCCGCTTCACGGAAGCCTCCTGGGGCCTCCTCCGCCCGGACGAGCTTATGCAGAGACTCATCGTCTGCCTCCGTGAGAGAGGCTCCTTCCAAGGCCGCCTCTACGACTCAACAACGGCCTCCCTATAGCGCCTTGAGCATCTCCATGTACTTCTTCCGGATATCTCCGAGGATGCCCCGCCAGTCCTTCAGGTTTCCGTCCAGATTGTCGGAAACGGCCTTGAAGCAGTAAAACGGCAGGCAGTGTTCCCGACAGAAGAGCGCCGCCGCATAAGCCTCCATGTCGAAGAGGTCGTACTGCTGGGACAGCACCCTCACCTGCTCCGGATTGAACGTCTGGGTGCTCATGAAATAATCCCCCGAGAACACCGAAGCGCCCTCTCCGGGAAGGTCGATACGGTCGTAGATGAGGTCGCTCCCTCCATTGACAAAGCTGCGCACGTTCACCACCTCGCCGATAGGGTACTTCGCCGATCCGGCACTGCCGATATTCAAGATGATGGGCTTACTGCCAGCTGAGCGGGTCTCGTACCACTTCACAAGAGCGCTGTACATGCGCATCTTCCCCATCCCGGTGTAAATGACCGGAAAACGGACCTCCGATTCGGTAATCTCGTCCCGGTCCGCAACGAGAAGAAGGATATCCTCCCCCCGGAGGGCCTCAAGTATCTTTGTGTCGATCATAATTTGTATTTAGCTACTTATTTTTTCGGAATTAAGACACCACAGGAAGGCTTTCGCAGTCCGAAGGTCCGCATCCCTGAAGTGATTGCCCGGGTTCCACTCCAGCGTATGCTCGACGCCCTGCGCCGAGAGGATATCGGCATACTCCGTGATGCAGTCCCCGACGCGGGCCATCACACGGTTACGGGTCCTGGCCTCCTGGTCACCGAGGCTGAGATAGATCCGCTCCACTTCGGGCCTCCGTCCCCTGACGAAATCCATCCACCCCGGAAACCATACGGAGGGAGATGCAGCGGCAACGCCACTGAAGGCACTGCTCGTGTAAGTGGCCCAAAGGGCGAACAAGGCCGCAAGAGAGTACCCACCAAGAATAGTCTCACTCTGGACAAGCGCAGGAATCCTTGAATGGAGTTCCGGAATGAGCGCCTCCTCTACGAAACGCAACAGCTCTCCTGCACCCTCCCCAAAAGCCTCCTTCCCGAAGACCGGATCGGCCCTCCAGGGCGACAGCTCCGCATTCCAGTCCCCGACAAGGAACGCCGCCAGGGCGAACGGCCGGTCAGCATGCTCCCCAAGATAATCCAATTCCCTCCCTATGAAATCCAGGTCCCGTTCGTCAATAGGCTCGATAAGAAGGGCCTCCGGAGCATCATGACTCCAGACCAGGCACCTCCGCCCATCCAGTATGAATTCCGACCGTTCCATTCAACCGTGTCCTCACTCGCCAAAGCCATCCATGATCACCGTGGGTTGGCCGGAGGAGTCGAAGGCGCCGAGCTTGTACTGGCCGGGGCGGCATTCGGGCTCCCAGTAGAAGATGCCCTCGCAGTGGCCGGTGGCGCGGGACTCGCGGATGATGCGGCGGAGCTGGTCCCTCCCCTTCTCCATGACCTCCGGACGGCTCTCATCGACCTCAAAACCCGTTTCCACAATCATCACGGGCGTCCGGTACTTCTCCCAGACATGCTCGATATTCTTCATGCAATGGTCGATGGCCTCTTCTTCGTCGGTTTCCAGGCCGGAATCCAGCGCCCAGAAAGGATACAGCGACATGCCGACGATGTCCCACTTGGCACCATACTTCCTGAGGGTATCCAGGTTGCTGTCATAGAGCGGCTGATAAAAGCCGTTATCCAGATGGACGATGACCTTCGCTTTCGGGAAAACCGCTTTCACGGCATCGTGCCCGGCCGAGAAAAGACCGGCATACTGGGCCGGGTTGTTCCGCAGATGCCCCACAGACTCCAGGATGGTCACCCGCCCGAGAGAATCCGGGACAGGGTCTCCCCAGCGGTTTCCCTTGACGGTCCACAGGAAGCCGTTCGAGATCTCGTTGCCCACCTGCACCCACAGGGGCTCGATCCCTTCCTCCTTTAGTGCCGATAGTACCTCGCGGGTGTGATCGGCAAGAAGTACCTTAATTTCCTCGTAGCTCTTGCCGCTCCACGAGGCGGGGACATTCTGCTTTTTAGGGTCGGCCCAGAAGTCGCTGTAGTGGAAATCCACCATGATGGCCATACCCAGGTCACGGGCGCGGCGCGCCTTTACCAGCAGGTCCTCCTTGGAGTTCCAGTTCCCGTATTTGGACGGATCCACCCACACGCGGAAGCGGACGGCATCCAGCCCGAGTTCCTTCATCAGGGCCGTACACTCCCGCTCCTGCCCTTCGCGGTTGTAGAACTTAAGTCCGTGGGATTCATACTCGGTGGCCCAGCCGATATCGGCCCCCTTCCAATAATGACGGGGGGCATTGCATCCTGTGGCCAGCAGGACGGCCATGATGGCAAGGGTGAAAATGCTTCGCTTCATAGGGTAAAGTTAATGTTTTTTTGCCGATGTTCCTATGTTTCCTCGGGAATAATGCTATCTTTGCATAATATAACACGACTCATTAGTGTCCACTAAAAATTAATATATAGGTCTTTGAAAATATTGAAAGTTAGATAGTTAGGGGTCATTTTGAGGGTGCGACGATT
>JBGUPS010000068.1:0-82826 GCA_045130395.1 Candidatus Cryptobacteroides sp.
CAGGTGCGGCGGCTGGGTGGACACGGAACCGCCGCCTTGCAATACGAAGCAAGGCGGCTAGCGGGAACCCTCTCGGGCTCCGTCAAAGGGCCCAAGAGGGTTCCGCTTTCCTTCCGGCAACATCCAGGCATTAAAGCACAGGGCAAGGCGTAGGAGGTAGGTCTGGATAGGGTGGGTGTGCTTTAAGCGGGTGTTGAAAGGATGGTTAAAGCACGGGGTGAGGCCCTGGATGGGGCCATGGAGGGGGATGGTGTGCTTTAAGTGGTGCGATGTTCTGCCTGAAGGTCCAGGAGTTGGACCTTCGCGCAAGGAGATGCCCGGTCGGGGCCGGGCATGACTGGGAAGGAGATCCCGGATCAAGTCTGGGATGAGGGGGCGGGGCTGGCATAACAAAAAAAGAGGTTAACTCGGAGAGTCAACCTCTTGGGAGGTGCCAAGCGGAATCGAACCGCTGTAGCAGGTTTTGCAGACCTGTGCCTAACCGCTCGGCCATAGCACCAGAAAGGATTGCAAAGATAGTATCTTTTTCAGAATTCGCAAAATTTATTTTTTCTTGCCGGAGCGGCGCCGGGCGAGGGAATCGGCCACATGTTTGAGGGAGTCGGCCTTGTGCTGCAGCGCCAGGTTGCGGGCGTGGAGGGAATCGTTCATGGCGATGACCCCTTCCAGGCGGCCTTCCAGTGATTGCAGCCGGGCTTCGAAACCGCCGATTTGCTCTTCGTTTTCGTCCAGTTCCGCCTCCGTACGGGCATAGACCTCGTTGATGAGGTTGTCCATGTCCTTCTGACTCATGCCCAGCGAATGTTCCGTGATGGTGATGGTTTTTTCCTTGATCTTATGTTGGGCAGCCCGTTCCAGGAAGGCCGTGCGGGCCTCCTCCGATAGCGGTTCGCCAGCCAGGGAAAATTCTACCGTGCGCCCCTTTACCGTGAAATCGTACACGTACGTGTGCGGGCCCACGAAGCGGCTTTCATCCATCATTATCCGCACGTTCCGTTCGTAATTATTGTCGCCGATAAGCTCAAGAGCCGTCCCGATGCTGGGAATAAGCACAACAGCCAGCACGACCGAGATGATATTGCGGCGGCGTTTGGCGCTTGCTACATCCAGACCAGCCACCTTCTCGAAGTGCAAGTACTTGACCATCAGGTAAGTAGCCAGGGCAATGAACACGCTGTTGATGATGAACAGATACAGCGCGCCAAAGAAGAAATGCAACTGCCAGTGCGCCAGGCCATAACCGGCGGTGCACAGCGGCGGCATGAGCGCTGTGGCAATGGCAACGCCCGAAAGCACGGTTCCGCGCTCCTTGCGGCTATTCTCAAGAATACCGGCCAGGCCACCGAACAGGGCGATAAGCACGTCGTAAATGGTAGGGCTTGTGCGAGCCTCCAGCTCCGTGGGATTCACCAGCGCCAGGGGAGACATAAGGAAAAAGAGGGTCGATGCCACCAGGGAGATAATCACCATGATGAGCAGGTTCCTTCCGGCCGCTTTGAGCAAGTCCAAGTCATTGGTTCCCAGCGCCAAACCCGCGCCGATAATAGGACCCATGAGCGGGGAGATGAGCATGGCGCCGATGATTACCGCCGTGGAATTCACATTCAGGCCTACAGAGGCGATGATGATGGAAAAGGCGAGAATCCAGACATTGGTGCCACGGAACCAGATATTGCTTTTGATGCGCTGGGCGGCTCCGGCCGTGTCTAAGTCTTCATAGATAAAAATGTGCCGTTGAATGAAGCGGCGTATACGTTGCATCAGCGTCATAATCGACCAAAATTTTCCGCAAGATACGCATTTTATTTTTATCTTTGTAATCCAATCGAAACGGATATGACGGATATGAAAGAAATTGCACGCGACATTTTTTACATCGGAACCGATGACCTCAACCTGGATTTATTTGAAAGCCAGTATGTTGTTCCGGAAGGCATGGCCTATAATTCGTACCTGATCAAGGACGATAAAATCGCCATCCTGGACACGGCCGACGCCCGCAAGGAAGCGGACTGGTTCAAGAACCTGGAAGAGGCCCTGCAAGGCCGCCAGCCGGACTATCTGGTAGTGCACCACATGGAGCCGGACCACTCCGCGCTCATCGGCCTGCTGGCAGAGAAATATCCTGATATCCAAATCGTTGCCGGTGCCATGGCCCTCAAGTTTCTGGGCCAGTTCCAGCCGGGCAAAACCTTCCACACGCTGGCCGTGAAGGAAGGCGACACGCTGAATCTGGGCACCCACAGCCTGCAATTCTTTGCCGCACCCATGGTGCACTGGCCGGAAGTGATGGTGAGCTATGAACCCACGTCCAAAATCCTATTCTCGGCCGATGCCTTCGGCAAGTTCGGCGCATTGGAAAAATGCGGTTTCTGGGGCGATGAGGACGATGATTGGGCCTGCGAAGGCCGCCGCTATTACTTCAACATCTGCGGCAAATACGGCCCTCAAGTACAGGCGCTCCTGAAAAAGGTGGCCGGCCTCTTCATCGACAAGATAGCCCCGCTGCACGGCCCTGTCCTGCGCGAAAACTTGGCCTATTACCTTAATTTATACAACACCTGGAGCAGTTACGGCGTGGAAACGCCCGGCGTTTTTGTGGCCTATGCCTCCATCCATGGCGGTACGGCGGCCGTCGCGCTCAAACTGGCCGACATGCTCCGCGAAAAAGGCTGCCCCAAGGTGGCTGTGTGCGACCTTACCCGGGATGACCGCGCCGAAGCCGTGGAAGACGCTTTCCGTTACGGGACGATGGTGCTTGCCGCCGCATCGTACGACGCCGGCCTGTTCACGCCCGCGTACGACTTCCTGCACAGCCTGCAGGTAAAAGGCTGGCAGAAGCGCCGTGTAGCCCTTATTGAGAACGGTTCCTGGGCCCCCAGCGCCGGACGCGTCATGAAAGAAATGTTCGCCTCCATGAAAGAGGTGGAACAGGTAGGGGAGCTGGTGAGTATCCGCAGCCGCTTCAAACCGGAAGACCAGGCTGCCCTGGAAGCCCTTGCAAACGCTATTTTGGCATGATAATCAGAAGCAAAGCACCGCTTCGCCTGGGCCTCGCCGGCGGCGGAAGCGACGTATCCCCGTACAGCGACCTGTACGGCGGCAATGTCTTGAATGCCACCATCAACCTGGCGGCCTATTGCACCATCGAACCGTTAAAACTGCCCCTTGTCCGCGTGAATGCGGCCGATGCCGGCGTGCTGTGCGAAGTGCCCCTGGGCACCGGTCCGCTCTCCTCGGGCGCTCTCCTGGTGGATGGCGTGTACAACCGTGTGGTGCGGGATTTCGGCCCTGTGCCGGCGCCCGGCTTTGCCATTACAACCTATAACGATGCCCCTGCCGGTTCCGGTCTGGGTACCTCGTCCACCATGGTGGTGTGCATTCTCAAATGCTTTGCCGAATGGATGGATATCCCTCTGGGCGATTACGAACTGGCCCGCCTGGCGTATGAGATCGAGCGCAAGGACCTCTTGCTCGCCGGTGGCAAACAAGACCAGTACGCGGCTGCTTTCGGTGGGTTCAACTTTATGGAATTCCTGCCCAGCGACTTGGTTATCGTGAACCCGCTTCGCGTAAAAGACTGGATTGTGCAGGAGCTGGAAGCTTCTCTGCTGCTGTACTTTACGGGCCGGAGTAGGGAAGGCGCCGCCATCATCGAAAAGCAACAGCAGGCTACCCGGCGCGGTGATACCATAGCCGTGGCAGCCATGCATCGCATCAAACAGAGCGCGGTAGACATGAAACTGGCCCTGTTACAGGGCGATATGGACACGTTCGCACGCATCATGGGCTCAGCCTGGGAGGATAAGAAAAAGATGGCCGATACCATCACCAATCCCCAGATCCAGCAGGCTTTTGACGTGGCTTTGGCAGCCGGAGCCATTTCCGGCAAGGTGTCCGGCGCCGGCGGTGGGGGATTCATTATGCTAATGGTTCCGCCGCAAAAGCGGGTGGCCGTCCGTGAGGCTTTGCGTACCCTGCCCGGGCAGGTGGTTCCGTTCCAGTTCACCCAAACCGGCGCCGTGGCATGGAAGTTATAATTCTCTGCGGCGGTCAGGGCACCCGGCTCCGTTCCGTGGTGCACGATATCCCCAAGTGTCTGGCCCCTGTGGCCGGGCGTCCTTTCCTGGGATATTTGCTGGACTATTTGAGCACGTATCCTATTGACCATGTGGTATTTTCCGTTGGTTACTTGAAGGAACAGGTGATGTCCTATGTACAGGCGCACACCTGGCCTTTTAGTTACGATTTTGCTGCCGAAGAGACTCCGCTCGGAACCGGTGGCGGCATCCGCCTGGCGCTGGAAAAATGCCATGGCGATAAAGTCTTCGTCTTCAATGGGGACACCTTTTTCCCGCTGGCGCTGGACGCCATGCCTTTCGCCGGCCCTGTCACCGTCGCCCTCAAACCCATGAAAGCCTTCAGCCGCTATGGTACGGTCACTGTCATACCGAGCGAAGCGAGTGTATCTCATACCATTACTGCGTTCAAGGAAAAAGCGTTCTGCGAGGAAGGCCTCATCAGCGCCGGGGTCTATGCCATCGACCGCAGCCAATTGCATCTGGAGGCCCTGCCGGAGCGTTTCTCTTTCGAAAAAGAAGTGCTGGAGCCCATGGCGGCGGCCGGTACGCTCAAAGGCTGGCCTACGGAGTGCTATTTCATCGACATCGGCATTCCCGAGGACTATGACAAAGCCCAGTGGGAGATTCCCGCGTGGTTTGCCGTGCAAAAAGCATCGACACAGGTCCTTGCCAGCGAGGCGGAGGCCCTGTTCCTGGACCGCGACGGCGTGCTCAACCGTCATCTGGAAGGGACGTATGTAAAAAGTTGGGTCGATTGGGAGTGGATGCCGGGCATCCTGCAGGCCCTGCCGCTATGGGCCGCGAAGTTCAAGTATATCGTCCTGGTAACCAACCAGCGGGGCGTAGGGAAGGGCGAGATGACGGACGCCGACCTGGCCCGTATTCATGCGCGCATGATGCAGGAACTGCTGGAAGTTGGCGGCAGAATCGACCTTATACTTACCTGTACGGCCGTTTCCGACGAGGATCCGCGCCGGAAACCCAATTCGGGTATGTTCCGAGAAGCCTGCTTGCTGCTTCCGTCCTTGGAGCCGCAGCGCTGCGTGATGTTGGGGGACAGTGATTCGGACGAGGCTTTTGCCCGCAACTGCCAGATGGCGTTTATTCGTTTAGATTTTTGACGATGTTCTGCGCGCAGACATAGCCGGTACTCCAGGCTGCCTGCAAGTTGAATCCACCTGTAATAGCGTCGATATCAAGCACTTCGCCTGCAAAGTACAGGCCGGGATGCGCTTTGCTTTCCAGCGTGGACAGGTTGATGTTGGCGAGGGCCACGCCGCCGGCCGTGACAAATTCGTCCCTAAATTTACTTTTGCCCGTAAGGGGATAAGTGTCTGCCGTGAGGGTGGCCGTGAGCCGGTTCAGGCCCTTGCTGCCCAGTTCTGCCCAGCGGAGGTCTTTGCGGAGCCCGGCGCGTTGCAAGAGGTGTTCCCAGAGGCGCTGCTGGACGGGATGCACGCTGGAGAGGAGTTTCTGCGGGTTGCCCGCCGCCATTTCCAGGAGTTGTTCCCGCGCCTCGTTTTCCTTGGCATTCAGCCAGTTGACAACCACCGTACCCTTGTATTGCTGCTCAGCCAGGTAGCGTGCCGAATAGGAGGATAGTTTGAGGACAGCCGGTCCGCTGAGCCCCCAGTCCGTGATGAGGAGAGGCCCTTCGGCCTTGAAAGCAGTGCCTGCCAGGCCGATGGAAGCGTCCGTAACCAGCCCCATGAGGCTGCGGAGGGCCGGGTCCGGAATGGTGAAAGTGAATAGGGAAGGGACAGGGGGGATGATTTCCAGGCCCAGTCCCTCCAGGAAGGACAGGCCTTTGGCCGCCCCGCCCGTGGTAACCACCACGTAGTCAAAGGGTTCTCCATTTATCGTCATGCCCGACCCGATCGGGCATCTCTCTATGCTGCGCACCGGGGTCCGGAGACGAAGCTCCGCCCCCTGCATGCCGCGTTCCAGGCAGTGGACGATGTCCATGGCCCTTTGCGAGCGCGGAAACCAGCAGTGATCCGGCTGCAGCACCAGCGGAATGCCTTCGGCCTCGAACCAACGGACGGTATCTTCCTGAGAAAAAGCCTTTAAAGCCCGCTGTAGCACGCGTTCTCCCCGCGGATAGGCTTCTCCCAGGGAACGGATGCCTTCGAAAGAATTGGTGAGGTTACAGCGGCCGCCGCCCGTAATGGCGAGTTTGGCCATGGCTTTAGGCCCGGCCTCGAACACCGTTATAGCCAGTTCCGGCGCCCTTCTCCTTAACTGAACGGCACAAAAACAACCGGCGGCGCCGGCTCCTATGATGGCAACGCGTTTCATTTGATACGGTAGGAGCGAAGTTCTTTTGCCAGGACCCGGTGGTTGGGGCATACGGACTCCAGCAAGGCATGGAAACGGGGCCCGTGGTTCATCTCCTTGAGGTGGCAGAGCTCGTGCAGCATCACATAGTCCCGGAGTTCTTCCGGCAGGGTTACCAGCCTGAGATTCAGGTTGATATTGCCCCGTACCGAGCAGCTGCCCCAGTTGCTCACATTGTTTTTGATGAATACGCGTGCATACGTGAAACCGTGCGCTGCGGCCAGTTCCCGGAGGCGTGGCGGCAGTTCCGCCTTGGCCCGGGCGCGGAGAATCTCCACCTGGGGCCCGGCAGGTGCCTTCCGGCGTATGCGTCGTTTGGGTTGGAGATAGTAAAAGAGTCCCGAGAGGGGATTGAAGAACAGCCTACTCATCGTCCTCGTCCGGGAGTACAATCTGTTTGTACTGCTTCTGGCGTTTGAGCCAGCGGTCCTTGGCATACTGCTGCATGTCCGTGACGGTGTCGTTCTCGTCGATGATTTCCATGCCCAGGATGGTTTCGATGATGTCTTCCAGCGTGATGATGCCCTGGAAGCAGCCGTAATCGTCAATGATCAGGGCGATCTGGTCCTTGGTGCGCAGGAGGCTTTCCCAGACGTCGCTCACCGAGGTTTCCTCATGGAAGGCGGCGATTTTGCGCTTGATGCTGCGCAGACGGGTGTCGAATTTGTCCTCCGTCAGGTATTCCAGGACGTCGTTGCGCATCACGTAACCGGTGATGAATTCCGGAGAGTCTGAATAGACAGGGATTCGGGAGTTGTGGGAGAGTTCCTGTTGTTTGTAGAACTGCCGCAGCGTGATGTTTTCCGAAGCGATGTTGGCCACGATGCGCGGCGTCATGACCTCATAGGCCTTGATATCGTCCAGCTTGATAATGTTCTGGATGACTTTGTTTTCGCTGTTGTCCAGCACGCCTTCTTCCTCGCCGATATTGGCCATGGCGCTTACTTCCTCACGCGAAATGGCGGTATCCGGTTCCTCGTCCGAGATGCTGTTGTGCAGTTTTTCGATGATCCAGACGATGGGGTACAGCAGATACACCAGGAATTGCATGATTTTGGCCAGCCACAGCAGGCTTTTCCAATGGGAAGTGCCGATGCTTTTAGGGACGATTTCCGAGAACACCAGGATGAGGAGGGTCATGATGGCGCTGATGATGCCGAACCAGTGCTCTCCCGAAAGGAGGGTGGCCTGGTGACCCACCGCCGCGGCGCCCAGCGTGTTGGCAATGGTATTGAGCGACAGGATGGCGCTGAGGGGACGGTCCGGATCCTGTTTCATGTGTGCGAACAGGGCCGCGTTCCGGTCTCCTTCGTCCTGCTTCATGGTGATGTAGGAGATGGGGGTGGACATTAGTACCGACTCCAGCAACGAGCACAAAAAGGAGATGCCCATTGTAAGAAGAAGGTAAAAAATTAATAGCGCCATATATATCGTTCAATATAACATGCAAATTTACGGAAATTTTCCGTATTTTTGCATATTATGAAAGAAGAACAGATATTAATCCGCATTTCCGGCGAGGACCGCATCGGTCTGACCGCCTCCATCATGGCCATTCTGGCCAAGTACGATGCCCAAATCCTGGACTTTGGCCAGGCTGTTATCCATAATACCCTGTCCATGGGTATCCTCATCCGTATCGATGAAGCCCATTCCGGACAGGTGATGAAAGAACTGCTGTTCAAGATCACCGAGCTGGGCAGCATCAGCATCGGCTTTGCACCTATTTCGGACGATGATTATGAGGCTTGGGCCGGTCGGCAGGGCCGCAACCGCTACATCCTCACCATCATCGGCAGGAGCCTCAGCGCTGCGCAAATCCAGGCCGCGGCCGATGTGATCAGCCGTTATGGCCTCAATATCGACGCCATCAAGCGCCTGACGGGCCGCATGAGCATCAAGCATCCGGAAAAGAACGTGCGCGCCTGCGTGGAATTTTCGCTGCGCGGTTTCCTTTCGGCCGATGACAAAAAGGCCTTGCAGCATGACCTGATGAACATGGGCACGGAAGCCGGCATGGACTTCTCCTTCCAGAAGGACGATATGTACCGCCGCATGCGCCGCCTAATTTGCTTCGATATGGACTCCACGCTCATCCAGGCGGAGTGCATCGACGAACTGGCCCGCCGTCACGGCGTGTATGACCAGGTGGCCGCCATCACCGAACGTGCCATGCGGGGCGAAATCGACTTCAAAGAAAGCTTTACCGAACGCGTTGCCTTGCTCAAGGGCTTGGATATCAGCGTGATGCGGGACATTGCGGAGCACCTGCCCATTACGGAAGGTACGGACCGCCTCATGAGCGTCCTGAAGACCTGCGGCTACAAGATTGCCATTCTCAGCGGCGGATTCACCTTCTTCGGCGAGTACCTGCAGCGCAAATACGGGATCGATTATGTCTATGCCAACGAGCTGGAAGTGGGCGAGGACGGCAAACTGACCGGCCGTTATGTGGGCGAGGTAGTGGATGGCCGCCGCAAGGCAGACCTGCTCAAGCTCATTGCCCAGACCGAGCATGTGAACATCGCCCAGACCATTGCCGTGGGCGACGGTGCCAACGACCTTCCCATGCTCAACGAAGCCGGCCTGGGTATTGCCTTCCATGCCAAACCGCGCGTAAAGGCCAACGCCCGCCAGAGCATCAGCACCATCGGCCTGGATGGTGTGCTGTATTTCATCGGCTTTAAGGATTCCCATCTGGGAGAACAAGGTCAGCTATGAGGAAAAAAGGCATTATAGCAGCCCTGTGCGCCCTTCTGGTGGTATTTCCGCTGGGGGCGGTGTTTCAGGAGGCCAACCTGAAGCATACGCTTACGGTGCTGCTGATGGAACTCAAGGAAACCTACACCAACCTGATCCGTATCAGCGGAACGGCGGAAAAACGCATTCAGGAGCAGCATGAGAAGTTGGCGACGCTGGTGGATGAGTGTAACGAACTCTCCATCATGCTGTACTCGCAGGCCTCGGAGAATACCTTCGACCTCACGTTCGCGCTCAATGAGATTACCAAGCAGTACGAACAGTTCAAGAGCCAGAATACCCCGTATGCGGAAGTCAAGTCCATGCTAACTACGGAGATGGACCGTTACAACCGCCTGGTGATCACCCTGCGGAAAATGCCCCCGGAGCGCACTGCGGAGGAAATCGAGCAAAAGAGGGAAATAGCCGTAGCGCTGGATTCCGCTTCTTTGGCCCTGGCACAGGCCGACACCGTTCATACCATGGCGGTGGAAACGCCTGATTTTGTGAAGGATTCGCTGGTACTCCGTATGGACGATGCCACCATCGCCATGCGCGACAGTTGCCTCTATATGGCGGAGCAGATTGTGGCCTATTACTGGGAGCAGCTCCAGCAAATCGAGCGGGATAACGAGTATTACGTACAAACGGACGAGCTCCTGCGCAGCGCCTACGACTATGCCCAGGAACGCTATTCTTCCGTTCAGGAGAAGCTTTTTGTCGAAGGGCAGGGAAGTTACATCACCACCCTCCAACGCTTCCCTTACCGCTTTAGAAAGGCCATGGCGGATTTAAGAAGCCGCTACAGCCTGCAACTGGATGATTTGTCCGAGAAAGAGGTTATCAGTTCCTGGCGCGGTCCTATCGTGTATTTTTACTCCTTCCTGCTGCTGCTCATCCTGGCGTTTGCCACGGCCATCGCCATGCTTATCGTCAATCTGGGGCTTAAGAAAACGAACTGGTTCGCCTCGGAGTGGTTCCTGCAGCGGAAGGGTATGGTGATTGCACTTTTGGGCGATGTCTTGTTCGGCATCTTCCTGCTGGTGAACGCGCAGCTCACGGACAACACCTTCATCCAGCGCTCGCTGGGTATGATGGGTGAATTTACCTGGCTCATCGCCGCCATCTTCACCTCGCTGCTCATCCGTCTGGAACATGACCAGAATGCTGTGACAGTCCGGGCCTACCTGCCCACGCTCCTCATGGCATTCATCGTCATTTACTTCCGGATTATCTTCATCCCCAACAGCGTCATCAACCTGGTGTACCCTGCGTTGGTGCTTGTCTTTACAATCTGGCAGTTCTGGGTGGCCTCCAGACGGCTCAAGAAGGTGGCGAGGGAGGACAAGTGGCTGCTGTGGATTGGGGCCGTAGTCATGCTTATCGCCACCCTGATTTCCTGGGCCGGCGTAGTGATGGGCTCCCTGCTGCTGATGATCTGGTGGATGTTCCAGCTGGCCCTGCTGGAGAGCCTGATTGCGCTCGGCGAGTTGCTTACGCGCTATCATGAGCGCCACGTCAAAGAACGCAAGATGCAGTATCGACAGGCCAATCCTTCACTGCCGCTGCCGTCCGGTATCGGCGCCTATATCGAGGTGACCTGGCTGTATGACCTCCTGAAAAGGACCGTGGTTCCGTCATTGCTCGTGATTTCCTTCCCGTGCGCGGTGTTCATGGCCTGCAAGGTATTCAATTTCACTACGGTTGCGCAGGAAATCTTCTTCAAGCCGTTTATTCACTACGGCGAGGACGGATTCTCGGTATCGCTGCTGAATATCGTCATGGTGGTGTGCCTGTTCTTCCTGTTCCGGTACATCGTGTATGCCTCCAAGGCCTTTGTCCGCGTCTGGCGGACCAAGGCGGCCCTCCGCAAACTGGGCGATGACGTTGCTTTCAAGGAGACGGATATCAACTTCAACCTGGCCAACAACATCATTACGCTGCTGGGCTGGGGCCTGTATATCATCATCGTTTTCGTGATGCTTCGCATCCCGGCTTCCGGCCTAACGCTGGTTTCTACGGGCCTCGCAACCGGTATCGGTTTTGCCATGAAGGACATCCTGAACAACTTCTTCTACGGCGTCCAGCTTATGAGCGGGCGCGTACGTGTGGGAGATATTGTGGAATGTGACGGCATTCGTGGTACGGTGGTGGGTCTGAGCTACCAGAGCACCCAGATCGAGGCCGTGGACGGCTCCATCATCTTCTTTACCAATACGGCCCTGTTCGGCAAGAACTTCAAGAACCTTACCCGCAACAATTCCTATCAGTTGGTTACCTTCACGGTGGGGGTTAAGTACGGTACGGATGTAGAAAAGGCCCGGAAAGTGATTCTGGAGGCCCTGCAGCCGCTGCTGGTCAAAGATAAGTACGGCCGTCAGCTGGTGGACCAGAAGAAGGGGATTACGGTGCGCGTGTCCAATTTTGGCGACAGTTCCGTGGACTTGCTTATCCTGCTGTTCACTACGGTAGATACCTATGGTTCCTTCCCGGCAGCCTGCCGTGAGGCCATCTACAATGCCTTCAATGAGAATGGAATCGAGATTCCGTTCCCGCAGCAGGATGTGTATATCAAGGAAGTACCTAAGAAGTAAGTCATTGCCGGCCCGGGCCGACCATTTCCAATAGTTTTTCAAAGAGGCGGGGCTTGCCGTAACGGTCAAGCTCCGTTTCTTGTATCCAGATGTAGCCTTCCGGTAAATGAGGTCTTTCTGCGGGCTCCCAGAGGTAGAAATCGGCCAGGATGGTGCGGTGGGTGAGCTGGTGTTTGACGCCTTTCTTTAGCAGACGGGGGGTGTCTTCGGAAAAATGGTTTTTCGCAAAGCCTTGCGAAAAATATTTTTCCGAAGATGTTTGATTGGCAGCGTCTGTCACCAGGGGCTCATAAAGGCCTTGCCAGATGTCTCCGGCCGGGCGTTTGCGGATGGCTGTTTCGCCGTTAAAACGCACGTACACATAGATCAGATGCCGTTCCTGCACTTTGGTGGCGGCCTTTTTCACGGGCAGCAGTGCCTGCCGTCCGGTACGGTATGCGTGGCAGCTGCTCTGCAGGGGGCAGGTGAGGCAATCCGGCTTCTGCGGCGTACATTGCAGGGCGCCAAAGTCCATCATGCCCTGATTAAAGGCCGATGCCTCCTGGGGCGGCAGCAGGCGCTGCGCCAGGGCGGTGAATTCCTTCTTGGCGGCGGTGGTCCCTACGGGCGTTTCCAGGCCAAAGTAGCGGGCGAGTACCCGGTATACGTTGCCGTCCACTACGGCTGCCGGCAAACCGAAGCAAATAGAGCCGATGGCGGCGGCGGTGTAATCTCCCACACCTTTGAGGGACGAAATGCCCTCCAAAGTGGTAGGAAACGCGCCCAAATCGACGATTTGCTTCGCTGCGGCATGCAGGTTCCTGGCGCGGGAATAATAGCCCAGACCCTCCCAGAGGCGCATTACTTCATCTTCTGAGGCGGCGGCCAGGTCCTGAACCGTTGGGAAACGTGTCAGGAAACGTTTCCAATACTCCATACCCTGTACAATCCGGGTTTGCTGGAGGATAATCTCACTGAGCCATACGGCATACGGGTCCTGCGTACGACGCCAGGGAAGATCCCGGCCGTAACAGGCGTACCAGTCCAGTATGGTTTTGGAAAAAGGATGCATCAGAGGAAGCTTTGCAGCTTTTCATAGACCCGTTGAACGGGGAAGCCCACCACGTTAAAATACGAGCCTTCGATACGCGTGATGCCCACATGGCCAATCCATTCCTGGATGGCGTAGGCCCCCGCTTTGTCAAAGGGCTTGTATTTGTCTACGTAATAGCTGATTTCCGCTTCCGTGAGGGGCTTGAACCACACCTGGGTGGTTACCTCGAAGGTTTCCTCCCGCCGCTTGTCCCGGATGGTTACGGCGGTGGTAACGTGGTGTCCCCGGCCGGAAAGGTCCCGGAGCATGCGGCAGGCATCGGCCCGGTCCTTGGGTTTTCCCAGGATTTCTCCGGGGCGGCCGTTGGCCGGAGGCAGGATGACCATGGTATCGGCCGTAATTAAAATTTCATTGTCCAGCAGGGGACGATGGAAGCCATGGGATTTTCCTTCCGCCATGAGGCGGGGGACGGCGTCATAGGGGACATCTGCACCGAAGTGTTCCTCGAAGTGATTGCCCGTATCTATCGTAAAATCAATATCTAATCCTTTGAGCAATTCCCGTCGTCTGGGGGAGTTGCTGCCCAGGATGATTTGCTTGCCGTTCAGGTCCATTTCCTTAGAATTTGCGCTTGTATTCGCCGGGGTTGAACACCCATTTCCCTTGTGCGCGAAGGGTGCCTTCGATGCATTCGCGGAGGCAGCCCCTGCCGCCCGGACGGGTGGATACCCAGTCTGCGATGGCGATGACTTCTTCCACGGCATCTGCGGGGCATACGCCGCAGCCGCATTCCTTCATGACGTCGATATCCGGGACATCGTCCCCAAAATACATTACGTCTTCCGGCTGCAGGTTGTAGCGCTCGCAGAACTGGTGGAACTGCTCCCGTTTGTCCCGACAGTGCAGGAATACGTCTTCGGCCTTTACGCCGCTGGTGATCATGCGTTTACGGATGCTCTCGGAGCTGCCGCCGGTAATGACGGCTACCTGGAAACCGTTCATGACGGCCATGCGGATGGCAAAGCCGTCTTTGGCGTCATAGGTGCGCAGCAGGTCGCCGTCGCTGTTGCAGAACACGCTGCCGTCCGTGGCTACGCCGTCTATATCAAAGGCGAAGGCCTTGACTCTCAATAAATCCATCGCTACGATTTGCTGCCGCCTCCCAGCGGGCCGAAATCGGCCAGGTTGAACGTACCGCCCCCTTGCTGCGGGCCCTTGCCGCCCAGGTCAATGACGCCGAACTGGGCCTCATACTTGGAAATGTTGTCGAACAGGGCGTTCATCAGGCGTTTGGCGTGCTCCGGGGTCATGATAATCCGGTTGCCGATCTCCGGCTTGGCCAGCCCGGGCAGGGTAGTGGCAAAGTCGATGATGAACTCACTGCGGGAATGCGATATGATGGCCAGATTGGAGTAAGAACCTTTGGCAATTTCCGGCTTAAGTTCCAGCTGAATCTGGTTCTGGGGTTTAGGCTGATTGTTATCCATGGTAAAAATGCTTTTAACTGTACAAATTTACGAAAAATAATGCTATATTTACAAATCCATAATCAAACAAGCATGAAAGAACGCATCATCTATACCGCCCCCACGGCGCAGCCCATCGTGTTGCAGCCGGAAGGGGCCCTGCTCAACCTGAGCAACTACGGTGACAACAACGCCCCGGGACAGGGGTATGGTTCAGGTACAGATTTCGGAAATTTTTAGGCCTATGAAGAAGTTATTTCAATTCGCGGCCTGTATTTCCGCCGCTGTAGCGTTGGCTTCCTGCGCCAAGGAGGTTGAATCGCCTGTGAAGCCCATGGAAGAGGAGATTCAGCCCTTCCGCATGACCGTATATACCGATGGTCCGGACACCAAAACGGAGGTGGTCAGCGATGGCATGGGAGGGTACAATGTCAATTGGAAAGAGGACGATGTCCTGGGCGTGTATGAGACCGTAGACGGATCCGTTCAGTCCAAAGCCAAGTCCAGTTCGCTGGCCCTGGCCGCAGGCGGTGCAGAAGCCACGTTCTCCTTCAACCTTTCCGGTGGAGTGGGCGGCTCGCGATACGCTTATACCTTTGTGCATCCTTCATCGGCCCTCAGCCAAATCAACGGGACCTATGCGGTGAGCATTCCATCGGCCCAAATATTCCCTGCGGGCAGTTTTGACCCTCATGCCGATGTCCTGGTGTCCAAGCCGCAAGAGGTTACGGTGCGTCCTACCAGTTTAACGGCCCAGTTCGCCCGTCTGGGAGGAACCGGTAAAATGACCATCATGGCACCGTCGACAGAGGAAAAAGTGCTGTGGATTACGCTGGAGAGCCGTGATACGCTGCTGGCGGGTTATTATGTCCTCAGTCCCGCATCCGGAGATCTGGACAAGGAGCCCACGGACGGTGAAAACAGCCTCCGACTGTATCCTGCGGCCGATTTAACCTATACGGGTACAATCGATGTCTGGTTCCGCACGACGGCCGTTACCCTGACCAAAGAACTCATCGTCACGGTGCAGACGGATGCCAAAAAGTATGTCAAGAAGCTGAATCTTTCCGGCAGGCATATCGTCTTTAAAAACGGCGAGCTAAGTAAATTCGGCGTCGATATGAGCAATCTGAGCGAGTTGACGGTTATCAGCAGTATGGTAGATGTGCTCACCAAAGACAATACGAACAGCGACGGCTCTTATGCAGTTTGGACCAAAAGCGAAAACGATTTGCCTTCTGGCGTTACTTATTGGGGCCTCACCTGTGCGCAAAGTGGTGCAATTCAGACAAATACGGGAAGTAAAAGTATAACCGGAAAAGGGAATCAGCATTACGGTATCATTACGACAGAATCTAACCGTTATGTAAAATCGGTTACCATCCATACCACAACAGATTACGATTCTTCGCATCAATTCGACATTTACGCATGCAATGAGGCATATACCAGCACCAACGAGTTATGGCAAGGTGCAAACTTTAAAGGTACAAAAGTAGGTTCCGTTGTGTTCTCGGAAGAATCTGAGTTGGTGAAAACGATTGTTATCAACGATAATTACCAATTTATTGGCCTTCGTGCCAAGAGTAATGCCGTGCGGGCCAAGAAGATTTTCATTGAGTGGTCTGCTTCGCCAAGTGCCACGGCTGTAGTTACAACGGGAGATCCAGCAGAAGAACCCACATCTTCTTCTGCAACGCTTACGGGTAGTTATACCGGTGCTACTGGTGCCATTTACGAGGCCGGCTTCTATTGGGACGAGACTGAAGCTTCCCTGGATTCCCTGAAACATCCGGAGCGACAGGTGGTAAGCCTGGATGCTATTGAGCATGATGCAGTGTTTACGGCCAGTGTCAGCAGTTTGAACGAGAATACCACGTACTATTATAAAGCTTACGTGTTGGAGTATGATGGCGCAACAGGTTCCTATACAGAACGTTATGGTGCCACTCGTAGCTTTACCACCCGAACGAAAGCGTCCTTTACGCCCGGCGGCTGGCTGGAACTGCCCACTACTACGGTAGCCCCCGGCACAACCACATCGACCCTGGCAGACCTTTACATGGTTACCCACCGGGCCATGATGACCGGTAGCGACAAACCGCAGCGGAATTATACCATTCTGTACGATCCCGAAATGTATGCGTCCTATTGGGTGGCTTATCCGCTTTGTGACAATCACCTGGGCAGCGGCCGTGAGGAAAGCTGGGACTTCGACCCGGAAGTGCCGGAAAGCAAACAAACCAATATTCGCAAGGGCGCCTATGGTGTAAAATGGCCTACAGCGGCGTATGACAACAACTACTTTGCCCGTGGCCACCAGTTGCCCAACGCAGACCGTAACGGCGTAGATGCCATGATGGCCCAGACGTATTATTCCACCAACCTTACGCCCCAGCTGCAATACGGCTTCAACGGCGATATTTGGAAGAATCTGGAGGACGGTGTGCGGGATGTTGTCAAGGATACGTACGATACGCTGTATGTGGTTACGGGTGCGGCGTTTAAAAAGGTTGGAGGAAGCGAGACCATCACCACGATAACCAGTGTGCGTGACAACAAGGTGCTTCCGGTGCCTAATTACTATTGGAAGGTGCTCCTGAAAGTAAAATGGAGTGGCGGTAGCGTTTCTGGTGCCAAGGCCATCGGTTTCTGGCTGGATCATTGGGCCACGTATTCCACGGCCAGCGATGCCTATGAAGCCTGTGCCGTTTCCGTAGACCAGATTGAGGCATGGACTGGTTTTGACTTCTTCAGCAATCTGTCAACATCCTTGCAAAGCGGTGCGGAAGCCGCCACCGACTGGGCAGCGTTTAAGAGCTACTAGCCGGCCCCAGGTAGCAAAGTTTTTGCAAATGGTTGGATTCTATGCGTCCAACCATTTGCAGTTAATAGGGGATAGAGCGTATTCTGCTTCGTTTTATGTGTCAATGGTTGGCGGCCCAAAAACCAACCATTGACATCGGGAAGGTTGGCGCGTCTTTTAGTTCAGGCAATATAGTGGCCGGAACATCCTCAGTGTATCTTTATTGGGATTTGGATATTCGCAGGCGATAAAATCCTGTTTATAGTAAAACCCTACGGCATTGTAGTTTTGTTCTTCCGAATGGCAAAGCGCCTCTACTGTAAGGAATTGGCAACCGCCTAGAGATTGTTGAGCAGCAACTCTGGCAATTTCTTCTATAAGAAATGCACCTAAACCCGTATTCCGGTAATCTTTTGAGACGGCAAGGTACGAAATCTCAAGAGCTGGATAATGGTGTTTGCTCCAAAAAGTATCTGAATAATCGGCTGAGAGACTAATTCCTGATGTGTCCTGGAGCTCTTCTTTGTCGGCAGAGTCCAGGTACAAAGAGTCAAATGTCAAGGCAAATAATGCAATGACAATACTTTCGGAGGATACTTTGTACAGTTTACAGTAATTGTTTTTTACAGAAAACTCCAGGCCGTTATGAATAAAACGGTCCATTTTCTCTATGCCACATTCAAAATCGGAAAAATCAGAAATGTTATCTGTGTAAGAAATAATAACTTCTGTCCACCGGTTATTTCCAGATTGCATGATATTGCCCCCTCTTTCTCTCCGCTTCATTTATCACCCTCTTATCATACTGATTTAATTCGCCTTTGCTAATACGGCGAACAGCATCCCTAATTTGAGATGCAAAAGGCTCCGAGATAGGAGCTCTATTTGTGTCAATCCCTAACATGGCTCTCAATCATCAACTGTTCGGGGCAAATATAAAACTTGAAAAAGAAAAAAACAAGGCTACTACTACTGAGTTTTTTCTAAAAAATCAAATATCTTTGTGGTAAAGAATTGATTATGCGTAAAACATTGCTACTTATAGCGCTGGCGGCGGGACTGCTGAGCTGCGCGCCGCGTGCTTTTACCCGCGCGGAAAGAGCCCTTATCCTGGAGTCGGACTCCTTGATGTATGTGACGACGATTGAGGTCGATAGTGCCATTCTGCGCACGCCCAGTGTGGATTTGACTACGGCTGAGCTGTCCAGCGCCGAGCTGCAGGTGCTGTTGGACAAGATGCTGTACACCGTGCAACACCCTTCGCAGGATGGTGTGGGCATTGCCGCGCCGCAGGTGGGCCTGAACAAACGCATTGTCTGCGTGCAGCGCTTCGACAAGCCGGGCGAGCCCTTTGAATGCTATTTGAACGCACATCTGGACAGCCTGGGCGGCGAGATAGCCGTGGGGCCGGAAGGTTGCCTGTCCGTTCCGGGAAAGCGCGGGCTGGTTCCCAGGCATACCCGGGTGCTGCTCCGCTATGTGGCTCCAGGCACCCGCGAAGAGCGCACAGAGGCTGTGGAGGGCTTTACGGCCGTTATTTTCCAGCACGAAATAGACCATTTGGACGGGATTCTGTATACGGACAGGGCGGATTCGGTGTTTGTGTCCCAGCGGTAGGAGATGCCCGGTCGGGGCCGGGCATGACGATGTGTATTGCCCATTTGCAGAAAAAAGCGTACATTTGTAGGATTAAAGAAGAAGATATGAAAGAATTAGCTGCAAAGTACAGTGCTGCACAAGTGGAGGATAAATGGTACCAGTATTGGCAGGACCATAAATTTTTCCACAGCGAACCCAATGAGAAAGAGCCGTATACCATTGTGATCCCGCCGCCCAATGTGACGGGTATCCTGCACATGGGACACGTCCTTAACAATACCCTGAACGATGTTCTTATCCGCAAAGCCCGCATGGACGGCAAAAACGCCTGCTGGGTGCCCGGAACGGACCATGCTTCCATCGCCACGGAAAGCAAGGTGGTAGCCAAGCTCAAGGGCATGGGCATCGCCAAGGAGGACATCGGCCGTGAGGAATTCCTCAAGCACGCATGGGAGTGGAAAGAGGAACATGGCGGCATTATCCTGCAGCAGCTCAAGAAGTTAGGCTGCTCCTGCGACTGGGACCGCACCCGCTTCACCATGGAGCCCGCCCTGAGCGAGGCCGTCATCAACACCTTTGTGTATTTCTACAAGAAAGGCTGGATTTACAAGGGTGTACGCATGGTGAACTGGGATCCGGAGGCCCTTACCGCCGTCAGTGACGACGAAGTCATCCACAAGGACACCAAGAGCCATTTCTATCACCTCAAATACTTTATTTCCGACGGCAACGGCAATCCTACGGACAAGTACCTGATCATCGCCACCACCCGTCCGGAAACCATCATGGCCGATGCCGCCATCTGCGTGAATCCTAAGGACGAGCGCCATTTCTGGCTCAAAGGCAAGAAGGTGCTCATCCCGCTCATCAACCGCGAAATCCCCGTGATCGAGGACGATTACGTGGAGATGGACTTCGGTACCGGCTGCCTCAAGGTGACCCCCGCGCACGACGTACACGACTATGAAATCGGCCTGCGTCACAACCTGCCCGTGCTGGAAATCATCGACGATCACGGTAAACTGAACGAAAAGGCTCAGATTCTGGTGGGCGAGGACCGTTTCGTGGCCCGCAAGAAGATTGTGAAGATGCTGGAAGAAGCCGGCAACCTGGTAAAGGTGGAAGATTACACCTCGCCGGTGGGCTATTCCGAGCGCACGGACGCCGTTATCGAGCCCAAACTGAGCGCCCAGTGGTTCCTGAAGATGGACACGCTGGCCAAGATGGCCCTGGAAACCGTGGAAAGCGGCCGTACGCAGTTTATCCCGGAGAAATACGTGAATACCTACAGGCACTGGATGGAAAACGCCAGGGACTGGTGTATTTCCCGCCAGCTGTGGTGGGGCCAGCGCATTCCGGCTTACTATCTGCCCGATGGCAGCTATGTGGTAGAACCCACTCCTGAGGCCGCCTTAAAGGCCGCGCAGGCCATCAATCCGGCCATCACCGCTGCCGACCTCAAGCAGGACGAGGATGTGCTGGACACCTGGTTCAGCTCCTGGCTGTGGCCCATTTCCGTATTCGACCCGGAAAAACCCGGTCATCCGGACCATCAGCCCAACAAGGACCTGGCCTATTATTATCCCACCAACGACCTGGTGACGGGACCGGACATCATCTTCTTCTGGGTGGCCCGCATGATCATGGCCGGCGAGGAATTCATGGGCAAGGAACCGTTCTCCAACGTTTATTTCACCGGTATCGTCCGTGATAAACTGGGCCGGAAGATGAGTAAGACGCTGGGTAACAGCCCCAATCCGCTGGAACTCATCGAAAAATACGGTGCCGATGCCGTCCGTATCGGTATGCTGCTGTGCTCCAGCGCCGGCAACGATATCTTCTACGACGAGGCACAGGTGCAGCAAGGCGCAGCCTTCTGCAACAAGATCTGGAACAGCTACCGCCTTGTGAAGGGCTTCCAGGTGAGCGAAGATGTGCAGCAGAGCCCCGTGGCCGCCAAGGCCATCGAGTGGTTCACCGCCAAACTCTCCGAAACCGTAGCCCTGGTGGAGGACCATTACAGCAAGTTCCGCATTTCGGACGCCCTCATGACCATTTACCGCCTCTTCTGGGACGATTACTGCTCCTGGTACCTGGAGGCCATTAAACCGGCTTTTGGCGCCCCTATCGACCCCGCTACCTACAAAGCCACGCTGGGCTTCTTTGAGGCCCTCCTGAAGCTTATTCACCCGGTTATGCCGTTCATTACGGAAGAACTCTGGCAGGATATCGCTCCCAGAAAGGAAGGGGAGACCATCATGTATGCCGCTACGCCCAAGGCACAGGCCTTCAAACAGGAAGTCCTGGACAACTTTGCCCTGGCCATGGAAACGGTGAACGGCGCCCGTGGCGTCCGCAGCCAGCGCAACCTGCCTCCCAAGGAGCAGCTGAACCTCAAGATCAAAGGCGCCTTCCCGGCCGAGATGATTCCCGTGGTGGAGAAACTCTCCAACTGCGCGGTGGAAATCGTGCCGGATTGGGGTGGTGCACAAGGCGTCGGATTCATGGTCCGCACCCTGGAAATGTTCGTGGTTTTGGAAGGAAAAGTGAACGTGGCGGAAGAGCTTGAAAAAGCACAAAAGGAGCTTCTGTATCAGCAGCAGTTCCTGGAAAATGTGCGCAAAAAACTCTCCAACGAGCGCTTTGTGTCCAATGCGCCGGCCGCCGTCATCGAGAACGAGCGTAAAAAAGAGGCCGATTCCCTCTCCAAGATTGAAAGCCTTCAGGCGAAGATTAAATCATTGGAAACGAGCAAGTAAAACATAATTGTTAATTACTGTAACATTTTTGTTATGGCGATATTCAAGACAACATTCCCTGTCCGGTACTACGAAACCGACCAAATGGCGGTGGTCCATCACTCCAATTACGTCCGCTATTTTGAGTTGGCCCGCGACGAGATGATGGTGCAGGTGGGCTTTCCCATCGAACGCTGCGAAAAGGAATTAAAAGTCCTGGTTCCCATCGTTTCCCTGGAGTGCAATTTCCGGCATCCTGCCCGGATGGGGGATGTGTTAACAGCCACTGCGGAAGTAACCCGGATCCCCATGGCCAAGATGTTCATCAAGCAGGCGGTTTACAACCAGGACGGTGTGCTTTGCGCAGAGGGCTCGGTAACCCTGGGCTTCCTGAACAGCGCCACTTTCACTCCTATCCGCTGCCCGGAAGTCATTACGGATCTTTTCGAAAAATATATTAACGACAAATAGTATGCACATTTATCCACTCATCATGATCGGAACCTGGGAAATTGTCGCCATCGTTCTTATCATCGTGCTCCTTTTCGGCGGTAAGAAGATTCCCGAGCTCATGAAGGGCCTTGGTAAAGGCGTAAAAAGCTTCAAGGAGGGAATGAACGAGGTGGAGAAAGAGGTGAACGAGGCCGTCAAGGAAGACAAGCCTAAAAAGGAAGAGAAGTAAAAGTGGCAGTCCAGGACAGTGAAATGTCCTTCTGGGACCACCTGGAGGCCCTGAGGGGAACTTTGTTCCGCTCGGTGCTGGCAGTGTGTCTGTGTTCGCTGGTGTTCCTGGCTTTCCCGCGTCAGCTCTTTTGGGCGGTGCTGTGGCCCACACAGCCGGATTTTATCCTGTACAGCCTGTTGGGACTGGATTTTGAGATGACGCTCATCAACACGGAAGTATCGGCCCAATTCTTTGTCCACCTGAAGGTGAGCATGCTCTGCGGGCTGGTGATTGCGTTTCCGTATGTCATTTACGAGATTTGGAAGTTTGTGGCGCCGGCGCTGTATGAGCATGAGCTGAAATCGGTCCGGAAAGGCTTCCTCTTATCGTCTGGGCTGTTTTACCTGGGCGTGGCAGTAGGGTATTTCGTGGTGCTGCCGGTGTGCCTGATGTTTTTCATGAACTATACGGTGAGCGACGCCATCGCCAATACCATTACGCTGGGCTCCTATATGTCGCTTTTCACCTCTATGGTGTTTCTGATCGGGTTGCTGTTCGAGTTTCCCACCGTCATTCTGGTCTTGTCCAGCTTGGGCATCGTGAACCGGCCTCAGCTGCGGAAACTGCGGAAGTATGCTTTTGTGACCGTGCTCATTCTCAGCGCTTTAATCACGCCCAGCGACCCTTTCTCCATGTTCGTGCTGTCCATCCCGCTGTATGGCCTGTATGAACTGTCCATCCTCTTATGTAAGAAAGACGCATGATCTCCATCAATAACGTAACCGTATCCTTTGGCAGCTGGAACTTGCTGGATTGCATCAATTTCCACATCAGCGAAACCGATAAAATCGGCCTGGTGGGGAAAAATGGTGCCGGCAAATCCACGCTCATGAAGCTGATTACGGGTGAGCAGGTGCCTACCGGCGGCAGTGTCGACAAACCCTCGTCGCTGAAAATCGGGTATCTGCCGCAGATTATGGAGCACCATCGCGGCCATACGGTCATGGACGAGGCCCTGTCGGTATTTGACTATATCCATCAGATGGAAGGGGAGTTGGCCGATATCACCGAAGCGCTGGCCGAGCGTACGGACTATGAATCGCCCTCCTATGCGGCGCTTATCGACAGGATGAACCATTTGAACGACCAGTTGGCGCTGGAATCCGGCCTTTCGCCCCGTGCAAAGGCGGAAAAGGTGCTCTTTGGCCTGGGTTTCAAGGCCGATGAACTGGACCGGCTCACGGAAACGTTCAGCCAGGGCTGGAACATGCGCATCGAACTGGCCAAAATCCTGCTCTCGCAGCCGGACGTATTACTGCTGGACGAACCCACCAACCACCTGGACATCGAGTCTATCGAGTGGTTTGAGGACTATTTGAAGGCCTTCCGGGGCGCGGTGCTGCTGGTTTCGCACGACCGCAAGTTCCTGGACAACGTAACCACGCGCACGGTGGAAATCCTCCTGGGGCATGTGAACGACTATAAAGTGCCTTACAGCCAGTATGTTACGCTCAGGGCCGAACGCATCGCCCAGCAAACCGCCGCTTACGAGAACCAGCAGCGGATGATTGAGAAGACGGAAGATTTCATCAATCGCTTCCGCTATAAGCCCACCAAGAGCAACCAGGTGCAGTCGCGTATCAAAGCGCTGGAAAAACTGGACCGGATAGAGATAGACGAGAGCGACAATGCCACCCTTTCCCTGAAGTTTCCGCCCGCACAGCGCTCCGGAGACGTGGTTTTCAAGGGAACGGACCTTACTGTGGGGTATCCGCAGAAGGTGGTGTTCTCCCATGCGCAGATAGAGATTAAGCGAGGGGAGAAGGTGGCGCTCATCGGCCGAAACGGCGAGGGCAAAACTACGCTCATGCGTGTGATTATGGGCGAACTGGAGCCCAAGTCGGGCGAGGCAAAAGTGGGGCACAACGTTAAAATCGGCTATTATGCCCAGAACCAGGAAGACATCCTGGACCCTTCTGAGACCGTTTTTGGCACCTTGGACCGCATAGCCGTGGGGGAGATTCGCACCAAACTGAGAGACCTGCTGGGCGCCTTCCTTTTCAAAGGGGAAGATATCGACAAGAAAGTCTCCGTATTGAGTGGTGGCGAACGTGCCCGGCTGGGAATGGCCAAGCTGATGCTCAGCCCGTACAACCTGCTGGCGCTGGACGAACCCACCAACCACATGGATATTCGTTCAAAAGATATCCTGAAACAGGCGCTGAAGGCCTTTGACGGCACGTTAATTGTGGTATCCCATGACCGTGATTTCCTGGACGGGCTGGTGGACAAACTGTACGAATTCCGGGACGGGAAAGTGACCGAACACCTGGGCAGCGTACAGGAATTCCTGCAAAAGCGCAAACTGGAAAGCCTGCAGGAATTGGAACGCCGGCAGCCGGTAGTGGAGAAAGCGGTGGAAAAACCTGTAAAAGAGCCGGTTAAGCAGTTCCAGCAGCAGAAGTTCGTGTCCAAGGAGCAGCGCAAGCTGCAAAACCGGATCAGTTTCCTGGAAAAGGAAATCGCCCGCAGGGAAGGCCGGATGGGGGAGATTGAGAAACTGCTGAGCGCCCCGGGCCCGCAAGATGACGTTATGGAGCTTACACGGGAGTACCTGGAGCTCAAGCGCGCCCTGGATGCGGACACCGACGAGTGGACCGGCCTGATGGAGCAATTGGAAAACTAATTATAGATAGATATGAAAAACATTTTTACCAAAATCCTGTGCCTAGTTGTACTGGCAAGCGTATTTGCGCTTCCTTCCCGTGCGCAGTTGAGCTCCCAGTTGGATGAAGTTTCACTGCCGGTAGGGGAATTCTCCGTGGTAAACACCAATGGCGATTTTGAAATAACCCTGTCCAAGGGCTCCTATGGCGTGCGTGTAACGGCCGACAAGAACCTGATGCCTTACGTACAGGTGTATGTCCGTTCCAACACCCTCTACATTACTTATGACGAAAAATCCGTCCCAAAGGATATCAAGAAGTTCTATAAGGGCAAATCTGCCCCCCAGGCAATCTTCCGTGCCATTGTTACCATGCCGCAGCTGAACGGCATCACCCTGGACGACAACGCCACGCTGTCATCCACGGAGATGTTCTATGGCTCTGACGCGGTGATTACCCTGACCGACAAATCCCAGATCAGAAACCTGAGCCTCCAGGCCTCTTCCATCACCGTGAACATGGACAAAAACACCCATGCGGCCCTTTCCCTGGTTGCCGATAAGAAGATGGACGTGAATACGGACGATAAAGCCGTTCTTAAGCTGTCGGAAAAGGCGCAGGAAGTCACCTTGAATGCCAAAGGCAACTCGGAAAACGCCTTGACCGGTGAAAGTGATATCCTGAATCTGAACCTGAATGAAAAGTCTTCTACCCAGATGAGCCAGCGGAGCAAGAGCGCCATCATGCGTGTCGGAGGCTCTTCCAAGCTGAATCTGAGCGGTTCCGCCGAGTATCTGGAAGTAACGGGTGAAAAGAACGCCGAAGTGGAAGCCGTCGCCTTTCCGGTTCAGGCCATGAAGGCCGATTTAAGCGGTGGCAAGGTGAATGTGGCTGTAGAGAAAGAGCTGAACGTGAGCCTGCAGGGCGGCAGCACCGTTATCTTTACCGGTTCTCCCACCATCCTGGTCAACAGAATCATCAAGTCCACCCTGGCTCCTGCCGGTACGGTTAAATAATGTACGATTCGCATGTAGATACGCCTTCCCAGCTTATCCGGCTGCGGAATATAGGCATAGACAATCCGCATGCGCACGTGGATTTTCCCAAGCTGCGGAAGGGCGGTGTAGACGGCTCATTCTTTGCGCTGTACACACCGGCCTCCCTGGCTCCGGATGCCGCCACGCGCTATGCCCTGGAGATGCTCTCGGCTGTTTATGACGCCGTCGATGCCAATCCGGACTATGCGGCACTTGCCTTTTCGCCCGAGGAAGCGGCCCAAAACAAGGCCGACGGGCTCATCTCCATCTTCATGGGGATGGAGAATGGGGCGCCCATCCAGGAGTCCCTATCGCTCCTGCGCACGTTTTACCGCCTTGGCGTGAGTTATGTAACCCTTACCCATAATGGCGATAATGCCATTGCCGATAGTGCCGCAGAAGGCCGGAAATGGGGCGGATTGAGCCCCTTTGGCAAGCAAGTGGTGGCCGAGATGAATGCCCTGGGCATGATGATCGACCTGTCCCATGCCTCCGACAACACCTTCTGGGACTGCATCAAGCTTTCCCAGGCGCCCGTTGTGGCCACGCATTCCTGTTGCAGGGCCCTGTGCGGCCACCGTCGTAACCTGACGGACGAGATGCTGCAGGCGCTGGGGGAGAAAGACGGCTATGTGGGCATCAACTTCTATCCAGCTTTTCTGAGTGACGATTTCGCCAGTAATCCCGCCGATGCCGCCCTGCTGGACGAGGCCGATGCAGTAGAGGCCCGTTTCATTGAAAATCCCGCCGATAAGGAGCGGCTCGATGCCTGGAACCGGATGCAGGACCGCCTGCTGGAATTGTGGCGTCCGGGCGTAAAAGAGATAGTAGATCACATCGACCACGCCGTCCGTTTTGCCGGCATAGACCATGTGGGAATCGGGACCGATTTTGACGGTATTTCGGTACCGCCCGCCGGGCTGGAAAATGTGTCGAAACTGGCAGTCCTTTGGGGCGAAATGCGCCGTCGCGGCTACTCCGAAACCGAGATAGAGAAGGTCTCCGGAGGCAATTTGATGGCGGTTTGGCGGAAAATCGTAAAGTGCTCTGAATTAACAGATTAGCGAAATTTTAGCAAAAAGTAACACAAATGTTTTTAACTAAAACATTTGTGTTACTTTTATTGTGTATCAGCACTATAGCTCCTCTTGCAAGGTTAAGCGCAAGAAATTGAGTGCAGAGGCGGCAAAACGCTCGATATTGCGTTTTCGGTCGTTCTTGAAACAGTAGCGGACGGTGCGGGTTCCCTTGGGGCCGGCCACGCCGATCCATACGGTTCCCACCGGATTGAATTCGTCTCCAGCAGGCCCGGCAAGACCGGTGGTGGAAACGGCGTAATCGCTGCCGGTTACCCGACGGACACCCTCCGCCATGGCGGCTGCGACTTCGCTGCTCACTACGCCTTTTTCCCGGATAATGGCAGGGGATACTCCCAGTACATTTTCTTTCACCGAGACTGCATAAGAAGTAACCGAACCCAGGAAGTAAGCCGAGGAGCCCGGGACGGAAGTAATCAGATGGGCAATCTCTCCACCGGTGCAGGATTCCGCAGCTGAGAGGGTCTTCCCGGCTGCCTTCAGCAGTTCTCCCACGGTGGTCTCCAAATCGGAGTCTTTAGGGGCATAGACGAGCGGTCCCAGGAGGGCTTTCAGTTGCTCTAGCTGTGCTTCCATCCGAGCATCCTGCTCCTGGGCGTTTCCACCATAAATGGACAGGCGGAGACGGATGCCCGTGAGCGGATTGGGAAGGTAAGCCAGGTGCATATCGGAGGGAAGGGCGTCTTCCCACGGGGCAATCTTTTCCGACAGGGCCGATTCGGCAATGCCGTATACCATAATATTACGGTGTAGGATGCTGTCCAGCGGCTGGTGCTTTCTGATATCCTCCATGATGGCCGGGATGGCGCCTACGGCCTCGTGCGGGACACCGGGCAGGGCGTAAAGCGTACCGCCGCCCTGGACCTTCCGGAATACCATGATGGGAGCCGTTCCCAGCTGATTGACGATGACTTCTGCGCTATCCGGAACTTCTGCCTGCGCCAGGTTGGAAGGCAGGGCGTCCAACCCGCGGTTCCGGAGGATTTTGTGGACCATTTCCAGCTGGCCGGGGTGCGTAACCATGCCTTTGGCGCCGGAGATTTCTCCCAGCACGGCCTTGGTGATATCGTCCTTGGTGGGCCCCAACCCGCCGGTGGAGATGACGAGGGCATTTTGGGAGAGTTCGCGGCTTAAGATAGTGGCGATTTCCGTTTTGTCATCGCCCAGTGAAATCATGCGTTTTACATGGATGCCCGCCTCTTCCAGGGCCAGGGCAAGATGGGAAGAATTGGTGTCTACCACCTGGCCGATGAGGATTTCATCGCCGATGGTACAAATACATGCGTCAATCATTCCTTAGAAGGTTTTTCGAGCTTTCTGAGCAATTTTCCGAGGGCCAGCGAGCCCAGTTCCGTCTGCACCAGCGAAGCGCCGTCCTGCAGCTCTTGCAGGGCCGATTCCGCGTCCTGGGCAAAACCGATAACGGGCATACGGTGCTGGCATTCTTCCAGCGTCATGCGCACCCTTTCCGGGTCCGGCGCCACCAGGCCGTCCAGACCGGACAAGCGGGCATAGCTGCATAAAGGATGCAGTTCGTCCGGGGTTTCCGCGTTGGTAAGCCGTAAAAAGATAGGGGTGTAGCGCTCATAACACAGGCGTAGACTGACAATTTCGTCGATCAGTTCCGTAATGTCGGCGATGTCTGCCGAACGGATGCCGTTGTTGGAATCCGGGTCTATAATAATAAAATGCGCGAAGTCGTACAGCAGGGAGAAAGAACGGACTATGTCCGACCGCAGGTTGACGGCGATGATGCTCTGCTTCGTGAAATCCTGTAGTTTTGTGATCCACTCGATGAGGTCCTCTCTGGGGGGTGTAGCGACGATAAAACCGGCCTTAGGAGCCCATAGGGGGCACTTTCTGAGCCCTTCTGGACCCTGCGTAAGGCCCACAGGATTCGTGAAATTGAGTCCCGCGACCTCCAGGGCGAGTGATTTTTTCTTTCTCATGCTACAAAAATAGCAAAATTATTCGGAAGCGCGGAATTCCTGAAAGGTATTGTCGTCGTAATAGACAATAATCTTCTCCAGCTTGCGTGGTTCCGTCTGTACGGGCAGGGAGAAGAGCTCCAACTGGGCTGGATCCTGGTTTTCTTCCGGGGAAACGTCCCGATACATCCTACCTTTGCCGGTAAGGAGCCATTCCAGGTTCAGGCGAGGGAAGTGGAGCAGCAAACTTTCCAGAAAATCGTAGCCGGGTTTGTTGCGTCCGGCCAAAATATGGGAGACACTTCCGCGCGCGACGGAAAGCGTGTCCGCAAATTGCGTTTGCGTGAGATTTTCGGCCTGCAAAAACTGTAAAAGACGACGATTCATTTTTCTAAAATTTGCTTTCACAAAGTTAAACAAGTTATTTCAAAAATGCAAACAGGGGAATAGGGGAGGTAGTGGATACAAGTGTGAAAATAGCAAAATATCATTTAAAGTATTACTACTGATTATTTATAAATATTATTTGATTTATAATGTGTTACTTATAAAATTGAGTATCAATAAATGCAATTGTACAGACCCTTTTAACTCCCGATAGGCGCTCAAGGTAACCATATCCTTTCACATTGCTTTAGTTAAATAACATAAAGTATTGAAAATCCGATAAATACGGATTTGCTAAAACGCTATATAAGTTTTTCTTATAATATTTTAGCAAGCGGTTTAGCAAGGGTGTCACAAGAATGATTGAATTTCACAATACGAACGTGAATTTGCCAAAATTGAATTTCACTTTTGTAAACTTTGCGAGTGTAAAATATTTATTTTCCGTGAGATTTCCCTATTTGCGAGAATTGCTGTACCTTTGCACGAAATTTACAAATCTGATGATACCAGAAATACATATTGAGGACTATAATTATGGCCTGGAGGACGCTAGAATAGCGAAATACCCCCTTCCGGAGCGTGAAGCGTCCAAACTCTTGCATTACAAAGATGGAACGGTAAATGAGTATGTGTTCCGTCAGTTGCCGGATTTGTTGCCGGATGGCGCACTCATGGTATTCAACGATACCAAAGTAGTTCCCGCGCGTCTGCATTTTGAGCGCGAAACAGGCGCACACATCGAAATTTTCTGCCTGGAGCCCGTTCAGCCCGTAGAATACAATACAGCCTTTGCCGCTACCGAAACCACTTCCTGGAAATGCGTTATCGGCAATGCCAAAAAGTGGAAATCGGACGTGCTGCACCTCTATAATCCCGAAAATAAGGCCGATATTGCCGCGCTGGGCCTGGAAGCCCATCTGGAGCAGCGAGACGGCCAGACGGGCGTGGTCCGTTTTACCTGGAAGGATGGAGCTCCGTTCTCCCGTGTGCTGGAAGTGGCCGGTACGGTGCCCATTCCGCCCTATTTAAACCGCGAATCCGAGCAGATCGACACGGAAAGGTACCAAACCTTATATGCGCATATCCGAGGCTCTGTAGCGGCTCCTACGGCCGGCCTGCATTTTACGGAGGATGTGCTTGGACGCATCCGGGAGAAGGGGATCGAGACCCGCACGGTATGCCTGCACGTGGGCGCCGGTACGTTTTTGCCTGTAAAGAGCTCCCTGGTAAGCGAACATCCCATGCACCGGGAACCGTTTGTGGTCTCCAAAGAGCTCCTGCAGCGGCTGAAGGCCGGCAATACGCCTGTTGTGGCCGTGGGTACCACCTCCGTCCGTACGCTGGAATCCCTCTATTATATGGGCGTGAGCTGCCTGGAAAGCGGTTTCCCTGCCGACGTGGAGCAGTGGGCGCCCTATACCCGCGAATACCCGTACAGCACCGCGGAGGCCCTGGAGGCCCTGATCCAGTACCTGGACCGCGAAGGGCTGGAAAACCTGGTAGGCGGCACGCGGATTATCATCGTCCCGGGTTTCCGCTTCCGGATTGTCGATAAACTGGTGACCAATTTCCACCAGCCGGAGAGCACGCTGATTTTGCTCGTATCTGCCTTTGTACAAGGCGATTGGCGAACCATTTATGACTATGCACTCCAGCACGATTTCCGTTTCTTGAGCTACGGAGACAGCTCTTTATTGGAACGGAGATAGGTTTATTGGTTTAATTTTTGTAGTTTTGTAGAGCAATAAACAACGATATATGGATCTGACCGAATTTTCCGATATAGCGCCCTTCACCGACGAAGAAGCATCGGCCGCGCTAACGCGAGTTTCCAATCATCCCAATACCAAATGGGTGTCCAAATTCATCTTCCCGGACAAGCCGGAAGGCTTCCTGGGGGAATTATTGCGCAGCATCCACACCGTGGACGACTTCCAGGGCATCGTCATGAACAAAGCCATCAACTGGATTGTGAACACCAGCATGAAGGAATACACCTTCGAGGGCTTTGATAAGCTGAAAACCATGGACAGAAAGTATCTGGCCATGTCCAATCACCGGGATATCATCCTGGATCCGGCCCTTACGCAGATTACCCTGCAGCGTTTCCACCTGCCGGAAACACAAATTTGCGTGGGCGATAACCTCCTTAAAGTCAAGTCGGTGGAGCTGCTGCTCCGTTCCAATCGCATGATCAAGGTCATCCGTGGCATTTCCGCCCGCGAACTGTACCTGTCGTCCCAGCTGCTCAGCCGCTATATCCGCGAAACCATTACTTCCGGTACCGCCTCCGTCTGGATCGCCCAGCGTCAGGGTCGTACCAAAGACGGTCTGGATACCACGGAGCAAGGCCTCCTGAAGATGCTGGACATGAGCGGCAAAGGCGATTTCGTCCAGAATTTCATGGACCTGAACATCATCCCCATGAGCATCTCGTACGAATATGAGCCTTGTGACATCATGAAGGCCCGCGAACTGCTCATTTCCCGCACCCAGAAGTACGTGAAAGGGGAGACGGAGGACCTGGAGAGCATCATGATGGGTATCAAGCAGTATAAAGGGCGCGTGCACCTGAATGTGCTGGACCCGCTCACGGAAGAGGAAATCAGCGCCGCTGCCAATTGCGACAAAAACGACCGCTACCAGCTTATCCGCCACGTGGTGGACCGCAGGATTATCGGCGGTTACAAGCTATGGAAAACCAATTACATGGCCTATGACCTGGTAAATGGCGGCAAAAAATACGCAGACCAGTACACCGCGGAGGACATGGAAACCTTCAAGTCCTATATCGCCCAGCGCCTGCTCATGGTGGAACCTTCCCTGAACAAACACGAGCTCAAGGATATTTTCCTGCACATTTACAGCAATCCGGTCCTGTCCAAGGAACAGCTTACAGGTGAATAATGAGCCAGGCCATATAGGCCGCCCAGATAAGAAGGAACAGACTGCCGTCCAACCGGTCCAGTCTGTTTTTTTGTCCTACATGGCAGGCTGTGAACAGCACCAGGGCACTTGCCAGCAGGGTGCCTAAATCCACGTAGGTGATATCTGTGAACGAGAGGGGATGGATGAGCGCACTGCCGCCCAGGATGAGCAGGATGTTGAATACGTTGGAGCCGATGATATTGCCCAGCGCCAGCTGGCCCTTCTTTTTGACGGCGGCAGCTACGCAGGTGGCCAGTTCCGGCATGGAAGTGCCGCCGGCCAGGATGGTAATGGCAATGAATTTGTCGCTCACGCCCAGCGCCTGGGCAATGGCGGTGGCGGAATTTACAAACAGGTTGCCGCCCGCTACAAGGCCGCCCAGGCCGCCTAAAATCATGATGACGGCCAGCCACGGCTTGATGGGCTTGACGTCGCTTTCCTGCGGCGTTTCCTCCGATTTCTGTGCAAAGGAGGACCACATATAGGCGATAAACAGGGCCACCAGGATGGCACCGTCTAAGCGGCTGAGGCCGTCTGTGCCAAAGCCGAAGAAGGTGAGTTCCTTGCCCAGCAAAATAAGCAGTACGGTGATAAGGATGTTGACGGGAATGTCCTTTTTCCGGTTCTCCCGGGTGATTTCCATGGGGAGGATGAGGGCGGTGAGGCCCAGGATGAGCAGCGTATTGAAAATGTTGGAGCCCACGACGTTACCCAGGGCGATGTCTGCGTTGCCCTGCGCCGCGCCGATAAAGCTTACCACCATTTCCGGTGCCGATGTTCCCATTCCCACGATGGTAAGGCCGATGACGAATTCGCTGAGGCCGAAACGGCGGGCGATGGCGGATGCACCATCCACCAGATAATCGGCCCCGAATACTACCAAAGCCAACCCTACGAGAAGCAAAAGTATCTGTACAAGCATTATCGTTCCATTTTTGCTGCGCAAAATTAGTGATTTTTGCGTATATTTGTGGGGTACTGGAACCAAAAAAGATGCGAAGATTTTTCTCATCGGCCTTTTTATGCCTTTTTACGGCCATGTTTTTCTTCCTTGCCTGCAGGGAGGAGATTCCGCATATCGACGGTGGAGAGGAACCGGTTCCTGAAGTAATAGAAGAAGATCCCATTTTGCAGATAGAAGAGCTGGGCGCCTATGGAGTCCCCGGGGGAAATGTGCTCCTGCGGGACGGGTGGCAGCTGGGCATCATGCGCTATGGCGGCAGTTGGCAGAACTTGCGCCTGGTGCAGCCTGCCCGGGCAAGGGTAATCAGCCTGAGTGGTCTTCCGCGTCCCCTGGAGAAGGGGATGGAGTTCCAGGCCATGTACCTGGAAACGGAGCAGGGGTTCACCCGCGTGTGCATCCCGTACCGGCTGGAAGTCATTCAGGTAAAGGATGAGAAAGCATGGCTCAAGGAGAGCGACCAAACATTTTTTGTGGTGGAACAGTAGATGAAACGCTGGTTGCTCATAGGGCTTTTAGTGCTGGAAAGCGTACTGGGGTGGGGGCAAACGTCTCCACAGGCGCTGCTTCCGGAAGGAGAACCGCATATTTTCACCGTCCTGGTGGAATTCCGCAATATCCGTTTCACCCTGGAAGAGCCTAAAACCCTTATCTCGGAGCTTTTGAACACGCAGGTGAACACGTACTTCAAAGAAAACTCCGGAGGCCGTTTCAGCCCCGTTTTTGACGTTTACGGGCCGGTGCTGCTGGAAAAGCCCATGGCCGCGTACGGCAAGGACCGCATGGAGAATGGGGAAAGGCTGGGCGATATCGCCCCGGAACGGGCCCTCTTCGAGGCCTGCGGGCAGTTGGATGAGGAGGTGGACTTTGCCTCCTACGATGCAGATGAGGACGGCATCCTGGATCTGGTATTTTTCATTTATGCCGGCTACGACCAGGCCGTCGGCGCCCAGGCGGACGCCATATGGTCGCATCATGCTGATGTCCGCACGTTCGAAGACCAGGAGGTGCTCGACGCCCGCTTTGACGAGAGGGGCCTGGGCTATTATTTCTGCACCTCGGAGCTCCGGGGGACGGAAGGCACGCAGGCGGTGGGAATGGGCCCGGTCATCCATGAGATGGGCCATGCATTGGGCCTGCCGGACCTGTACGATACCGATGGCGCAAAAAACGGCCTCACAGGGGGAATGTACCAGTTTTCGGTGATGGCCGACGGGCTCTATAACAAGCAGGGCGATGCGCCCCCGCAACTGTTGGCGCTTGAAAAAATGTTGCTAGGGTGGATGACTCCGGAACAACTGATACCCTTGCAGGAAGGCTGGATGCAGCTTAACTTCGGAGAAACGGCCATGAGCGCCACCAGCACGGAAGGGGAGTGCTTCTATTACGAGGCCCTGCCGCAGGGACTGCTGGTGTACCATGTGGACGCCTCGGAACGGGATATCGGCGGTCATCCGGCCTCCTATTATTGGACCGATTGGCGCAGCAACAACCGCTTGAATGCCTACGGAAGACATCCCTGCTGCTATGTGGTCCCTCCCATGGATCCGTATAACTACAATGCCGCTTCACCCAATCCGGCCACCCTGCTGTTTCCTGGTGTCGGCAATGTACATGGTTTCCTGCCGGAAGACTGGGCAGGGGAGGCCGGTGCACTGGCTTTCAGCTGCATCGACCTGGAGGAAGAAGGCATCCGTTTCCGCGTGTTGCAAAGCGGGGAGCACATCTATAGCGGCCTGGTGCTGGGTCCTACGGGTGCTCCTGTACCCAATGCACAAGTGCAGTTGTTGGCCGATGATGAAGTCGCGGGGACGGATTACAGCGACATGTACGGCTATTTCCAAATCGAAGCCGCGGACAAAACCGCCGGCCGCTGGCTAGTGAGCGTTTCCAAGCCGGGGTATCGCACCATGGAGCGGGAAACGGATTTTGGCTATGCCCAGCTGTCGTGCGAATATTTGCCTATTGTAAAGAACGATGGGGCGGCCAGTACGCTCTTTTATACCTATGACCCGTCCAGGAGCAGCGGCTTCTTTGCGCAGGAGGGCAAGGAACCGATGATGGTTTCCGTTCGCTACAAGGCAGAAGAATTGGCTCCGTTTGTGGGCCGCCGTCTGGCGGAAGTAGTGTGTTTTCCTTATGCGGTGAATCCGGAAAAACTTGGTAATCTGTACGTTACGGTGGATGTGGCCGGCGAACGACGGCTGAACCAGGATGCAGGAACGCCGGAAATAGGGGAGTATGCGCCCGTTTCCATCCCGCTGGAGGAAGATTTCCGCATAGTGGAAGGCCAGGACCTTTATGTGGGTTATGGTTTTCAGGAATGCGGTGAAAACCAGCCTTTTACCGTTGTCTATCCGGGGAAGGAGGGGAATAGTTTCTACACCCCGTTCAGTTTGGAAAAATCGGCCTGGAAGCCCTTGTACCAAAAGAAGGCGGGCTTCTACATGGACCTGATGCTGCAAATGCGGCTGGAAGAAGTTCCGGCAGAGAGTCTGGCCGAAATGGGCTATGCCAGTATCGCCTTGCCATCGGGCATGCTTAAGGCGGGGGAGACTATTGATTTACAGGTACTTATGCCGCAAAATGCCCGTTTTAGTACGCTCACCTGGAGCCTGGACGGAAAACCCTTGAGCGGCAAGCAGTTGGAATTGCCGGAAGGGGAGCATACGCTGGAGGCACGGGTGCATTATGAAGACGCCCGCGAGGAAATCCTGCGGGCGCATCTTCGAGTCTATTAATTAAGCTTTCCTTTCCAGGGCCACCACGTTTTCTACGTGCATGGTGTGCGGGAACATGTCCACCGGCTGCACGGCCGTAATGCGGTAATCCCGGCATAAAATAGCCAAATCACGCGCCTGGGAGGCAGGATTGCAGCTCACATAGACCATGCGCTGCGGAGCGGCTTTGAGGATGACGTCGGCCACGTCCGGATGAATGCCCGCGCGGGGCGGGTCCAGGATAATCACATCCGGTTTGCCGTGCTTTTGGATGAATTTTTCGTTCAGGACATCCTTCATGTCGCCGGCAAAGAACGTACAATTGTCGATGCCGTTGGCCGCTGCGTTGAACTTAGCGTCCTCGATGGCCTCGGGAACATACTCGATACCCACCACTTTGGAAGCCTTCCGGCTCACGAACTGGGCGATTGTTCCGGTACCGGTGTACAGGTCATAAACCACCTCCTGGCCCGTCAGGGCGGCAAATTCGCGTGCTACGCTGTACAGGCGATAGGCTTGCAGGGAATTGGTCTGATAGAAGGATTTAGGGCCGATTTTGAAGCGCAGGCCTTCCATTTCCTCGTAAATGGCCTCGTTCCCGTAATAGAGGATGGGGGATTGGTCGGAAATGGAGTCGTTTAGCTTCTCGTTAATCACGTAATAGAGGCTGCTGATTTGCGGAAAACGGGCAATGAGGGCATCCAGAAGGGCTTTTCTGCGGGCTTCGTCCTCCTGAGCGAAGATCAGGATGAGCATGACTTCGCCTTTTTCCGTATTCCGGACGAACATATTGCGGAAAAAGCCGTGATTTTCCCGGATATTGTAGAATTCATAGCCGTTTTCTATGCAGAACTGCTTGATAAACAGACGAATAGCGTTGCTGGGTTCCGGCTGCAGATGGCATTCCTTGATGTCCAGGACTTTGTCGAAGAATTTGCCCACGTGGAAGCCCAGACCCATACGATCTTCTTCGGGAACGGCGGCGGGATCCTCGTCCCGGAGCAGCCAACGTTTGTCGGAAGCGCTGAATTCCAGCTTGTTACGATAATATTCGATGCGTTCGGAGGGGAGTGTGGGCCTGATTTCGGGCACCTCCAGATGGCCTATACGCACCAGTTGATCTTCCACTTGCTGGCGTTTGGCTTCCAGCTGCATAGTATAGGGCAAAGGCTGCCATCGACAACCGCCACAGACGCCAAAATGCTGGCAGAAAGGCTCTAAACGATGCTCCGAGGGCTTCACAATGCGTTTGATGAAGCCTTCCATGTAATTTTTCTTCTTTTTGTAAACCTGGATATCCACCAGGTCTCCGGGCACGGCGAAATCTACGAAAACCACCATGCCGTCCACATGGGTGAGCGCTTTGCCTTCCGCCGCCACCGATTCGATGAGGACGTTTTCCAGCAGTAAGTCGATTCTTTTCTTGGACATGTCTTTTTTAATTGCCGTACAAAGGTAGGGGAAACTTTTTATATCCGCAAGTTAACATAATATAAATTGTGTAACATACAAAGGTGGGGGATTTTCGCGTCGAGAACAAAGAATTTCGTACAATTTGATAGAATACACGGGAATTTTACAAAAATATTAGTACATTTGTACGATTAATAAAATTTGGTCCTATGAAAAAAACATTCGCAATTTTAACTGCGCTGCTCGCTATATCGGTTTTTAGCGTCCGTGCACAGGAAGACAAGCAAATTTTTAACCATTTATCTGTTGCCCCTACCATCGGTTTTGACGGTATCGGTGCAGAAGCCATCACAACCATTACCCCGTACTTGCAACTCCATGCCGGTATTGCCATGATGCTTCCGTATATTCCCATTAACGGTTCCTCCATCAAAGCCATTCCGGAGACCATTGACATTAACGGGAATACGCGTCAGCTCCGTAACAACATTTCGGCCGTAGCTTCCCTCAATTCTTTGAGCGGAAATCTCCTGCTCGATATTTTCCCGGGCAAAAACACCTCGTTCCACTTCACCGTGGGTTTGTATTTCGCAGATCCTAAGCTCCTTGCTGTAGATGTAGACGCTTCCAAAGTGCTCAAGCAGGACGAATATGCCAGCTATTACATCCAGCTTAACCAGAATAATCCCCAGTCCCGTATTTCTTCGGATGCCCAGGGTCATATCAAGGCAGATCTGTCCTACTGGACGGTCCGTCCGTACTTCGGTATCGGTTTTGGCCGCGGCATCCGCTCTGACAAGCGCGTCAGCACCACGGTAGACCTGGGTATTGTTTATGCCGGCAATCCCAAAGTCCAGTCCTATGACTATACCCTTTCGGCAGAAGGAAAACCGGTGGTATTCACCAGCGCCATGCTTGACAACAAGGATAAAGGCATCATCGATACCTTCTGCAAAATCCCTGTTCTTCCTGTAGTTAAGGTGAACATTTACATCCGCATTTTCTAATTGTAAGTTAAGTAGTTAATATAGTTTTAGTATGAAAAAATTTGTTCTTTTTTGCGTAGCGGCAGCCGCCCTCGTGCTCTCCGCTTCCTGCAACAAGGGTGGCAGCTCCGCTGTTGTCCTTCCTGCAGCCAAGTATAAAGCAGAAGCCAAAAAGCTGAATCTGCTCGATTCTAACCAAAATCCCGGTTATAAGTCCGTGGAATTCACCGAGAGTGGCCGCTATATTATCTGCAAGCAGGCATTGTTGGGTGGAACGACTGCGGTAAAAGCGGAAACCCCTGTGACATATCTCCATGGCACCTATACTGTGAACAACAATGTTTACACCCTGTCAAACTTTGGTACCATTACCGTAATTGAAGGCCAAATTACCATTAATCTCTCCGACGGAGACAATATCGTCCTCAATTACACGGAAGCGGAGAAATATCCCGAGAATGACTTCTATGTCACCATCGCCCGTGCCTGGAAAGTGGACAAAACCGACATCTCCGTGACCATCAACGGCACCAACGTGGGCGTCGTGAAAGACGGCTGCGACATCCCTGCCATCCTGAAAGAACTGGAAGGCAAGGCCAATGTAGACCTCAAGGACGACAAAATGGCCGGCTATGTGGTGAGCGAGATCAACTTCACCATGTCCAAGACCATCGAGATTGCCTTTAATGGTGAGCCTTCCCGTTCTCCCGTAGCAGGCCCCATCAGCCTCTCTTCGGACGGTTCTTTCTCCTATGTCCTGTCCGGTGCAGCCAATGTGGATGTCCTTTCCGGTAGTGCCTCCGGCACCATCGACACCAATCCGGGTCTGGGCGCCAACCAGATTCTCCTTTCCGTGAATGCAGAGGTTACCTCCGAATCCGGTAAAACGTACAACGGCCGGGTCAGTTTCATCCTTTCCCCCAAGGCATCATAAGGAAGAGCTCCCTCCCCTACTTTTACGCAGTGTCTTTTGCAAGGCACTGCGTTTTTTTTATGTGGTAAAAAATGGTTATATTTGCAGGCTAGAATATACCTAAACCATGTCTGTCGTCATTAAAACGGTTGCAAGCAAGGAGGACCTCAAAATTTTCGTGAAGTTCCCCCTGCAACTGTATAAAGATTGCCCGTACTACGTTCCCAATATCTATGCGGACGAGATTGCCACCTTGGATCCGCAGCAGAACGCCATGGGTAAATATTCCCTCACCCGTTTGTTCCTGGCATACAAGGATGGTAAAGTGGTCGGGCGTATCGCCGCCATCATCAACCAGATAGCCAACCGGGACTGGAACCATGCCGAGGTCCGCTTCGGCTGGGCCGATTTTATTGACGACAAGGAAGTTTCCAAGGCCCTGGTAGACGCCGTCATTGCCTTTGGCAAGGAAAACGGCATGACCACCGTAGCCGGTCCCCTGGGCTTTACGGATTTTGACAACGAAGGTTGCGTGGTAGAAGGCTTTGACGATATCTCCTCTTTCATGCTCAAGTACAATTACCCCTATTACGGGGCGCATTTCGAGGCTTTGGGCATGGAAAAAGTCAACGACTGGCTGGAATACCGCATCTATGTGCCGGATCAGGTCCCGGAGAAGGTGGTAAAGGCCGCTAAAATCGTCTCTGAGCGCTACAATCTGCATGTACGTAAGATTACCAAGAGAGAGGTCAGAAAAGAGCAATACGGCCGCAGACTCTTCGATTTGGTGAACCGGACCTACAGCAAACTGTTCGATTTCACGGTTCTTCCCACGGAGGTCATCGACCAGTATGTGGATTCATTCCTTACCGTGCTGGATATGCGGTATATCACGCTGGTGGAAGATGCACAGGGCAATCTGGTGGCGCTGGCCATCAGCATGCCCTCTATCGCCCATGCCGTGAAAAAAGGCAATGGATATATCTTCCCGCTGGGCTGGTGGCATATCTTTAAGTCCCTGTATATCAAGCATGAAGAGGCGCTGGAGCTCATGCTCATCGCCGTGGATCCGGAATACCACAACCGGGGCGTCCTCGCCATGCTTTTTAACGATTTGATCCCCAAACTGATTGCCGGTGGTTTCAAGTATGGCGAATCCAACGCGGAAATGGAAACCAACGTTTCTGTGCAGAACATTTGGAACATGTACCGGAAAGAGTTCAAACGCCGCCGTCGTGTGTTTGGTAAAGCGATATAAATTATGAGTGCTTCCTCTACCCTGCTCCCGCCCCTTCCTGAACGTATGCGTCCGCGTACGCTGGACCAGTATGTGGGACAGCGCCATTTGGTGGGAGAAGGCTGTATCCTGAGAAAGATGATCGAGAGCGGCAACCTGAGCTCGTTCATCCTCTGGGGGCCTCCGGGCGTGGGAAAAACCACCCTGGCACATATTATTGCAGAAACGCTGGACCGCGATTTCTATACGCTTTCGGCTGTAACGGCCGGGGTAAAGGATGTCCGGGAGGTATTTGAGAAAGCGCGGGGCAACTCCCTCTTTCAGCAAAAAGGCGCTCCCATCCTCTTTATCGACGAAATTCACCGTTTCAATAAAGCGCAGCAGGATGCCCTGTTGGGTGCGGTGGAAAATGGCACCATCGTCCTGATTGGCGCCACCACGGAAAACCCCTCTTTCGAGGTAATCACTCCCCTGCTCTCTCGTTGCCAAGTGTTTGTACTTAAGTCGTTGGAAAAAAGCGACTTGCAAACGTTATTGGAACGGGCGCTTAAAGAAGATGTCCTGCTGAAGGAGAAGGATATCCAGGTCAAGGAGAGCGAAGCGCTCATGCGCTACAGCGGTGGCGATGCCCGCAAACTGCTCAATGTGCTGGAACTGGTGGTGGATGCCCTGGGCGGCCAATCCCCTATCGTCATCGACAATGCATCCGTAACGGCTTCCGTGCAGGAAAACATGGCCATCTATGACAAGGATGGCGAGATGCACTACGATATCATATCGGCCTTTATCAAGAGTATTCGCGGGAGCGACCCGAATGCGGCCATTTACTACCTCGCACGCATGATCGACGGCGGCGAGGATCCGCTGTTCATCGCCCGCCGGCTCTGCTTGAGTGCTTCCGAGGATATAGGGCTTGCGAATCCCAATGCCCTGCTGCTCGCCAATGCCTGTTTTGAGGTGGTGAGCAAGATCGGGATGCCGGAAGGGCGGATTCCGCTGGCGGAAACAACGGTATATCTGGCATCGTCCCCCAAGAGCAACGGCTCTTACATGGCCCTGGAAAATGCGCTGGCCAAGGTGCGGGAAACGGGCAATCTGCCGGTCCCCCTCGCCATCCGCAATGCGCCCACCCAGCTTATGGAGGAATTGGGCTACAGCGACGGCTACAAGTATGCTCATGATTATCCCGGGCATTTTGCCGATATGGAGTTCATGCCGGACGCCCTCCGCGGCACCGTATTCTACGAGCCCCAGCCCAACAAGCACGAAAACGTGTTGAGAGCCTATCTGGAGGCCTGCTGGCCCAAATATTATCCCAAAGGTTGAATCGAGCGATAGCGCCCGAAGGGCGCCGGGGGTGTATATAAAGGGGGCAGAGCCCCCTTAAAGACATTTCTATCCATTGGTGTAGGGTACCCTTTCGTCAGAATGGGTACCCTACACCGAAATGGATCGCGTAATTTTTGGGGAACCACTCGCGGACGGGGACCCAGCGGTTGCCTTCCGGGCGGGCGGGATCGTGCAGGCGGACACCGCCATCGACACGGATTAGGAGGAAGCCCAGGTTTACGCGGATTCCCAGGCCCCAGTCCAGGCCGATGGAGCCGGCAAAATTCTTGATGTCAAAAACCCCCAACTTATCGTCATCATCTACATAATCGTAATCGGCCGGACGGGGCATGTTCCAAATATTACCGGCATCGGCAAAGAGTGCGCCCTCCAATTTCCAGATAATAGGGAAACGATACTCCACATTGGCTTCCAGTTTCATTTCGCCAATCTGCGTAGGGATGGAAAAGAGCGTGAGCGGTTGGGAGTTGCCCGGACCCAGCGTACGGGCCTGCCAGCCGCGCATGGACGATGATCCGCCGCAATAGAACTGCTTTTCTACCGTCAGCGTGTTGGAGTTGCCGTAGCCATATCCAGCACCGGCCATCAGGTGCAGCGCAATGGCGTGCTCGTTGTCGCCGCCAAAACGGAAGGTCTTGCCCAGATTGATTTCGGCACGTGCATATTGGGCATAAGGCGTGGACCAGATGGTGTGCTGGCCGTCCTCGTCCAGGGGCATGAACTTGTTGAACAAACTGAGGAAATTGCCGGAGAGGTCCATGCTGAAGCGCACATAATGGTATGGCGTGAGCGGTACTGCGGAGGAATTGGTGGTGTAATAGATGGTACCGCTGATACCGTGGTCGAAGCGGCCACTATAGGCGTTCATGATGAAGGGGTTGGCCAGGATGATTTTGGCCAGGAACTCCGGTTGGATATTGAACAGGCGGGCGATGTTCAGGCGGAACAGCGAGAACTGGTAAAAGAAGTTCTGTCCCACGCGTCCGTTATACGTCAATGCGGTGGAGATGAGGGTACGGCGGAATTCAGGCCGGTCCTGATAGGTAAAGGCCAGGGAAACGTCCGTCGTGGGGATGTTCGTGCCTTTGAACACCCGGTTGGGCAGCCCGATAAACTGCGGAAAACGGATGGAGGTGGTGACACCCACTTCCGTGGAATAGGCGCTGGATCCCGGTTTAAACTGGAAATTACCCTTGACACCCACATTCAGGCGCTCTCCCCCATGGAAAATGTTCTTGTGGTAGTAGTTGATCTGGGGCGATATGCCAAACAGGCCCGTGGAGTTGAAGGAGCCCTCCAGATCGGCCTTGATGGCCTGCAGACGGGAATTTCGCAGGGTGATATCGGCATCGACGGTTTTGTCCGATGTAGGTTCGATATTCACGTTGACGCCGGAAAGCATGCCCAGGTTGGCCAGACGCGTGTAGGTGGTGTTCACCTCCTGTTCGCTATAGAGTTGGCCGGGACGCAGGGTGTTCATGTTCTGCAGCGTGCGGCGGCGGATTTTCAGCCTTTCCGGGTGCGAGATATTCACCTTTCCCAGCGTGAATTTCTGGTGCGGCTTTGCGGTGGAAACAGGGTCTCCCAGGGCATAGTCGCGGAGGCTGTAGGTCAGTTTGGCCGTCCCGTCGTGCGCAAGGGTATCGGCGTCAAAGAGATAATAGCTTTTGGTGAGACCGTAGTACCCTATGTTGCGGAACATCAGGGCGCTGCGTTCCGCCTCCTTTTCCAGGTCCGATTCTGCCAGATAGTCCCCTACCGCTACCTTGCTGTGGGGCAGGTCTTCCATGAATTCCTGCTTGATGGTGCCGTATTCCGGGAGCACATAGTCGATGGAACTGATGGTGTACCGCTTGCCCAGGGCCACGTAGTAATTGACATAGACCTTCCGGCCTTTTACCTGCACCTGGCTTTCCACCTGGGAGCCGTAATAGCCGATGTAGTGCAGGTGGTTGGCGATATTGTGGATGCTTTTGTCCACCAGCGAAGGGTCATAGACCACGGGTTCCACGCCTACGCTTTGTACGAATTTGCCCATTTTTGTTTTTCCGTCCCCGCCCCAGTTATAGACGGACAGGAGCGGGTTTACGCCCAGCAGATAGGAATTGGGCTTTTGGGCGACGTAGGACATGAGGCTGCCGGCGTCGAAGGAGGAATCGTCCACCTTCACCTGGTTTTTCCGGAGGAGGTATTCTCCGTCTTTGAGCGAACGGGTGGTGCTGCATGCGCCCGCCATTACCGCACAAATGCAAAGAAATATGACTTTCCACCGTTTCATTCTTACAAAAGTAATACTTTTTACTTATATTTGCGTGATTTTTTAATACAGTTTATTGAGGGATGAAAAACAAATACATCGACTTAATTGACCAGACCTTCGATTTCCCCCAGGACGAGTTCATGGTGGTGGACGGCAACCTGATGTTCAACGACATCGACCTTATGGAAATCATCGACAAGTACGGTACTCCGCTCAAACTCACGTACTTACCCAAGATTTCGTCGCAAATCCAGCGGGCCAAGCGTCTGTTCAAGGTGGCCATGGCCAAGGCCGATTACCGTGGTTCGTACCATTACAGCTACTGCACCAAGAGTTCGCAGTTCGCCTTCGTGGTGCACGAGGCCCTCAAGAACGACATTCACCTGGAAACTTCCTCGGCCTATGACCTGGACCTCATCCGGGCGCTGGAACGGGACGGTTCCGTGAAAAAGGATAAACTGTATGTCATCTGCAACGGCTTCAAACGCCCCCAGTACATAGAGAATATCGCCGCCCTGCGCAAGGAGGGCTGGAAAAACATCATCCCTGTACTGGACAACAAGAACGAGTTCGAGGACCTGGCCGACCTTATCGAGGAGGACACCATGATGGGTATCCGCATCGCCTCGGAAGAAGAGCCCAACTTCGACTTCTATACCTCCCGCCTGGGTATCCGCTACTCGGATATCCTCAAGTTCTACCAGAACACGGTAGCACGCTATCCCAACTTCCACCTCAAGATGCTGCATTTCTTCATCAATACGGGTATCAGGGATACGGCCTATTACTGGAACGAACTCTCCAAGTGCGTCAAGGTATACTGTGAGCTCAAGGCCATCTGCCCGGAGCTGGACAGCCTGAACATCGGCGGCGGCCTGCCTAACAAGACTTCCCTGGCCCAGGATTTCGACTACGAATACATGGTGGAGGAAATCGTAAACCAGATCAAGGTCACCTGCAACGCTTACGGCGTGCCGGAGCCGGATATCTTCACCGAGTTCGGCAGCTTTACCGTGGGAGAAAGCGGCGCCACCATCTTCAAGATCCTGGATATCAAGCAGCAGAACGACCGCGAAAAGTGGTACATGATCGACAATTCCTTCATGACCTGCCTGCCGGACACCTGGGGCCTGAACCAGCGCTTCATCCTCCTGCCCGTGAACAAGTGGAACGATGAATACCAGCGCGTGTTCCTGGGCGGTCTCACCTGCGACAGCCAGGACTTCTATAATGCCGATTATCACGCCAACGCCATCTTCCTGCCCACCATCCGCAGCCGCCGGGAAAACCTGTATATCGGCTTCTTCCATACCGGCGCGTACCAGGAGGCCATTTCCGGCTACGGCGGTATCAAGCACTGCCTCATGCCTTCGCCCAAGCACATCCTCATCGACCGGGATAAGGAAGGCAACCTGGTAACCAGCCTCTTTGCAGAAGAACAGACCGCCGAGTCGATGCTCAAGACGCTGGGCTACGAATGATTACTGCCGCCGAAATAAAGTACGTCAAATCCTTGTCACTGAAGAAATTCCGTGACCAGTACGGCGTATTTGTGGTAGAGGGTGAAAAACTGGTCCAAGAGGCGCTGAACTCCGGTTTCAAGGTGGAGAAAGTGTATCGCAGCGCGGAGATCGGCGAGTCCGCCATGGCCCGCATGAGCAGCCTCTCCTCCCCTTCTCCGGCGCTGGCCATTGTGGCGCGCCCCGCCGACCTGGAGTCGGCCGTTTTGCCCTCCTCCGGCCTTTTCCTGGCGCTGGACGGCATCCGCGACCCCGGCAATCTGGGCACCATCCTCCGCATTGCAGACTGGTTCGGGGCGGACGGCGTATTTGCTTCGCCGGATACCGTAGATGTCTTCAATCCCAAGGTGGTCCAGGCTACCATGGGCGCCATCTTCCGCGTCAAGTTCCATTATACGGACATCCCCGCCCTGTGCCGGAGCGCCCTGCAGGCGGGCGGCAATGTTTACGGTACCTTCCTGGACGGCGAGAACATGTATCAAAAAAGCCTTTCCAACGGTGTGGAAAGGCCTTCTGTGATAGTGATTGGCAATGAGGCCAACGGAATTTCCGCCGCTACGGCGGCCTGCGTAAGCGACCGTCTCTATATCCCTCCTTATCCTGCCGATGATTCCGGTTCGGAATCCCTCAACGCAGCCGTCGCCACAGCCATTACCATAGCCGAGTTCCGCCGCCGCGCTTAGTGGAGTTCTTCCACGCAGAAATCGCGCGCGCCAACGGTTAGCGTGAATACCGTGCGGACCAGCTTAATTCCCAGATACTCAAGTGCTTCCACCGGAATGCGGACGGTGATGTCGGTGGCTTCGCCAAAGTTGGACACCACCAGGAAAGTGTGTTTGCCGTCGCTGCGCAGGAACGCAAAGTGGCGGTCCGGGTTAAAGCGTTCGCTGTCCTGGCAGTAGCAGAGGTCGAAGGTGCGGCCTTCCGCAAAAGCCGGCTTTCCGGCTAGCGCAAGCACTTCCTTGTAGCGTTTGAGGACGCTCTTGTTCGGTTTTTTGAGGGCGGGCACCGTGCACCAGTCAAAGATGGAGGTGCGTCCGTCCAGGCCGCTGAAGCCTTCCTGCTGCATGCCGCGCTCCCCCATCTCCTGCCCGAAGTACAGCATAAAGGGGGCGTCGTTCAGCAGGGCGCTCACCGCCAGGGCGGCGTAACCGGCCTGTGCGCTGCCGCAGAAGAAGTCCGAAGCGACCCGCTGCTCGTCATGGTTTTCCAGGAAGTTGAGCATATGCGGCTGTAAAGAGCCCAGAAACTGCCAATTATGCGAGATCTCCCGTGCCGATGCACCGGAGCAGGTCACGGCCCGCAGCGTGTCGTACAGGCCGCATTTGTCGTACAGGAAGTCAAAGCCCACTTCCTCTACGTACATGCGGTACTTGTCTTTCTCGTACACTTCGGCCACAAAAATCACCTGCGGAAATTCGGCCTTGATGCCGGCGATGAGCCATTTCATGAACTGCGGGGGCACCAGCTCCACCATGTCGCAGCGGAAGCCGTCCACGCCCTTGGAGGCCCAGAAACGCACGATGTCGCGCATCTTGTCCCAGGTGCCGGTGTGGGTGTCGCAGTAGTTGATTTTGACGGTCTCCCACCAGTCGTTCATGCCGGGCGCGGCGGTAAAGCAGTTTCCGGAAGCCTTGGCAGGCATTTCCTCGTAGCCTTTGGGATTGACCGGCAGTTGCAAGGCCTGGCCCGGATAATAGAAAAAGTCGTTCTCCGCTGCCCAGTGCACGGTTTTATCGTCCCCTGCCCCCAGCGTTCCCTTGTATTCGCGCGCTACATGGTTGGGTACAAAGTCCACGATGCATTTGAGGCCGGCCTCGTGCGTACGTTTGACCAGGTCCTCGAATTCCTCCATGCGCCGTTCCGGGACATCGGCCATATAAGGATTGACATCGTAATAATCGGTAATGGCATAGGGACTCCCGGCCTCCCCTTTCACCACCTTTTCTCCCGAGCTGGCGCTGGCATGCCGGATGATGCCGGTATACCATACATAATGGGCACCGAGCCCTTTCCAATACTGGAAGGACCCGGTGTCGATGGAAGAAAATTTACCGTTTCCCCAGAGTCTGGGAAGTACTTGGTAAATAATCTGTTTCATGCCTTACTACCAATTCAGGATCTTCTTGAAGTCGTATTCCGCGGGATTGGATACATACTTCTTGGCGGCCTCATAGTCCGCCGGGGTGACGAAGTGGCAGATGTGGTTGAAGTAGTTCTGGGCGGTACCACCGTCGATGGCTACGCGGCGCGGCGGAATTTTGCCGTCGGCCTGCTGCAGGTCTTTCAGGTACAGCGGGTGGGCGGTGCCGAAGGCATCGACATATACCATGCAGCCGGTCTCGCCTTTTGCGAAGAGCTCATAGGCACCCATGGCCAGCTCCGTGCAGTAGGTAAGGTCGAAGCCGATAGGATCCTGGCAGCGGACATCGTAACCGATTTCCACCGGACGGGTCTTTACCTTAAGGCCGATTTTCTTGAATTCCTTCTCCAGGATGTCGTTGAAGAGCACAGCCTTGGAGATTTTGCCCAGTTCCGGATGGCCGTGTTCATCGTAGGTCATGGACACGCCGGCGTTCTTGATTTCCTGGGGATCCAGGTCGTGGAAAACACCTTCTGCCACTACTACGGTACCGTAGCCGATACCCAGGAGCTTGCGCTTGATGATGGTGGAAAGGGCCAGCTTCACAATCTTGTCCAGGGTGATGGTGGTCTTGTTGAACATCTCCGGGATGATGGTCATGGGGCAATGGGTAGCCTCGCCGATACCCAGGGCCAGGTGACCGGCGCTGCGGCCCATGGCGCTAATGATGAGCCAGTTGCCGCTGGTGCGGGCATCCTCATACACGGTGCGGGCCAGGTGGGCACCTTCGTCCTTGGCGCTGTTGAAACCGAACGTCGGGGTGTTCTGCGGCAGCGGAAGGTCGTTGTCGATGGTCTTGGGCACGTGGATGTTCTTGATGGGATACTGCTTGGCTTCCAGGAATTTGGCGATGCGGTTGGCGGTGGAGGCGGTGTCGTCGCCGCCAACGGTGACCAGCAGCTTGATGTTGTTGTCCTGGAACAGGCTCAGGTTGAAGTTTTCTTCAAAGTCCTTGTCGGTGGGTTTGAAACGGCTCATCTGCAGATAGCTGCCGCCCCGGTTGAAGTAAGCGTCCGCCTTGAAGAAGTCGATTTCTTCCGTGCGCGGAGCCTGGGAGAACAGACCGCTGTAACCGCCATGCAGGCCGATGACACGGTAACCATTGCTAAGGAAAGTCTTAGCTACAGACATAACCACGGTGTTCATGCCCGGAGCCGGGCCGCCACCACAAAGGATAATGATAGAATCTTTCATTTCATGAAAAATAAAATGTTATACGTTTTTAGCTGGAGTTCTTTTTCTAAATCGTACAAATATAATCATTTTCTGTGGAAAACTACGTTTTTTATCGCCAGGTTTGGCCGATGTCCCAGTGGATGGCGTATTGGAAGGTGGTTTTATCGGCAGGAAGATCAAACTCCTCAAGGATAAGTGCCTTGGCCTGAGGATATTCGTCGATCCAATGGCCCACGGCCACCTCATAACGGTCCTGGTCCGGAAGGTAGAAAATGCGCCCGCGGGGCTTGTTTTCATACGGGCCGATAAACGGACCGCTGCCATCTCCGTGGTGCTTTTGCCGCTTGAATTCCTTTTTCCAGACGTCCTCGTGTAACTCGACACAACTGATTCTACCATCTGACGCGTTGGCTTTTGTAAAAGCCCTGACCGGATGCGAAACAACGCCGAACAGCTCGTTCCAATCGGCATTATACCAAAAGAGGCCCACCTTGGGGTCATTGCCATGGCCGCGGTTGGCTTCCATCTGCCGGATGATGGCGGCATAATCCTGCTGCGAGTACGCCTGAAGCTGGTGCGGCAGTTCCTCATGGGAAGGAAGGAGATCATTGCCGATACTCACAATCACCACATAATCGGCCTCGTGATAATAAATAAGCATGCCGCTTCCGTTGAAACGGCGCTCCCAATAGTTGGGCATGGACGGCTCCAGCAGTTCCGGCGTGCCTATCCCCTCCAGCGGATGCGCCTGAATATCCTGGAGGATGGCCTTCACCTGCTCCGCGTAAGGAACGCTTTTGCTCTTGAGCGCCTGATACTGGAAAGAGGCTTTGGGGCTCAGGTACAGTTTCATAGCGCGTCGATGTCCGTTACTTCAATAAGCTGGCCCTGGGCCACCTGGCGCATCCCTTCCTTGAGGTCGCTGATGAACGTTGTATTGCCCAGGAGCTCCAGCCGCCGCTGCAGGGCATTGTACTCCTTCAAAGGAATGAGCACCGCCCCGTTGTCCCCCTTGGTGATAATGAGCGGCTCCTCCGTCAAGAGCACATTGTCATAATACTGTTTGATATTGGCCCGGAAGCCGGAAATAGTGGTCACTTGCATAACACAATCATTTTGCACAAAATTACGTACAAAATTTTGCAAATGCAAGCGGTGAGGTTTACGTACTCCCCTGTTCCGGTCCAGCAGGTGGTCCTTTTGGTTCCGCCGGTGGACCTTCCAGTCCCGCCACCACCGTGCATGGCTAGTAATTCTCCTCGTTTTTCCCGCGGTTCTCCTCGATAACCTCCTCGTAGCCCTTTAAGGCGGCGAAGGGTGCGAACTGGGCGGCACGGTCCAGACGGGCCATGCGGGGGTGCTTCCGGGAGGTGGGATGTTCCAGGTGGATGATGTCGTCGTAGGGTGTACTCATTCGTGGTGTCCTCCTATTTGCTGGTTACGTTCGCGGGTGGTGGCCCCCTCCTCGAAATTCATCCCTTTGAGGATGGCGTTTTTCCCGAATTTCCGCCGGATTTCCAGGATGGCTTCCTGCTGCCGGCGCTCCCGGGAAGTGTCCGTTGCATCGTCGAAAAGACTCATCTGAAGGCCGTCCACTTCCTCCTCTCTCTTTACTTGAGATGCCACAACGTAAATACGTCTGACAGAAAGGTTTTTGTTGACGATTTTATCGTACAATTCCAACATGGAACGGAGCAGGATGGAGGTGGCCGACGTGGGGAAAGGAAGGTTGATGGAACCGTGCGCAGGCTTGGGGGTGGGACGGCCGTACCAGTCCTTTACCATCGGCCCGTTTCCCTTGCCGGCTTCATAGCCCACATGCAGGACCAGCTGGGTGGTCACCAGGCGTTTATCGACCAGATCCAGCGACAGCAAATCCGTCATTTCGCGCACGATGGTCCGGGCCTTTTCGAAGGAATAGGGCTCCATGAGTACCTGGCCGCTGGAGAGGCTGCTGGCGCTGGGCCTGTAGCGCTTGATATCGGCCATGGTGCAAGGCTCCCAGCCCCAGGCGTGGTCGATGAGCAGTTCCGCATTGATACCGAAGAGCTTATACAGCACTTCTTCGTTGTTCAGTGACATGCGGGCCACGTCGCCCAGGGTGAACATGCCGGCGCTCGCCAGCCGTGCCTCGGTCCCGTGCCCGATGCGCCAGAAGTCCGTCAGAGGCTTGTGCGTCCAGTATTTTTCCCGGTAACTCATCTCCGTGAGCTCCGCAATGCGCACGCCGTCCTTATCGGCCTGCTGGTGCTTGGCCTCGATGTCCATCGCCACCTTGGCCAGATACAGATTCGGGCCGATGCCGGCCGTAGCCGTGACGCCGGTCTCCTTAAGTACCTCTTTGATCAGGCGCATCGCCAACGTATGGGCGTCCGTGCTATACATGCGGAGGTATTCTGTCGCGTCGATGAAAACCTCGTCAATAGAGTAAACATGGATGTCTTCCGGGGCAATGTGACGGAGGTAAACGCTATACACTAGTCCGCTGACTTCCAGGTACTTAGCCATGCGGGGCCGGGCGGTGATGAAGTCCAGCTCCAGGCGGGGATTCTCCCGCTTGAGGCGGGCGATCTGCTGCTTCACCTCGAACAGGCGCGGACGCCCGGGGATGCCGTACGCCTTCAGGGCGGGAGACACGGCCAGGCAGATGGTCTTGTCCGTGCGGGAGTCATCGGCTACCACCAGCCGCGTGGTGAGCGCATCCAGTCCCCGCTCCACGCACTCCACCGAGGCGTAGAACGACTTTAGGTCGATGGCTATGTAGGTCCGCTGATTCATTACCACAAATGTAGTGAATCTTTCCGTATTTTTTCTTATATTTGTCCTTTCGGCCGCACATACGTGCGCACGCGAAGGGCAATATGGACTATACAGAGGCAAAACATAGGATCGAGCAACTCAAGGCTATTCTCCTGGAGAACAGCCGCTTATACTATGTGGAGAACGCACCCTCCATGAGTGACTATGAGTACGACCAACTCATGCACGAACTGGAGGCGCTGGAGACGCAGTACCCGGAGTATGCTACGCCTGACTCCCCCACCCGCCATGTGGGCTCAGACCTGGAAGAGGACCGGCAGAGCGGTTTTGCCAAGGTGCCCCACAAATATCCCATGCTCTCCCTGGCCAACACCTATTCCATCCAGGAAATCGAGGAGTTCGCCGAGCGTGCGGAAAAAGGATTAAGCAATTCATTCACATACAGTTGCGAGCTTAAGTTCGATGGAACGGCCATCTGCCTTACCTACAAGAACGGCCGTCTGGCCAGTGCGCTCACCCGCGGAGACGGGGTGGTCGGGGACGATGTCACCGCCAACGCCCTCCGCATCGCCAATATTCCCCATCAGCTCAAAGGAAGCGGTTATCCGGAAGAATTCGAGATCCGGGGGGAGATTCTGATGCCGTACGAGTCCTTCGACAAGCTCAACCACGAACGGGAAGTAAACGAGGAACCGCTTTTTGCCAATCCACGCAATGCGGCCAGCGGCTCGCTCAAGCTTCAGGACCCGGAGGAAGTGGGTCGGCGCGGCCTTTTTTGCACGCTTTACCACATCCCCACCGGCCAGGTGGACTTCCCTACCCACGACGCCGCGCTCAATGCGGCTGCCAGCTGGGGCCTGCCCATTTCCACAGACCGGCGCATCTGCCACAACATCCAGGAAATCGAGGCTTTCATCGCCCATTGGGATACGGCCCGCAAGGAACTGCCGTATGCGACGGATGGCATCGTCATTAAAATCAACGAGATGGCCTACCAGCAGCAGCTGGGCTACACCGCCAAGAGTCCCCGCTGGGCCGTGGCTTATAAATTCAAGGCGGAGCAGGCTTGTACGCCCATTTTGTCCATCGACTATCAGGTGGGCCGTACGGGGGCCGTTACGCCCGTTGCCAACCTGGAACCTGTGTTCCTGAGCGGCACCATGGTCAAACGCGCCACGCTGGTAAATGAGGACCAGATCCGCAGCCTGGATATCCACGAAGGCGACTGGGTGTATGTGGAAAAAGGCGGCGAGATTATCCCCAAGATTACGGCCGTGGAGCCCTCTAAGCGTCAGCCTGGTGCCCAGAGGCCCGTTTTTCCGGCCGTGTGCCCGGACTGCGGTACGCCGCTGGAGAAACCGGAAGGCGAAGCCCGCTGGTTCTGTCCCAACACCACCGGCTGCCCCACCCAGATGAAAGGCAAAATCCTGCATTTCCTTTCGCGGAAGGCCATGAACGTGCTGGCCGGAGAGGCTACGGTGGAGCAATTGTACAACAAGGAATGGGTCCGTACCCCTGCCGATTTATATTCGCTTACGGAATACAGTCTAACACAGCTGGAAGGCTGGAAAGAGCGCAGTGCGCGCCGTTTCCTGCAAAGCCTGGCAGACTCCAGAAGGGTGCCGTTCGAGCGTGTCCTTTTCGCCCTGGGCATCCGCTACGTAGGAGAAACCACCGCCCGGGAAATCGCCCGCCACTTCGGCAGCATCGACGCGTTAAAAGAGGCCTCGCGGGAGGATTTGCTTTCCGTTGCCGATGTTGGCGAGGTTATTGCAGACAGCGTCCTCGCCTACTTCCAGAAGGAGGCCAATCTGCAGGAAATCAGCCGTTTGCAAGCCGCAGGACTGCAGTTCTCCATCGAACAGGGTCAGGGAAAATTGTCGGATGCGCTGGAGGGCAAAACCATCGTCATCAGCGGCAATTTCTCCATTTCCCGCGAAGCCATGAAGGCCCTCATCGAGGCGCATGGCGGCAAGAACAGCAGTTCCGTGAGCGGCAAAACGTCGTACCTGCTTACAGGTACCAAGCCGGGGCCGGAAAAGGTCAAAAAGGCCGCTGAGCTGGGTGTGGAGGTGATTGACGAGGCTACGTTGAGGGAGATGATTGGAGATGCCCGGTCGGTGCCGGGCATGACGGGGACAAGGGTGCCGGGCATGACGGAAACAGGCCTCATGACAGATGCAGAACCTACGTTGTTTTAGTAAATTAGGAGATTGACGATATGAGTTTTTCGCAGTTCACCGAAAAAGATTACGAGGTTATCAACCAGGCCTATGCCCATCTGCGGGCATCGGCGGAAAAACGCTGCGCCAATGCAGCGGAACTGGAAGTGGTGCAGCGTGCCTTCGAGTTTGCGAATGAGGCTCACAGCAATGTGCGCCGTCGCAGCGGAGAGCCCTACATGCTGCATCCCATCGCCGTCGCACAGATTGTCGTGGACGATATCGGCCTGGGTTACAAATCCATCTCGGCCGCCCTGTTGCACGACGTAGTGGAAGACACGGACTACACCGTGGAGGACCTCCGCGAGCGTTTCGGCAACAAGATTGCCTCGCTGGTCGATGGCCTCACCAAGATCAAAACGGTGCTGGACAACGAACAAAAGACCCACGGCACGGATATCAGCCAGCAGAGCATGCAGGCGGAAAACTTCAAGCGCATTCTCCTTACGCTCAATGACGATGTCCGCGTGGTGCTCATCAAACTGGCGGACCGCCTGCACAACTGCCGCACCATCGAGCACATGCCGGAACACAAGCGGGACAAGATTCTCTCGGAGACCATGTTCATCTTCATCCCGCTGGCCCATCGCCTGGGTCTGTATACCATCAAGAGCGAACTGGAGAACATCTGGCTCCGTTTCAACGAGCCGGAAGCCTACGAGGAAATCAAGGCCCGTATCGACAAAAGCGTCGCGGAAAAGGGCAAGGAGATGACCCGTTTCATCGAACCTATCGAGGAAGCCCTCACCAAGGCCGGGTTCAAATTCACTATCAAGAAAAGGGTAAAGACCCCCTACTCCGCCTGGCGTAAGATGCAGCAAAAGCAGGTTTCCTTCGAGGAAGTCTATGACCTGTATGCCATCCGCATCATCTTCGATGCCGATCAGGATTCACCGGAGAGCGAGCGCGACCAGTGCTACCACATCTTCTCCATCATCACCGGTCTGTACCGATACATGCCGGAGCGCCTCCGGGACTGGGTAAAACATCCCAAATCAAACGGTTACGAGGCCCTGCACTGCACGCTGCTCAGTGAGTCCGGCGTATGGGTGGAGGTTCAGATCCGCACCCGCCGCATGGACGACATCGCGGAAAAAGGTATTGCCGCGCACTGGATGTACAAGCGCAACGGCTACCTGGGCGAAGGCGATTACGAGATGGACGCCTGGCTGCAGAGCATCAAGGAAATCCTGATGAACCCGGACGTGAATGCCCTGGAGCTCCTGGATATCATCCACAACGACCTCACCGCCACCGAGATATACGTATTCACCCCCAAAGGCGACCAGCGGAGCATCCAGAAGGGTGCCACCGCCCTGGATTTCGCCTATCTCATCCATACGGAGGTGGGTAACAAGGCCATTGCGGCCAAGGTGAACCAGCGCCTGGTGAAACTGAGCCACGTACTCAAAACCGGCGACAAGGTGGAAATCATCACGGCGGAAGATGCCAAGCCGCAGCCGGATTGGATCAAGTTCCTCACCACGCGCCGCGCCCGCACCATCGTCATGGACTATTTCAAGGCCCAGCGCAAACAGACGGTGGACTTTGGCAAAAAGACCCTGGAGAATACCCTCACTTCGCTGGGTATCGAGAACGATGAACGCAATCTCCAGCGCCTGCAGACCGCTTATGGCGTGGAATCCCGCGAGGAAATGTACTACGGAATCGGCCTTGGCAACCTGAGCCTGGACGTGGTGCCGGAAACCCTCAAGAAGCAGTCTGCCAGCCGTCTATCCTGGCTGCGGCGTGCACTTAGGATGGATGATGAGACCGAACAGCCTGCGGCAGGTACCCAGCCTGTGGCGGAGACGTTCATTATCGGCAGTTCCGACCCCAACGGCCCGCGTTTCTCCATCGCCAGTTGCTGCAACCCTATCCCCGGAGACCCGGTGGTGGGCTTCAAGGCGCCCGACGGCAGCGTTACCGTGCACAAGAAAGCCTGCCCGGTGGCGGAAAGCATCGCAGCCATGCACGGAGACTGGGTGGTGGTGCCCAAGTGGCTGGAACAGGCCGAGGACAATGCCTTCCTGGTGCGCGTCACCCTCAAGGGACTGGACCGCGTGGGCATGCTCAACGAGATTTCCCGTTATGTGTCGCTGGTGATGGGCGTGAACATGCGCCGTTTGTCGCTGCAGGCGGAAAGCGGCCTGTTCGAAGGCTATATCGACATGTATGTGCAGTCGCGTGAAACGCTGGAACAGATGATTAAGAAGCTCTCTTCCATCGAAGGCATAGAATCTGTAATCAGAACGGAGCTATGAGGCTGAAAAAACTGCTGCCGCTCATTCCTGCGGCCCTGATCCTGGGTTCGCTCATGTTCCCGCAAGGTTGTGCCAACACCACAACCCCGCCTTCCGGTGGCCCCAAGGATACCATTCCGCCCGTGCTCACCAAGGTGACCCCCTATCCGGGTACGGTGAATGTAGGGGTGCACAAAACCAAACTCCAGTTCACGTTCAACGAATACGTGAAAATCAAGGACGCCAACGGCATTTACCTGTCTCCCCCGCTGGAAAAACGCCCTAAGGCCGTCATCAAAGGCAAGTCGGTGGAGGTGTCGTTCGAAAGCGACCTGGACTCCAACACCACCTATACGCTGGACTTGACGGGCGCCATCGCCGACAACAACGAAGGCAACCTGTTCCCGGGCTATACGCTGGTGTTCTCCACCGGTCCGCAAATCGACTCCATGTGCCTGACCGGCCTGGTGCAGGACTGCAACACCCTGCAACCGCTGAAAGGCATCACGGTAATGCTGTATAAGGATCAGGCCGATTCCGCCGTGTTCCTCAAGCGTCCCGTCGCCGCCGCCAAAACCGACGACTGGGGCTTTTTCAGCCTTCGGAATATCCAGGATACCGTTTATCGGGTCTATGCCGTCAAGGACGAGAACAACAACAACATGTACGATCCGGAGACGGAGCGCGTCGCCTTCCTGGATTCCCTGTTCCGTCCCCATATCGTCTATAACGACAGCCTGTACGAGTTCAAGAAATTCGACATGAAGGATACGGCCCTGTGCCTGGCGCGTAAGACGAACTTTGAACTGAACCTTTTCCGGGAGCGACCTTCCAAACAGATGATTGTGAAGAAGGAACGCGTCGGACTCCGCACGGCCTATCTTACGTTCATGGCGCCGGATGCAGTTATCCACGACATGCGCATCAAAGGCCTTCCGCGGGAAAAACTCATTTCCCAGTTCAACCTTCAGCGGGATTCCCTGGAGCTGTGGGTGAATGACCAGCGCAAAATGCCCGATACCCTGAAGCTGGTGGTGAAATACGACAAAACCGACACTACAGGCAAACTGGTGCCTACGGAAGAAGAGGTGAAACTTTCCATCGGCAAGGAACTGCGGGCCGAACTCATGAAAAAGGAGAACAACCCCCGGAACCGCAAGCACGAGGACACCATTGCCGTGATGACCACCAAGGCCGATGCTACCACCATCGAACAGTACGGATACGAAATCGAGTTCAAGTACCCGGTGATCGAGAGTGCCTGGGATTCGCTGAAATTCCGTAGCGTGAACCCGCGTCAGCAGGAGGCCAAGGGCAAGGTAAAAGTGGTGCAGGACAGCACCAACCTGCGTCATTTCAACATTTACCCGCAGGAAAAACTCCAGGTGGGATACGATTATTACCTCAAGATCCCCCACCGCCGTTTCCGCGACGTGAACGGCTTCTACAACGACAGTACGGAGCTCAAGGTAACGCTCCCCAACGACGAAAAACTCAGTTCCATTACCCTGGAGCTCTCCAACGTAAAGAACAAGTACATCCTGGACCTGCTTACGGAAAAACGGGACAAGGTGGTGCGTTCCTTTATTGTCGATAAAGACGGTACGGTGGTATTCCCCTACCTGAAAACCGGCAATTATTGCATCCGTATCACGGAGGATCTGAACCGGAACAACATGGTGGATACCGGTATCCTGCTGGAACACAAACAGCCGGAAAAGGTGCGTTTCTTCAAGCTGAACGACCAATTCCTGATCAAGGTGCTGGAACGGGCGGAAATGCTATGGCAGATAGACATGGAGGAAATGTTCCGATGAAACGCCTGTGGACCCTCATAATCGGCCTTTTTGCGGCCTGCAGCCTCTCTTTCGCCCAGGTGGATCTGGACAAGGAGTTCTTCAGCCTGCCGGATACGGTTACCAACGAGTATCTGGACAGTCTCAAGTTGCAGGTCCAGAAGCCCAACGATTATTGGATGATTGGCGTGTACGGCGGTATGTCGGCCCAGTTCGGGTATTGGAATCCTTCGCGGCTTACCCAGGGGCAGATCCAATTCCCTGTTTACGGCTTCTCCGTTATCCGGCAGTTCACCATGTTCGGCCTCTTCCCTTTCCTGGGGTTGGAGTTTGGTGCGCAGCAGAACTACGAGGGCTATCAGTTTAAAGCCAACAAGGAAACCGGTTACCGTTCCACGGAGTCGGGCGCGTACAAGGCCATGATGCGCGTGCCGGAGGCCTTTATCCTTACCCACGGGCACTTCGACCTGGGCCAGCATTTCAAATTCATGCTTAAAGTGGGCCTGTATGGCGGCTATCGAGTCGGTATCCAGCGCGTACTGGACGAAGCCTTTGTCGGTTCCAACTATGAGCAATACGTTTCTACTTTCCGTGACTATGATCTCCGCTGGACATACGGTCTGATGGGCGGTCTGGGCATGGGCCTGGTGTTCAATCCCATCGAGATACACCTGAACGTAAACATCAAATGGGGCTGGGGCTCGTTCTGGCAGCCGGATTATGCCAGTCCGTTTTATTACCGTTTCGGCTACCCGCTGGACGGCACCGTTACCCTGGGCCTGTATTATCAGCTGACGCCCCGATATGGCCATACGCGGGGACAACTGCGTAAGCTGGCCAAGAAAATGATAGAAGAGCAGAAGAATAAGCAATGACAAAAGCTATGGAAACCCGGACCGTCCGTGTGGGCGATGTCCTTATCGGAAGCGGCCACCCTATCGTGGTCCAGACCATGTGCAACACCCATACGGCCGATGTGTCTGCAACCGTGGCGCAGTGCCGGCGGCTGGCGGCGGTGGGCTCACAGCTCATCCGCATTACCGTCCCTTCCCTGTCGGACGTGCCGGCCTTGCAGCAAATCCATGATAGCTTGCGTGCCCAGGGCATTCAGACGCCGCTGGTGGCCGATATCCACTTCTCCGCAGAAGTGGCCATGGCCGTGGTGCCGGTGGTGGAGAAAATCCGTATCAATCCGGGTAATTTCCATCCGGACCATGAGAAAGCCCGCCTGCTCTTTGGACAGTTCCTGGAGAAGTGCAAGCAGTATAACCGTGCCATCCGCATCGGCCTGAACCATGGTTCTCTGGGCAAGTATATTGTGGAGAAGTATGGCAATACGCCGCAGGCCATGGCCCTGGCTGCCATGGAATGGGTGCAGATGTGTGTGGATGCCCAATTCTATAACGTGGTGGTGTCGCTGAAGGCCTCCAATACGGTTGTAATGGTACAGGCCTATCGTGAGCTGGCGCGCATGATGCAGGAAAGCGGTGTCGTGTTCCCGCTGCATGTTGGGGTAACGGAAGCCGGCAACGGCGACAGTGGCCGCATCAAGTCCTGCGTGGCCATTTCCACGCTGCTTTCAGAAGGTATCGGCAATACCATTCGCGTGTCCCTCACCGAAGATCCCGCCAACGAGATTCCCGTGGCCCGCTACCTGGCCCAACGGTACGGGATTCCCGGTCAAGCCGGGAATGACGGTGGCGTCATGCCCGACTCCGATCGGGCATCTCTTTCCTCTCGTGACGAGGCTATCTTAATGGCCGCCTGCGACTGGGGCGCTCCCCTGCTCAACCACGAGGTGGACGACATCCCCCTGGAGGACGAATACCTCAAAGACGAGATTTTACAGGCCTGTAGACGCCGTTTCTACAAGCCGGAGTACATTGCATGCCCCGGCTGCGGACGAACGCTGTACGACCTCGAAAACACCTTTAACAGGGTAAAGGCGGCTACGGCCGGTTTTAAGGACGTGGTGATTGCCGTGATGGGCTGTATCGTCAATGGTCCCGGAGAAATGGCCGATGCCGATTACGGCTATGTGGGCGAAGGCGCCGGCAAAGTGACGCTTTACCGTAAAAAAGAACCCGTCCTCAGGCATATACCCGAGGACGAGGCTGTTGCGAAATTGGTAGAGCTGATTACTGCGGATCGGGCAGAATAGCCAGGACGCTTTCTACGGCGCGGACCTTATCGCCCACCTTCACTTTTACATCGGCTTCCACGGGGACGAACAAGTCTATGCGGGAGCCGAATTTAATTACACCGCACTGGTCTCCGCGGTATTCCATCTTGCCGGGCTCGGAATAGCACACGATGCGGCGGGCGAACGTGCCGGCGATTTGCTTGAAGAAGACCTCGCCGTATTCATTCTTCATGCAGGAAGAGGAATGCTCGTTGAGCTCCGAAGACTTGGGATGGAAAGCCAGGAGGTATTTTCCGGGATGATACTTGTAATAGGTAACCTCACCGGTTATGGGCCAGAAGTTGCAGTGGACATCGAAGAAGTTCATGTACACGGAAATCTGGATGCAGTCCCGCTTGAGGTACTCCTTCTCGTAGACCTTGTCCACAATCACCACCTTGCCGTCCGCCACGGAGGTAACCAGCTGATGGTTATCTACATAGGGCGTTTCCCGGTTGGGCACACGGAAGAAATAGGTGATGAATATCATGAAAATGACCATGATGGCGCACAAGGGAATGCTCAGCCACAGGAACGGAACATAGCGGGCCGTGAGGAAGATGAGCACGGCGCAGATGCACCAGCTGGTAAGGATGGTCCCGTAGGAGTCGTTGTCGATTTTAATCCACTTCATAAATACCTATACAAGTTCGAATAATACCAAATAAACATACGCCGTGGGGATGGCGAACAATGCGCTGTCGAAGCGGTCCAGCAGGCCGCCGTGGCCCGGCATGATGTTGCCGGAGTCCTTGACGCCGAACTGGCGTTTCCACAGGGATTCAAAAAGGTCCCCGAATACACCGGTGATGTGCATGAGGCTGGCCATGACCAGCACATGGACTACCGGAATATCAATCATTCCCGTCTTAATCAGAATATACGCTGCCAGCAGTACGGTAAGCCAGCCGCCGAAAAAGCCCGCCCAAGACTTTTTGGGCGATATTTCCGGACACATTTTGGCCGGCCACAGTTTTTGGCCGAAAAGCATGCCGAAGCAATAGGCGCCCACATCCGAAGACCAGATGATAATGAAGAACGCCAGCATAAGCAAGCCGCTATATCCATTGGCCGTAGTTACCACAAACGGTGAAAGGGCTACCGGAATGCCGATGTAAAGCAATCCGGCCAGGATATAAGCATATTCCTTGAAGTCCTGGTGATTGACCACCATGTACATAAAAAGGCTCACAAACAGCAGGATGCTGATGCCCAGGTACTTGACCGGAAAGGCGGGATCCACTACGCCGGAGATTACGAAAACCAGGCCGAAGGAGAGAATGGCTATGCTAATAGCTGCATTCCGTACGGCCAGGTGTTTGTTTCCAAGGGTGATCTGGTAGTATTCCTTCATCATCTCCATCTGAATAAACAGAAACAGGGGTAAGAACCAAAACTTACCCCCAAGAAGGCCGCCAATCATGACTGCCAGGAATACCAAACCGGATATGCTGCGCGTTACAGTGCTGTTCATGCCTCTTTTTCTTCCTCGATAATCTGGTCCTCCACTGCAGGTTTTACCTTGGGTCCCAGGATTTGTTCGATATCTTCTGCAAAGATAACTTCTTTTTCCAAAAGATACGCACCCAGACGCATGAAACCTTCCTTGTTGTCTTCAATTAGTTTGCGCGTACGGTCATGAACCTCTTTCACCACGGCCTTCACCTCCTGGTCCATGAGCTCCGCCGTTTTCTCCGAATACGGTTTAACCAGGTTGTACCCGCGGGCTCCGGTGGAGTCATAGAAACTCAGGGTGCCCACTTTGTCGCTCATGCCATAATACTGGACCATGGCATAGGCCATGCCGGTCAGGCGCTCCAGGTCGTTCAGGGCACCGGTAGAAGGCTCTCCGTTGAGAATTTCCTCCGCTACACGGCCGCCAATAAGCTGGCACATGTGGTCCATCATGACGCTGCGTCTCCAGTTTTTCCTTTCCTCCGGCAGGCTCCAGGTAAGGCCCAGGGCGTTGCCGCGCGGGATGATGGATACCTTGAACACAGGATCCGCATATGGTAGCAGCCAGCCCACCAGGGCATGTCCGGCCTCATGATACGCCGTAGTGCGTTTTTCTGCCGGGCTCATGATGGTATTGGACTTGCGCTCCAGGCCGCCGATAATGCGGTCTACCGCATCCAGGAAATCCTGTTGCATAACGGCCTTGTGGTCCCGGCGGGCGGCGGTAAGTGCAGCCTCGTTACAGACGTTGGCTATGTCTGCGCCGGAGAAGCCGGGCGTGTGCTTGGCCATGAATTCCACGGAGAAATCCTCGCCCAGTTTGATGTCGCGCAGGTGTACCTTGAAGATTTCCTCGCGTTCCTTGAGCTCAGGCAGCTCCACATGAATCTGGCGGTCGAAACGGCCGGCACGCATGAGGGCCTGGTCCAGGATATCGGCACGGTTGGTGGCGGCCAGGATGATGACACCGCTGTTGGTGCCAAAGCCGTCCATTTCCGTAAGTAACTGGTTCAGCGTATTTTCACGCTCGTCATTGGAAGTGAAGCCTCCGTTCTTGGCACGGGCACGACCCACGGCATCGATTTCGTCGATAAAGACGATGCAAGGCGCTTTCTCCTTGGCCTGACGGAACAGGTCACGTACGCGCGAAGCACCTACGCCCACGAACATTTCTACGAAGTCCGAACCGGAGATGGAGAAGAACGGAACATTGGCCTCCCCTGCCACGGCCTTGGCCAGCAAGGTTTTACCGGTTCCCGGAGGGCCCACCAGCAGGGCTCCCTTGGGGATTTTACCGCCCAGGGCGGTGTATTTCTCGGGTTTTTTGAGGAAATCGACAATTTCCATCACCTCTTCCTTGGCGCCGTACAGGCCGGCAACGTCCTTGAAGGTGACTTTAACATCGTTTTTGTCGGCTTCACGCGTGTTGGCCTTGCCCGCATTGAAGGGGTTCATGCCGCCACCGCCGCCGGGACCGCCCACGCCACGGTTCATGCCGCGGAACATCAGCACCCAGAACAGGATGATGATAATGAGCGGGAACATCATCTGGAATACTTCGCCCCAGATGTGATCCTCATTCTTAATGACTACTTTGAACTGCTCTACGGGCGTTAGTTCTGCGTTAAGTGCGCCAAACGTGGCTTCGGGGTCGAATTTGGACGATACCAGGAAGTAGAAATGCGGTGCGCGGCGCGGCGGGTTGCCCCCCGGGAACTTGCTTTCGTATTTGGCCAGTTTTTCCGGACGCAGTTTGATTTCTCCTTTGTAGTCGTTGCGGACAAAGTCTATCTCCGCCACATCGCCTGCGGCAATCATGGACTGGACCTCCGCCCACTCGATCTTTTCCGGCGCTGCACTTTTCTGGTTGTTGAACAGCAGATACCCGATTCCCAGGAGAATCAGGAAGTACAACCAGGAAAAATTGAAGCTTATTTTTTTCTTTTCTGCCATGGATTATTCTTGGGTTTTGTCCGCGGCGGCCTTGGGAACCCGGCGTTCCTTGTATTCTTTGCGGGGAACATCGGCCCAGAGCTCTTCCAGGCGGTAGAATTCACGGTACTCCTTGAGGAAGATGTGTACCACGATGTTGCCATAGTCCTGGATAATCCAGAAATTGTTGCCCTCCCCTTGCGAACGGTAGAGCGTGTGGCCTTCCTCTTTCATTTTTTCTGCGATATTGTCTGCTATGGCGCCTACCTGCGTGGTGTTGGAGCCGTCGCAGACCATGAAGAAGTCCGTGATGGCACCGTCAATCGCGCGCAGGTCCAGGGAAACTGCGTGTTCTCCTTTTTTGTCATAGATGGCGTCGGCCAGCAGCCGTAAATCGTGTGTAATCATGCTTATTTGTTTGGTCCGTGTATTATCAAAAATAAAGCCACCTGTTTACTCTGCCATTTTGTCAGCATTTTGCATGGAAAGGATGGCTGCAGCAGGGTCCTGGGCGTTGAAAACCGAGCTTCCGGCCACCAGAATGCTGGCACCGGCTTTTACTACATCCGCTGCATTGGCAGGGCCGATACCGCCATCGACCTCGATGGGAACCTCCGTGCGGCCCAGACGGTCCAGTTCCTTACGCACCGCCTGGATGCGTTCCAGGCTCTCCGGAATGAACTTTTGCCCGCCGAATCCGGCGAAAACGCTCATGATGAGCACGAAGTCCACTATCGGCAGCAAAGGGAAAATGGCCTCTACGGGACAGTCCGGATTAATGACGATACCCGCCTTTACGCCCATTTCCTGAATGGTGCGGAGCAGGGCGGCACTCCCCTCTTTGGCGGCCTCGTAATGGAAGCTGATCATGGCGGCGCCGGCCTTGGCGAAGCGCTCCACGTACTTTTCCGGATGGACGATCATCAGATGGACGTCCAGCGGTTTTTTCGCCTGTTTGGCGATGGCTTCCACTACCGGGAAACCAAAGGAAATGTTGGGCACGAAGGTGCCGTCCATAACGTCCAGGTGGAAAATATCGGCATAGCTGTTGACGATATCCACGTCTTTGCAGAGATGCAGGAAATCTGCGGCCAGGATGGAAGGAGCTACTTGAATCATTCGAAATTAAGGACAAGGTCGTTCAGATGGTCTACGAATTTATCCAGCGAGGCGAGTTCCAGTTTTTCTCCGGGAGCGTGTACGCCGCGCAGCGTGGGGCCGAAGGAAATCATGTCAAGGTCCGGGAATTTTTCCAGGAACAGACCGCATTCCAGGCCTGCGTGGATGGCTTTTACCTCCGGCTCATGGCCGAAGAGTTTTTTGTAGGAGGCTACCGTGCGCTTGAGCAGGCTGGAATTCAGGTTGGGCTTCCAGCCGGGATATTCCCCGTGGTGCTCTACGTCGAAGGAACCCAGGAAGAAGGCCGCTTCCACCTTTTCCGCCATGGCATGCAACTCCGAAACCACGGAACTGCGCTGGCTGGTGATGACTTTGAGGGTGTTATCCTTGATATGTGCGGCGGCCAGGTTGCTTGAGGTTTCCACCAGGCCCGGGATGTCTACGGATACTTTTTCTACGCCGTGCGGGCATGCGAGCAGCGTGGTGATGAGATTGGCGGCATCACCTTCTGCGATGGGCTGCTCGGAACATTCTACGGGACTGCAGAGGGCTTTTACGCCGGAATCCGAGGAGGCGAACTCCGCTTCCAGCACCTTGCTGAAGGCTTTGACGTCTTCCTGCATTTCTGCTACCTCGTCCGCAGGGACGGCCAGGATGGCCTCCGCATGGCGGCAGATGGCGTTGGGCTTATTGCCGCCGTCCAGGGTGATGAGCTGGAAATCGTACTGCATTTCCGTGTACAGGAAGCGTACCAGCTGCTGGAGGGCGTTGCAGCGCTCTTTGTTGATATCGTCACCGCTATGACCGCCCTGGGCGCCCGTGACAGCGATTTTGAGGGTTTTGTAGCCTTTGCGAAGGGGTTCCCGTTCGAAGGTGAACGTGGCGGTGGTGTCGATGCCGCCGGCGCAGCCGATGAACATCTGTCCTTCGTCCTCCGAATCCAGGTTGATGAGGATTTTGCCGCTGAAGAAGCCTTCTTCCAGGCCGAAGGCGCCATCCATGCCTGTTTCTTCCGAAATGGTGAACAGGCACTCCAGTTTGCCCATGGGGGCATCCCCGGCCAGCAGGGCCAGGCAGGCGGCAATGCCGATGCCGTCATCGGCACCCAAAGTGGTGTTTTTGGCAATCATCCAGCCGTCTTCCACCTCGTACGGGATGGGCTGCGTGAGGAAATCGAACACAAAATCCGGATTTTTCTCGCAGACCATGTCCTGATGGGCCTGGAGAACCAGGGTGGGCACGTTTTCCTTGCCTTTGGAGGCTTCCTTGATAATGAGCACATTGCCGGTCTTGTCCTTTTTGAAGGCCAGGTTGTGTTTGGCGGCGAACTGCTGCAGGTATTCGATCATGGGGCCCTCATGGCCGGATTCACGCGGGATGCGGGTGATTTCCTTGAAGTATTCCAGTACGGATGTTGCGTTCATAATTACAGGCTTTTTTCAATTCGTAAATATAATCAAAAATTAGGGGAAATGGAAGATTCTGTGTATTTTTGCGTGTAATTTTTACTGTTTTACATGAATTATCTTAGCTTGGAGCAGGCCGAGAAAGTGGTTTTCTTTGGTGAGAAGCTCAAAATCGACGATAAAGCCATTGCCCGGGTGGAGCGTTGTTTCCGCTTCCTGGAGCAGTTTCATAAGGATAAGGTTATCTATGGCATCAATACCGGTTTTGGTCCCATGGCGCAGTGGCGCGTGGACGAGCGGTATTTGAAAGACTTGCAATACAATATCATCCGCAGCCATGCTTCCGGCGCCGGTAAGCCGCTTGGCGATGCTTCCGTGAAAGCGGCCATGGTGGCGCGTATCGGCACCTTTCTTCAGGGAAAATCCGGCATTCATCCGGATGTGGTGCGGCTCCTTGTGGAGTTTGTAAACCGGGGCATTTATCCCTTTATTCCCCGTCATGGCAGCGTGGGCGCCAGCGGAGACCTGGTACAGCTGGCGCACATCGCCCTGGCCCTGATTGGTGAAGGCGAGGTGCACTATCAGGGCGTATGGCGTCCTGCGGGCGAGGTGCTCCGGGAATGCGGCCTCAAGCCGATGGAAATCCACATCCGCGAGGGCCTGTCAGCCACCAACGGTACATCCGTGATGACGGGTATCTCGCTGGTGAACCAGTTCCAGAGCGACCGCCTGTTGGATTGGGCCACGCTGGCCGGAGTCTGGATGAACGAGATCGCCGCTTCCTATGACGATTTTATGGCGGAGCCGCTCAATGCCAGCCGCCACCATGAGGGCCAGCAGGTTATCGCCCGCCGGATGCGGGAACTGGCGGCATCGTCCCGCTGCCTTTCCAAGCGCGAGACAGAACTCTACAGCGGCGAGAACAAGGAAACGTATTTCGAGAAAAAGGTGCAGGCCTATTATTCCCTGCGCTGCACTCCGCAAATCCTGGGGCCCATTTACGACACCTTTGCCCAAACCCGTCAGGTGTTGGAGGACGAAATGAATTCTGCCTGCGATAATCCCATTGTGGATCCGGATACCGGAGATGTGTACCACGGCGGCAATTTCCATGGCGATTACATCTCCCTGGAAGAAGATAAAGTAAAGATTGCATTGGTGCGCCTTACCATGTTAACAGAGAGACAGTTAAACTATCTTTTACATGACCGTATCAATGGCATATTACCACCTTTCCTGAACCTGGGTACCCTTGGGCTTAACTACGGTATGCAGGCCTGCCAGTTCACGGCAACATCTACTACCGCGGAGTGCCAGACCCTTGCCATGCCCAATTATGTGCACAGCATTCCCAACAATAACGACAACCAGGACATCGTGTCTATGGGCACCAACAGTGCCCTTCTCTGCCGCCAGGTGGTGGAGAATGCCTATCAGGTGATGGCCATCCATTTTATTGCGATGGCGCAGGCCACGGATTGCCTGGGTATCAAGGACAAGCTCTGCGATACGTCCCGCCGCGTATATGAACAAATTCGGAAAATCCAGCCGATGTTTTTGGAAGATACGCCGTTCTACAAAGAAATAGCTCAGGTAATCACTTACCTGAAGCGTAATCCTTTGAATTTAAGGTAGATTTACCGTTCTACGGGAACGACGATCATGTTCTCGATATCCTCCACCCACTGTCTGTAGAGTTTGTCTGTGGACATGAGATCCTGTACCGTACTGCAGGCGTGAAGCACCGTTGCGTGGTCCTTGCCGCCCAGTTCCGCGCCGATGGTGCTCAGCGAGCAGTTCTGGATGAGATTACGGCACTGGTACATGGCGATTTGCCTGGCCTGGACAATCTGGCGCTTGCGCGTAGGCGACAGCAGCATATCCCGCGTGATGTTGAAGTATTCGCACACGGTTTTGATGACGGTGTCGATGGTGACTTCCGAGCTTTGTTCCCCGACAATGTTGCCGGTGACGCTCTGGGCCAGTTCTACGTCGATTTCCCGGTGCCCCAGCGTGGCATAGGCCACCAGGGAGGTAAGGGTGCCTTCCAGTTCCCGGAAATTGGTTTTGATGCGGGAGGCCAGGAAAGTGAGCACATCCTCGCTCAGGGACACACCTTCCCGGAGGGCGCGTGAACGCAGCATTTCCAGACGGGTGTTGTAGTCCGGGCGGCTGAGTTCGGCCGACAGACCCCATTTGAAGCGGGACAGGAGGCGTTCCTCGAAGTTCTGGAGCTCCACCGGAGCGCGGTCGCTGGTGAAAATGAGCTGCTTGCCGTTCTGGTGCAGGTGATTGAACACGTTGAAGAAGGTGTTCTGGGAACCCTGGCCCACCAGGTCCTGGATATCGTCCACGATAAGGACGTCTATCCGCTGGTAGAAGGCGATGAAATCCACAATGCGGTTGCCTTTGACGGCATCCATGTACTGTGTTTTGAATTCATTGCCGCTCACATAGAGCACTTGCAGGTCCTGGAAACGTTCCTTGATGGCGATACCGATGGCCTGGGCGATATGGGTTTTTCCCAGACCGGGGCCGCCGAAGAGGAACAGCGGATTGAACGGAGTTTTACCGGGCGCCATGGAGATGCTTTCTCCGGCGCTTACGCCCAGTTTGTTGCACTCCCCTTCCACCAGGTTGCCGAAACTGTACACGGGGTTCAGGCGCGGGTTGATCCGCAGGCGCTGCGTGCCCGGGAACACAAAGGGACTGGGCGTACCCGACGGCTGGTAGGTGGAGATGGACACCGGATTGTTGGTGGGTGCGGCGGCCTGGCCAGCAGGCAGCACCATGCCGGCTCCGTTCTGTACGGGACGTACAAGATAGAAGAGCTGGGCGTCTGCGCCGATGGCACGGCGGATGGTCAGGCGGAGCAAATCCCGGTAGCGTTCCTCCAGGTACTCGCGGAAGAAGTCCGAGGGGACCTCCACCGTAAGGCGCATGCCGTCCAGGGCAACCGGACGGATGCTCTGGAACCAGGTATTGTACTGCTGCGGATCAATGTTGTTGGCAATGATCTGCAGACAGTTGTTCCATACCGCAATATGTCTTTCCTGGTCTGTCATTCCGGGAGTTTACTGCTTAATCCGATGTTTTGGTGTTAATGCAAATGCAAAGATGGGGGAAAAATTTTTGATAAAAAATGTATTTTGCTCTTGCTTTTAAAATTTTTTATGTTTAAATTATTTGCAGCAAGGGTACAAAATTAAATTTTATCAATAAATTGAATTTGAGCGAGTTATACGACCGCGCCCCCGTTCTATTTAAGGGTCGTAAATGTTCTAATTTATAATTTTTCTAAATACCTACTCTCGGAAAAATTCCGCTTAGAGGTGCCTGAAACGGCACAAAATCAGCGTACTGGCGTAGTGGCACCGTTTTCTATCTTGACGATGAAATTATCCGGGAATTTCTGTTGATATTTGGGATAATTCTTCTTCACTTCCTTGAGTGAATGTGAAGTACCTATTATATATTTATACATTCTTCCGGCTTTTACCATGACGGGTTTGTAACCGCAGAAGAAAGGATCGTTGGGATCCATTTCCTTGGAGGTGACCAGCACCTGGACGCCGTAAAGCGGGCCTTCTTCCTTCACTTGTTCGGGCTGTTGCGGTTGCGGCTCGGCCTTGGGTTCCTCCTTGGCTTCCACCTTGGGCTGGGGTTGCGGTTCGGCGGGTTTAGTTTGCTCCACAGGTTTAGCCTGCTCCTCAGGCTGGACCGGATCCGGCGTTACTGCAGGTTGACCATCCTCCTGCGAGGAACCATCGTACCGTACTTTAAAGACGCTGAAGGCCCTTAGGAGATTGCTGGCGATGGCGTCGCGGCCTTCCGGACTGCGCATGGTGGCCAGGTCGTCCGGGTTGGTGATGAAGCCTACTTCCACCAGTACCGAGGGCATGGCGGTGCGCCAAAGTACCCAGAACGGGTCCTGCGAGACACCGCGGCTGTTGCGGATGGGCTTGTTGCCCATGGCGTTGGCGATGTCTTCCGCAAAGGTGAGGCTGTTTCCCAGGTGGGCGTTTTGCATGAGGCTGAAGATGATGGAAGACTGCGGGTCGTTGGGGTTGAAGCCCTGGTACTTGGCTTCGTAGTTGTCTTCCAGCATGATAACGGCGTTTTCACGTTTTACCAGGTCCAGGTTTTTGGAGTAAAGGTCGTTCCCCTTGCGCTGGGACTGTCCCAGGCAGTGGATGGAGTATCCGTTGGCGGTGGTCCCCTTCTCTACGGAGTTTACGTGGATGGAGATGAACAGGTTGGCGTTGGCCTTGTTGGCAAAGACGGCGCGGTTTTCCAATTCCACAAAAACGTCTTCCGTACGGGTCATGCGTACCTCTACGTCCGGATAGGAAGCGGCAATCTTCTGTGCCAGCCGCTTGCCGATGTCCAGCGTGATGTTTTTCTCGTAGGTTTTGCCGTCGCGGCTTACGCAACCGGAATCCTTGCCGCCGTGTCCCGGGTCTATCACTACGGTTTTCAGGCGGATATCGGCCCCCTTATTTTGGGCAGGCACGGGGATTGCAAGGACAAGTGCGGCCAAAAAAGCGGTTATATAGCGGCGTAAGAACGGCATCATGCTCTCTCAGTTTTGAAAATTGTGGAATAAGTCGTAATTTTGTACCTTATATTTATTGCACAAATATAGTAAAAAAACGCATAAATGACAAGGAGGTTCCTGCAATATCTCGTGCTGACGGTGCTTATGCTCACCGTCTGTGCTGTCGATTTGCAGGCGCGCCGTTTCCGGCAGGTGCCGGATTCCGTCCTGACGGCGCTGCGAGACTCGGCAAGGACTCCCCTGCGCGATTCCACCTCCCAGGCCTTGCGGGATTCCCTGCACAGGGTCGATTCCATCAGAGCCGCCCGGGCCGATTCCCTGGACCTCCTGCGCAAGAGCTCGCTGGAGCGCCCGGCTTTCTCTACGGCCAAGGACTCCATCATCACGGATTTCACCGACGGCAAACGCATGATTTATTACTATGGCGGTGCCACGGTGACTTATCAGAACATGAAACTGACGGCCGATTACCTGGAATACGACATGAAAACCAACACGGTGTATGCCAGGGGCCGGAAAAACATCGCCACCGGTGAAATGGAAGGCCTTCCGGAGATGACCGACAACGGGCAGAGCTACAAGATGGACGAGCTCTATTACAACTTCAACACCCAGAAGGCACGCATCACCAATATGGTCACCCGGGAGGCGGAGGGCCTGCTCCAGGGTAAGAAAATTAAGATGGAGCCGGACAAGTCCATCAACATGCGCGACGGCATTTATACCGTGTGCGACCTGGAGGAACCCCACTACTACCTGAGGCTGAGTCTGGCCAAGGTAATCACCAAGCCTTCGCAGAAGACGGTGTTCGGCCCGGCCTGGCCGGTGGTGGCCGGCGTCCCCATTCCTATCGGCCTTCCTTTCGGTTTCGTCCCCAAGAAACCCACGCGCGCTACCGGTCTGCTCATGCCTACCTTCGGTGAGGAACAGGCCCGTGGTTTCTTTGCCCGCGACATGGGTATATACTTTGTCATCGGCGATTATTTTGACATTTCCCTTACGGGCAGTTACTATACCCTGGGTTCCTGGTCGGTGGAGTTAAACTCCCGATACAAAGTGAATTACAAGTTCAACGGTACGCTGGCCTTCAACTTCTCCAACGACCAGACCGGCGAGCGGGGCAGCACGGACTTCGTGCAGTCGCAGAACTTCGGTTTCCGTTGGTCGCACTCGCAGGACTCCAAGTCCCATCCGGGAACCACGTTCAGCGCTTCCGTCAACTTCACTTCCCCGTCCAACAACCGCTACAACGCCCGTTCGGTGACGGATGCCCAGCAAAACCAGGTGGGATCGTCCATCTCCTATTCCCATAACTGGAACGGCAAGTTCAGCCTGAGCGTGAACGCCATGCACAACCAGAACTCCCGAGACTCCAGCTATTCGTTCACCCTCCCCAACGTTACCTTCAACGTTACACGTTTTTATCCGTTCAAACAGAAGAATCGCGTTGGTAAGGAAAAATTCTACGAAAAAATCTCCTTCGGTTATTCCACTTCCCTGCAAAACCGCCTCAGCTTCAAGATGCGCGAACTGCAGGACTACAAGATGCAGGACGGAGACTTTGTCTATAAGACCAATAAGGCCGGGGTTACGTACCGTGAAAAAGAGTTTGGCGATTCGTTGGGTGTAAAGGCCCTCCAGAAACTGACCAACGGCATGTCGCACAATTTCCAGATTGGCCTGCCTAACTTCACACTGTTCAAGTACATCAATGTTACGCCCAGCTTAAGCTATGGCATGAACTGGATGTTCAGCAAGGGCCGGCAATATCTGGAAACGGAACTGGACGAGAATGGTAACCCCATTCTGGTTACGGACAAGGAGGGAAACCAGGTGATGGCCCAGAAGATGGTGTCGGATCCGGGAACGGCTTTCAACGGCTTCGGTGCCACGCATACTTATTCCGGAAGCTTATCGGCCAGTACCCGTATTTACGGTATGTTCAACTTCGGCAAGCACCGGAAAGTCCAGGCCATCCGCCATGTGATTACCCCGTCCATGTCCCTGAGTTTCAGCCCGGAAAAGGGTACGTCCTTCAATGGCTGGCGTACGCTGGAAGCCTATTACGACAAGAAGGGAACCTATCATGCGGAAAGCATGTACAACATTTACAGCATTTCCGGCAATCACAACTCGGTGTCCCCTCCCGGACGCGGAAAGAGCGCTACCATGTCCCTGAGCTTCGGCAATAACCTGGAAGCCAAGGTGCGCGACACGCGGGATACCACCGGTACGGGTTCCAAGAAGGTCAAGTTGCTGGATCAGCTCAATATCAACACCAGTTACAACTTCCTGGCAGACTCCCTGCGCCTGCAGAACGTGGGTATATCGGCATCGACCAACCTCTTTAACAAGGTGAATATCAGCGGTAACCTGAACTTCGACCCGTATGCCATCGACGAGAAAGGTAAAAAGATTAACAAGCTCAACGTGGTTGCGACGGGTGTGCCGCTGCGTTTGACCAACGCTTCCCTGTCGGCCTCCTTCTCCCTGAACGGAAAGGGTGCCATCAACGGCAACGACGGTTCCAAGAACAACGGTGCGGAAACCGACGCCAATTCCTACCAGCGCATTTACTATCACCCCATTACCGGCGAATACATTCCGGGCGGTTATGTGTATTACATGAATCCCAACTCGCCCTGGTCGATTAACGTGAGTTACTCGTTCAATTATTCCAAGAGTTACACGTATCAGAGTGCGACCAAACAGTTGGTGGTGAATAACAAATTCACGCAGACGCTCAATCTGAGCGGTAACGTGAAGCTTACGCCGCGTCTGAGCATCCAGGCTACCACCGGCTTCGATATCATGGCCTTGAAGTTCACCACTACGCAAATCAGTGCGTCCTACGACCTGCACTGCTTCAATATCGCCGTATCCTGGGTGCCGATGGGAACGTACAAATCGTACAGTTTCCGTATTGCCGCCAACGCGGCCGCCCTGGCCGATCTGCTGCGCTTCAAGAAGAGCGACAGCTACATGGATAACCTCTTGCGTTAATTCCGCACCATTTTTTGGTAATCTTGATTTATTTGCCTACCTTTGTGCTGGCAAACCATTCGGATTGCCTTCTTTTACAGAAAACATATTCTTATTTTTATGCCCTATAAATTACAAGAGCTGAATGAGATGAGCGAGGAGCAGCTCAGAGCCCTCGGTGAATCTCTCAATATCAAAGGATTCAAAAAGATGGACCTGCATACGCTGGGATTCGCCATTCTGGACGCTCAGGCCACCCTTGCCTCGCAGAATCCTACGGAGGAACCTAAACAGAAAAAACGCGGCCGTCCGCGCAAGGCGGAAAAACCCGCCGCAGAAAAACCGGCAGAGGAAAAACCGGTAGCGGAAAAGCCCGTTAAAAAAGAGGCTGCCGCTCCCAAGGAAGAAGCTAAACCCGCTGCCGCAGAGGACAAACCGGCCGCCAAAAAGCGCGGTCGCAAGGCCAAGGTTGCCGTAGAGAAGGTGGAGGATGCTCCGGAAGAGAAAAAGCCGGAGGAGAAAAAAGAGCAGCCCGTGGTAGACGGCAAGCAGTTCATGCATTCGCTCTTCGACGACCTTAAGGACGATGAGGCCCAGAAGGAAGAGGTGGAGGAAACTCCCAAGGAGGAAAAACGCCCGCGGGAAAAACAGCGCAACAAGGGCCAGCAGCAACAACAGCAACAGGCTCAACAGCAGCAACAGCAGGCCCAGCGCCCGCAGCGCATAGAATTCGAAGGCTCGGTGGAGGCCACCGGCGTCCTGGAAATCATGCCGGACGGATACGGCTTCCTGCGCAGCTCCGACTACAATTATCTCAATTCTCCGGACGATATTTACGTTTCCCAGCAGCAAATTAAACAGAATGCCCTCAAGAACGGCGACACCGTCACCGGTGAAATCCGTCCTCCCAGAGAAGGCGACAAATATTTCCCGCTGGTAAAAATCAAATTCATCAACGGCCGTACGCCGGAATTCGTCCGCGACCGTGTTCCGTTCGACTTCCTCACTCCCCTGTTCCCCACGGAAAAATTCAATCTGCTGGGCCATGGGCACGAGAAAGACCAGAGCATCCGCATCGTGGATATGTTCACGCCCATCGGCAAGGGACAGCGCGGCCTCATCGTAGCACAGCCCAAAACGGGTAAAACCATGCTGCTGAAGGCTATCGCCAATGCCATTGCCGACAATCACCCGGAGGTCTATGAGATTGTGCTCCTGATCGACGAACGTCCGGAGGAAGTAACGGATATGCAGCGCTCCGTAAAGGCCGAGGTGGTTGCTTCCACCTTCGATGAACCGGCCGAGCGCCACGTCAAGGTGGCCAACATGATTCTGGACAAGGCCCGTCGCCTGGTGGAATGCGGCCACGACGTAGTTATCCTGCTGGACTCCATCACCCGTCTGGCCCGTGCATACAACACCGTTCAGCCGGCTTCCGGCAAGGTGCTTACCGGTGGTGTCGATGCCAACGCCCTGCAAAAGCCCAAGCGTTTCTTCGGCGCAGCCCGTAACATAGAGAACGGCGGTTCGCTCACTATCCTGGCCACGGCCCTCACGGAAACCGGTTCCAAGATGGACGATGTGATTTTCGAGGAATTCAAGGGTACCGGCAACATGGAACTCCAGCTGGACCGCAACCTGGCCAACAAGCGTATCTTCCCTGCCGTCAACCTTGTGCTTTCCTCTACCCGTAGGGATGACCTCCTGTACGACCCTTACACCAACAACCGCATCTGGATCCTGCGCAAACTCCTTTCGGACATGAACCCTGTAGAGGCCATGACCTGGATGCAGCAGCACATGGATGAATTCAAGACCAACAAGGACCTGATCGACAACATGTCCAAGTTTGGAAGGTATGACTAATTCCTATCAGGACACAATAGTTGCTCCGGCCACCACCCCTGGGACCGGAGCAATTTCCATTGTACGCCTGAGCGGTCCGGACTGCTTCCGGATCGTCGATACAGTCGTTAAACTGGCACACGGCACCGTTTCTGCTGCTGAAGCTTATACCATCCACTTCGGGAAGGTTTACCTCCCGGGCAAAGCCTCCCCTGTCATCCCGAGCGTAGCCTCCCCTGTCATCCCGAGCGTAGCCGAGGGATCTCTTCTGGACGAAGTCCTAGTCTCCGTCTTCCGCGCCCCGCACAGCTACACCGGCGAAGACGCCGTGGAAATCTCCACGCATGCATCGTCCTATATCGTTCAGGAACTGATCGGCCTGCTGCTGAAAGCCGGTGCCCGTTTTGCGGAGCCGGGTGAATTTACGCGCAGGGCCTTCCTGAACGGGAAATTGGACCTGGCCCAGGCGGAGGCTGTGGCAGACGTTATTTCTTCCACTACGGCGGCATCGCACCGGGTGGCCATGAACCAGCTCAAGGGCGGCTTTTCCAAGGAACTGGCGCGTTTGCGCTCGGAACTGCTGGAGATGGCTTCCCTGCTGGAACTGGAGCTGGATTTCTCCGAGGAAGATGTGGAATTTGCCGACCGGGAGAAGTTGCTGACGCTGCTGGATGCAACGCGTACGCACGTGGACCAGCTGGCGGCATCGTTCCATCAGGGCAATATGATCAAGAACGGCGTTCCCGTTGCCATTGTCGGTGCGGCCAATGCCGGTAAGAGCACCCTGCTCAACGCGCTGGTGGGTGAAGAACGTGCCATCGTTACGGATATTCCCGGTACTACGCGCGATACCATCGAGGAGGTTATCAACCTGGACGGCATCCTTTTCCGCTTTATCGACACTGCCGGAATCCGCGAGTCGGAGGATACGGTGGAGAACCTTGGCATCGAGCGCTCTTTCCGGAAAATGGCCGAGGCGGAGGTTGTGTTGGGCATGCTGGACTGCACCGCCGGCACCGATGAACTGGCTTCGCAGCTCGCCCTTCTTGGCCAGCATTTGAAGCAAGGCTCACAGAAACTTATTTTGCTTCTGAATAAGGTCGATTTGGTGGACAATTCAGTATATAACAAAAATGTTTCAGTAATTAACAAGTTTGTTTCTTCTATTGATAACGAAATAGATATACTGAAAATTTCTGCCCAAAACGGCCAGGGCCTGGATGCGCTGAAACAACGGCTTTTAGCACTGGAAAAAGCCCTGATTCCCAATCAGGATTCCACTTTCGTGACCAATGTCCGGCATTACGAAGCCCTTTGCCAGGCCTCTTCCGCCCTGCAGGATTGCCGCACTTCCCTCTCCCGCGGCATCCCTTCCGATTTAGTGGCCGAAGACCTGCGCCGCGCCCTCTCCAGCATCAACGCCATCCTCGGCACCGACCTCCTGGACCCCGAAACCATCCTGCACACCATTTTCAGCCGCCACTGCATCGGCAAGTGAGCCCTTTGCCGCGATTGCAGCTAGAATGCGTATAATGCCGTTTTTTTGTAAACGCGGCAAGGGTTTCGCCCTTTTCACCCAAAATCGTTGCCGCGATTGCAGTTGAAGTACCGTAGAATGGCATTTTCTTGCAATCGCGGCAAAAATTGGAGAGGCCCCTGCTTTATTTTTTGTTGCTGTTGTCCCAGTATACTCTGAGGTGGCCGTCGGTGCGTTGGAATTCTTGCATTGCTTCTTCCTTGGTGTTCACATGGTTCAGATATTCCGTACTGTCCTGCTCGCTGGATTTGTAGCGGGGGCGGACGTAGCCACAGTGGGTGCATCTGTCGTAATCGTAAAAGTCCAGGTGCTGATGATATGAATAGATTTTCATGACCTTGAATTCCCTGCCCTCCTTCCATCTCTTTGTGGTTTCTACCAGGTTGGTATTCTTCTGGATGGATTCACGACGATAAGTTTCCAGGGCAGCCTGGTGGCACTTGGGACAGCGGATGGACTTGGTGTAACCCGCGAATGACTGCCGTACAAAGATTCCCCAGAAGAAGAAGATCCAGGCAACAATGTTGGTAACCCCCAGAAGGGTGATTGCCACTGCCAAAGGGTAATAGGCTAACGAGGATTCATTCCCCTTTCTGGTGAGTCCGCGCGCCAGGAGATGGGCAGACATGAAGAAGATGACGCTGCAGATAAAGTCCCAGATATTCCGGAAGACGTTGCTGCGGGTGAAAGCCGGCAAATCATAGACATTCCAGGCCCGGAACCGGGGAAACAGGAAGTAGTGACCGCCTTCGCTGTATTTGGAAGATACCGCCTTGAACATCTTCAGCGGCACACGGTCGATTTTCCTGAACACACTCCAGATTTGGGTGAAGACCCCTTTGGACTCGCTGTGGGAATCCAGCCATGCCTCGTTCTGGCGGATGGCATTTATGGCCGATCTCTTTCCTCCCGGAAGCAGGTACACGAGCATCTGGGGACGATCCTGGAAGAAAGTCTCCCCTTCCATCTGGGGCAGCGGCATGTAGCCGCGGGTACTGTCCTGCAACTGAACAAGATACAGTCGTCCTTCCCTATGCCCCCGGGGCGAATAGGTCGCGGCGCTGTACTGACAGGTGCCCAGCACTTCCAAGCGGGTTCCCTTGGCAAGTGTACGCTCCGTATCCTCACCAAGGACGGTCATCGACCCGGCAGATTGCAAACGAAGCATGTAGGACGTATCCGGCACGGCCTTGCCATCCGGAACATACTTATAAGAAAGGGTTCCCAGCAATGCCCCATAAGGGTTGAACGTGAGAATGGCAAGGAGTGCCCAAAGCACCAGCAGGAGGATTTTTTTGCGGTTCATGAAGGGTTACTTGCTTCTGTAGAATTTCTCGAGGGTGCGGTAGGCGTTTTCTTTCTGCGCGTTGCACACTTCCTTGGATTTTCCGTCGATGATCATGACAGGAGCGGCGTCGATGTTTTCCATGGTGATGGAATGCCACTCAGGGAGGCCTTCACCGTTGGGGTTGCCGTTCTTGCAGAAATTGGCGTAGTAAGAGAGGAAGAGCTTGGAGATGGCGTAATCCTCCGGCTGCCAATCGTAGAACTCGTTGGTGTCCAGGGTGCCCATGGCGTATTCGATATCGGCCGAATGGACAGCGCCGGGGGCGATGACGGGCTTGGCTGTAGCCTTCTTCTCGTCGGCCTTTTCAGCCTCGGTCTTCTCACGCACGCCACCGGCCAGGGCGGCTACCTTGTCCCCCATCTTGGCCGATACCTGCGGACGCGGGTGCATATAGTGATAACGGTAGACGGGCTTACCGGAAGTTCTCACGTGGTAGTCGCATACTTTCCAGGTCGGGAAGCCGGTGAAGAGGTCGGAAGCAAGGTCCAGACCCTTCTGGCTGAGGACATCGGCGTCGGAGATGATACCGTAGGCCTCGAAGATTTCGTCGGTCATGTCGCCGAACTGGGGGCGCATGGCATTCTTGTAATTCTCAAGGGTGGGAGCCTGTCCGCGGAGAACCTGCATCGGCGTGCCTTCCAGGGAGTTCCAGCCGGCCAACACCGGTACCTGGGCCTGGATGCCCTTCTCGAAGACGTCATCGGCACTCTCTACCATAAAGTAGCCGTCCAGCACCACGTTGGACATACCGCGCGGCGGAAGGACCTTCTGGAGTTCCTCGGCGCTCATTGCGCGGGCATCGGCCAGACTGGCGATACCGACGCTCTTCAGGAGATTGACACCGGCGGCCTCAGCATCGGCCAGCGTAGAAGCTGCGTACGGGAGAACCTCGGCGCCGGAGGAAAGCATGGCACCGGCGATGTTGCCCTTGGACAGCGGGGAGCACATGAGCAGCGACACGGAGAAAGAGCCGGCCGACTCACCCACGATGTTAATGCGTTTGGGGTCTCCACCGAAGGCGGCGATGTTGTCCTTGACCCACTGGATGGCAGCCACCTGATCCAGGAAACCGTAGTTGCCGCTGCCTTTATAGGTCGATTCGGCCGTGAGGTCCGGGTGGGCGAAGAAGCCGAAGACGCCTTCGCGGTAGTTGGCGGTTACGCCGATAACACCTTCCTTGGCGATGGAGGAGCCGTCGTAGCGGGGTTCACTGCCGGAGCCGGCCATCAGGCCGCCGCCGTTGAAGTAGATGAGCACCGGAAGACCATCGGCCGTGGTTTCGGCGGTGGTCCAGACATTGAGGTACAGGCAGTCCTCGCTGCGCTGAGGGCCGCGGAAGTTCATGTCACCGAACACATTGGGCTGCATGGGGTCGTCGCCGAATTGCTTGGCGGCGCGGACGCCTTCCCATTTCTCTGCGGGCTGAGGAGCCTGCCAACGAAGCTCTCCCACAGGAGCCTGTGCGAACGGAATGCCCAGGAACTTCTTTACGCCGTCTTCAATAAAGCCTTCCACTACACCGGACTGGGTTTTCACCTGCAGGGTAACCTCCTTGGAGGAATTGCAGGCCGTAAACAGAGCTAGACCCGCCATAACGAGCATTGCAAGGGTTTTAGAGGTTTTAGTCATAGATATTAATTGTTAAAAGATATTAATTCTTTTAAGGTTCATCGGACAAAGGTACTAAAAAAACGGCAGAATTTGTGTACATTTGCCTGCGCAAGCGAATTGCTTTCCTGCATGCCACATTTTCTTTTAATAACAGGCCTGACAGACCTTCTGGCGCAGCTTCCGGACCTTGGGGCCTGGGGCTTGTGGGGACTGTTTATCGGCACGTTTCTGGCATCGACAATCGTTCCTTTCAGTGCCGATGTCCTTTACATCACGGTGCTGCAAATGACCTCCAATCCCTGGGCTTGCCTGGCAGTGGCAGCGCTCGGAAACTGGTTGGGCAATCTCACCACCTTCGGCCTGGGTTGGCTGGGCCGGTGGGATTGGATTGAAAAGCATTTCAAGGTCGATCGTGCCAAGTTGGAGAAGCAGAAGGTCTATATCGACAAATACGGCATCTGGCTGGCCCTCGTCAGTTGGTTCCCTTTCGTGGGCGACCTCTTCACCCTGGCACTGGGCTTCTATAAGACCAACCCTTGGTTTACCGCTTTTCTGTTCCTTGTGGGCAGAACCCTCCGCTTTTTTGTCTGGAACCTCGTCCTGGGCGCCTTTTAGCGATGCTACTTGTGGGTTAGGATGGAGATTTGTTTGAATAATCGGCCGAAATTTTCTAAATTTGTTCTGTAAAACACCAAGACAATGGACCTGACCAATCCGCTTCATCTGATTATAACCATTTTTGCCGGGCTGGCACTGCTGGCGCTTATCATCTGGCTGATTGTTTTCCTGGTAAAACCCAGCCAGCGCCGCGACGCCCTCAGCCTGGCTATCCCCTTCAGTTTTATCGGCAGGAAAAACCGGAAGCACCATGTGTTTGTGGGCATCAGCCCCTATTCCAAGCTGCTGGCGGGCCATTTGCTCCGTGAATGGGAACATGAAAAGAAGAAAAGCGACCAGGGTCGTATTCTGTTCGTGAACCTGACCGACCGCTTCAACCCCCTTGCAGAGCGTCTGTTGCGGATGGAACTGGGAAGCAATCGGGTCCGTTTGTTCAATGCCACGCCGGCCGAAGCCCTCACGCTACGCGGTTTGCGCTCCTGGCTGGCCAACAAGCGCACCAACCTGTATTTGTTTGCCGATTCCCAGGAAATCAACGCCCGTTTTCTCTCCCAGGCCACGGAAGACCCTTCCATCAAGGCCAAAATCTTCTACTATTCCTCTGAGCCTAACGGCTTTGATGCCCTGGTGGCCTCTACCGGCTCACGCGTACGCACCCTGAATCCGCACCAGATGGCCTTCCGCCACCTCAGTTTGGAATGTCCGGAGCTCATGCCGTTCAATTACGTGAAAAAGGCGGTCGATGCCGACGGAGAACCGCTGGGCTATGTGACAGAGGGCTTGCATGCGCTGGTTATCGGCTTTGGCTATACCGGTCAGGAAGCCGTACGCTTCCTTTACGAATTCGGCAGTTTCGTGGGCAAGGATTACAATCGTGCCCCCATGTCCGTCAAGGTCTATGACCCTTCGCTGGACGCCCAGCTGGGTGCATTCCTGGAGTCGGCACCGCAGATGAAGGGCGACAAAGCCTTCACCTGGTGTGCAGAATCGGCCGGCAGCGTTGCCTTCTGGGAGGAATTTGCCAAATCCCGCTTCAATTACATCGTAGTGGCGATGGACGATGGCCCCAAGAACCTGCAGATGGGTGTGGCGCTGCTGCAAGCGGCTGCCAGGGCCGGTCAGGACATATCGTCCATGCTCATTCTGATGCGTTATTGGCACGAAAGCGCCAAAACACGGCAAATCACCAAATCGTATAACGAGGCCTTCGGCGTTTCCGCGCTCCAATGCTTCGGCAATATCCAGGATATCTGGACGACGGATGTCATTTCCGGCAGAAGGCTCAAAAACGTGGCCAAACTCTTCGACGAAAACAGGAAGGTCATGGGTATCAGCGAAACCTGGGATGAGCGCACGGAACGCCTTTCCAAGCCCGGGAAAGACCATTTGCGCAATCAGTTGCAACTCCGTCGCGAACAATCCATGGATGTATCCCGTGCGGTGTATCTCCCTACGTTCTATTCCTTTGTCCCTAAAGGACAGCCCAATGCCGAGCAAATGCGGTATCTGGCGGCCCTGGAGCACCTGCACTGGATGAATGCGCTGGCGGTCATGGGTTATAGCGACGGCCCGCTGGACGAGCTCACCAAACACCATCCGGACATGAAGCCTTATACTACGCTTCCCAATGACTATTTCAAGAGCATGGGGTTGCTCGCTATCAAGAGCATGCTGGAACTGAATAACCAGAAATAATGCTGGAATCCTTTCTCATCGCCTTGGCGCTGGCCATGGACTGCTTTGCAGTGTCCGTGGTCAGTGGTGTCATTATCCGTCGATACGAGGGCCGCACCATGCTCACGCTGGCCATTTTCTTCGGCCTTTTCCAAGCCCTGATGCCCCTCATCGGTTGGTTTATGACAAGCCGCTTCAGCGCCTATATCCAGGCGGTGGACCATTGGATCGCTTTTGCCATGCTGGCCTTTATCGGCGGAAAAATGATTGCCGATTCTTTTAAGGAGGAGGTCGATAAGTCTGTCAATCCCAGGGATTTGCACACGCAGCTCGTGCTGGCGGTGGCAACCAGCATCGACGCCCTGGCAGTGGGTATCACCTATGCTTGTACGGGATACGACACGCTGGCGCAACTGACGATTCCGCTGGTGCTCATCGGCCTTGTATCCTTTGGCATGAGCCTGCTGGGCTTTGCCATCGGCGTCCGCTTTGGAGATGCCGTTAACAGGAAAATCCGCCCGGAACTGCTTGGCGGCATCATCCTGCTGGGAATCGGCATAAGAATCCTGATTGAACATTTGTCCGCCTGATCCCTTAAATTTGTTCCAAAGTACGCAAAAAAAGTTTGCAGTTTCTAAAAAAAGACTTATCTTTGCATTCCCAAACGATGGTGCTGTAGCTCAGATGGTAGAGCAATGGACTGAAAATCCATGTGTCGGCAGTTCGATTCTTCCCAGCACCACAGTAACCCGCTG
>JBGUPS010000069.1:0-35451 GCA_045130395.1 Candidatus Cryptobacteroides sp.
GCGGCTAGCGAGAACCCTCTCGGGCTCCGTCAAAGGGCCCAAGAGGGTTCCGCTTTCCTTCCGGCAACATCCCGGCATTAAAGCACATTTCGGGCTCCAGAAGGCCGAAAGTGTGCTTTAGGCGGGTGTGGAAAGAGTGGCTAAAGCACGGGCAGGGTCCCTGGAGATGGGTCTGGACAGGGTAGGTGTGCTTTAACGAGGTGTTCAAAGGGTAGTTAAAGCACAGGTGGAGGCACTAGAGGCGGTTCAGGGCGGGGTGGGTGTGCTTTAACGGGGGTAATCTCCCGCCTGAAGGTCCAGGGCGTGGACCTTCGCGCGAAAAAATACCGGGAAAAGTGAACGGAAGGTCCAGAGTGTGGACCTTCGCGCGAATTTTTGCCCGGAAAAGTGTACTGAGGGTCCAAGGAGTGGACCTTCGCGCAAGGAGATGCCCGGTCGGAGCCGGGCATGACGGGGAAGAGATTCCTGATCAAGTCGGGGATGAGGAGGAAGGGCAAGTCGGGAATGACGGGCAAGGGCCAAACCGCGATTGCAAAAAATCGCCATTCTATGGCACTTCGGGTGCAAACGTGGCAATGATTTGGGCCGAAAGGGGCGTTTCCCTTGCCGCGAATGCAAATAATCTACCCTACAGGGCACTTCAGGTGCAAACGCGGCTGAGAGAAGGAGATCCCGGGTCAAGTCCGGGATGAGGAGGGGCCGGAACGGAGCGAAGCGTAGTGGAGTCCTCCTGGAGGGTATTCCTTCGCAAAAAGAGATGCCCGGTCGGAGCCGGGCATGACGAGGGGAAAGGCCGGGCATGACGAGGGGAAAGGGCCGGGCATGACGGGGGGGGCGGGATGGGCTGACGGCGTTGGGGTATAAAAAAGCCCGGCGTTGAACCGGGCTGTTGGAGATTGGCCTCAGGAGGGGCCTAACTAGGAACTCTCAGGGAGAGTCAATTACAGGGTCTTGAGCTGGGCTTCGGCCTGGGCGGCGTACTTGGTGCCGGCGAGCTTCTGGTAGTATTCCTTGGCGGTAGCCTTGTCACCGGCCTTCTGGGCGGTGGCGGCGATGGTGAACATGATGTCCGCGGCGTTCTTGGCGTTGGGGCTCAGTTCCAGATACTTCTTATAGCTCTCAATAGCCTGGGCGCTCTTGCCGGCCTTGGTCTGGGCGCTGGCGATGAGCATGTAGGCGTTGCCGCTCTCTACATAGCTGTTGGATTTCTCCAGAGCCTCGATGGCTTCGGCGTTCTTGCCGGCCTTCAGGAGGGCCTGACCTTTCTTAAGATAGGTGGTGGACAGCAGCTTGGGAGCCTGTGCTTCACCCAGTTCGTTGGCCTTGGTGAGGGCTGCGATGGCAGCTTCTGCGTCACCGCCCTGCATCAGGGACTGACCCAGCAGGAGCTGTGCCTGGCCATTTTCCGGATCGATAGCAGTCAGTTCCTTGAAGGCGGCTGCAGCACCGGCGAAATCCTTGTCCTTGAGCAGGGAAGAACCCTTGCGCAGATATACGTTGGGAACCAGACCTGCAGCTTCTTCTGCAACGTCGGAAGCCTCGTATTCCGTGGCGATTTTCTTGGCCTCTGCCAGCGTGTTCAGAGCCTCGTCGTAATTGGATTCGTTGATCTGTTCCTTGGCGATGGACAGAAGGGTGCCGGGAATAATCTCTTTGCACTTGGTCACCAGTTCTGCGGCTTCTTCACCTTCGCAAAGAGTGGCCTCTTCCAAGGCGGCACGGAACTGAGTCAGCGCCTCAATCTTGTTGGTTTCCAGCGCGGTTGCACCGGCGTTGAAAGTTTCTACGGCTTTTTTGAAATCTTGCGCGCTAACCATTGCTGCGGCAAGCCCAAAGGCTGCAAGTGCTACAAAAAATCTTTTCATGGTCTTTCTGTCTATTTTGTTAAGTTATACATTCATAGGTCCACAGTTTGCAAAAATAGCAAAAATAGTTGTATTTTTGCATGAAATTGCCTTAAAATGAAGATTCGTCAGTATAAATACCTCATTCTGACGCTGTGCGCCCTGCTCTCCTTTTCAAGAATAGTGCCAGCCCAGCCGCAGTTGCCGCCGCTTCCCGTGGACTCCCGCATCCAAAAAGGGACGCTGGGATGTGGCGTTACCTATTACATGGTGACGGATCCCACGGTAAAAGGTTATGCCGATGTCGCCATCGTCCAGCGTGACGAGCCGCTGTCCGCAGCCAAACGTTCCACCCTCAAAAGCGAACTCCTGACCCGCCTGAGCATAGCTCCAGGCCCGGATGGCTACCTTTCGGACACGGACGGTTCCACAGTATATCGTTTCTGTAACGTGCCCTTCTACCGGGCGGAAGCCTTGGATTCCACGCTGCTCTATACTTTCGGCCTTGTAGCCCAGTCCAAAGCGCAGCAGGCGGTCATCGTCAGCGGTGACATCGACGCCGTGGAACTGAAAAAGAAGCTGGACATTTTCTCCATGCTGGTGCCGCGGATGCTGGTTAAGAACAGCCATCAGCCGGACTATGTGTGGGAACCTTCGCCGGCCCCTTCCGTGCAGTTTTACCCGGACGGCTGCGCCCGCGTGAGCGTCTCTTACGACGGTGCCCGCATCCCTTTCCAGTACATGAATACGGCCCAGGCTCTGGTGACGGACCTCTTCGGCCTGGAATTCCAGGTCCTTTTGCAGCATCGGCTGGAACGCAATTTCCGCGAAGCCGGCATCCCTTACGGCAGCATCGACTTCCATGCCCTTCGCAGTGCCGATTATGGCGATAACGAGCGTTACACCGTCTCCATGCGCGTGGCGCAGGAGAACCTGCACCAGACCATGCGCCTGATGTCCAACACCATCGCCGAGCTGGATGCTGTGGGGGCCAGTCCGGAAGAATTTACCGAGGCTAAGAAAGTGCTCATGCCCGCCATCTATCGCAAATGGGCATCCGCTCCCGCCCCGGGCTCACTGGTGAACCGCTGCATCGCCCATTTCCTGTATGGCGCCAACCTGGCCCCGTACGAAGAAACGGTGCGTCTTTTCTCCCGTAAGAACGTCAGCGACAGCGTAGAGACCCGTCTGTTCAACCGTTTTGCCGATGCCCTCCTGGAACAGCTGTCCAACCTGACGCTGGAGTACAGGCAGGCCCCGGACTCCCTGGACAAGGACGAGGAACTGTTCTACTACAACCTTTCCTACCTTTACGGCTCCGTGGTGCGGAGTGGGAATGATTACCGCTGGCATGGGGCCGATACCCTGGGCATGCAGGTAAAATGCCCAAAGGTCAGGGTGAAGAACGAACGCCAGGAAGCCGTCACCGGCGGCACCCTCTGGACCTTCTCCAACGGCATGCGCGTCATCTTCAAACAGGTACCCAAAACCGGCATCTTCAACTACGAACTGCAGCTGAACGGCGGCCTGGCCCAAATCGACGACCTGCAGGAAGGGGAGGGCGGTTACATCGGCGACCTCCTGTCGCTTTACGATGCCGGTGGCCTGCCCGCCTGGCATTTCCGCGAAGTGCTGGAAGTAGGCGGCGTGAGCATGGACACCCGCGTGGACCTGAATAACATGGCCGTGAGCGGCGTGGCACCATCGTCCCAACTGCCTTTCCTGATAAAGGCGTTGCTGGAACTTGCGAACAATGGCAAACTGAATATGGAGGCCTGCGAGGCCTATCGACAGCAACAATTGCTGCGGGAGACCGGAACTGACGATGCGTTGCGCCTGCGCCTGGTGCCGGATTATCGCTATACGGATGCCCGCATTCCGTCGGCCCTGTCCGCTGAAACCTGGCAAAAGGCGGAGAAATTTTATGCCGATCGCTTCTCCCGGATGAACGACGGCGTGCTGATTATCTCCGGCGACCTGAACGAAGGAAGCGTGAAAAAACTGCTGAGCCAGTATCTGGGCGGCTTCCGCGTGCTCAAAGGCGTTACGCCCCGCCGACCGGTGGAGTACAACCCGCGCGTAGGTACGCTTACGGTCACGGAGAGTGGCCCCGAAAAAGGCATCTTCGTGCTCATGGAAGCGGAGTACCCGGCGACGGCGGCCCATTTCTATACCTCATATATCGCCCAGGACCTCCTGCAAAAGTGCCTGATCGAACGTCTGGTCAAATACGGCTTCAGCAGCCAGGTAGAGGTGATGCCGCTGGTACATCCGCGCGAGCGTTTTCAGGTGAGAATCAGCTGCCGGCCGCTTCCGCTGGGGCATACTCCTGTCGATGTGAACGAAGTATCGGCCCAAAGAGCCCTCTCGGCTGTCCGCGCCGCCATTAAGGATGCCTCCTCAGAACTGGCCAATGCTGCCGACATGGCGCTGTGGAAGGCAAAACTGGGCAGCGTGGTGGAGCAGGTGATGGCCAGCTCCGGCGGCTTCGTCACCACCTTGCATGCCCGCTATGCCTGGAATAAAGACGTTACCACCCGTTTCAAAGAAAACATCGCCGCCATAACGCCCGAAGACGTCCGGACCTTCCTGGGGACGATGGCTGCCGGCGGACGCGTGGAATACCTTGTACCATGAGCAGCGCTTTCGGAACCATCATCGAAATCGGTGACATCCTTGTATCCGAGGATGTCGTCCTGGAGTTTTTCGCCTGTGACTATGCCGTTTGCAAGGGCAAGTGTTGCATTATCGGCGACAGCGGCGCTCCGCTCAAGGAAGAGGAATTGGAGCCGATAGAGGCCAACTACGATACCTTCAGCCCGCTCATGACCCCGGAGGGGCGCGCAGCCGTGAATGCCAAGGGCTTTTTCGAAATCGACCGCGACGGGGACCTGGTGACTCCGCTGGTGCCCGGCAGCGAGGAATGTGCCTTCTGCCACTTCCAGGACGGCAACTGCTTCTGCGCTATCGAACGGCAGTTCTGCAAGGGATTATCGACCTTCAAGAAACCCATTTCCTGCTCCTTGTACCCCATCCGCGTGACGGAGCTGGGCGGCGGCAGGGTAGGGCTGAACCTGCACCGCTGGGACATCTGCAAAGACGCCTATGAAAAAGGGCGCCGCGAAGGAATCCGGGTGTACCAGTTCCTTCGCGGACCGCTAATCGATGCCTTTGGGGAGGAGTTTTACTCGGCCTTGGAGGCGGCTGCCAAAATGCTCATAGCAGCTTCATAATCACTTTCATTCACTTTTACTTCGATGGGCCTTGCAAGGGCCAGGGAAGGGTAGGAGGAGTCTGCGCCAAAGACGCCGGCAGGGATGCCGTTGTCTCCCAAAAGGGCGACGCACATGTCGGCCTGGATCTTCTCTATGAAGGTGGCCACGGTTTTGAAGGATTGGGTATCAGTCGCCATAGTTATTGATTTTATGGTCAATTGCGGAAACAATGCGGGCCAGGTCCCGTACCAGGCCTTCTGCCTGGAAACCGCCCAGCACCGGCTCGATAGTGATGTTGTCCTCCCACAGGCGCATGACGCGCATGTAAGTGGAGGTGTGGTGGTAGCGATAACCGCCGTTCTGCGTTTCGCCGGCCTTTTCGTAGCCGCGGGAAGCCATGGCGGCGTCGATGCGTGCCCAATATTCCGCCGGGTCCCCTTTGGCGTGGATGGTGCGTTTGCCATAGCCAAAGAAAGGGTATGCCAGGGAAACGACGGCGAACATGCCGGCAATATAGGCAATGGACTTCCAGCCCTGCTGGAAAGCGACGGACACGTCACTGGAAATGTATCCGGTGAGCATAAGTGCGCCGATAATCACCACAAAGATGATGCAAATCTGCACCAGGTATTTGAAGGCTCTTCTTAGGTAGGTCATGCCAGTTCTCTTATAATTTCATCGGATACGAAGAAGTGGTCCTCCGGAATGCGGTAGCGCCGGCCGATTTTAACCAGGGCTCCCTCCTTGATGAGGCGCTGGACATCTTCGCCTTTGCAGTTGGCCAGGAGGAATTCCCCGTCGATGCCACGGGCCGTACGAAGGGCCAGCATGAGGGTTTCCACTTTCTCGTCTTCTACGCTCAGGGACTCGCTGGTGCACGTGTAGCCGTTCAGTTCCGGACTGTTCCAGCAGCGTCCCCGTCCGCTGAACGAGTGGGCCGAAGGACCCAGTCCAACGTACGGCTTGCGCTGCCAGTAACCCCCGTTGTGGATGGCCTCGAAGCCGGGTTTGGCAAAGTTGGAAATCTCGTAATGCGTAAAGCCCGCGGCGGCCATTTTGCTGCACAGGATATCGTACTGGTGGCGGCAGAGCTCGTCCGGAGCTTCTTCGTATTCTCCGTTCTCCAGCCGTTGTGCCAGCACATTGTCGCCCTCGATGGTGAGCTGGTAGCAGGAAATGTGCTCCGGATCCAGGGCGATGGCCTCGTCGATGGTAGCCTCCCACACGGCATCCGACAGGTTGGACAGGCCAAAGATAAGGTCGATGCTCACGTTCTCGAAGCCGGCCTCACGGGACAGACGGAAAGCTTCGCGTGCGCCGTCCGCCGTGTGCCGCCGGTTCATCCAGCGGAGCAGGGTGTCGTCCAGCGACTGGACACCGATGCTCATGCGGTTGACTCCCAGGGCGCGGAGGCTTTCCAGGTAGGGGAGGCCTTTCTCCACTAGGTCCTCCGGATTGCATTCCATGGTGAACTCCGTGTAGGGGCCGCCGTGGCCGCATTCTTCCAGGGCCAGGAGGATGCGGGTGAGATGCGAAAGGGGCAGCACGGAAGGTGTGCCGCCCCCAAAGTATAAGGTTTTGAGGCTGTCGTCCATTTCTGCAGCGCGGTCATGGATTTCCTGACACAGCTGCTTGGTATAGGTGTCGTACATGCCCTCGCCCGGGATTTCGGAGTAGAAATCGCAGTAGGTGCAAAAGCTCTTGCAGAAAGGGACGTGAATGTAAATCATATTACCTTAACATGCATTCGGCACGGCCCAGCAGGCCTTGCTCGGTGTAAACTTCCAGGGTGTATACGCCTTTGACGAATTCACCGGTGTCGTTGATGTAGATGGTGAGATCTACCTCGTTGCCTTCGTAGTCCACTTCGCGGGAAGCGGTGGCCTGCAGGACTTCGCCGCCGGTGGTGAAGCTGGTGGATTCGTTGTTGTTAAGCAGGATGCCTTCCGGATCCTTTACGCGCACATAGATGCGGAGAGGGCCTTTGTCGGCCAGCGCATTTTCTACCAGCGAGAGGTTGGCGGTCATGTAGCGTACGCGGCTGTGACGGTCGCCCACTTTGTCGTTGGTGTAATGGGCCAGCAGGGAAATGCCACGCGCTTTGAGGATTTTGCCGGCGCTCACCTGGGACGCCAGGCTTTCTACCTGCTGGGTGAGCTGCTCGTTGGCGGCGCGGCTTTCTGCAGCCTCGCGGCGGGCGGCGGCGGCATCGGCCGTAAGTTTCTTGTTCAGGGTATTCAGGGAGTCAATCTGGACGATATAACCCTTCATGATGCTGCGGAGGGTACCCAGTTCCTTCTCGTACTGGCGGATTTTGGCGCGGTTGGTGGCTTCCGTCTTGCTCAGTTTCTCGATGAGCATGGCCACTTGCTCGCGGGAGGTGTCCAGCTGGTGATTGATGCTCTCGTAGTCTGAATTCAGGCTGTCAAAGTCCTGCTGGAGGGCGACCATTTGCTGGGCAAGTTCCGCCTTCTCCGTTTCCAGGTCCTTGACCAGGCTGTTGCGCTGGTACAGCATGTAGCCCAGGACACTACCCAGGGCCACTGCTACGACAGCGAGAATAATCATAACGGTACGGGGACCTTTGTTTTCTTTTCTTTCACGCTCTTCGCGTTCGATTCTCTCGAGGGGATCTTCTACCATGGTATTTCTGTTTTTATTTCGTACAAATATAACTATATTTGTGCAAATATCATGCGATTTCTTGTATGGAAAATGTCTTTTATGGCCGCATAGAGGCCCTTCGCGCCCTCATGAGGGAAAACAGCTGGGATATCGTCATCCTCACCGGCAGCGACCCTCACGCCAGTGAATATCCCTCGGCCCGCTGGAAACAGGTGGAATGGCTGTCCGGCTTCACCGGAGAGGCGGGGGACCTGGTGGTCACCGCAGACCATGCCGGCCTATGGACAGACACCCGCTATTTCATCCAGGCCGTGAAGCAGCTCGCAGGAACGGGCGTGGAACTGCACAAGATGCGCGTTCCGGAGCAAGTGCCTATCCCTGAATGGATTGCGTCGCTGGAAATGGACGAACCCCTCATCGCTGTCGATGGCCTGTGCCAGTCGGTAGACGCCATCCGGGAATTGCAGGATACGGTGCCGTCGGCCATCATCGTCCCTGTGCCGGACCTGCTGAGCGCCTTATGGGAGGATCGGCCCGCCATCCCTTGCACGCCCATCATCACCTTGGGGGAGGACCTCACCGGCGAGAGTCGCGAGGCCCGCATCCAATGGCTGCGCAAATGGCTGGTAAAGCAGGGGGCCGATGCCATCTTCATCACCGCCCTGGACCAGATCGCCTGGCTGCTGAACGTGCGTGGCTCGGACATCGACTATAATCCGCTGGTCATCTCCTATTTGCTGGTTACGCTGGACGATGTCTCCTGGTTCGTCCGAAAAGAGATTTACACGGACCCGGACCAGGATACGGCCGATACCTTTGACGAACTCACCGCAGACGGCGTCACCATCTGTGACTATTCAGACGTGAACTTTACGCTGGCCTCCCTGCGGGAAAACGGCGTGGACCGCATCTGCGTGGACCCTTCCGGCCTCAATGTGGCGCTCCGTGATGCTATCGACGATGGCGATCAGCTGCCGGAAGTGGTGGAATGCCCTTCGCCCGTGCCTCTGCGCAAAGCCGTGAAAAACGCCGTGCAGATAGAGGGCATGCGCGAGGCCCATCTGGAAGACGGCCTGGTGATGGAGCAGTTCCTCTACTGGGTGGAGCAACACGCCGGCACAGTGAACGAATGGGAGGCCGCCTGCTACCTTGGCAGCCTCCGTGCACAAATCTCCGGGTACAGGGGAGACAGTTTCGAGACGATATCGGCCTATGGCCCTTCCGCGGCCCTGCCGCATTATTCCACCCCGCGTGAGGGCTCGGCATTGCTGGAAGCCCGCGGCTTATACCTGTGCGATTCCGGTGGCCAGTACCTGTTTGGCACCACGGATATAACACGCACCGTCCCGATGGGCCCCTGCACGGCGCTGGAGCGGGAAGACTACACGCTGGTGCTCAAAGGGCATATCGACCTGTCGATGGCCGTATTCCCCAAAGGAACCTGTGGGCCGCATCTGGATATCCTGGCGCGCGAACCGCTGTGGCGATACAAGCGCAATTACGGGCATGGCACGGGCCACGGCGTAGGCTTCTTCCTGGGTGTGCACGAAGGCCCGCACGACCTGCGCCAAAACTTTAATTCAGTGCCTTATGAGCCCGGTTTCGTGGTTTCGGACGAGCCCGGCATCTACCGGGAAGGCATGCACGGCGTCCGGCACGAAAACGTGCTCCTGTGCCGCTCCCTGGGCGACAACGAGTTCGGCTCCTGGCTGGGCTTCGAACCGCTCACCCTGTGCCACTTCGACACCTCCTGCCTGGAACTCTCCCTCCTCACCGAAGACGAGCGCAACTGGCTCAACGCCTACAACGAACGCGTCTACCGCACCCTGAGCCCCCGCCTCCCTGCGGAAGTCGCCGCCTGGCTCCGCACCAAAACCCTGCCGGTGTAGCAAAAGTTATTTTAACATTTCCTGTTCTTCTGCGTCTTATAGTTGCAAGCGCTTGAGAAGACACCATGAAAAAGACAGTTATTACATTCTTATTACTTACGGCAACGCTCCTGACGGCGTGGGCCGGAAAACCGGAAAAATTGGAACGTCTTGCCCGGCAATACAAGGGCGAGGACGGGTTTGAGATGGTCTCCATTGGCCGGCTGGGCCTTCGCCTGATTGGGGGGATTGCCGCAGCATCCGGAGACCTGGACAAAGAAGAACGGGCGGCCTTAAAGGTTTTTAAAGGACTTAACAAACTCATCGTCATCGACTTTGAAGAAATCCCGCAGGCCCGGAAAGCGGCTTTCGCCACCAAGGTGGAGAAAATCTTAGACGGCATGGACCTGATTCTGGAGTCCAAAGACAAAGAGGAAACTTTCAGGATTTATGGCATTGACGACGGCAAGGACATCCGCGACTGTATCCTGTACAGCAGTGACGGGTCGCTTATCGTCACCAAAGGACGCTTCAGTTTGGATGCCATCGGGAAACTGATGGAGATGGCCGAATGACGGACCGCGCCTTTCATACCGTTTGGCTGCCCCTCCAGGGCCAGTTCTACCGGATCGCCTTCTATCTGCTTGAAAATGAAGCCGATGCGAAAGACGCCGTGCAGGAACTGTACCTGAAGCTTTGGACGCTGCGGGACCATCTGGAAATGGTCCGCGAGCCGGCCGCATACGGCTCCCTCCTGCTCAGGAACCTGTGCATCGACCGCATCCGCAGGCGAAAGCCCCGGGAAGAGCTGCGGGAAGACCAGGCCGACGGCCCGCCCCCGGACAGGCAGCTGGAAGAAAAAGAAGTGCTGAAGGCCGTCATGAAAGACATGGCCGCCCTGCCGGAGAACCAACGAAAACTCCTGACCATGAGGGTCTTGGAAGGCCTCTCCTACCAGGAAATCAGCCAAAAGACGGGGCTCAGCGCCCTTAACATCCGAGTCCAGGTGAGCCTGGCCCGCAAAAAACTCAGCAGATGAAACGCATTGAAGACATAGAAAAACTGACGACGGAGGACCTCCTCCGGATAGGGGCCGATGAACGCATTCCCATCCCGGAAAACCTTATCGTGACCCTCCCGCACAAAACACGTCGGAACTGGAGCATTGCAGCAGCGGCAGCCATTCTCATCGGCCTGGGCGGATGGGCACTCAGCCGGCCTTCCGCAGCGCCCCGGGATACCTTTGAGGATCCTTATCTGGCCTATGCCGCAGTAGAAAAAGCGCTTGGAAAAATGTCGGCCTCCGTTCACAGCACGGCCGACAAAGTAGTCCGGGCAGAAACCAAGATTGACGATTTAACTTATTGGAAATGAAACGCTTAATTATCATATTCGCCTTGCTCGCCCTGAGCCTGTCGGCCTTGGCACAAAACGGGAAACAACTGTACAGCAAATACTCCGACCTTCCCGGCATGGAGGCCGTGTATATCTCTCCCGCCATGTTCCGCATTATCGGCAAAATTCCGGATGTGGAACTCAACGACAAAGACATCAACTTCTCCTCCATCATCAAATCCATGACCGGATTCTACATCCTGAATGCAAAGGACACGGAAACGGGCGCCAAACTTTTTGCCGATGTAAAGCATTTTATCGACTCCGGCAAATACGAACTCCTGATGGAAGCCAAGGAGGACGGCGAGGTGGTTCGCATGTACACGGTGGGCGATGAAAAAACCGTGACTTCCTTTGTCATGCTGGCCCGGGACAAGGACGAAGTCTCCTTCATCTCCTTTGACGGGAACATGGACCGGCAGGAAATGGAGAATATCCTTGCCCAGGCCGCCGCTGAGTAATTGGCCGTGAAATGCAAGTGGCTCTGTATGAATCGCTTATGAAAAATCACCCATGCAGAACTGCACAGGTGATTTTCTGTAATTCGCTGATGCTCAGCTTATTCCATTTTACGGGGCATTGTGTTAACCCTCCTGGACATCGACCTCCTTGGCAGCGGCGTCTTTTTCTGCCTGGGCCAGGTAGTCCTCCAGCTTTTGCAGTTGCTCCAGGATGGCCTTGCGGGCTTCTTCCTTAAGCTCTGCGCCCTGCTCCACAAGCGTTTTCTTGAGCTTGTTGGCCTCTATACGGGCATAACGGTAGCGCACACTGGCTTCGTGGGCCAGTTCGTTGGCGCCTTCTACGGCGGAGTCATAGCCTTCCGAGGCGGCGTCCATCAGTTTTTTACGGGTAACTTCACCCTTGTCCGGGGCGAAGAGGATGCCGGCGCATACGCCCAGGGCGGCACCGGTGATAAAACCTAACAAAGATTCGGCTTTCATGGTCAATGTTATTAAGGATGTACTAAAGTTCCAACTTTTTCTCCGTTCAGGAGTTTGGTGAGATTGCCGGTGGCGTTCATGTCAAAGACGATGATGGGCATCTTGCCATCCGAGCAAAGGGCATAGGCCGTCTGGTCCATCACTTTCAGGTGCTTGGAGATGGCCTCGTCAAAGGTGAGTTCGTCGTACTTGACGGCGGAGGGGTCCTTTTCCGGATCGGCCGTGTATACGCCGTCCACGCGCGTACCTTTCAGAAGGGCATCGGCACCGATTTCCAAGGCACGGAGGGCTGCGCCGCTATCCGTGGTGAAGAAGGGGTTGCCCGTACCGCCGGCGATGAGCGCCACGCCGCCCCGTTCCAGTACGGCGACGGCATCGTCACGCATATAATACTTGGCATGGGGTTCCATGGGGGTGGAGGTGAAGACCACCGCTTCCACGCCTTCCGCCTTGATGAACATGCTCAGGGCCAGGGAGTTGATGACGGTAGCCAGCATGCCCATTTTGTCACCGTCTACCCGGTCGAAGCCTTTCCCCACACCTTGCAGGCCGCGGAAGATGTTGCCGCCTCCATTGACGATGGCAACCTGCAGTCCGGCCTTGGCGGCAACGGCGATTTCCTTGGCATACTTTTCCAGCCAGGCTGTATCCAGTCCCTTTCCGGCGGGGCCGCCCAGGCTTTCGCCCGATAGTTTAAGTAATACGCGTTTGTACATGTGTTGCTTTCAGTTTTGCAACAAAAGTACCCAAATAGTGGGAAAAATCCAAGAAAGATTCCTATATTTGCATACTTGAAAACAAATTAAATAACTATAATGGCTAATTTCCTAACCTCCTCCATCGGCAAGAAGTTCATCCAGAGCGTATCTGGCGCTTTCCTCATCGTTTTCTTGCTCCTGCACGGCACCATTAACTTCTTCTCCGTCATCGACTCCATGAAGGGGAATTTCGGTAAAGTAGCTGCTGACGCCTTCCCGTATAGCCACGGAGACGGCTGGTTCCAGCTGGGCTGCGACTTCATGTCCTCGCCCGTCATCTCCATCATGGTCCCCATTCTGGCCCTGGGTTTCATTATCCATATCGTCTATGGTATTTGGCTCACCGTGGACAACTACCGTCGTCGTGGCGGCCTCAAGCGTTATGAGGTAGCCTCCAAGGCCAAGAACGATAGCTGGAGCGCCAAGAACATGGCCGTCCTGGGCATCCTCGTCCTGGGCCTGCTGGCCTTCCACCTCACCCACTTCTGGGCCAAGATGCAGCTGCAGGAATTCATGGGCGCAGAGGCCGAGAATCCCTACTACCTGCTGCTCACCACTTTCCGCAGCCCCGTGGTGGTCGCCTGCTACATCGTATGGTTCATCGCCCTGTTCCTGCACCTGGAGCACGGCTTCTGGAGCATGTTCCAGACCATCGGCTGGAATAACAAAAAGTGGCTGCCCCGCCTGCGCGTCATCGGCATCATCGTGGCCGCCCTCATCGTGTGCATGTTTGTAGCCGTTGCCATTAACGCCTATATCGAGGCCAACTGCGTCACCGCATCGGCCCAGTGGACGGCTCCGCTTCTTGAAAAATTTTAATTTTTTCTTGCAATTGTAATTTCGATTGCCCATCTTTGTAATCGGATATGAAAAAGAACATGGTCAATAACGCTTGGTGGCGCCTTGCAGAATAAAAATCTGTAAGTCGCTTCACCGTAGTTATTCCGTTCACATAAAGGTGGCCTGCTGACTTACAGCAGGCCATTTTTTGTAAAAGACAAATAACACACATAAAACGAAAAAGATATGAGACAGAAAAAGTACCTGCTCCCCGAGAGCGAAATCCCCACCCATTACTTTAACATCCAGGCAGTCATGCCCAATAAGCCGCTGCCCTTCCTGAACCCTGCTACCAAGGAGCCCCTGAAGCCGGAAGACTTTTACCCGGTATTCGTGGAAGAGTGTGCCCGGCAGGAACTCAACCAGACGGATGAATGGATTCCTATCCCGGAGCCCGTACGCGAGCAGTACGCTGCCTACCGCTGCACCCCGCTGGTGCGTGCCTATGAGCTGGAAGAAGCCCTGGGAACCCCGGCCCACATTTATTTCAAAAACGAGAGCGTGAGCCCTGCCGGCAGCCACAAACTCAATTCAGCCCTGGCCCAGGCCTATTACGCAAAGCAGGAAGGCATCACCAACATCACCACCGAGACCGGCGCCGGCCAGTGGGGTGGCGCCCTTAGCTACGCCGCCAAGAAGTTCAACCTGGAATGCGCGGTTTATATGGTAAAGGTGAGCTATAACCAGAAACCCTATCGTCGTTCCATCATGCAGACCTTCGGCGCAGCCATCACTCCTTCGCCTTCCATGAGCACCCGTGCCGGTAAGGACATCCTGACCCGGAACCCCAACGACCAAGGTTCCCTGGGCTGCGCCATCTCTGAGGCCATGGAACTGGCCCTGACCACGCCCAACTGCAAGTATACGCTGGGTTCGGTGCTTAACCACGTGTGCATGCACCAGACCGTTATCGGCCTGGAAGCAGAAAAGCAGATGGCCCTCACCGGCGAGTATCCGGACATCGTGATCGGTTGCTTCGGCGGCGGCTCCAACTTCTCCGGCATCGCCTTCCCCTTCCTTCGTCACAATATCCAGGACGGCAAGAAGACCCGTTTTATCGCGGCCGAACCCGCCAGCTGCCCCAAGCTCACGCGCGGTAAATTTGAATATGACTTTGCCGATGAAGCCGGCATGACCCCGCTCCTGCCCATGTTCACCCTGGGCCACGCTTTCAAGCCCGCAACCATCCACGCCGGAGGCCTGCGCTATCACGGTGCCGGTGTCATCCTCTCGCAGTTGATGAAGGACGGCTACATGGAAGCCATCGACCTGGAACAGACGGAAACCTTCAAGGCGGGCGTTCTCTTTGCCCAGACGGAAGGCATCATACCCGCACCGGAAAGCTGCCACGCCATTGCCGCCACTATCCGCGAGGCCCTCAAGTGCAAGGAAACCGGCGAGGCCAAAACCATCCTCTTCAACCTTTCCGGCCACGGCTTCGTGGACATGAGCGCCTACGACCAGTACATCTCCGGCGAGTTGCGTGACTACAAACTCACCGACGAAGAACTGGCCAAGTACATCCAAAGCGCCGATGTCCTGAATCAGTAGTTCCCTGCCGATGGCACCCCTTAGTCCACCATCACCAGGGCGGGGGCGGGGTGGTTGAAGTGGAGGGAGACGATGGGCTCGGTGGTGCGGTTGAGGGTGGCTTTCCACCAAGCATCAAATACGACGTCGTCCAGCGGCCATTGAAGCCCCTCGGACGTTACCCGTAACGAATTATCGGCACTGAAAAACGAAAAGCGGCGGCCTTCACCCAGGTGGAGGTCGCAGCTGTCTGTAATGGCGAAGGCGGTTCCGTAGTCGGAGACCATGGAGACATTGCGCGCACCCAGCTGGAACAGGCGGGTGTACTCCATCAGGAGTCCCAGATTGCCGATGGTATGGTCCTCGCGCAGGCCGGTAGCGCCCAGAATGACGATTTCGGTCACCTCCGGATGCTCCCGGAGCACCCAGCGCATGGCCTTGGTGAGGTCATTATCGTCCTGCTCAGCCACATGTTCGATACAAGCGGAAAACTTCTCCTGCAGCTCCTTGGGCAGGGAATCCAGGTCCCCCACAACTGCCAGCGGACGGGCGGCGGGATTGTGCGTGAGCCACTTCTCCAGCGCCCCGTCGCAGCACACCACCGCCTCTGCCGAATCCAGCAGATACAGCGGGTACGGCTCCGAGGGGAACTGCCCGTCGCAAAGGATAACGATGCTATTCATCTTCTTTAGGAGTGGCTTTCTCTATCTCCGCCTTGGAAGTGCCCACGGTGCACACATAAGCCGTCGGGTTGCGGAAGCCCAGCAGGAAGGAACGCACGTCCATGCGCTTTTTACCGGAAAGCTGCAGGTCGGTAATGCCGATAGCACCGTCCTGCGTCGCCACCGCAAAGTACGTTTTTCCGTCGCTCAGCACTGTGCCCGGCTCTCCGTGCAGGTCCATGCGCATCTCGCCGAAGAACACCTTCAGCTGAAGAGCTGCACCGGAAGGGGACACCCTTTCTGGAACATTTGCCCGTACAGGGTCGCGAAGCGACGTGGAAGAAAGGGTGTCCCCTTCCGAAAGCACAGGCACCAGCTCCGTAAACGCGCAAGGGTAGGGGGAGAGGCCCCGGATGAGGTTGTACACGTGCTTGGTGGTGTCCCGCCAGTCGATGTGCTGGAGCTCGCGCGTGAGCTTGGGTGCCGGTTTCAGCAGCTCGGAACCCTGGATAAAGCTCCGCTGTACGCGCAGTTCCACGTTCTTCTGCACGATGCCTTCTACGGTCTCAATCACCAGCGCGGAACCCAGCTCCATGAGCTTGTCGTGCAGGTCTCCGGCCGTATCCGTAGGCTCTACCCGGCACTCGGAACGCAGGATAATGCCGCCGGTATCGATCTTCTTGTCGATCATGAACGTAGTGACACCGGTAATGTTCTCGCCATTAATCACCGCCCAGTTGATAGGTGCGGCGCCGCGGTACTGCGGCAGCAGGGCGGCATGCAGGTTGAAAGTGCCCAGTTTGGGCATCGTCCATACCACCTCCGGCAACATGCGGAAGCCCACCACCACAAAGAGGTCGCCCTTCCAGGCTGCGAGGTCCTTCAGGAAAGCTTCGTCCTTGAGCTTTTCCGGCTGCAGCAGCGGCAGACCATGCTCCACTGCATACTTCTTGACGGCGCTCTCGTTCATCTTGAGGCCGCGTCCGGAAGGTTTGTCCGGTACGGTAACGACGCCGACAATCTGGTAGCCGGCCTTGATGAGGGCATCCAGCGGGCCCACGGAGAATTCCGGGGTGCCCATATAGACAATGCGTGTTTTTCTGAACATACGGAAGAATTTACTTTTAACCTTGCGGTACCCGGATTTCACCAGGTCCACATTAAAGACACTGGCGTCCTGAATGGCTTTCAGGGTGAGCCAGGTGCCTATCGGCGCCAATACAAAGGCTGATACGAACTTGCCGATGAACGCCGAGGTGCTGCCATTGTTGGCCAGGCGCTCGCCGGTGATATCCACCACCCAGTACAGCACGAAGAACAGCATCGACACGATAGCCGGCGTACCCAGGCCGCCTTTTTTTAGGATGGCACCTACAGGCGCGCCGATAAAGAACAGCAGCAGACAGGCCAGCGCCTGCGCATACTTTTTCCAAATCTCCACGTCCGTGCGGTGAATCAGGTGGGTGTAATCGGCTGAATCCATGATTTGCCCGTTGGCCAGGTTCTGGTACTGCCGGGCGCTGCTGGTGGCATTTTCCAGACCGCGTAACTTTGCGTTCTTGTTCGGCCAGGCCTTGTCCGTAAGCGGCTCCATCACCGTGGTGGCCTTCGTGCGCCAGGCGGTGTCCAGCTGATTCTTATGCTCCAGGTGGTTCTGCCGGCGGAATTCGTCCACATGCCGTTTGGTGCCCATATCCACCAGGTTGGTGAGGGAATCGTGCCCATGACGCAAGTCCTTGAGGTTCATGGAACGCACCTGCTCGCCGTAGCGGGCGCTGTCGGAGTGATGGAAAGCGTAGTTTTCCAGCGGAATCACCATCTCCTGGTTGTGGAAACGGATGCGCTGGAGGGCCAGGGTGGTATCGCGGTATTTGCGCTTGTTCTCCTCCTGGTAGTTCACGCCGTCGAAGAGCTGGAACGTCAGGTAGTCTTTGGCCTTGGACATCTTGATGATGCCGCTGTCGGCCACGGTGATGCGCGTGTTGCCTTTGCCCGTGGTGTGGTCGTACACCTGGATATTGTACATCATGCCCGTCTTCTTATCCCGGTGCTCCACCCGCAGGATGTAGCCCTCGATGCCGTCGTAGAACGTCCCCGTAGGGATTTTGATTTCGCTCTTGGTACGGCCGATATCGTCACGCATGGTGTAAATCTGGTTGATGGAGTAGGGGACCAGGCGGTCGCCCACAAAGAAAGCGCCGATGGCTACGACGATGCTCACCACGATCATCGGCAGCAGCACCCGCGTAAGCGAGATGCCGGAGGCCTTGATGGCAGTGAGCTCGAACTTTTCGCCCATGTCGCCCAGCGTCATCATGGAGCTGAGGAGCGTGGCCAGCGGGATGGCCAGCGGCAGCGTCTGGCAGCTGCCCCACATCAGGAACTCCAGGATAACCTTGAATTCCAGGCCCTTACCAACCAGTTCGTCAATGTACAGCCACAAAAACTGCATGACCAGTATAAACGTCACAATCCCCAGAACCGACAAAAACGGTCCCACAAAGGATTTGAGTAAAAACTGGTCTAATTTTTTCATAAAATAGGAGCGTAGTGTTCATTAAGTTTGAAAATCTGTGGCCACCCTCGGCCGCATAAGAGGGAGGGGCCCACAGACGCGTCGTTAGACGCGGGGCGATATGGGAGGGGTCGCGAAGCGACGATTTTCAAACTTTATGAACCGAAGCGTCATTATAATGTAGCAATCTCAACTAATTTATTCAGGGCATCGGCGAGGCCTTCGACGTTGCGGCCGCCGGCCGTTGCCAGGCCGGGCTGTCCGCCACCGCCGCCCTGGATGAACTTGGCGGCTTCGCGGATGTCCTTGCCGGCGTTCTTGCCCTTGGCGACCAGGTCGTTGGAGTACATGAGCACCAGGTTGGGCTTGTCGTCGTAGGCGAAAGCACCTGCGAGCACAAAATTCTGGACCTTCTTCTGCAAAAGCAGGGCCACGTTGCGCACGATGGCCGGATCCATGGAATTGTCGAAGCGAACCAGCTTGATGCCGTTCACTTCCTCGGCCTTGGCGGCGAGCTTCTCGGCCAGCGCGGCGGCCTTTTCGTTGGCGATGGCCTCCAGCTGCTTGCGGGCATCGGCACTCTCCAGTACCAGCTTTTCGATGGCGGCGGTGAGGTCCGGAGCATTGTTGAACAGGCTCTTGATGCCCTTCATCACGTCTTCCGTGTGGTGGATGCTCTCCATGGCACGGGCGCCCGTAACGGCCTCGATGCGGCGCACGCCGGCGGCCACGGCACTTTCGGAGACAATCTTGAACAGGCCGATGGTGCCGGTGTACGGCGTGTGCGTACCGCCGCAGAGCTCTACGGAGTCCCCGAAGCGCACCACGCGCACCACGTCCCCGTACTTTTCGCCGAACAGGGCCATGGCGCCCATCTTGCGGGCCTCATCCATGGTCGCGTCACGCTTCTCCACCAGCGGGAAGTTGGAGCGGATGAGCTCATTCACGCGGATTTCCACCAGGCGCAGCTCCTCGTCGGTCATCTTCTGGAAATGGGAGAAATCGAAACGGAAATAATCCGGTCCCACGAAGGAACCCTTCTGCTCCACGTGTGTGCCCAGCACCACGCGCAGGGCCTGGTGCAGCAGGTGGGTGCAGGTGTGGTTGTTCTGAATATGACGCCGGCGGGAGTTGTCCACCACCAGGTAGAAGGTCTGGGTGCTGGTGGAAGGCAGGCGCTCGGCCAGATGGATGGTGAGGTTGTTCTCCTTGACGGTGTTCAGGATCTGGATGCGTTCTCCGTTTTCACCCTCGATGAAGCCGCTGTCGCCCACCTGTCCGCCCATTTCGGCGTAAAAAGGAGTGTGGTCGAACACCAGCTGGAACAGTTCCTTGTTCTTCTGCTTCACGGTGCGCTGCTTCAGGAGGCGGGCGCCTTTGACCCGGAGGGTGTCGTAGCCTTCAAACACCACGTCGGCCTCCTGGAAGACCATCCAGTCGCCGAACTCGTTGGCGGTGGCGTTGCGGGCGCGTTCCTTCTGCTTGCCCAGCTCCACGTTGAAGCCCTTGATATCGACAGTATATCCCTTTTCCGCGGCGATCAGTTCCGTAAGGTCGATAGGGAAGCCATAGGTGTCGTACAGCACGAAGGCATCGGTGCCGGAAACCACCCTGGTGGCGGCGTTCTTGTTCATGTTGTCCTCCAGCATGCGGATACCGCGCTCCAGGGTGCGCAGGAAGGCGTTTTCTTCCTCCTTGATCACGCTGGTGATGAGTTTCTGCTGGGCCTTGAGTTCCGGATAGGCACCGCCCATGTCGGCCACCAGCTGAGGGATGAGGCGGCACAGGAACGGCTCGGAGAAGCCCAGGAAAGTGTAACCGTAACGGACGGCGCGGCGAAGGATGCGGCGAATCACGTAACCGGCCTTCACGTTGGAAGGCAGCTGGCCATCGGCAATGGAGAAAGCGATGGCGCGGATATGGTCTGCGATTACGCGCATGGCCACCTGGACGTTGCCGCCCTCGTCGTATTTATGGCCGCTGAAAGCTTCCACCTGGCCGATAAGGCCGGAGAAGACATCGGTCTCGTAGTTGCTCTTCTTGTTCTGGAGAATCATGCACAGACGCTCGAAACCCATACCCGTGTCGATGCTCTTGGCGGGCAGCGGCTCCAGGTGACCATCGGCCTTGCGTTCATACTGCATGAACACCAGGTTCCAGATTTCGATGACCTCGTCATTGTCCATGTTCACCAGCTCGCGGCCGGGAATCTTGGCGATTTCCTCGTCCGAGCGCAGGTCGATATGAATCTCCGAGCAGGGGCCGCAGGGGCCGGTGTCGCCCATTTCCCAGAAGTTGTCGTGCTTGTTGCCGGTGAGCACATGATCTTCCGGCAGGTGCTTGAGCCAGGCCTTCTTGGCCTCGGTGTCCAGGGCGGTGCCGTCTTCCTCGCTGCCCTCGAAAACGGTGGCGTACAGCTTGGTCTTGTCGATTTTGTACACTTCCGTGAGCAGTTCCCAGGCCCAGTCGATGGCCTCTTCCTTGAAGTAATCGCCAAAACTCCAGTTGCCCAGCATCTCGAACATGGTGTGGTGCCGGCCGTCGTGACCCACGGCTTCCAGGTCGTTGTGCTTGCCGCTCACGCGGAGGCACTTCTGGGAGTCCGTTGCACGGGGGAATTTGGGGGCGCTGTTGCCCAGGAAAATGTCCTTGAACTGGTTCATGCCCGCATTGGTGAACATGAGGGTGGGGTCATTCTTGATGACCATGGGCGCCGAGGGCACTACCGTGTGCCCTTTGGAGGCGAAAAAGTCCAGATATTTCTGGCGGATTTCCTTGGATGTCATATATCGTTTTTAATTCATTTCGGTTTAACCTGCAAAGGTACATTTTTTCCTGTAAATATCCTATTTTGGCATTTGGGCAGGATTTTTGTTATCTTTGCAGAATATGGCTCCAGTAGAGAAAATCGGCAAGTTAAAGCATTTCGGCAGCGTACAACTGCTTATGTCCTTCGTTATGGGGGTCGTGCTGTTCCTTCTCTTCATGTGGATTTATGTTTTCGTTTTAGGACGAGATTTACCCAAAACCGCCATTCTCAAGCTCCAGAACGCCATTTGGAGCACCCGCGTAGACCAGATGTCCAAGCAACTGGACCGGTACGACGAGCTGCTCTCGCTCATGGAAATGCGGGACAACCGCATCTATCGGTCCGTCTATGGCCTGGACGAGATTCCGGAAGCCGTGCGTGGCTCCGGCCTGGGAGGGGAGTACCGCTATGCGGCGCTGGAGGGCACGGCCCTGCTGGATATCACCCGCCGCCTGGACGTGTTGGAAAAACGGGCCTACGTCCAGTCCAAATCCTTTGACGATATCGCCTTGGAGCAGCAGACCGCCGGCGACATGGCTTCGCACATTCCCGCCATATCGCCCATGAACACGGATCCTACCACCTACCGGATGAGCAGTCCCTTCGGCTATCGGTCGGATCCGCTGCTGGGGCATACCAAACGGCATACCGGCATGGACTTCGCCTGCCCGCCCGGCAATCCCATTTACGCCACCGGCGACGGTGTAGTCATTCTGGCTGTTTATGACCGCAGCGGCTATGGCCGGCATGTGGAGGTGGATCACGGCTTCGGTTATGTGACGCGTTATGCCCATATGTCCCGGCTGGATGTGGAGGTGGGGCAGGAGGTCAAGCGTGGCGATTGCCTCGGCCTGAGCGGCCGCAGCGGCCGTATAACCGGCCCGCACCTGCACTACGAGGTGATTTATCGAAACAATTACGTGAATCCGGCCTGGTACATGGATTTGGACATGCCGTCCAAAGACTATATGGAGATGGTTCGTAAACCCGCAAAGTGATGAAGACAAGATATTCGCGCGGACAGATTGTGCTGCTGGGAATCCTTCGGTTCCTGGTGGCTACGCTGTCCGTGTCTGTCGCCTGCTACATCGTCTTTGCGCTGTTGTTCTCCACGGAGGAGGAACGCCGGCTTATCCGGGAAAACATCCTCTATCGGAGCCGCTATAAGGAGATGCAGAACAAGGAGATGCTCATCGGCGATGTGTTGGAAGGCTTGCAGGGCAAGGACGATGCCATCTACCGGGAACTCTTTGATACAGAGGCTCCTTCACTGGATGCGCTAACGGCGGTGGACTTTATCGCGGAGAGCGACTCCCTGTCGGAGAGTTTCTACCAGCGGGCAGCGGCATCGGCATCGGGCCGGACCATGCTCATGGCCCAGCAGGTGGACAAGAATTTCGACCAGATTTTCCGCCTCCTGGAGGCGCGCCGGGACAGCATTCCGCCGCTCACGCTGCCGCTCAAGGACATGTCTTATGTGCAGATGGGCGCGTCCATGGGCATGAAGCAGCATCCGTTGTACAAAAGGCCGATGCAGCACGACGGCCTGGACCTGATCGCCCCGCAAGGCGCTCCTGTGTACGCCGCCGCCAGCGGCACGGTGTCGCAGGTGGTACGTACGCGTAGGGGATTGGGCAATATCCTGGAAATCGACCATGGAAACGGGTACACCACCCGCTATTGTTTATTGGCCGAAATGAACGTGACCCGTGGCATGCATGTCCGGCGCGGCCAGAAGATCGGCACCGTGGGCATATCCAGCACCATCGCCGCCGCCCACCTGCACTTCGAAGTCCTCTTCAAGGGCACCCCCCGGGACCCCGTGCACTACCTCTTCGCCTCCCTGAGCCCGGAAGACTACGCCCGCATGGTCTACATGGCCACCGCCACCTCCCAGTCCCTGGATTAATACCCGTTCCGGGCCGTTTCCCGCTCCCGACCCTCCTCATCCCGGACTTGATCCGGGATATCCTCCCCGTCATGCCCGGCCCCGACCGGGCATCTCCTCGCGGGCTGGTCGGTAACATGCTGTGTATCAGCGACTTCCTGAAAATCCTCGTTCCATTTTGCGACGAGGATTTTCAGCATCTCGCTGTGTATCAACCACTTACAAACCAGCGCCAATTGCCCCGCAGTTCTCTACCTATAAATCCCACTGGTTCGTAACCATCTGATTATCAGTAAATTATGGAAAATCCTCGGCGCAAAAAGAGCCGAGGATTATAAGCAAAATGTTGATTATCAAACAGATAGCGACCAGCCCATATTCACGGTCTAACCCAGTGGATGCGGATGCCGTCGCGCTCCATGCCGCGGAACCAGGTCATCTGGCGTTTGGCAAACTGGTGGATGGCATTGCCTAGTGCTATCACCATGTCGTCATAGCTCAATTCGCCCAACAGATACTGCGTAACAAACTTATACTCAAGCCCATAATAGATAAGGTCTTGGGCCGATACCGTCTCCATGAGGCCGCGGACCTCCTCCACCAGCCCCTCCTGCAGACGCTCCTCCAGCCGCCGGTCGATGCGCGCCACCCGTTCCTCCCGCGAAACCAGCGTACCTATATAATATACGTTCCCCGGAAGGGCCGAGGCAGGCAGCCCGTTCTCCTTCTCAAACTTGTACGCACGCGTAACCGCCTCGATGTACAGGCCCGATCCGCCACACAGGATGGGTATGGCCCCCGAGGTGCTGACGGCGGCGTAGGCATCGGCAAAAGCCTTCTGGTACTGGTAAATATTGTATTTGGTGCCCGCCGGAACCAGGTCAATCAGATGGTAAGGCACCTCGCCATATTCCCGCAGATCCTTTCCCGTGCCGATATCCATCCCCACATAGACCTGCCTGCTGTCCGCCGACAGAATCTCCGCATGCCCCATCTGACGCGCCAGCTGTACGGCGTAGCGGGTTTTCCCGGAAGCCGTGGGCCCCAGGACACAGATAAGGTCGATGTCTCCCTGTCGATATGCGGCAGCCAGGGCGGCGGGATTCACCACCTCCGGCTCCGGCATGGGTGCCATGGGCGGAATGCCGGGACGGTCGGGAAGAAGTTCTGTCTTGTTCATCTGCACAAATTTACGTATTTTTGTTGGACTACATTAGAATTCATTATGAAAAAGAGCCTGATTCTTGTCCTTTCCGCCCTGACCCTTGTGGCCTGCGGAACGCGCTATCCGGAACATTCCCTCATCCTCAACAGCAAAGACGCCCTGGTAGAAACCACCTATGGCACCCTTTGCGGCTACATCGAAGACGGTATCTATACCTTCAAAGGTATCGACTACGCCAAAGCCAACCGTTTCGAAGCGCCCCAGAATCCCAATTCCTGGGAAGGAGTTCAGACGGCCGTTTTCTATGGAAACCAGTGCCACCAGGCGCCCCGTTTCCTCTGGGGGAACGACACCGAAGCTTTCCTTTATCAGTGGAACGACGGTGTCCAGAGCGACAACTGTCAGAACCTGAACGTCTGGACCAAAGGCATCAACGACGGCAAAAAGCGCCCCGTGATGGTCTGGCTCCACGGCGGCGGGTATGCCATGGGCGGCAGCAATGAGCTTCCTTTCTACGACGGCACCAACCTGGCCAAGAAGGACGTAGTGCTCGTGAGCATCAACCATCGACTTAACATCCTGGGATTCATGGACTTGTCCGACTTCGGAGAGAAATATAAGTACTCTGGTGTTGCCGGCGTCATGGATATGGTGAAAGCCCTGGAATGGGTTCACGACAACATCGCAGCTTTCGGCGGAGATCCCGACAATGTGACCCTCTTCGGCCAGAGCGGAGGTGGCGGCAAGGTGAATATCTTGCTGGGAACCCCTTCGGCCAAGGGCCTGTTCCATCGTGGCATCATCGAAAGCGGCTCCATGACCAGCCTCATGGACAAGGAAACCGCCCGCAACATGGGCCGGGCCGTGGTAAAGAAGCTGGGACTCGACGAGAAAACCATCGACCAGATCCAGACCATCCCCTATGACCAGCTGTGCCAGGCGGCCACCGACGCCATCGTGGAGCAGAACCCGGAGAACTTCTTCTACCGCTTCTTCGGCGCCGGCATGTGGTTCTCCCCGGTATTCGACGGCGAAGTCCTTCCTTACCTGCTCACCGACGAGCGCGTAGCCGAGATTTCCGGCGGCCTGCCCACCATCATCGGCTGCAACTTTGCCGAAAACAACATGCTCCCGGCCGTCTATGCCAACGCCGACATGCGCTACAAGATGGGCGACACCAAGCAGTACCTCTATATCTTCAACAAGCCTTCCACGGTGATGGACGGTACTTTCGGCACCAACCATTGCACCGAAATGCCCTTCGTGTTCAACAACATCTGGTTGGGTCGATTCATGGTAGGTTGCGACAAGAGCGCCTATAAACTGGCCGATTTCATGAGCGACGTGTGGGTGTCCTTCGCCCGCAACGGCGTGCCCGACGTCAAGAAATTCAAGTGGGAAGTGTACAATCCCGAGACCAAACCCATGGTGGTTTTCCAGGATAAAACCGTCACGGTACACGCCGGAGATCCCATCTTTGACGATATGGCTGCTTACAAAGCCGAAAATTGGGTGTTCCGTCAGCCATATTTTTAGTATCTTTGCAGCCCCATGCCAAAAGCAAAGAGCAGCATACAGATTAAAAACCGCCGGGCCTCGTTCGATTACGAGTTCCTGGAGACCTATACCGCCGGCATCCAGCTGGTGGGTACGGAAATCAAGAGCATCCGTGCGGGCAAAGTGTCCCTGCAGGACGCCTACTGCTTCTTTGTGGGCGGAGAACTCTTTGTGCGCGGCATGAACATCGCCACCTACCACTGGGGCAGCTGGGGCCAGCATGAGCCCGTCCGGGACCGCCGGCTCCTGCTCAATAAAAAGGAGCTCAGGCATTTACAGCAGGCCGATAAACAGAAAGGCCTCACTATCGTAGCCGTGAAGCTCTTTATCGCGGAGAACGGTTTTGCCAAGCTGGTCATCGCCCTGGCCAAGGGTAAGAAGGAGTACGACAAGCGCGAATCCATCAAGGCCAAGGACCTCCGGCGGGAGATGGACCGGAGCGGGTATTGATCCTCCGCAATTCCAGGCTGGTCGCTATCTATTTGATACTCAACACTTTGCTTATAATCCTCGTCGCAAAATGGAACGAGGATTTTCAGGAAGTCGCTGATACACAGCATGTTACCGATCAGCCCGCGAGGAGATGTCCGGTCGGAGCCGGGCATGACGGGGAGGAGATCCCGGATCAAGTCCGGGATGAGGAGGGTCGAGGCCGGGCATGACGGGGAATGGGGGAGGGGGAATGGAACAGCTATTGAAGATTCTTTTTGCAAATTCAAAATAAAGCATTACCTTTGCGGTCCCAAAATATATGTGGATAGATTTGGATTGCTTGCAACCACGTTAAAAAATGCTAAAATTACATTTCATATCAGTGTTTTGTGTTTTTAGCCTCCGCATATAGCCCGGGGCTAATTTTTTTATCTATGCAAAACTACTTATTTACCAGCGAATCCGTAAGTGAAGGCCATCCGGACAAGGTGGCGGACCAGATCAGCGACGCCATCCTGGACCAGTTCCTGATGCAGGACCCAGAGGCCAAGGTGGCCTGCGAAAGCTTTTGCTCCACTGGCATGGTGGTGGTGATGGGGGAGGTGAAGGCGGAAGCCTACGTGGACATCCAGAACACCGTCCGCAATACCATCCGTAAAATCGGCTACACCAATGCGGATTATATGTTCGATGCTTCCAGCTGCGGCGTCCTCAGCGCCCTGCACGAGCAGAGTGCCGACATCAACCGCGGCGTAGAGCGCGCCAAGGAGGAGGAGCAGGGCGCCGGCGACCAGGGCATGATGTTCGGTTATGCCTGCCGCGACACGGAAGACTACATGCCCCTCCCGCTGTACCTGAGCCACAAGTTACTGGAAATCCTGGCCGATATCCGCCACAACGAGCTCTCGCTCATGCCCTACCTGCGTCCGGACGCAAAGAGCCAGTTCACCATCGAGTACGATGGGGAAACCCACGCGCCCGTCAAGGTGCACACCATCGTCCTGAGCACCCAGCACGACGAGTTCGTCCCCAGGACCCTGGGCAAGATGTCCTACGAGAATGCCGTGAAGCAGTTTGGACAGGCCAAGGTCGATTTGGCCATGCAGCAGAAAATCCGCCAGGACGTGGAAACCATCCTGATCCCGCGCCTGAAGGAGTCCCTGGCTCCGGAAACGGCTGCGCTTATCCACGACTTCATCCTCCACGTGAACCCCACCGGCAAGTTCGTGATCGGCGGCCCCCACGGCGACACCGGCCTCACCGGCCGTAAAATCATTGTCGATACCTACGGCGGCAAGGGTGCCCACGGCGGCGGCGCCTTCTCCGGCAAGGACCCGTCCAAGGTGGACCGCAGCGCGGCGTATGCCGCCCGCTACATCGCCAAGAACCTGGTGGCAGCCGGCGTTGCCGACGAGTGCCTGGTGCAGCTGGCCTATGCCATTGGCGTGGCCCAGCCGGTGAGCGTCTTTGTCGATACGTACGGAACCGCCAAGGCGAACCTCTCCGACGGCGAGATCGCCCGGAAGGTCCAGCAGCTGTTCAACCTTACCCCGGCCGGCATCATCAAAAAGTTCCAGCTCAAGAACCCCATCTATGCTCCAACCGCCGCCTACGGCCATATGGGCAGGAAACCTTACAAAAAGACGGTAAAAGTGCAGGGAAAAGAAAAAATTGTTCAATTCTTTGGCTGGGAACTTTTAGATGCTGTTCCTGCCATTAAAAAAGCTTTCAATCTGTAAGTTCACAACAGATTGTTGATAAAAAAAAGACGGAATCCTGGCGGGTTCCGTTTTTTATATTGAAAAAAAGTGCTACCTTTGCGTCCGGTTAGCAGAAAGATTATTCTACCTATCAATATTTATTTCTATTCAACCTTTTATGAGAAACGCTTTTAAAAGCTTATTGCTCGCATTCACTACGTTGATTGCGGGCACTGTCGCCTATGCTCAGGTGACCACGTCTTCCCTCTCCGGTCGCGTGGTAGACCAGAACGGCGAGCCTGTTATTGGCGCTGCCGTCGTGGCTCAGCACGAGCCCTCCGGTACTATTTACGGCGCCGTGACTAATGCAGACGGTCGTTATACCATTCAAGGTATGCGTACCGGCGGTCCTTACAAGGTAGATTTCACCTGCCTGGGTTATCAGGATGCCATCTACACCGGTGTCACCCTCCAGCTGGCCGAAACCTTCTCCCTGGATGCCAAGATCGCAGAAAGCTCCGAGATGCTGCAGGGTACTGTGGTTATCGCTGACGCCTCCTCCAAGTTCAACGCGCAGGAGCGTACCGGTGCTGTTACCAACATCGCCAGCGATCAGATCACTTCCATGCCTACGGTCAGCCGTAGCATCACCGACGTTACCCGCCTGTCTCCGTACGGTGGTAACGGCATGAGCTTCGCCGGTTCCGACGGCCGTACCGCCAACTTCACCGTTGATGGTGCCAACTTCAACAACAACTTCGGTCTTAACTCCAACCTCCCTGGTGGCGGCAACCCTATCTCCATCGACGCCATCGAGGAAATGCAGGTGGTGATCAGCCCCTTCGATGTCCGCCAGACCAACTTCATCGGCGGTGGTGTGAACGCTATCACCAAGTCCGGTACCAACAAGTTCAAGGGTTCCGCTTATGTCTATCATAAGAACGAGAACATGCAGGGTGACGCCGTGGACGGCGAGCAAATCCCCGGTGCCCGCGACAAGAACCGCAGCACCACTTACGGTATGACGCTCGGCGGCCCCATCATCAAGAACAAACTCTTCTTCTTCGTCAACTTCGAGTACATCCAGATCCCTTCCATCGTGAACCGTTGGAAAGGCTCCGAGGATGGCGTCGGCGATGCCAACAAGTACCTGTCCCGCACCAAGCTGGCAGACCTGCAGGCCGTGAAGGACTATGTGGCTGACAAATATGGCTACGACACCGGTTCCTACACCGATTTCCCGGCCAACGAGAACAACATCAAGGTCCTGGCCCGTCTGGACTGGAACATCACCAACAACCATCACCTGGCCCTGCGTTACAACTATACGCAGAACAAGTACTGGCAGTCTCCTAACGCCACCTCCATGGACGGCGGTACCCGTATGAGCCACGCCCGTATGTCGGACTACTCCATGTCCTTCGCCAACTCCATGTACTCCATGAAGAACCTGGTGAGCACCTGGTCCCTGGATCTGAACAGCCGTCTGACGGACAACATGTCCAACCAGTTCCTGTTCACCTTCTCCAAGCTGGACGATGTCCGTGGTTCTAACTCCTCTGAGTTCCCCTTCATCGACATCACCAAGGACGATGACAACTACATGGCCCTGGGTTATGAACTCTTCACCTGGAACAACGCCGTGCACAACACCATCGCCAACGTGAAGGATGACCTCACCTGGTACCTGGGCAGCCACAAACTCACCGCTGGTCTCAGCTATGAGTATCAGATGGCCGACAACCAGTACATGCGTAACGGTTCCGGTTACTATCGTTTCAACCTCACGGACGACATGTACAATGCCAACGGCAGCCTGAATGCCACTGCACTGTTCAATTCCACTCCCGAGGTCGTGTGCCTCACCTATGGCTATAACGGTGAAAAGGCTCCGGCCGCCCGTGTGCAGTTCCATAAGGCTGGTATCTATGCCCAGGACGAGTGGAATGCCACCGACCGCTTCAAACTCACCTACGGCCTGCGTCTGGATGGTCTGTTCTTCGACAACAAGGACCTGATGACCAACGCCGCCATCAAGGAACTCACCTTCTATCCTAAGGCTAAGAACTATCAGGAAACCCATATCGACACCGGTAAATGGCCCAACTCCAGCATTACCGTTTCCCCTCGTATCGGTTTCACCTGGGATGTGCTGGGCGACAAGAGCCTGAAAGTACGTGGTGGTACCGGTCTGTTCAGCGGCCGTCTGCCGCTGGTGTTCTTCACCAACATGCCCACCAACGGTGGTCTGGTGCAGTATCAGGCACAGATCAACAAGAACAAAGGTGTAGATATGTCCCAGTTCGCCGGTCTCGTCACCAATGCCGATGGCAAGCCCACGATCGACGCTCTCCTGAACAAACTCCAGAGCCTGGGTTATCCTACCACTGTAAAGCCTGAGGACGGTACCGTTCCTTCCTCCATCTCTGCAGTTGACCCTAGCTTCAAGATGCCGCAGGTCTGGAAGACCTCCCTGGCTATCGACTATAGCTTCCCCACTTCCTTCCCGTTCAGCATCACTGCTGAAGGTATCTTCAACAAGACTGTTAACGCTGTGTCCATCTCCGACTGGAGCATGGTTAACGTAGGTGGTTTCACCCGCTTCAACGGCGCCGACAACCGTCCGATGTATCCTGCCGGTGCTTATCGCGTAAGCAACATGGTAGACGGCAAGTCCAAGCAGATCTCTGCCTTCGTGCTGGAGAACACCAGCAAGGGTTATGGCTGGAGCGCCAACGTAACCATGAACATGCAGCCTGCCCAGTGGATCAGCCTCATGGCCGCTTACACCCACACTGTGAGCAAGGAAGTTACCGGTATGCCCGGTTCCGCCGCTGAATCCGCTTTCACCTATGTGCCCACTTCCGAAGGCCCCAACTACATTCCGCTGCACAACTCCCAGTATGTGACTCCGGACCGTATTGTGGCTTCCGCTACGGCCCACGACAAAGGTGGTAACCACTACTCCCTCATCTATGAGGCCACCAGAGGCGGTTACAACTACTCCTTCATGACCACCAACGACATGAACGGTGACGGTTACAACTACGACGCTGTCTATATTCCTACCGATAAGGAGGTAGCTGCTAACGAGTTCCGTTTCGTCTCCAACGACGACCGCGACCGCTTCATGGATTATGTTCACAACGATCCTTACCTGAGCACTCACCAGGGCCAGTACGCCGAGGCTTACAGCGTGTATTCCCCTTGGCTGCACCGCCTGGACTTCAGCTACAAGCACGACTTTGTGTTCAAGTGTGGCCAGAACACCAACACCCTGCAGCTCAGCGTGGATGTGAAGAACATCCTGAACCTGTTCAACAGCAGCTGGGGCGTGGCCAAATACCTGAACCCTAAGATCGGTTCCGAGGCCAAGATCCTCAAATACGAAGGATACGACGCCGATGGTTATGCCACCTTCTCCACTCCTTCCGTCATCAACGGCAGCACCCAGACCTTCGTCCCTTACCACAGCCTGGGCCAGTGCTGGTATGCTTCTATCGGTATCAAGTACATGTTTAACTAATCTTCTATCGGCAATCTTATGAAACTCAAATATATCATTGCATCCCTGCTTGCCGGCGTCACACTTTTCAGCGCCTGCGAGAAAGAAGCCGATCACTACCTGAGCGAGATCAAGGTGGACAAGTCCTTCGTGGGTTTCCCCAAGGAAGGCGGTGTCGAGACCATCAAGCTCACCACTACGGCCAACTGGACCATCGAAATCGACGAGGACGATGAAGAGTGGCTGCTTGCTTCCCCTGCATCCGGTACGGCCGGATCCTTCGACGTCACACTCACGGCCCTGGCCGATGAGGAAGGTAACGATACCGAGATTTACGTAATCTGCAACGGCCAGAAACAGATTATCAAGGTCACGCAGGAAGCCGGCGAAAAGCCGGAGCCGGCCGTGATGAGCATTGCAGAGGCACTGGAAGTCATCCGTCCGCTCGGTGATGGTGAAGTGGCTCCCGGCACCTTCCGCATCAAGGGTATTGTCTGCAAAATCACCGAAATCAGCACCCAGTATGGCAATGCCACCTACTACCTGTCCGACGACGGTTCCATGAGCGGAACCACCAAGGCCGACTACAACTGGATTCAGGTGTACCGCGGCCTGTGGAAGGACGGTGGCGCCTTTACCAAGGGTGATGAATTCGCCATTGGTGACGAACTCGTGGTGGAAGGCCAGCTCATGGACTACAAGGGCACGCCGGAGACCAAGGAGAAGACCGCTTACGTGGTTTCCATCACCAAGTCCCTCATTGACGTAGCGCCCTTCGACTTTGAGAAGCTCCCTGCTATCGACACTACTTTCCACATGACGGTAACCGCCAAGGAAAGCCCGCTGCTGCTCAATTGCGATTCCGAATGGCTGCAGATCGCCGGCGTGGAAACCGACGGCAGCTACATCCTGCACGCCGACGAAAACTTCAAGACCGCCGAGCGTACCGCTACCATCCTTATCCAGGGTCCTACCGCCCTCAAGACCGTGTCCATTACCCAGAAGGGTGTGAAAGCTACTGGCTCCACCGTGAGCGAGGTTATCGCCATGGAAGACGGCTCTATGGTTAAGCTCCTGCCCAGCACCGTTGTCGTGGCTCTTACCACCAAGGGTGCCGTGCTCTCCGACGGTGTAAAGGCCATCTACGCTTACGGTGACGCTGCTGCCGCCCTCAAGGTGGGTGACGGTGTAAGCCTTGGTGCCAAGAAGACTACCTACAACGGTGTGCCCGAGCTCACGGACCTGACTGACATCTTCGTGGACAGCGAGGGCAATGAGGTTACTTATCCGGAAGCCACAGATATCACTGCGCAAGTTGCTGAGTACGCTGCTACTGAGGCTCAGTACATCAAGTTCACCGGTACGCTCACCGTTTCCGGCAACTACCTGAACATTGCCTTTGACGGTGTGGACACCGCCACCAAGCAGGGCTCCATCGTGTATCCTGTGGAGGCGCTCAACGCTGCTTCCTTCGACGGCAAGAAGATCACCGTTACCGGTTTCTTCAACGGCCTGTCCAGCAAGGGTAAGTTCGTGAACATCATCGCCACCAAGATTGTTGAGTATGTGGATAACCCGAAGGGCACGATGACGAATCCTTATACTCCTTCCGAGATTGCCGCCCTCATCCTGGGTGGAACCATCCCCGAGGAAAACGTGTACATCGCCGGTCGCGTCTCTGCCATCCTCTACGAGTTTAGCGCCGAAAAAGGCACCGGTACCTTCTGGCTTTCCGATGACGGCGTGGCCTATGGCGTGTCCGAGGACAAGAAGAAGACCACCGAGCCCACCAAGGACTTTGAGTGCTACAGCGTGTACTGGTTCGGCAACGAAAAGAATTGGGCCGAAGGCAATGGCCAGCTCGAGGTTGGCGATTACGTCCTTGTCTGTGGTAAGACCACTGTGTACAGCGGCGTAGCCGAGACTTCCAGCAAGAAGGCCTGGGTGGCCGGTGTCAATGGTCTCGAAACCTTCGAGAACGGTCTGGGCAACATGAACGCTCCGTTCAATGTGGCTGGCGCAGAGGCTTATATCGACGCTGTCGAGGCCGTTAAGGCTGCTGCCAAGGAGGCTGGTACTGCCGCTCCCGCTTTCCCGGATGTTTGCGTAGGTGGTATCATTTCCGCTGTCCTTTACGAGTTTAGCGCCGAAAAAGGCACCGGTACCTTCTGGATTTCCGATGACGGTGTAGCTTATGGTGTGTCTGCCGACAAGAAGAAGACCACCGAGCCCACCAAGGACTTTGAGTGCTACAGCGTGTACTGGGGTGGCAGCGAGCAGGCATGGAAAGAGGGTGATCCTCAGCCTGCCGTGGGTGACAAGGTGATTGTCAAGGGTCAGCTGACCAAGTACTATGAGACCTACGAGACCTCCAGCAAGAAGGCCTGGGTTGCAAAGCACATTCCTGCCAACAACTAATCCCTTCCTTTAATCTTCTTAGCCCGAGGCTCTTACCGAGCCCCGGGCTTTTTTGTTGTATAGAAAGAAAATTGTTGTATATTTGTATTTCAGCAACACATGCATTAATAACTATTTTAAAAATAACCGTATGAAACTCAGAAACCTCTTTATGGCAGTTGTGGCTGGCGCAGCAATGCTCGTCGGCTGTAACAAAGAAGTGGACCTGGGCCCTGCCAAACTGGCTTTGGACCAAACAACGCTTGCGTTCGAGGCCGCCGGTGGCTCCCAGACCTTAAATGTCACGGCCACCCGTGACTGGGCTGTAAGCGGCGTCCCGGAATGGGTCGCCCTCAGCGCAACCAACGGCAAGGCCGCCGTAGAGGCCCAGCCTGTTAAAATTACTGTTGCGCAGAACGCCGAGTACAACCGTTCTGCTACCATCGTGTTCACCATCGGCTTCGCCCGTACCTCCCTCACTATCAACCAGGCCGGTCCGGAAGGCGAAATCGACAACGGTGACGGTACGCTGGAAAAACCGTTCAATGTAGCCGGTGTCCTGGAATATACCCGTTCCCTCCCTGCCGATCAGGCCAGCGAGAAGAATGTGTACTTCAAGGGCAAGATCTCCACAGTGTCCACCACCTTCGAGGCTAGCGGTACCTATGGCAACGCTACGTTCTACATGGTCGATGGAGACGGCGGCGAGAGCTTCTATGTATTCCAGACTTACTATCTGGGCAACCGTAAGTGGAAGAGTGGTGACACCGATATTAAGGAAGGCGACGAAGTGATTGTCTGCGGTAAGGTAGTCAACTACAAGGGCAATACCCCCGAAACCGTGAGCAAGGGCGGCAGCTTCATCTACAGCCTCAATGGCGAGACCGAAGGCGGCGAGCCCGGCGGTGAAGGCGAACCTGAGGGCGATGGCACCCTGGAGAATCCGTTCAATCCTGCCGGTATCTCTGCCGTTGCAGCAGCACTGGACGACAACGCCCAGTCCGAGCAAAGCTACTACATCAAGGGTAAGATTTCCAAGGTAAGCACCTCTTTCGCAGCCAGCGGCACTTATGGTAATGCCAATTTCTACATTGTAGACGAAGAGGATGGCACCGGTGAATTCTATATCTATCAGACCTACTATCTGGACAACAAGAAATGGGTGTCCGGCCAGCCCGACGTTGCAGTGGGCGACGTAGTGGTGGTTTACGGTCCTGTTACTAAATATGTTAGTTCGTATGGAACAACGCTCGAAACTGTAGGTAAGGGCGCCAGCTACATCTATAGCCACACCAAAGCCGAAGGTGGCGATGAACCCGGCGGAGAAACTGGAGAAATCAAGGTTGTGACCGTTGCAGAGTTCCTTGCTGCATCAGTGTCCAGCTCCCAGTGGTACGAACTCACCGGTACGGTTTCCAATATCAAGAGCGACGTCTATGGTAACTTCGACCTCACCGATGCGACCGGCACCGTTTATATCTATGGCCTTACCGCTACCAAGGTAGAAAAGAACGACAAGTCGTTCGCCAGCCTGAATATCAAGGAAGGCGACACCGTTACCCTCATCAGCCTGCGTGCCGAGTACCAGGGCACAGCCCAGGGCGGCGGCACCCCTCCTGCCTACATCAAGGGTGGCGATGAACCCGGCGGCGGCGACGAGCCCGGCGGTGACGTTATCGTTGCCACTGTGGCCGAATTCAACGCTGCGGCCGAGTCCCAGACCCAGAAATACCAACTCACCGGCACCATCGGTGGCAGCATCAACACCACCTATGGTAACTTCGACCTCACCGACGAAACCGGTA
>JBGUPS010000070.1:0-41011 GCA_045130395.1 Candidatus Cryptobacteroides sp.
GCGGCTAGCGAGAACCCTCTCGGGCTCCGTCAAAGGGCCCAAGAGGGTTCCGCTTTCCTTCCGGCAACATCCCGGCATTAAAGCACAGGCAGGGGCCCTGGAGGTGGGTCTGGACAGGGTAGGTGTGCTTTAACTGGGGTTTCAAAGGGTGCTTAAAGCACAGGCAGGGGCCCTGGAGATGGGTCTGGACAGGGAAGCTGTGCTTTAACGGGGGGTTCAAAGGGTAGTTAAAGCACAGGTGGAGGCATTAGAGGCGGTTCAGGGCGGGGTGGGTGTGCTTTAACGGGGGTAATCTCCCGCCTGAAGGTCCAGGGCTGGGACCTTCGCGCGAATTTTTGCCCGGAAAAGTGTACGGAGGGTCCAGGGCATGGACCTTCGCGCAAGGAGATGCCCGGTCAGGTCGGGCATGACGAGGGGGGCCTGGAGGCCAGGTTGTGGAAAACTTTGTGAATTAATTTTTTTTTCGTATCTTTGCAGCCCATTTTGCGGGGACATAAGCCCTACAAGGTGGACAGTAACTATAATTATTTTATTAACAAACATTTATGCCTACAATTCAACAACTTGTCCGTAAAGGACGCGAGCAGCTCGAAGTAAAGAGCAAGTCTCGTGCGTTGGATGCTTGCCCTCAGAAGCGCGGCGTGTGCCTCCGTGTTTACACGACCACACCTAAAAAGCCGAACTCCGCTATGCGTAAGGTAGCCCGTGTTCGTCTTTCTAACGCCAAAGAGGTCAACGCCTACATCCCGGGCGAAGGCCACAACCTCCAGGAGCACAGCATCGTGCTGGTCCGCGGTGGTCGTGTAAAGGACCTGCCGGGTGTTCGTTACCACATCCTTAGAGGAGCTTTGGATACCGCCGGCGTGGATGGACGTACCCAGTCCCGTTCACTCTATGGCGCAAAACGTCCTAAGAAATCTAAGAAGTAATTTTATCACCTTTAATTCTTAATTACAATGAGAAAAGCGAAGCCTAAAAAGAGGATTCTACTTCCTGATCCTAAGTTTCACGATGTGGAAGTTACCCGTTTCGTGAACAATCTTATGCTGCAGGGAAAGAAGAGTATCGCGTATTCTATCTTTTATGATGCCATTGACATGGTTGGCGAGAAGATGAAAGATTCTGACCAGGCTCCTCTCGATATTTGGAAGAAAGCACTCGAGAACGTGACCCCTCAGATCGAGGTTAAGTCCCGTCGTATCGGTGGTGCAAACTTCCAGGTGCCGACCGAGTTGCGTCCGGAACGGAAAGTCTCCGTGGCCATGAAGAACCTTATTCAGTTCGCCCGCAAGCGTTCCGGTCACTCGATGGCAGAAAAACTTTGCGCTGAAATTGTTGCCGCATACAACAATGAAGGTGGTGCCTTCAAGCGTAAAGAGGATATGCACAGAATGGCTGAGGCCAACAAGGCCTTTGCACACTTCCGTTTCTAAACTGCATGCTAAATGGCAAAGAGAGATCTTAAATTCACACGCAACATCGGCATCATGGCGCACATCGATGCCGGTAAAACCACTACCTCGGAACGCATTCTGTTCTACACCGGTAAAACGCACAAGATCGGAGAGGTTCACGAAGGAGCGGCCACGATGGACTGGATGGTCCAGGAGCAGGAGCGTGGTATCACCATCACTTCCGCTGCTACCACCGCCTTCTGGCACTACAACGGTGACACCTATCAGATTAACTTGATCGACACTCCCGGCCACGTGGACTTCACCGTGGAAGTAGAGCGCAGCTTGCGCGTACTCGATGGTACCGTGGCTACTTTCTGCGCTGTGGGCCGTGTACAGCCTCAGTCCGAGACCGTATGGCGCCAGGCAGACAAGTACGGCGTGCCTAAGATCGCGTATGTGAACAAGATGGACCGCGTGGGTGCAGACTTCCTGGCCTGTGTCGAGGAAATCAAGACCAAGCTGGGTGCAACCGCCGTTCCCATCTGCCTCCCGATTGGTGCCGAAGACAAATTCGACGGCATCATCGACCTCATCGACATGAAAGCTATCTTCTACGATGGTAGCGAGAACCTCGTCAACTACAAGGAAGGCGAGATTCCCGAGAACCTCAAGGGAGAAGCCGCCCGCTGGAGAGACATTCTCCTGGAGACGGCCGCCGAGTGCGATGAGACCCTGATGGAGAAGTACTTCGAGGATCCCGACTCCCTGACCAAGGAGGAAATTATCGCCGCTATCCGCAAGGGCACCATTGCTATGCAAATCGTCCCTGCCTGCTGCGGTTCTTCCTTCAAGAACAAGGGTGTACAGTTCCTCCTGGATGCCGTTATGCGGTATCTGCCTTCTCCGCTGGACAAGGGAGCCGTGACGGGCACCAACCCGCGCACCGGTGACGAAATCACCCGCAAACCTTCTGCCGATGAACCCTTCTGCGCCCTGGTGTTCAAGATCGCCACAGACCCGTTCGTGGGTCGCCTGGCCTTCCTGCGCGCCTACTCGGGCCGCCTGGATGCAGGTTCTTACGTGTTCAACACCCGTACCGGCAAGAAGGAGCGTGTGGCCCGCCTGTACCAGATGCACTCCAACCACCAGAACCCCATCGAGTTCGTGGAGGCCGGCGACATCTGCGCAGCCGTAGGTTTCAAAGACCTGCGTACCGGTGACACCGTGTGCCTGGAAGAAAAGCCCATCACCCTGGAAACCATGGAGTTCCCGGATCCCGTGATTGGTATCGCCGTAGAGCCCAAGACCCAGAAAGATCTGGACAAGCTGGGCATCGCCCTTGGCAAACTGGCCGAGGAAGATCCTACCTTTACGGTGAAGAGCGACCACGAGACCGGCCAGACCGTTATCAGCGGTATGGGTGAGCTCCACCTGGACATCATCGTGGACCGTCTCCGCAGAGAGTTCGGTGTCGATATCAACCAGGGTGCTCCGCAGGTCAACTACAAAGAATCCATCACCGGCAGCCATCAGCTCCGTGAGGTGTTCAAGAAGCAGACCGGCGGTCGCGGTAAGTTCGCAGACATTATCGTCAATATCTCTCCTGCCGATGAAGGCGTACAGGGTCTTCAGTTCATCAATTCGGTCAAGGGTGGCAACATCCCCAAGGAATTCATCCCGTCCATCGAGAAGGGCTTCCAGTCCGCGATGGCCAACGGCGTTCTCGCCGGTTACGAGGTGCCTGCCTTGAAGGTGGAAGTCATCGACGGCAGCTACCACCCGGTAGACTCCGACCAGCTCTCTTTCGAGCTGGCTGCCCGCATGGCTTTCCGTCACGCCTGCCCCAAGTGCCATCCGGTACTGTTGGAACCCATCATGAGCCTGGAGGTTGTTACTCCGGAAGACTACATGGGTGACATCGTGGGCGACCTGAACCGCCGCCGCGGCCAAATTGTGGCTATGGACTCCACCGCCAATGGAGCACGCATCGTCAAAGCTTATGTTCCGCTTGGAGAACAGTTCGGTTATGTTACCGTGCTGCGTACCCTGTCCTCCGGACGTGCTACCAGCACCATGACCTTCGACCACTACGCTGAGGTCCCCGCCAACCTGGCCAAGGACATCATCGAGAAGAGCGGTTACAGAGTGAATGACGACGAGTAAAATTTAGCAAAGTTAAAAAGTAAAGAATATGAGCCAGAAAATCAGAATCAAGCTGAAATCCTTCGATCACATGCTGGTGGACAAATCCGCTGCCAAGATCGTCGATACAGTGAAGGCAACGGGTGCAAAGGTTGTAGGTCCCATTCCTCTTCCCACCAACAAGAAAATCTTCACTGTGAACCGCTCCACCTTCGTTAACAAGAAGAGCCGCGAGCAGTTCGAGCTGGACTCCTATGTTCGCCTGATCGACATTGACGAGTCCAACGCCAAAACCGTAGACGCCCTCATGAAGCTCGAGCTTCCTTCCGGCGTTGAGGTGGAAATCAAAGTGTGAGGATAAGCCCTTGCATGCATAAAAGCGTCCCGTTCGCGGGGCGCTTTTTTTGTTTCCAAAAGTACATGGACCAAATTTACCCCCTGAGTTTTCCGCAAATTTCATAGGGATTTAGTAACTTCGTACCTAATTGAGTGTAAAAATGATGAAGAAGGTGGCATTATTTGTCCTAATGGCAGTACTTTGTGCTGCCTGCACGGGCCGTCAAAAGCCGGTGGAAAGGGTGGCCGCCCCTTCGGATACACTCTATACCATTCTGAACGCCCGGTTGCTGTATTCTACCAATCCGGAACGGGCGCTGGTTATTGCCGATTCCGCCTACCTGGTTGGCAATGCAAGTGCCTACGAGCGTGACTTTACGCGCGCAACCATTTACGGCCGTTCGTTAAATAATCCGCAGCGGGACAAGGCGCTGGAAATCTGCATGGAGCTTCTGCAGTCGGATTCCACCAAAGCCAATACCGCGAGCACGGCCAAACACCGCCTGGATGTCCTTTCCCTCGTCACGGATATCTACCGTGTGCGGAGAGATACGGAAAACTGGACCAAATACATCGTAGAGGCCATCGACCTGAACCGTACCTGGGGTCAGGAAACGGATGCGCTCCGACTGCAGGCGGAAATGGGGATTGCCCTTTTCTTTTTGGGGCAGGAGGAACTGGGCTTCCAGAAATTGGAGGAGGTTCTGGCGACCTTGTCACAGGGTGACCCGAGCGTGGACCGGTTGGATGCCTGGATTGTTTCGGCCAAACGGAAGATCAACATGCTCACCGAGAAGTCCCGGCACCAGGAAGTGATTCCAATTGCACAGGAGATTATCGACAAATTGGATTATTATCAGGCGCACGCCGAGCTTTATGCCGAGGACAGCTACCGCCTGCCTCCCATCCCGGAGGACCGGGCCCGCTGGTGCGATTATTACCGCAGCCAGGCGCATGCCTTCAAGGCGCTGGCCTATGCCTATTTGGACAATCTGCCGGAGGCGAAGGCGGAGCTGGCCATCTTCGACACGTATGCATACAGCCGCAGTTATGCCGGCAAGCGCATGATTTCCCCTGTGTGGAAAAGGCTGGGGGAGTGGGATAAACTGATGGCGATTGACGATGCCATTGAACAGCGGCTTGGTTCGGATACCTTGAACGCCAACTATGCGCTTATCCTGCACGACCGCTCGGAAGCGGCCCGGGCACGGGGGAACCACAAGGAGGCCCTGGCGTGGCTCACGCGTTATGCGGACGTCCAGAAAACCGTGGACAAGCAGCTGTTGGAAAGCCAGGCAAAGGAATATGCGGAGTCCTACCTTCAGCGGGAAAAAGAACGGGAAATTGCCGATGCCAAGGCGCAGGCCCAGCGCTTACGGATTTATCTCATTATTTTCCTTTTATTCCTGCTTCTGCTTATTATCGGACACGTGTTCATGGCGCTTATGTGGAAACTGATTGCCCAGAAAAACCAGGCTTTGGTGCGTCTGATCAATGAGAAGGAGCAGAGTGAGAAAATCACAAAGACGGATGGAGCCGATGAAGCCTTGTTCCGCCAGATAGATACGGCCATCCGGGAGGAACGCTTGTATGCCAATCCCAATTTCCAGCGTCAGGTTGTTTTGGATCGATGGTCCCTTCGCCGCCAAACCCTCAACGAACTGTTGTCGGCGTACGCCGAGGGCGATTCTTTCCCGGCCTATATCAACAGCATCCGCCTGGAAGAAGCAGTACATCAACTGCGCGATTATCCGGAACGGACCATCGTCTCCATCTCCGAATCCATCGGCTTTACGCCGGCGAATTTCCGTCTGCAATTCAAGCAAAAGTATGGCATGACGCCGCAGGAATACCGCGAAAACCTATAATTTTGCAACATTTTTGGTTCGTTGGACCAAAGTTATGCCATGGAATTACATAAAATTGAGGTTCTGTGTTTTAACTTTGTATCATGCAAAACGAACAAAGAAAGACAAATGTATCGGATTACGAATGGTTCCGCCAAATTGACGCAGCTGTCCGCAAAGAAAAGCTCTATGCGAATCCGTCTTTGCAGCGTCAGGATATTTTGCAGCGCTTTGGCCTGCGGAGACAGCATTTGAACGCTATTCTTTCCAAGTATGCGTATGGCCAATCCTTTCCGCAGTACGTGAATAGTATGCGCCTGCACGAGGCAGAGCGCCTGATGAAAGATAATCCTAAGCTCTCCATTTCTGCCGTTGCACAGGCAGTGGGACTGTCCATGCCCAACCTGCGTATCCAGTTTAAACAGCGCTATGGCTTTTCCCCCTCCGAATTCAAAGACACCATCAACACAAAAAAATAGATAGCCTAGAAAACAAAATAGACAGCATTTAGCTGTCTTTTTTAGTAAAGGCGCCAGCAGGCGCCCGGCCTGTATTAACGTGGCCCCAGCAGGATTTGAACCTGCGACCCACGGATTATGAGTCCGCTGCTCTAACCGCTGAGCTATGGGGCCTTCTGATAAAATCAGGAGTGCAAAGGTAATAAACTTTCGGGAATTAGGCAAAAAAGCAGTAACTTTGTAGTCTGATTGGAAAGTATGAAGGCTATTGTCATCGGTGCCGGCATTTCCGGCTTAACTTGCGCCAATTATCTGCAGAACTCTGGCATCCAAACCCTGATTTTGGAGCAGGCGGCTGCACCGGGCGGCGTATCCACCAGCTGGAAGCGCAAGGGATACACTTTTGAGGGAGGAATCCACTGGCTTATCGGCGCAAAAGAGGACATTCCGCTGCACGATATCTGGATAGAGACAGGCGCCTTGCAGGAAAACAATCCGGTCTATTTCAAAGACCCCATCTATACGCTGGTGGACGATAAAGGCCAGATGCCGCTTTACCGGGATCTGCGTGGCCTGGAACTCACCGGCTGGCGGGACCGCCTGGCCCTGCGCATCCTGAAATTCCACCTGCTGTGCTTCGATGGTTTCCATCAACCCATCAAAGACATCAAAGGCGTCAAATCCAAATATCCGCGTCCTTATTCCCTGTGGGAGTATATCAAAATGGGCGGAGCGGCCATGATTACCCCTTCCCTGGTGATGCATAGCGCGCGTTGTTATGCCAGGCGGTTCAAGAATCCCCGCATCCGGGCCCTGCTGGGAGCGGTGGTGGAGCCTTCCATCAATGCGCTTTCCCTAATCTATACCCTTAGCACTTTCACCATGGGCGACAGCGGCTATCCCAAGGGCGGCTCGCTGCAGATGGCCCGCAACATGGCGGCCCGCTTCGAGAGCCGCGGCGGCCAAATCCGCTACCGGACGTCGGTGGAGGAGGTGCTTCGCACGGATGCTGGCTGGTCCGTCCGCGTGGGCGGGGAAGTGTTGTCGGCCGATGCCGTCGTCATCTCCATGGATGCGCGCACCGCTATCGACAAGCTCTTTAAAACCCCCATCCAGGATAAATGGGCGCAGAAAATGCGCAAAGGCCTGCGTACCACCCAATGCGTCTTCCTGGGGGTGGGCGTCAAGGCCGATTTGAGCAGTTGGCCCCGTTCCATGCAAATCGTGCTGCCGGAACCGCTGCATGCCGCCGGCCAGACGTACAAGACCATCGTCGTAAACAATTATGCCGATATCAAGGAGTACGCCCCGGAGGGTTGCAGCGTGATTACCTGCCTGCTGCATGGCCCTACCTATGCCTGGTGGAAGGCCGCCAAGGAGGAGGGGACTTACGAGGCCAAAAAGAAGGAACTCATGGCGGCATTCCTGAAGGCTATTGGCAAGGTCATTCCCGTCATAGAGGAGCAGGTCGATGTCACGGATGTGGCCACGCCGCTTACCTATGAGCGCTATTGCAGCACCTTCGAGGGCAGTTACATGAGCGATTGGCCGCCTTTCCAGCCGCTTTTCCGCGCACCGTACCGCTACGAGCACGGCCTGTATTTCACGGGCCAGCGCACCGCTTATTCCGGCGGTTTGCCGCCGTCGGCCCAAAGTGCCCGTCTCACGGCCCAGTACGTTTGCCGGGACCTGGACGTGGAGTTTGTCCCTCACGATTAGGTACTTAGCAAGGGAATTTGTACTTTTGGCGGAAAAATCGTAACTTGCAGCATTAAACACTAAAACCGATGTGCCATGAGTAATTTCCTGAAAAAACTTTCCGATATTTCCAATATCCATAGGCGGGCAGCTTTCTCGGATCTTCCGGACCGTCTGCCGGCAAAGGAGAGCGCATTCCAGGCGTTGGCCAAAGAGCGGTATTCCTGCCGCAAGTTCAAAAATATTCCCCTGACAGAAGTGCAAATCAACCATATCCTGGAAGCTGCACGCCTGGCCCCCACCGCTGCCAACAAGCAGCCGGTACACGTATGGGTGGTCAAAAGTCCGGAGGCCCTGGAAAAACTGAAAGGCGCAACGGACTATACCTATGGCGCCCCTGTGGTGTTCATGGTAGGTGCCAAGCCGGAAGCTGCCTGGGTACGCAAGTACGACGGCAAAAACGGCGCGGAGATAGACGCCGCCATCGTGGGTACGCACATCATGCTGGAAGCCAGCGCCCTGGGCCTGGGCAATGTGTGGGTGGGTTCCTTCGACCCGGCAAAAATTAAGGCGGATTTCCCGGAAACGGCCGGTTATGAGGTGGTTTGCCTGTTCCCGGTAGGCCATGCCGATGTAGACACCAGCACCAATCACGACAAGCGTCAGGAATTGAAGGATTTTGCCTCGGAGATTTAGCTTTTACACTTAACTATGGGAAAACTTCCAGTACGTGCGTATGCGGCGGCCATGCTCACGGTGAGCCTGTGGGCCATGTCCTATATTTGGGCGGACCGTTTGCTGGCGTTGAATATTCCCGTAGAGTTTTTTGTCCCGGTGAGAACTTTTCTGGCCGGGTTTTTATTGTGGCTCCTGAACAAAGTGACGGGCGTTCCCATGCGCATCCTATGCCGTAGGGACTTCTTCAAATTCGTGTTCCTGGCACTCTGTATGCCCTTCATCTACTTTGTGGCGGAGACCTACGGCCTGGAGTTTACGGAATCGCCCACCATTACTTCGCTGGTGGTGGCCACCAACCCCATCCTGGCCATGGTGTCGGGCATCGTCATGTTCAAGGAAAAGTTTGGTCCGCTCAACATCGTGGGTGTTTTTATTACCCTGGCGGGCCTGTGGCTGGTATCGTTCACCCGTTCCCAGACCAGCGCCCTGTTCTGGGTGGGGGTGGGCATTCTGTTTATCGCCGTGGTTGCGGAGGTGAGCCAGATTGGCTTCACCAAGTCCTTATCGGCCCATTATGCCCCGTCCGTCATTGTGATGTACCAGTTCCTGCTGGGCACCGTGTATTTTCTTCCGCTGCTGTTTACCAAGGGCATCCGGAACTTTGATGCGGGCCTGTATCTGAGCTGGGACGTCCTGTATCCCACCTTGTCGCTGGCGCTGTTCTGCTCGGCGACGGCTTTTACCTCCTGGGCCTATGCCATCAAGGTGCTGGGCGTGGCAAAAACCAGCGTTTTCCTGGCCGTGGTGCCGCTGGTGACGGCGGTGCTGGCCTTTCTGGTAGGGGAGGAGACTGCCACCGGTTTGCAATGGGTCGGGCTGGCTATAGCGATGGTGGGAATTTATCTTACCCAGCGCGCTCCGGTGGAACCGGACTTGTAAAAAATCGGGATTTGTAGTAACTTGCGGGGCTTAAACGGAATTTGACATGGCACTGTTTTTTTCGGCCCTCATCACCCTTCTGCTGCAGCTGAATCCCAGCGTGGTATGGAAGGCGGCAGTTAATCATACGGAAGGAGACCGCTACCAGCTGGTGGTAACGGGACAAATCGACAAAAAATTTTATGTCCACCCCATGAGCGACCCTTATGTGGGGACGGAACTGGTGGTGAATACCTCGGACCGGGTTTTCCTGGATGGGAAGCCGGTGGAGGAATTTACGCCCTCGGAGTACAAAGGGGAGAAGGTGGTAGTGGGGACGTATGTGCTCAAGCAGGACCTTCAGCTGGCCGGTTCCGGGAAGTTGCAAGTGGATGGAAGCGTTACCTGGAGCGCCTGTAGTGGCGATTTTTGCCAGATGCCGGAGGAGTATGCGTTTTCTGTACCGGTAGAGATGCCCGATCAGGTCGGGCATGACGGATTATGGAGCCTTATTCTGGAGGCGATCCTTTGGGGATTCCTGATGCTGCTGACGCCTTGCGTGTTCCCGATGGTGCCCATGACGGTGTCCTTCTTCATCAAGCAGGAGAAGGGCGGCCGCTTCAAGGCCCTCATGTACGGCATTTTCATCGTCCTGCTTTATACGGTGCCCATTTCCATCATCATCGGCCTTACCTGGCTGCTGGGCGGCGAGGCTGTGACGGCCGATATCTTCAACTGGCTTAGCACGCACTGGCTCCCGAACATCCTGTTCTTCGTGATTTTCATGCTGTTTGCGGCGTCGTTCTTCGGTGCGTTCGAAATCACCTTGCCTGCCAGCTGGACCACCAAGGCCGATTCAAAGAGCGACCGTGGCGGCCTGCTGGGCGTGTTCTTCCTGGCGTTGACGCTGGTGCTGGTGAGCTTCAGCTGCACCGGTCCCATCGTGGGCACGGTCCTTATCAAGAGCACCCAGGGCGAGTTCTGGACCCCCATGGTAACCATGCTGGCCTTCAGCATTGCCTTCGCCCTGCCGTTCGCCCTGCTGGCGTTCTTCCCGTCGGTCCTCAAAAAGCTGCCCAAGAGCGGCGGCTGGCTCAATAGCGTAAAGGTGGTGCTGGGCTTCATCGAAGTGGCCCTGGGCCTCAAATTCCTGAGCACGGCGGACCAAACGTACCATTGGCACCTGCTGGACCGCGAGGTGTACCTGGCCATCTGGATCGTGTGCTTCGCCCTCCTGGGCCTGTACCTGCTGGGCAAGATCCGTTTCAAGCACGACTCTCCGCTGGAGTACATCGGCGTAGGTCGACTGGCCCTGGTCATTGCCGATCTCGCCTTCGTCATTTACCTCCTGCCGGGCATGTGGGGTGCGCCCCTGAAGGCCCTCAGCGGCTATCTGCCGCCGTTGGAGACGCAGGATTTTGTGATAAGAGAGATACCCGGTCAAGCCGGGTATGACGGGACGTCCGTCATTGCCGGCCCCGACCGGCAATCTCTGGTGTCCCTGCCGCACGGACTGGTAGGCTACAACAAGCTGGAAGAGGGCATAAAGGCCGCTAAGGAGCAGGGGAAGAAGGTCTTTGTCGATATCACCGGGCACGGCTGCGTGAACTGCCGGGAAATGGAAGCCCGCGTGTGGAGCGACCCTCGCGTGCTGCAACTGCTGCAGCGCGACTACGTGATAGTGTCCCTTTACGTGGACGACAAAACCAAACTGCCGGAAAGCGAGTGGGTGACCACCGACAAAGGCACTGTGCTCAAAGATGTGGGCCGCGTGAACTCCCACCTGGTGCTGGAGCGCTTCGGCGTTAATTCGCAGCCCAACTATTTCCTGCTGGACGGGGAGGGGAATACGCTCCGGGGTCCGCGGGGCTATAACCTGGATACAGACGAGTTTGTGAACTTCTTAACCTTATGACGCAAGCGGAAATCATCGGCCTCATTAAGCAGGAAGTAAAACCTGCCCTGGGATGTACCGAACCCATTGCCGTGGCTTTGGCCGTCGCCAAGGCCGCGGAGATTATTTCCGAAAACTGCCCCGGCTGCGGCCCGTGGCGCATGCAGTCGGACTTCAAGCTGGACGTGGCCGTTAGCGGCAACATCCTCAAAAACGGCATGGGCGTGGGTATTCCCGGCACCGGCATGGTGGGCCTGCCCGTAGCAGCCGCCCTGGGTGCGGTCTGCGGAGATTCCAGCCTGGGGCTGGAGGTGCTCAAAGGCCTCACGCCGGAAGCCGTCGCCCGCGCTAAGGAACTGGTCGCCAAGGGCTTTGTAAATATTTCTGTTGCCGATACCGAGCACCTGCTCTATGTAAAAGCTACTGTTACGGTCGATGACCACACGGTGGCCAGCGCAGAAGTAGATCCGCACGCATACGCCGTTGTCGAGGACGACCACGACCGCATCGTGGAAACCAGCTTCGCGGACAAAATCCTGATGAGTTCGGAATCCGCCGCCGCCCTTGGCGTCGCAGCTTCTGCTGTCCCAAAGGAAGACCAGGCCTACGACCTTACCGTCCGGCAAATCTGGGACTTCGTCCACACGGCCCCGTATGAGGACATCGCCTTCATCCTGGAGGACCGTACGCTCAACCTGGCCCTGGCGCAGGAAGGCCTCCGCGGCAATTACGGTCTGCAAGTGGGCAAGGCCATCCGCGAAAACCAGAAAGAGGTGTTCGGGGACGATTTCATGAGCTACGCCATGGGCATGACTGCCGCAGCATCGGACGCCCGTATGGCCGGCAGCACCCTTCCCGCCATGTCCAACAGCGGCAGCGGCAACCAGGGCATCACCGTGAGCATGCCCGTGATCACCTATGCGCTCAAATACAAGGTGGACGATGAAAAACTCGCCCGCGCGCTCATCCTGAGCAACCTGGTGGCCATTCACATCAAGCACTACCTGGGCAAGCTGAGCGCCCTGTGCGGGTGCGTGGTGGCATCGACAGGCAGCGCCTGCGGCATCGTGTACCTGGAAGGCGGTGGGTACGATCAAGTGTGCGCCGCCATCAAGAACATGGCCGGAAACATCACCGGCATGGTGTGCGACGGCGCCAAGGTGGGTTGCGCCATGAAGGTGGCCTCCGGCGTATCCTGCGCGGTGCAATCGGCCGTCCTGGCCCTTCGCGGCACCTGCATCCCGTCCACGGACGGCATCATCGAGGACGATGTGGAAAAGACCATCCGCAACATCGGCATTATCGGCAGTGCCGGCATGAAAGCCACCGACCGGATGATTCTGGACATCATGCTATGCAAGTAAGACCGTGGCTCATATCCCTAGCCTGTCTATGCACGCTGCTGGTGGCTTGCCAAAAAGCGCCGGTGGAGGTGCAAAAGCATCCCTACACGGAAGAGGAACTGGTAAAAGCGCATCTGGACGAGTCCTTCTCTGCGTTTATCACTGCGCTGGACCTGGATTCCACGGTGGTGAAGCAGCCGGAAAAGTTCATTTTGGAAAACAGCAGCATCTCTACCGACTGGGCGGACCGCGGGGCGATTACCTATCAGCTTAAAAGGCACGGTAGGGCGGTACTGCTGGTCCGCTACTATGTGTTGAGCGGAGAGGTGTTGGCCTCGCTTTATGGCGGAATTGCCATCAAAGGTACCATCCTGCCTCCGCCTGCGGACTTGCACGTGTACGACATGGACAAGGACGTGGCCAAACTGGAATTTGACAGGGGGCTTTCCTGCCTGGTGTTTCGTTTCCCCGACGGGACGGGATACGCGCTGAATTCACTGCTTATCTCGGAAGCGCTCATCGACTTTCTGATTGAAAATGTGCTCTCTACGGAATAGCATACTGGTGGTTGTGCTGGGTTTTCTTGGCCCGCTGACCGTGGCGCAGGAGCGTGACACGGTGGCACAGCTGTCGCTGGAAAAGTCGGTGATTACCGAACAGCTGCAGCGGCCTATCGCCATTAACAGCCGTGGCGTGAGTGGGGAGGTGAACGTAAGCAAAATCGCCGCCATCCCTTCTTTCCTGGGCAATGCGGACCCGATCCGCTTTGTGCGTCTGCTGCCCAGCGTGTCGCTGAACACGGAGATAGAGGGCGGCCTGTACATGCAGGGGAGCGAGCATTCGCACACCCTGATTTCCCAGCATGGCATTCCCATCTACGGTGCCACCCATCTGCTGGGGCTGTTCTCCGTCTTTAACACCCCGCATTTCACGGGGATGCGGTATGATACCTCGGCCGGGAAGGAGCCGCGGATAGGCGGCATTATCGACATGCAAATCCAGGATACCCTGGTCCGGCGAGTGGGAGGGGATGTCTCCGTGGGACTGTTGAATGCACAAGGCACGCTGCGGATACCCACCGGTCCCAATTCCAACCTCATCGTGAGCGCCCGCCGGACGTATGTGAACCTGCTTTACGGGCGTTGGCTTCAATTCTACGGCTATCCAATTTATTACGGCTTCACGGACGCCAATCTCACCTGGCAGTGGCGACCTACGCGGAGAGACCGTATTTGGGTCGATGCCTTTGGTTCCCTGGACGATGTCACCGCGAAGGGAGGCATTGTTCAGGAGTTCAAGGCCAAGTGGTTCAATGCCCTGGGAGCGGTCCACTGGAACCATTACTTCCCGGAGGCTACCCTCAAACAAAGCGTGTACGGAACGGCTTTCGGCCTGTATCCCCATATTAATGCGTTCAATATTTACGGGACGATGAACTCCTACATCCAGGACTATGGTTACCGCGGAGAACTGCTGTGGAAGGACTGGGAGTTCGGGGCGCATTTCTCGTACTACCGCGTGCAGCCACAGAACCCTTATACCGAAGGGCACCAGAACGACTCGGTCAATAATGGTGCAGTCCCCGTGCAGAATGCCTTTGAGACCATCCTGAGTGCGTATTATTCCCGTAACCTGGGCTATTATTTGCAGGGAAAGGTCGGCTTGAGCGGCAGCTGGTACCTGAGTCCGGAAAAGAGGAGCTGGTGGGGGCTGAGCCCGGAGGTGAAACTCATCGCCAACTTCATGGACGCCGGCAAGCTGGATTTCACTTACGCCATCAAGCGGCAGAACCTGTTTAATCTGGGGATGACCGATATCGGCCTTCCTTGTGAATTCTGGGTGATGGCCGGCGACATCCAGGCGCCGCAGTGGGCCCACAACTTCTCCCTGGCCTACAATGTGAAATGGCTGGGTGTCGATTTCTCGGTAGAGGTCTATTACAAACTCCTGCGCAACCAATTGGAATACACCGGCTCCATCATGGATATCTTCAACGGCATGTACTCGCTGGAAAGCAATACCCGGAGGGGAAAGGGACGGGCCTATGGCGTAAACCTGATGGCGCAGAAGACGATGGGCAAGTTTACCGGCTGGATCAGTTATGCGTTCTCCCGCAGTCTCCGCACTTTCGATGGCGATTATGACGGCGGCGAATACCCCAGCAAGCACGAACGCCTGCACGAAGTGGACGTGGTGGCCACCTATGACTTTGGCAAGGTGGACGTGGGCGCTACCTTCGCGCTGGCCACCGGAACCCCGTATACCCGCCCGGAGGCCCTCTACGTGCTGGGCAGCCGCCTGGTTTGCGACTACGGTCCGTATAATGGGAACCGGTTGCCGACCTACTACAAACTGGACCTGTCCGTGAACTGGTATTTCCGCCGGACGGCCAAGGGCAAGACGGGCCTGAATTTCTCCTTGTACAATGCGCTGGGAAGCCAGAATGCCCTGGGGTATGGCATCCACATGAACAAGGATAAATCGGCCTATACTTTTGGTCCCTTCTCCCTGAACCTGCGTTTCCTGCCTTCTCTGGCGTTTTTCCATACCTTCTGACGATGAGAAAGTGTTATTTGCTCATACTGCCCGTATTGCTGCTCGCCTGTTCAAGGGTGGAGACCCCCAAGAGCCCCATCCTGGTGGTGGAGGGCTGGATTGAGAGTGGCGCCGCGCCCGTGGTGCTGCTGTCGGAATCGGTTCCCGTGTTGGACCAACAGGAAATCGTGCCCCGTGACCTGGTGAACAACGTGGCCAAGTGGGCCAAGGTGACCGTCAGTGACGGGACCCGGACGGAGGTGCTGACCGGTATGGCGGATGCCGACTACTTCCCGCCGTATATATACACGTCCGGCACGATGAAAGGGGAGGTAGGGAAGACTTACACCCTGACGGTGGAATATAAGGATTACAAGGCTACGGCCACTACCACCATTCCCGCACCGGTTCCCATCGACAGGGTATTCGTAAGGGAGGTCAAGGACAGCATGGTAACGGCGGTCTGCGCTTTCACGGATCCGCCGGCTTCCGGGAACTGCTACAAGGTGTTTACCCGGACCGAGAGCAAGGACAAGCACTACCATCCATCGGCCCTGGCCATGGCCACGGACGAAACCCTGGACGGCTATACGGAAATATTCCTCTACAGCACCCAGCGGCTGATGGACAACATCTTCCAGACCAATATCCACCAGGGAGACAGCCTGTGGGTTAAGCTGTGCACCATGGACCGGAAGGCCTACGACTACTGGAACAATTTTGAGGCGACGCTGACCGGCAACATGCTCAACACCCCCAATTCCCGCTACGTCCTGGACAATATGATGCAGGGTGCTTCCGGCTACTGGATAGGCTATGGCACGGACAAGCCCAAGCTCCTGGACACCTCTACCCCGGCGCAGCTTAAACCGTGACGATGCCCTTGGCTACGGCGTGGGCGATGCATTCCACAATGCTGTCCAGGCCGAATTTTCCTTTGATACGCTCCTTGTAACTGTCTACGGTATTCAGGGAGATTTCCAGCGCAGAGGCTATCTGGGCGTTACTGTAGCCGGAAGTGGTCAGTTGCAGGACCTCCAGCTCGCGGGGCGTAAGTCCCTGGGGCTTCCGCGCTTCCAGTTTTTCCTCTCCGCCAAAAATACGGGTAATTTTTTCCGTGTCGATGGTCTCGCCAAAGAAGAGACATCGACCTTCAGCTACGTCCATGATGGCCTGTACGATGGACTCCGGTGCGGAATCCTTGGCCAGATAGGCATAGGCGCCGGCGGTGATGGCCCGGAGGATATAGGCCGGGTTCTTGTAATGGGACAGCACCAGCGTGCGCACGGTCGGGAAGGCCGCCCGGATGATGCCCAGCAGCGTGAGGCCGTCGGTTTCGGATTCCAGCGTAATGTCCACCACGGCAAGGTCGGTCTCGGGATGGGCGTTGAGGTAGGCTACAGCCGCGCCCGGGGTGGTGACGGCGTCAATCGGGCCGATGGATTTCTCTGCGCCCAGCGCCAGTTTGAGCCCCATCACAAAAACGGCGGAATCTTCGATGAGAAGGACGTGTATCATAGGTCGATGGTTATTTCAAGGCCCCCTTCGGGCCGATTGTGCATTTGTAGCGTTGCGCCCAGCTTGTCCAGCAGTTCGCGTGTAATCACCAGGCCCAGGCCATGGCCCCACTGGGTGTCCGTCTCCCGGAGCCCCGGCCCTTCATCGGCAAGGACGATACGGGACCCCCGCGCCTGCAGCAGCACTTTTCCGCCCTCCGGCGTCACCTTTACGGCATTGTCCAGCAGGTTCCGGAGCACCGTCAGGAGCATGTTCCGGTCGGTGCGCACGCTAAGGTCGGCGGGAATGTCCACGGTGACGCGCTCACCTTTTTGCAGCGTGCCGATGGCCTCCGCCGCCAGCGCCGCCAAGGGTTCCTCCCGCATCACCGGCTCCAGCATGCCCTTCTGGCTCAAAGACCAGAGCAGCAGGTTTTCCAGCAGGGTCGATGTGTTCCGGGCCGATTGTGCAAGCTGCTCAAGGCCCTCCTGGAGCTGTTCGGGTGACAAATCCCGGAAGTGTTCCAAGAGTTGACCGGAAAGGAAAGCATTCCCTGAAACGGGATTCCGCAGGTCGTGGGAAATGATGGAGAAAAAGCGGTTGCGCATGTCCAGTTCCTTTTCCAGGAGCCGGCGTTCCCGCAGCCTTATCACCAGATAGACAGCGGCAATCATGAGCAGGAGATACCCCAGCAGGAAGGGCCAGCGGAGCCAGAGCGGGGGAGGAACGCGGATGGCGCGGATGGCGGAGGAGCCGTGTTCCCATCGACCAAAAATGTCGGCGCTTTGCTCCTGGAGGGTATAGCGGCCGGGGCGGATGTTTTCCGGCATGCCTACGAAGCGCCCGTCCCTCCATTCGCCGTCGTTCAGGCGGTGGCGGTGCCGGACCAGGCTTTCCAGCGGCAGGCTACCCTGCGCCTGGATGGAAAGCAGGCTGTCCGGGTGGAGGGCGGCGGCTCCGGCGGCCCCTCCAAAGGCCAGGTAGCCGTCCTTCAGTGTGCAGGAGACGTGCTCCCCGAAGATGTCCGAGGGGAAGCCCAGGTCCCTGGGGACGCGGCCCGTACTGCCGTCGGTGTCCACGAACCAGAGGCCGTCTTCCGTGCCGGCCCAGAGGCGGCCTTTTGCATCGGCCTCTACCGACTGCACCAGCATCCCGTCCAGGAAATGGGCTCCGGAGGGGCTCCACAGCCCGCTGCGAGTGGCGGCCCACACGGTGCCGTCCGGGGTGAGGCAGAGGTCGGTGACATAATCGTCCGGGATGGAGGAATTCCCCCGGAAGTATTTGGTTACCAGTTCTGTATCTTTGTCGATGATATTGATGCCGGCCTCCGTGGTGGCATAGACCAGGTTGCCCTGTGCATCCTCGATGAGGCGGCTGCCCAGGCGGGAGCTCACGTAGATGTTGGAATCCACCTGCGGGGAGGGATAGCGGAAGGGGCTGAGCCAGTGGGGCGGGAGGCTGCGGCGGGCCTGACGGTCCCATTCGTTGAGGCCGACGCCTTCCCAGCTCACTACCCAGAATCGACCTTGACTGTCTTCCAAAAAGTCCGAAATCCAGTTGGCGCCGTCCAGGTACTGGGCTTCCCGCTGCTCTTTGGGAAGGGGGCCGTGGAGGCGCTCCTTGTGCATGTGGCCGTCTTTCCAGACTTCCCAGCCGGTACTGTTCCACAGGCCGACATAGACGGTACCGGAGCGGTCCTCGTAGAGGCTGGAGACGCGGTCATCGGCCCTTCCTATCCAGATTTTTCCGTGACTGTCCTCCAGGATGGCCGTGACATTGGCCGATGACAGGGTGCGCACCTGTTGCAAGGCGGGGCAGAGGACCGAGAGGCCGTTGTCGCCACCCGCCCAGAGGTTGCCCTGGCGGTCTTCGAAGAGGCAGAAGAGTTCGCCGGAGGATAGGCTGGAGGGGGTATCGGCCTGGTGACGGAACACTTGCGTGTTTTCCGGATGGAGGGTGTCAACTATGCCAAGGCCATAGGAGCCTGCCGCCCAGAGGCGGCCTTTGCTGTCTGTGAGCAGCCTTGCGTGGGCGATGGGCAGGCGGCCCAGAGGGAGGGGTTGAAGGTCCCGGTAGGTATACAGGATGGAGGTGTGGTCTTCAAAGGAGTAGAGTTTCCCGGCGCTTTCGGCATAACTTCCGTTATTGAACATGCCCTCCCAGTGGGGGAGTGTGACCTGCGGGTCCTTTTTGTCCGTGATATACTGGTTATTGACCAGGCGGCCAGCCAGCCAGAGTTTGCCGTCGGAGGCCTCATAAATCTGGAAATAGGGGTAATCGCCTTCCGAGTCCCGCTTCTTGTAGCGGCAGCGGGCTTCTTCCCGGATGCCGTTCTGGTAGGACAGCTTGAGCAGCAGCGAGTCGCCCACGGTGGCCCAGACAAAGCCCTCGCCGTCCGTGTACAGGGCCCGGACCGGCCCGCCGAAAGATTGCCGGTCGGGAGATTGCCGGTCGGGGCCGGCAATGACGCTTGTTCCGTCATGCCTGCCTACTCCGTCATGCCCGACCTGATCGGGCATCTCCTTCACTACCGCGACCCCTTCCGTCGTCCCCACCCACAGGCGGTTCGCCGTGTCCACGGCCAGGGCGTTCACCCGGCCATACTCCTTCCAGTTTCTGAAGCGCACGCCGTCAAAACTGGCCAGCCCGTTCCGGGTCCCCACCCACAGGACCCCATCGGCATCCTGCGTAATGGCATAGACCGTATTGGACGGCAAGCCATCCGCCGCGTTGTAGTTCACAAAGCGGGGCGCTGGGGCATTCTGTGCGAAGAGGGCCCATCCCGGCAGCAGCAGGGCAAACCACAATATGACGGCAAGACGGCGCATAGTGACACAAAGATACCATTTCCTCCCGAAAAAACCTTGTCAATCGGCCCCTCTGTGGCGAATTTCACCACAAGACAGTCTTAAAGCACACCCACCCCCGCCAGAACCACCTCCAGGGCCGCGCCCTGTGCTTTAAGCACCCCTCTCACACCCCGTTAAAGCACACTCGCCCCAATCAGAACATTCTCTAGTGCCATCTCGCGTGCTTTAATCGTCCCCATGGCAGAATGCCGTGATCGCTAACCAATTGAGCTACAGTGACTTCCAGAATAATCCTCGTTCGGTTTTTGAACGAGGATTATTATATAACCATCTATCAGTCAATATGTTAGTTGTCACGAAGCCCACCACATACTCTGTGACATTTAAGTGATTGATTATTACCCACTTACACAACAATCCTCGTTCAATTTTTGAACGAGGATTGTTATATAAAAAACTGTGTGTCAACAGATTAACGATCACGTAGAAAAGCCGACGGAGGGGCAGGCGAAAGACAGGGCCAATGGTCGCTGGTGCCACAGCCTGCCGGCGTGCCGGGCTAGTCCACCATGCTGCCGTCGGCGGGGTCCAGGTGGTGCCAGGTGCCGTCTTCCAGCTGGATTTTGAGGGAGGGCTCACCCTTGTACAAATAGTCCTTTACGTCATTGTAAAGACGCTCGCCGGAGAGGTTGAAGATGGAGTAGCCGGACTTGTCTTTGGGGTGGAAACTACCCAGAATGAGCGCGTGATCGGGAATCACATGAAAAATGATATACCGGGCTTCCCAGAGATAGGCAATGTCCAGCGGATCGCCGGATTGCACGACAGGAACCAGTTTATCGTCCTCTATCTTGTATACTCCGCAGCCACGGATGAGCCATTTTTGCTTGGGATTCTCTATTCCTTTAGCCCAATAGTATCCATTTCCCACTACGACCAGCCCCTGCGCTTCCGGGACATAGCGGTCTCCCTCTATGAACTCCACCTCCGTATTGGGCAGGAAGACCAGCGAACCCTCCTTGTTCTTGAGTTTAGGGGCGGTAACCCAAACATTGGTAGCGTTATCCCAAATGGCCGACACTACCGCCTCGCTGGTCCACTTGTCTTTGGTCAGTTTAATTTCGTAATTGCCGTACTTCTTCCCCAAGTTCTCGTTCTTCATCTGTGCATGGAGAGCAAAGGGGGCGACAAGAAGCGCCGTCAGCGCAACAAGGAACAATCTTTTCATGACTAAAACAAATCTGAATAGTTAACAATGAATCTGATATAGCCTTCCAGACACCTCCCTTAGTCCACCATGCTGCCGTCGGCAGGGTCCAGATGGTGCCAGGTGCCGTCTTCCAGCTGGATGTACAGGCTGGGTTCTTCCTTGAACTTCCAATCCTTCAGGTCGTTGTACAGACGCTCACCGTCCAGGTTAAAAATGGAGTAGGCTTTTTTGTCCTCTTCGCGGAAAAAGCCGATGATGAGGGCATGGCCCGGGACAAACTTGAAAAAGCCATACCGGGCTTCCCAGGCATAGGCCAGCTCCAGTGAACTTCCGGACTCGATGATAGGGACCAATTGGTCATTTTCAATCCTGTACACCCCGCACTCTCCATTACAAATCGCTTTCCGACCGGGATTCTCAATCCCTTTCGTCCAGCGGAAAGCCCAGTCGATATTGACAAGCCCCTGAGCTTCGGCAGGATAATCCTCTCCCTCGATGAACTCCACATCGGTAGTGGGCAGGAAGAACATCGCCCCATTCTTTTTGTCGATGATGGGAGAGGTAACCCACACCTTGGTCTCGTTGTTCCAGATGGCCGTAACGGGCGCATCTTTCATGTATTTCCCCTTGCCGATTTTCACTTCATAGGGGCCATACTTTTTCCCCAGGTTATCGTTTTTCCGCTGGGCGTTCATGGAAACGGGAACGAACAGTAACGCTGCCAGCGCAAGAAGAGCTAAACGTTTCATAATCAATACAAATCTGAGTATTTAACAATGGGGCCGGTATAGCCTGCCAAGCCCGGGTTTACATAATGATAGACCTTGCCGGAAGGCAGGGTAATATCCATCTCGGCAATCTGCGCAAAGTGCTGATAAACCATAAAGCTGGCCGACTGGATCATATCCTTGGTACGGATGTCGGAGAGCGCCTGGCGGAAGGCCGGGCCGTCCGCAATGGGCACGGGCAGATAATAGATGGGAATGGCCGACAGGTTGCTGGAGAACGGGAACGCGCCCTTTTCGGCGTCATAGTTGTGCCAGGTGATGTCAATGGCGCCGTTGTTGTTCACCGTCAGTTTGATTTGGCCCTTGAGGAAGGTGGCGGGGAAATCGGCCATCTTCTTGTTCACGTAGGCCTCATTGGCAGCGGGATCCGCCTTCCGGGCCTGGAACTGTGCCTCCGTCTCGAATTCATCCTTGTTGTGCTGGTAATGATCCCGCCAGTTCCTTTCTGCCATATAATAGTCTGTCCATTGCAGCGACTTCCCAAGGTAGGTCATCACCTTGTCTTTGTCCAGGATGAGCGGTTCTATGATGTAACTACCGTTCCCCAGGTGCGCAACGCCCCAGAGGCCGTTTTTCTTCACATACAGGACTTTTTTGCCCACGTACGGGTTATTGGTGGCCCCCAGGTCCGGGTCGTAATTCACCAGCAGGATACTCTCGAACTGCGGGTCCAGCACCTTCTTTCCCTTGGGCGTGGCAAAGCCGTACAGGCCGTCCACACAGTACACATAACCGTCTTTGGTGAAGGTGACATCGTCATAGATGGCCGGGGTTTTGGTGCCGTCGTCCAGGAGCACATAGTACTTGTCCTCTCCGTCCCGACGGGCCGATACGCCGTATTCGTCCACGTGGATACTGGCGTTATCAAAGGGCAGAATCACTTGTCCCTTGGTGTTCACCAGGCCGGCGTTGCCGTCATCGGCCACAGCCCAGGCCCATTTGTTCTTGCCGATGATGGTGCCCACATCCTTGTATTTCACGGGAATGAGCTCCTTGCCGTTGTCGTCGATAATGCCGGCGTGGCCCGCCTGCCATACAATGTTCTGGTTGTTATAGAACTGGATGCTGTCATACTGCGCGGTTGTCAGCGGCTTTAGCATGATGGGGTGCTTTTTGATTTCCTTCGGGTCCGCCCGGTCCACCTTGTACAGGCTCCAGACGTTGTCCTTCTGCAGCATGATTTTGCCGGACTTGAAGGAGAATTCCACATCGGATGCCGTGAAGGGAGAAATCACCGTGGCGTGGCCCCTGTAGCACATGTTGCCCAAGCCGAACTCATAGACCACCCATTCGGGCTGCATCTTGCCTTTCTTGGTCACCTTTTGGAGGGTAATAGCGTAGGCCTTGCTCATTTGAAGGCCCATATAGATCTGGTCGAATACGGGTTGGAGGATCCAGAAGCCGGAAGTGGGCTGCGGGTCATTCTTATGGTTGAAGACATAGGCATTGTGCCAGATGCCCTTCTTGCCCGTCTTGGGGTCCGTCAGCACCACGCAGGTGTGGTCGTCGTCGCTGTAATAATCTGTCTTGAAGGAGATTTGGCCGCCGAAGGCGTCGTTCTGGTAATAATTGTTGTCTCCGTGGCTGTGGTCCAGGGCCGATGTAATGAGATCCGCCAGGGCGCTGCCCAAAACAACGGCGCCAGCCCCAATGGCCGCACCGGTTAGCGAAGAGGAAACGGACGACGACGAGGAGGAACTGCTGCCGGAGCTTTGGCTCCTGTAGTACGGGCACCAGGACTCGTGCTGCCAGGGATAGGTGATATTGCCCTTGGTGATGCCGCAGTGCGGGCAGTACTTTTTGGCCTGCTGCGGGGTGGACGTGGGATTCACATACGCCTCCCCCTGGCTGAGCCCGGCCTGGGCAAAAGCGCTGAATGTGGTTAGCAGAACAAAAAAAGAAACGAGTATCTTTTTCATACGTCTAAGTGTTTTTCGCAAAGGTAGCCCATTGGAATGAAAGTCTTGTGGCGAATTCCGCCACAAAAGAGTTGACACTAAGACGTACCTTTGCAGAAAACACTAAAACGTATGAAAAAGATTCTATCGCTTGTTTTGGTTTTGGCAGGGCTTGCCCTGCTCACCGGTATGGTCTCGGGCGACCGGGATTGCTCCCGCTGCGGCGGCACGGGAAAGATTGCCGACAACTGTTCCTTCTGTGGTGGACGTGGCTGGAGGGACTGTTCTCTCTGCAATGGACATAAGAGTCTGCGCTGCACGGTGTGCGGCGGGGAGGGGAGTTATGTCTGCCCCCATTGCCATGGAAGGAACGATGAATGCCGGTACTGTGGCGGTAATGGCACCATCAAATGCGACCGCTGTTCCGGGACCGGTTCCATCAATTGCACCAGTTGCGGTGGCGCCGGCAATCAGCCCTGCGGCCAGTGTGGCCAGACAGGAATCAAAGAGTGGAACTGCCCCGACTGTCGCGGAACGGGCAAAGTAGATGATTAAGCCTATGAAAAAACTATATTTAATACTTATCATGCTTCTGGGCGCGGTGTACGCTTACGCCCAGGAGGCGCCCAAGGCGGTGGACCTGGGGCTTAGCGTACAGTGGGCCGCTGAAGATATCGGTCCGGAAGTCGATATCCCGGATGGGTGGAGAATGCCCACGCTGGCGGAAATCAAGGAGCTCCGTGAAAACTGCACGCAGTCTGCCCAGGACAAAGACGGGGAAGAGTGGGTGGTCTTTACCGGGAAAAACGGCAACAGCGTGTGCTTCCTTTATCCCATTGGCAGCCGCTCGGCAAGGGAATTCGGCATGGCGGGTTCGGATGGCTGCTATCTCAAAGTGATTATCCTGAACCCCCTGTTAAAGGCCCCCAATCGGGATGGTTATTACACCTGGGAGGAACTGGGCGAGACCAGCCTGGGCCAAAGAAGGTACCCTGTACGTTTAGTCAAAGAATAGCCCTATGAAACGCTTGCTTTATCTGCTTCCCCTTGCCTTGCTGCTCCTTGCCGGCTGCAAGGAAAAAGGCAGTTTCTCCAATGTGGAAATTGGCGAATCCTGGCTTTGCCGCTTGGTCTTTGAGGACGAGAGCTTCAAGGACTATGTCGTGACGGCAGACGTCCTGTATGCCGGAGAGGATACATCGTCCCGCTATAAGATGGTCTTCTACATGCCGGAAGGCTGGGACAACAGCTACCCGATTTTCCTGGACCGGTATGTTCCCTGTGATGGGCCCGCCTGGCAGGCCTATCAAGGAATGCCCGTGGCCGAGGCCGCTTTGAAAGAAGGCAATATGATCGTGGTCCTGGTGGCCTACAGCGAATGGACTGCCATTCCGGACATTCTCCTGGCCGAAGCGTTCCTTAAACAGCACGACGCCGACCTGCCGGGAGACAGCAGGAACATTCTCACCGCTGCTGATTTTGATTTCGAGACAGCCGCTTATTACGATTTCGAATGAGACGCTATTTATTCCTTCTGACGCTCCTGCTGGGCTGGAGCGCCGCCGCACAGACGCCCGAAGAACTCTACGAAATCTACTCCACCCCGGAAACGCGGGCCATCATGGAGCGCTTTGAGGAGGCGGAGCGGAGATCCCAGGAGGCGGAGGCCGCCGCCCATGCCCAAAAGATGCTGATCCTGGGCGTGGCGATATTGATCGGCCTTATCCCCGTAGTTGAAAATGGCCGGAGGATCCTTAAGGAAAAAACCTGGAAGGACAACCCCAGTGGCACCTTCCGGGCCGTGATGGTAACCCTGGCCGGGGGCGTGGTTCTCTTCGGCCTGAACTACGGCGTACTGTACCTGAAGCTCAAGTATGGGGACGGCTTTAACACCACCTTGGCTTTTCTGATAGTGGCGGGGCTTATCGCCGGCAGCATCTACCTGCTCCGAAAAAAAGGAGACAGTTGATTCGGTCCGCCCATTAGGGCGGTTTTGATTTTCTGCCAGTTTTTTTATACCTTTGACAAATCCGCTTTTGTACAAAGCAGGGGTTTGTAACTTACCTTAGGTATGAAAAAACGTAAACTTTTAGGCTTTCTAATAGGGCTGTTTGCCGTGGCCGTGCCGGCCATGGCGGTCTTTACGGGCATGGATCTGGACGCAACCCTGTCCAACCTGCGCCGGGAGCTGTACCACGACTATCGGCAGATGGGAAAGACCCAGGCGCGGATGGAAAGCAAGTACGCCGTCCAGCGCAAGCGCATGGTGGACATCGTCAAAAAGTGCAACGACCTGTCCCTGATGCTGTATTCCCAGAAGCAGGAGTACACCTTCGATATCAGTTATGCCCTGGAAAAGGTGTCCGAGGAATTCCGGGACTTCAACAAAACCCGCACCCCGTACGACCGCATCGTGGCCACCCTGGATGTGGAGATAGACCGCTACGCCCGCCTCATTGAGTCCCTGCGCCGCCTTCCCCCGGAACTGCGGGACCTGGAAGTGGTGCCGGACAGCCTGGCCTACCACAACGACTCCCTGGATGTGCATCTGATGCGCAATGAGAGCCTCCTGCAGCAGGAACTCCAGGAACAGGTAGATGCCATTATTGCCCTGAACGAACGGCTGGCGCTGGAGGATTCAGAAAATCTGGGAGAGGTGAGCCTGGAACAGCAGAAACAGGAACTCTCAGAGGTAAAAGAGACCATACAGGCCAAGGAAAAAGGCACCGTTCCGGCCTTTATCCTGAGCCAGGCCGGCCAGGCCGACCGCGATTCCTGTATCCTGTATGCCTCGGAGCTCCTGAAGATGTATGCCCAGACGCGGGAGCAGGTGATGGCGGACAGCACCCATTACCGGGAAGCCCGCCTGCGGATGGATGAATCCTACGCCTATGCCAGGGACTATTACAGCCTGCTGCAAAACAAAGTGTTTGTAGAGGGTCAAACTCCCTGGATAGAGGTCCTGAAGAATCCCGGGTATTATTGGCAGGAGGCCCGGAGAGCCATGGGAGAAAAATTCTCTTTCTCCTTCCTCAAGAGCGCGTTCGTAGATGAGGAACTGGGATATACTGCAGAAGAAATTTCCCATGACAATCAGCTGGTTAACTCGGCAAAAATCTTCTGGCTGGTCATTTATCTTGTGGCCTTCCTGGTCCTGTGGGGCCTTGCCGCCCTCATGCTGCTGCCCCTCTATCGCTTCTGTAAGCCCGTGCAAAAACGGGTGGCTAAGGAACAGAAGAGCTATCTTGCCTTGCTGCTGGCCTGCGTCCTGTTCATGGCGCTCAGCTTCGAGAGTACGGATGACGATATGATCCGCAAGGGAATCAGCATCATGCACACGTTCCTGTGGCTGCTGATGGCCATCACCACGGCCCTCCTCATCCGCCTGAAACCCATCAAGCTCAAAAACAGCATGCGCATCTATCTGCCCACCATTTTCACGGCCCTGTTCGTGATTACCTGCCGGATGCTGTTTGTGCCCAATGCCTTCCTGAATTTCTTCCTGCCGCCGCTGCTGCTGGTCATGGTGCTGTGGCAACTGGCCGTCAATTTGCTCCGGGGCGGCAAAGCAGACCGGCCGGATGCCATCATCGGCTGGATCTCCCTGGGCATTACCACCGTTGCCACCGTTTGTGGCTGGACAGGCTACGTGTTCCTTTCGCTCATCATCCTGGTATGGTGGTACTTCCAGCTGGCGTTTGTGCTTGCCATCGCCTCTGTGTGGCACCTGACGCTCTGGTACAAGGAAGAGCGCCTGGATAAGCGCCTGGAGGAGTATAAAGCCCGGATCACTTATGTGTCCGGTGCGGCCCGGGATCAGCTGCTATTCTCGGCCACCTGGCTGTATGACCTGCTCAAGGAAGTCGTTTTCCCGCTGCTGGCCCTGGGCTCCATTCCTACCTGCCTGTATTGGGCACTGAATATCTTTGAATTCAACGACCTGTACCGGACCCTGTTCGAGGAGCCGTTCTTCCGGCAGGGAGAGATGCGCGTTTCCATGTACAGCGTGCTGTTCCTCACGGAAATGTTCTTTGTGTTCCGCTATGTGAACAAGGCCGTCCATACCATCTGGCAAAGCTTCCAGTACCGCCGTTTCCTGCGCAAGTACAACCGGAAAACCATTCGCAGCAATGAGATCAACCTCTCGCTGGGGAACAGCCTCATCAGCGTATTTATCTGGTTCGTGTACACAGACCTGTTCATCATTACGCTCAACATCCCCACCGGCTCGCTGGGCCTGATTGCTGGCGGCTTGTCGGCCGGTGTCGGTCTGGCCCTCAAGGATATCCTGAACAACTTTATTTACGGTATCCAGCTCATGGGCGGCCGCCTGCGGGTAGGGGACTGGATTGAGTGTGACGGCGTGCGCGGCAAGGTGACGGATATCAACTACCAGACCACCCTGGTGGAAACCATCAACGGCACCCAGGTGGCCTTCCTGAATTCCTCGCTGTTTGGCAAGAACTTCACCAACCTCACCCGGAACAACGCGTACGAGTTCACCAAGGTGACGGTGGGCGTGGCCTATGGTACGGATTTCCAGCGGGTACGGGAACTCCTGGAAAGCGGCCTGGAGGCCCTCAAGACCAAAGACAAGTACGGTCGCGATGTAGTGGATCCCGCCTACGGCATTTACATCCGCTTTGGCGACTTTGCGGACAGCGCCGTGGAGGTGGCCGTGAAGGCGTTTGTGCTGGTTCCGGAGCGCATTGGCTATGTAGACCGTTGTAAGGAATTGGTTTACAAGCTCCTGAAGGAGGGTGGCATCACCATCCCGTTCCCGCAGTGCGATGTACATATGATTAAAGACGACGACAAATAGTATGGAGTTACGATTTAAAGACAAAGGGACCATTTTTAACGTTGCGGTCACCATTTTTGCCGCGCTGGCTTCCGTGGCGATGATGCTCTACGGCGTATGGCATTTCGGCTTGGCGCAAACCTGGCCGGAACTGGTGCTCAATGTGTTTTACATTGCCTGCCTGGTGATGATGTGGATGTATTTCTCGGGCAGCAAAATCACCACGAACCAGTTCAACTACTGGTGCTCCGTATGCGTGGGAGTCACGGTACTGCTCCGTGACATCCTCTTTGCGCCGCCGCTCCCGTTCTATACCCTTCGCGTGGCTTGCCTCACCCTTTCGGTGGCGTTGCTTGTCCTGCTCACTTATTTCTATGCCCGCAAAGATTGGCAAACCTATTCCAAGAACGACCTGTGGCTGATTTGTATCATCGACATCCTTATCGCCACTTTGTATAACGTGGATATTCTCCTGGAACCCACCGACGAAATCAGCACCTACATGATGGTGGAAATCTGGATCCGTCCTACCATCACCTATGGTCTGGTGGCTTGCTTTGTGAAAGGAAAGAAAGAATAATAAACTTAATATAACAACACGATGAAACAGTTAATTAAGCAATTTTTTTGCGCGATCGTTTTGTGCGCGTTTGTAGCGGGCCTCGCTTCCTGCAAAAAGGAGGACCCGAAGGACAAAGTCGTGAATCCGTCGGATGTAGATCTGGCAGATCTGACGTGGGATCTTGATTTCCCGTACCAAGTTTATATGTCCCCGGGCGTGGCCGCGGAACTGGCCGATGCCTATCAAGATTTTATTCTGGTGCCCGCCAGTGCAATTACCGAAAACACCTATTTGGTGGTGCTGGACAAGGTAAGTGATCTGCCGGCAGAGCAATTGGTGGATCTTTACACAAGGGATGTGGTCATTGCTATCGCCCATCCTAAAAAGGCAGAGATTGAAGCCCTGTTTAAGAACTATCCCGAAATGGGATATTTCCTGGACGATGACAGCATCGACGGAGCACAGCTGGTTGCGCTCAGCAGCTGGAACAATGGCCTTTACATTATTCCGGACGAGGAGCAATTCAAGGAAAGGTATTCCTTCGAAACCGACCACCCCATCGTCCCCAATCCTGCTGATGCCGCAGCAGGTGATTATGACCCCGAAGATCCCATTGTCTATACCTACGAAGATGGCCTCGAGTATGACCTCACCTATTATTTCTTCGGCGCATTTCTGGAGGAATTACTTGCACAGCAGGCACTCTATGAGGAGGAAGAAGCACTGACCAAAGCCGACCCCGACAATGCGAATGTCAAGAAGTTTGCCGGCAAGGCGCATGTCTGGTCTGTCGGAACCTTCTCTATCAGCGAGGTCTTTTTCCGTACAAGTTACAAATTTAATGGTTCTGCTCCTGTCACTGTTTCCTACGACATCTATCCCATCCACGTATATGAGGGAGAGAATGGTGCCGGCGACTATTATTTCATGGATATGACAGCCAATATCGCCAACGACAAAATGTTCCAGGGCAAGAAAGCCGAATGGACGAGCTTTTTCCCGGTGTATTTGCGTTGGTGCGGTGCTTACGCAAAAACCTTTAAAGTGAGCAGTACCCTGATTAACAGCGATAACGATGCGTCGGTGTCCAATGCGATATTCCCGGCAGAAGGTTTCCCGTTCCCCGAAACCATTATCAAGCAAAATGATTATTCAAAAACCAAGACTGTTAATGTGGGATGTGGCGTTAGCGGAAACCTTGGCGCGAAAAAAGGTAAAGGCCTTAGCGGTGGAGGCAGCGTGAGCGTAAATGCCGGCTGGAGCTGGAGCGACACCAAACGTTGGACGGTAAAGGATGTGGATGTGGAAAACAGGACAGCGTACAGTACTGCCGCCTGGGCGCTTACGTTTAATGAACTGCCGAAATTCGAATTCTCGCAGGACTTCAATTTGGGGAATTCGCTGGCCTATCGTTCCTCCATGCAGCTTCACGGTTCCTGGGTATGGCACATTCCCGACATGTCCGATGATACGGAGACCAAACCCCTTCGCATAAAGATTGAGGCCGAAGGCAACTATGGCTTCATGAAATTCTGGGGGACCAAAGCCGATCTGGACACGTACAGTTGGAACTGCAGCTTTACGGATACCAAGACGATGCCCAAGATGGTGAACTTCAAGGCCGGCAACCTGGTTTTGAAAAATAACACGCAGGGGAAATTCATCTCCAATATCATGGTGTATAATTCGGCTGGCAAGCCGATTGTTCCGGCCTCGGTATTCCAGAACAATTATCCCTCCGGAACAGACATTAAACTGGGCGCCTACAATTGTCAGGAAAACCTGATGGTGAAGTTTAAAATGGATGGTAAGACGTACAAATATACGCTGAACCCGTATATCAAGACCGTATTCAAGGAAAGTGTCATCCTTTATGCGGCCAACGATTTCACGGAGGAGTAGTCAAGCATGCGCAAAGAGAAAGTCGGCGAGTTATTCGAGTCCAGAAAGGGGCAGATGGATGATCTGCTCCAGCGGGATTTTATCAATAACGGAATCGCAACGCTTCCGCTTAAGATTTCCTCCTATTACGACGTCATCCACCCCTTCAGCGTCCGGCGCTACGAGACACTGAATCAGGAGTTTGCGGACCTGCTCGAATTGGGCGCGTCAACGATTCCTCCCGAGTACCCCATTGTGCTGAACATCATCGAGGACTGCCTGACGGAGGAGGAGAGAAAAATCATCGAGGCGGTTATCCGGGAATATTATGCCTACAAGCTGGGCATGGTGGAAAAGGAAGAAAAGCGGCATACCACGCGCTTTGTCATTATGTCCGTGGGCCTGGTTGCCGCCAGTATCCTGCTCTGGCTTTCGGAAGGCCTGGACGAGATTTCGCGTGAGCTCTTCTTTGTCCTTTTCTGGTTCATGGGGGATACCATTTGTGACTACATTCTCCTCACCGGCCACGACCTCCGGCGGGACAGGCGGGCGGCCGGCCAGCTGGCCAGTATCAAAGTGAAGTTCTCCAAGACCTTTGACGAGTCCGACTATACAAAGGAGGAGGTGGAAAAACTGCATTCCGAGATTGAAAAAGACGTAAAAGATACCATCCGCAAAAACAAATAGAGAAAATAATTATTTGAATAATGAGCAACAATAAACGTGCGGACCTTGTGGTCTACGGGAAGATTTTCACTTCCGAAAACAATGAGCTGGCGGAAGCTTTTGCCGTGAAAGACGGCAAGTTTGTCTATGTAGGAGAAAAAAAAGGCGCGGAAGCCTTTATCGAACCCGGGAAGACCCAGGTGCTGGACTATACCGGGAAAGGGCTTGTGATGCCGGCCTGTGGCAACGGACACGCGCATTATTCGATTGGTGTCGCCTTGCCCATGGTGGGAACGGTGGCTTTTGGAAAAACGCCGGAAGAGTTTCTGACGGAAGTGGTGCCTGCAGCGGTTGCAAAAGCCCGGGAAACGGGCGCGACGACCGTCTTCGGCTTTGGGTGGAACTACATCACCTTCATGGACAACATGCCCACCCGGCAGCAGCTGGATGCCATCTGCAGTGATCTGCCCATTTACTTTGCCGATGACGAAGGCCACAAGGGCCTGGCCAATACGCTTTGCCTGGTCCGGGCCGGCATCATGAAGGCCGACGGCACCGTGCTCAAGCGGGACAAGGATATCCGCGGCGGAGAAATTGTGATGGGGCCCGACGGCACCCCTACCGGCTTCCTGAAAGAACAGGCCGGTACGTTCGTGCGTTTCTCCCTGGACACCGAGCACCTCTACCCCCTGGATGTGGCTAAGGTAGTCGTGAAAAAAATCCAGGAGCAGTTGTTGTCGGAAGGGTACATCATGTATATCGACGGCTGGGGAAACTATTTCAACAATATCAATTTCTTCAAGGCGGCCCATGAGGCGGACAAAGCCGGCGAGATGAACATGATTCTGGCCCTGACCTATGAGACGGACAGCTGGGGGAACGTGGATGAGGCCTTGTCCAAAGCCGTTGAAGTCCAGAAATACGCAACCAAGCACCTGAAAACCAATTGGTTCAAGCTCTTTATGGACGGCACCGTGGAAGGCCGGACCGGATTTGTGGAGCCGCTGTATCCGGACGGACACCAGGGCCTGGCCAACTGGACGGAAGAGGAACTGACCGAGATTACGCGTAAGGTCAACGCCAGCGGCCTCACCATGCATATCCATACCATGGGTAACAAGGCGGTCAATTATGTGGTGAGTGCGTTTGCAAATGGCGGAAAGGATGAGCGGCGCAATACGCTGGTACATATCCGCAATGTGAATCCGGATGATTACAAACGCATGGCGGAGCACAATATGTACGCCGTTGCCGGCATGCACTGGCACCACTGTCCCTCCAATGCGCCCGAGTACATCCGCGAGCACAACCTGGCTCCTGCCGGCGTAGAGGACAAGTCCTATCCCATGAAATCCTATTTCGACAACGGTATCAACGTGACCTCCCACTCGGATTTCCCGGCACTCAGCGGCAGCCCCGACGACCCGTTCGGCATCATGGAAATTGCCGTGACGGGTGTGCTTCACGGAGAGAACGGTAAGCCCTGGTGGCCGGAAGAGCTTCTCACCCGCGAGCAGGCCCTCCTCTCCCTGACCATCAACGTGGCCAAACAAATGTTCCTGGAAAAGGAAAGAGGCAGCATCTGCGAAGGCAAATACGCAGACTTCCTCCTGGTGAACAAGGACGTGCTCACCTGCCCCGAGACAGAGATTCACGAGGCCAGGCCCGAAGCAACGTACTTTGAGGGAAAGCAAGTATACCGCCTCAAACAAGGACGAGAAGGTTAGCCGTTGAAACTGAATTCTCCCCTGGCTTCTGCGGCAAAAAGTAATCCGAGAGTAAGCACAAGCAGTATCAGGAAAAAAATAAGGGCGAATACGAGGTTGGTCAAGAGGACACGGCCGACGCTTTTGATCCAGCTGATGGAGAACCATTGTCGATAAATGACGATGAGCAGCAGGAACAGGACCGTGACGCCCAAGGAATTACGCGCACCCAGGGTGACAAGGATGGTCACGAGGATAGCAAAACTGAATAGACACAGCGAGTAGGCTGCCGCCGCCGCTGCGGCCGACCAGGTTACTTTATACCGCCGCAGGGAAAGGGCCATAGCCGGCCACAGGAGCAGGAAATTCACCAGAAACAGGGTAATCCCCTTGCTCCTGAGCGAGCCCTCCATTGCTGCAATGAATCCCTTGGCACGTGTGTCCACCAACTCCGGATGCAGGTCCAGTTCAAAATACGCTAATCCCTGATCTATGATGTCTCTCACCCCCAGCATCTTTCCCTCTTCCCTTGTAATGGGCTCCCGGGCCGGCACTTCTTCTGTTTTCCCGTATTGATGGATGGGCTGCAGGATGGCCGATACCAGCATGAGGAAGGCATAGAAGATAATGAGGGCCGTGAGGGGAGCCAAGTAGCGCTCATGGGCGCCGTTGATATAGTCCCGAATCATATATCCCGGGCGCAGCAGGAGGTGGGTGATGGTGCGCTTGCCCTCGTTGTTGAGGAAGGGGATGCTGTCGAACGCGCCTTTGTAAAAGTCTCCGCCCTGTTTTTGGGCGATACGAGGTCTCTGCCAGGGATTGTACCCGAGCTCTTGCCAAATCCGGAACGCCCTGAGGCGCGTTTTGAATGCGTGCTTCTTGCTCATACGGTACAAAGGTAATCCTTTTTGTCCAAATAGACATGGAGGGTTGCAGAATCGCCGTTATTTTGCTAAATTTACAAACTGATACATGCTGAACCTGGAGACCCTGGAGCGCGAGTTGGTGTACGATATTGACGCCGATGCGCAGGTGAACGTTGCCAAGCGTGTAGCTGCGTATAAGGCAAAGTAAGTTTAACGACAAGCATAACCATGAAAGCAGACGAACTAAGAAGCTAATCATGGAAATACGTTTTAAAGACAAAGGAACCATCTTCGCTGAACAATGATGAAAAAAAGAATTGGCGACTTGTTCGAGTCCCGAAAGGGACGGATGGATTATCTGCTGCACCGGGATTTCATCGATAACGGCATTGTCACCTTCCCGTGCAAGATTTCTTCCTTTTACGATATTGTCCATCCCTTCAGCGTCCGGCACTACGAGACGCTGAATCAGGACTTTGCCGACTTCCTTGAACTGGGAGCGTCGGTGGTTCCTCCTGAGTGCCCCATCGTGGTGAACATTATCGAGGACTGTCTGACGGACGAGGAGAGAAAGATTGTCAAGAACCTCATCAGCGAGTATTATGCCTACAAGCTGGGCCTGGTGGAAAAGGAGGAGAGCCGGCATACCAAGCGTTTTGTCATCATGTCCGTGGGCCTGGTGGCAGCCGCCTTTTTGCTGTGGCTCTCGGAAGGGCTGGACGAGATTTCGCGTGAGTTGTTCTTCGTCCTGTTCTGGTTCATGGGGGACACCATCTGTGACTATATCCTCCTTACCGGGCACGACCTCCGGCGGGACCGCAGGGCGGCCGGACAGCTTGCGAGCGTCAAAGTGACTTTTTCCAAGACTTTTGACGAGTCCGATTATACCCAGGCAGAAGTAGACAACCTGTATTCCGAGATTGAAAAAGACGTAAAAGGAACATTAAAGGAACATTAAAATAATAAGTATGAAAGCTCAGATCATTATTCTTGGGAATGTCATCACAATGGATGAGTTCAAGCCCTATGCCCAGGCCATAGCGGTGGCCGACGGGAAAATCATTTATGTCGGAAGCAAAGAGGCGGCCATGAAACTGAAGGGAGACAATACCCAGGTCCTGGACTACGGAAGCAATTCCATTTATCCGGGATTTTTGGAAGCCCACTGCCATCCCGGACTTGCCGCCAACATCATGTTCGGCCGGGCCAACCTGGCGGAAGGCAAGACGCCGGAGGATTACCTGGCCATTCTGAAAAAGTATGTCCGGGAAAATCCGGATAAACCCCACTTCGTGGGTTCGGGTTGGTCGGATGATCTGCTGTATCAGCTGAATGCCAAGCAATTGGATGAGATTTGTCCGGACAAGCCCCTGATTAACCAAAGCAGCAGCGGTCACATGATGTGGGTCAATACCAAGGCCATGGAGGCCTACGACATCAATGAAGACGCCGTGAAGCAGTGGGGAACGGAATGTATTCATGTGGACGAGAACGGCAAGCCGAACGGCATGCTTGCCGAAAAGCCCGCCATCGATCTGCTCAAAAGGGTACAGCCGGAGCTTGCGCAAGCGAAAAAGGAACTGCTGGGCTTCCAGCAATATGCGTTTGCAAACGGATATACGGGTGTATATGATGCCGGTTATCAGCTTTTGACCAGGCATGAACCCCGTGCCTACAAGGAGCTGGACGTTGAAGGCAGGCTCAAGATGTATTCCTTCTGCGGCAGTTTCGTCAATGACAATACCGATACTCCGGAAGAGGACATGGACAGAATCGCAGAAGAGGCAAAAGAATACAACGGCAAGCATGTGAAGGTAATCGGCGCCAAGGTCTTTGCCGACGGTGTCGTGGAAGGGCATACCGCTTGGATGCTGGACGACTACGTGGACAAGCCGGGGTATAAGGGCGTAAGAAGATTCGACGACCCTGACAAGATGGTGCGGCTGGTCAAGGCGGCTGCTGCACATGGCATGAACGTCCATGTCCATTCCGTCGGCGACGGCGCCACCCAGGCATGGATCGACGCTTTTGCCCAGGCGCAGACCGAAGTGGGTAATTTCGATATGCGAAATGCCCTTGCGCACTTGCAGGAAGTAACCCCGGAAGACGTGAAGAGAATGGGCGAATATAACGTTATGGCCGTATGCGGCATCATGTGGGCCATCAAGCATCCGGCAGGCTTCCCGCAGGAGGTCGCCTATGTGGGCGAAGAGAAGTCCAATAACGCCTATCCGGTCAAATCCATCATGGATGCAGGCGGTGTGGTCGCCAACCATTCAGACTATCCGGTGTCGCCGCTGTTCAGTGCCGTCGAGGCATTCTGCATGGGCGTGTTGAAAAAACTGCCGTCACAATCGGATGAGTATATCAGAAACATCGACCAGGCTATCAGCCGGTATGAGGCGCTGAAGACCCTGACAAGCAATGTGGCCTATATGTGGCACGAGGAGGACCGGATGGGTTCCATCAGTCTGGGCAAGATTGCCAACGTCACTGTTTTTGACCGTGACTTCATGCACGACGATTTTGCAGACATCGAGAAGGCAAGCTGCCTGGCCACCATCGTGGATGGCGAGGAAGTATATAGATCCGTTTGAAGTATATAGATCCGTTTTATGAAAAAGTTACTTTATCCTTTTGCCGCCATCGTTTTTGCCATGCTTCCGGCGCTGTCTTGCAACAAGGAAAGCGCCGTCAAGGTGGTGGACCTTGCCAAACTTACGGCCGATTATGAGGCAAAAGACGGCGAAACGCTTTCGGGAATCCTCGGAGGCAACTATAAAATTACCATAGCCGACGGGGCCGTTGTCACGCTGAAAAACGCAGTGATTTACGGAGAAAACAACGAGGCTTACAAGTGGGCCGGCATTACGGCGACAGGGGACGCAACCATCGTATTGGTGGCATCCAATATTGTCAGGGGCTTCCATGAGAATTATCCCGGCATTTTTGTGCCCGAAGGCAAGACGCTCCGCATTAAAGGGAACGGCAAACTGGAAGCAGGCAGTAGCGGACGGGGGGCCGGAATAGGCGGTGCGAATTATGAGCAAATAAACTGTGGCAACATTGAAATCCTGGAGGGTACCATCCGTGCTGTCTCCGGTATGAACAGCGCCGCAATCGGCGCTGGCGGCCTGTCGGAGTGCGGCAGCATCACCATCAGCGGCGGCTTTGTTACGGCGGTGCCTTACAACAGTGACTCTGCCGCAGGTATCGGCACCGGGCGCAAGCGTTCCCGATGCGGGGATATCACCATCAGCGGAGGGAACGTGGTGGCCGAAGCCGGGGATTTGTCTGCCGGCATCGGCTCATCCTACGAGTCAATATGCGGCAACATTACCATCAGCGGAGGTACGGTCACGGCCCACGGAGGGACAAATGCCGCCTGTATTGGCAGCGGCGCCGGCTGCGACAAAAAACTTGAAACAAGCTTTGACCCCTCCGTCTGCGGAAACATTACCATCAGCGGCGGCACGGTTACGGCGGAGGCCGCCGGTGACGGCAATACGTTCGCCGCCGGCATCGGCTCCGGCAATGACAACGCCGTGTGCGGAAACATCCTGATAAGCGGCGGTACGGTATATACCAAAGGCGGTTCCGACGCTGCCGGGATTGGAACCAGCGAGAAATCGAGCGTCGGTGATATCACCATCACGGACGGAGTGACGAAGGTAACGGCCGAAAAGACTTCCATGGGAGAAGATACACACTGCATCGGCGGCGGAACCGATTATAAACGCATCGGCAAAGTCACCATCGGCGGAAAAGAGGGTCCCGTCATCGAAAGCCCGTTTGTGTACCAACCGTAATGACAAGAAGGATGCCGATTTCCTGGTGTTCGACCAAGACCTTCTCACGGCGGCGCCCGAAGGTTTTAGCTTCAACAGCCCCAGCCAGGTGTATTTTGGCGGAAAGAAGATGAATTAAAACATTTAAACGAGCACAGATATGAAAAGGGAATTCAAGGATTTAATGATTTTAGAGCAGTATGATTGCTTGAACAGCGAAATCACAGGAGACTACGACAAGGCCCATGCCGTGAAGTGCGTGAACGGCACTTTTGTGGGCACCGAGAATCACGGGGTTGCGTCGTGGCTGGGTATCCCCTACGCAAAGGCGCCTGTGGGTGCGCGCCGCTTCAAGGCACCGGAGTACGTGGATGCAAGCGACAAAGTCTTCGAGGCCAAGTACTACGGAAAGGGTGCTTACGGCTCCCTGGGCTACCCGGACTGCATCCAGAAGCAGATGTCCGAGGACTGCCTCTTCCTGAATATCTGGCTCAACGAGGATGACAAGACTCCGAAGAAGCCGGTGATGGTCTGGATTCACGGCGGGGCATACGTCGTCGGCTCGGGCTCGCAGATTTCCTACAGCGGAGCCAACCTGGTCCAGGCGCAGAGCGATATTATCATGGTGAATATCAACTACCGCCTGAACATGTACGGTTTCATGGACTTCTCCTCGGTTCCCGGCGGCGAAAACTTCAAGACGGCGCCCTGCAACGGCCTGCTGGACCAGGCGATGGCGCTCCGGTGGGTGCACGAAAACATCGCCGCTTTCGGCGGCGACCCCGGAAACGTGACCATCTTCGGGCAAAGCGCCGGCGGCGGCTCGGTCTCCATCCTGCCGGTCCTGCAAGAAGCAAATCAGTATTTCCAGAAGGTGATTGCGGAGAGCGGCTCCACCACCCTGGCCTTCCCGGTCGAATGCGAATCTGCGCAGGGAAAGACCAAGGCACTGCTCGAATACACCGGTTGCAAGACCATGGACGAGATCATGGCGCTGAGCGAAGAGAAGCTCCAGGAGGCGTATGTCAACGCGGTCGGCAAATTCACGTCCTGTCCGTACTACGGGACCGAGGTGCTCCCCGAGGCGCCCATCGAGCTGTATAAGAAAGGCTATGCAAAGCACCTCTCCATCCTGGCGGGCAGCACGGCTGACGAGATGAGGCTGTTTATGGGTGAGGGTCCGATGTTTAGCGTTGAAGAGCAAAAGCTATACGCCCAGCGCGCCGCAGGCGATGCAGTTCCCTACCTGAAGGAAGAGGATAAGAAGTACTACGAGGAATTTAAGCGGGTATGCCGCATCCAGGAGCCGGGACTTGTGGAAACGGAGTTCATCAATGAGCTCATGTTCCGGGTTCCTATGCTCCAGCAGCTGGGCGTGCAGAGCGCCTTCAACAAGACGTTCTCTTACTACTGGTCCTACCCGAGCAGCAATGCGGAGGTTGGCGCAGCCCATTCCGTGGAACTCATGTTCGTGTTCAACGCTCGCGGCCTTGGGACGAGCAGCACTTTCAACGGCACCAACAACTCCGACGAGATCTTCACAAGCGTTCAGCAGATGTGGACCAATTTCGCTCGCTGCGGCAATCCGTCCACGGACAAGGTGGAATGGAAGGCCTATTCGGCCCAGGACCAGAACGTCCTGGACATAGCCGGCCCGGGGGACATACGTATCAAGAAAGACCTGCTGGCCAGCCAGTACAAGGCTGTCCTCCCTTTGCTCGGCTACTACCAGTTCATGGACAAGTTCTTTACGCCCGGCTACCTGACTGATATCGTCGCTGCGCGCAAGTAACTGTTGGTTGTGCGCCAGAGAGGTCTCATCCTCATTGGGGCCTGATTTTAAGGACGAGACCACGTATTGGACAGTTGTCTTTTCGAAAATTTATTTATCTTTGCATGGTGGGGAAGAATGAAGGAGAATAAAGAAGAATAAAAGCGAATAAACGAAAATGAAGGCGAATAAAGAAGAGGCGCACATCCTGTTTCAGCCAACGTTTGGCAACCGTCCGGAAAAGTATATCGGCCGTGACGGTGTGATAGAGCAATTTGTCGAAGGACTTAGGGAACCTATAGGCTCGCGTAACCGTTGTACGCTGTTCTTGGGACAACGTGGTATGGGCAAGACGGCCCTGCTACTTGAATTGGGTGACCGTGCACAAAAGGAGGGTTACGTGGTGGCCCGTGTGACAGCCCATGAAGGAATGCCGGGAGCCATTATCGAGCAGCTTCAGTTAAATGGGTCAAAGTATTTTGGCGATGAAAGGCCAAAATTAAAGGGGGTAAGTGCCGGTGTCTTGGGCTTTTCCTTCGGGCTCACCTTTTCAGAGGTGACACAGAAGCAATATGGCTTCCGTTCCAAAATGTCACTCTTGTGCGACCGTTTGGCAGAGAAGGGCATGGGTGCACTTATTCTCATAGACGAAGTGCGTACGTCCGCAGCCATGCGAGAGGTGGCTTCGGCCTATCAGGAACTGGTAGGGGATAGAAAGAATGTGGCAATTGCGATGGCCGGACTTCCTCACGCCGTTTCTGCTATTCTGAATGACGACGTCCTAACCTTTTTGAATCGTGCTCCACGGGTAGAGTTGGGATTGATTTCTACCAATCTGATTCGCGCTTATTATGAGCGGGCGTTCAAGACCGTGGGTATTGGCGCTTCAGACGCAATGCTTGACCGGGCCGCACTTGCCACCCGTGGTTTCCCGTATTTGATGCAGTTGATTGGCTATTACCTAATTCAGTATACATTGGAAGGAGAGACTATTACGGACGAGATTATGGGCAAGGCCGAGCAAGCGGCATTGTCAGATATGGACGAGAATGTATTCAAGCCCATTCTTAATCCTTTGTCCGATAATGATATTTTTTTCCTTCGTGCTATGGCGCGCGTGGGAGGAACGGTGACCACGGAGAAGTTACAGGCGGCTCTTGGACGGAAAGGCCCCTCTATCCAGACCTATCGAAAAAGGCTAATTGAGAGCGGCGTGATTGAAGCTCCCCGCCGGGGAGAGTTGGTGTTCGCTGTCCCTTATCTGGCAGATTACCTGCTTAAAGAGATGAATAAACAATAACGGAATGAATACCGGGGAAGGACGGTTGCGGGGTTGCTGATTTTTTTCTATATTTATGGATAGACTTAATACACATTAAAAGCATAACCATGAAAGCGGACAAGATTATTAAAAACGCAAAAATCTTTACGGCCGATAAAAACCAGCCCATGGCATCGGCCCTGGTGGTAAAGGACGGTAAATTTGTGTATGTGGGCGATGAAGCCGGCCTGCAGGGCTAC